>NZ_JACCEY010000001.1:0-189818 GCF_013591995.1 Rhizobium sp. WYCCWR 11146
CCCAGTTCAATTCATTCCGGGCCAGGAATTCTGCTGCCTGTATTGTATCCAGGGCACTCGCTGTCTCCCTGAAGTAAGGCAAGGTTTCCCAGAGGGTGCGGTCGCCGACCCATATAGAGCGGAGAGAGCTTCAGTCGAAGAAGCCCGCATCCTCTTCCCTGAGATATGTCCTGGCCGCTTCGGCGTCGATATCGAGGCCCAGCCCTGGCGCTTCCAGTAGGTCCACCATGCTGTCCTTGACGATCTGCGGCGGCAAGCCGATTACCAGATCCTCCCACCAGGTGTCGGAGGCGCTCGGATATTCGAAGGCGATATAATTTGCCGGCAAGGTGGCGCAGACATTGATCAACGCGCCGAGCCCCAGCAGGCCGTTAGCGGTGCCGTGCGGTGCCATCAGGATCGAGTGCATGTAGGCGTGCTCGGCGACCCATTTGAGCTCGGCAATGCCGCCAATGTCGGCTGGATCGGGGCCGATGATGCGTACCGCCTGCGTCTCGATCAGTTCCTTGAAATTGTGCCGCAGGTAGATCTGCTCACCAGTGTGGATTGGCGTCGAGGTGGAGGTTGTCAGCTCCCGATAGGCCTGCGGATTGACCCACGGCACGTAGTCGCCAGTCAGCATATCCTCGAGCCACATCAAATTGTACTTCTCGACCGCGCGAGCGAACTTGATCGCGTCGGGCAGCATCCAGCCCGGGCCGCAGTCGAGCGCCAGGCTGACTTTGTCGCCCAGCACTTCCTTCATCGCGATCACGCAGTCGAGCATGTGATTGAAACCGCGCTCGCTGATCATGCCCTGATCCATGGCACCGTGATAGCCGGCCTTCTTCTGCTTCACGCCGTAGTGGAAGTCCTCGATGGTGTCCTTCATGTTGGAGTGGAACGAGATTCCTTGCTTGACCATGAAAAAGTTCTGCGGCTGCTCCATCATCCATTTGACGTCAGCGGCGTAATCCTCCGGTCGGTCGCCCGTGCGTTTTTGCCGGATCGAGCCGTTGTAGACGCGCACCTTGTCGCGCACCTTACCGCCGAGCAGTTTATAGACGGGCACGCCCGCGGCCTTGCCGGCAATATCCCATAATGCATGCTCGATAGCGCTTACCGCCGCGCCGTACGGCTTGAAAGAGCCGCGTTGGCGGATCTTCAGCATCACTCTCTCGACGTCAGTAGGGTCCTCGCCGATCAGCGCCTCGCGGAAATGCAGCACAAAGGGCTTGAGGTAGGACTTGGTGAATTCGACTTCGCCCAAGCCATAGAGGCCCTCGTCCGTAACGATGCGGACGATCGGGTGTTTGCCGATAACGGCGCAGCGCAGATCGGTGATCTTCATCTTCGTTCCTTTTCGCCTCAGCTCCAGGTGCGATCCCAGGAATACTCATCGTCCCAGTGATCCGTGGGCTGCCAGATGCCGGTGACACCCGGCTGCAGATGCCGCGAGATCACCTCGTCGACGACGTCGTCAATCCCCAGGCCCGGCTTGTCCGGAACAGTGATGAAGCCGTCCTTCACCAACGGCCTGGGAAGGCCCGTGACGATATCGTCCCACCAGTCGACATCGGCGGAATGGTATTCGAGCGCCATGAAATTTTCGGTCGCGGTCGCGACATGTGCCGCGGCCATTGCGGCGATTGGACTTTCTGCCATGTGGATGGCCATGGCTACACCACTGTCCTGCGCCATATCGCCGATCTTCTTGGTCTCGAGGATGCCCCCACTGGTGAGCAGGTCCGGGTGAATAACGGAGACGCCGCCGCTCTTGAGCAGAGGCTCGAAGCCCTCCTTGAGATATATATCCTCGCCAGTGCAGATCGGTATCGTGGTAGCGTCCTGCAGTTGTCGGTATTGCTCGGTATATTGCCATGGGATCACATCCTCGAGCCAGGCTGGCACGTATTTTTCAATGCGCCTGGCAAGGCGAATGCCGTTCTGCATGGAGATATGGCCGATATGGTCGATCGCAAGCGGCACATCCATGCCGATGACCTCACGAACCTCGGCAATGTATTGCTCAAGCAGATCGAGGCCCTTGTCGGAAAAGTGCAGGCCGGTAAACGGGTGCGGGACGTTATGCAAATCGTATGCAGCGTTGCGCATACGCCGCTCTTCAATGGTCTTCAGTGGTCCGCGACTGGGACCGTCGCGGTATCCTTCCAGTGAGCCGGCAGGAAACACGACCGCACCGGGCACATCCGCGATCTGCATCAATCCCAAATCCATCTTGAGGAAGGTGAATCCGAGCTCCATGCGCTGCTTGAGGCGCTTACCGGTCTCCGTACCGCTTGGCACAGTGGCGTCGGTATCGCAGTAGACACGCACTTTATCCCGAAACCGGCCGCCCAGCATCTGGTAGATAGGGACGCCATAGGCCTTGCCGGCAAGATCCCACAACGCGATTTCAACCGCCGATACGCCGCCGCCTTGCCGGCCATGCCCGCCGAACTGCTTGATCCGGCGAAACAGGCGGTCGATGTCGCAAGGGTTTTCGCCAAGCAATCGGCTCTTCAGCATCAGCGCGTAGGTGGCGCTGGCGCCGTCGCGCACCTCGCCAAGCCCGACGATGCCCTGGTTGGTGTAGATCTTGAGCAGCACCGAGGTGAACGGCGCGCCGACAATCTCGGCCACCCGCATGTCGGTGATGCGGAGGGCGGACGGCTTGGAATGCGTGTTCACCCGATTGAGCGCCTCGTCGGCTCCATGTGCCTCTGGCATGGTTTATCCTCGTTCTGATCGGCGGGGCTCGTCGTCGCGCATGCTTGGGCGGCGTAGAGCGGTGATAGCTAGTCCAGCTCTATCTCGTGATTTTGAAGGTAGTCGCGGTTCATTTCGACGCCGAGACCAGGCTTGGGCGTAAGCTTGAGGCTGCCGTTCGAAACATCGAGTGGTTTGTCGATGAGGTGATCGTATTTGCCCAGATTCCACTCCGACGTTTCGAGTTTGTAGAAGTTAGGAACGGTCATCATCACCTGCGCTCCCGCAACCACGTTGATCGGTCCTGCAGCATCATGCGGCGAGACCGGGATGTAGTAGGCTTCGCATAGCGCAGAAATCTTTTTGAGTTCGGTGATGCCGCCGGTCCAGGTGACATCAGGCATGATGTAGTCGGCAAGCCTGTTTTCGAGCACCGGCACGAAATCCCATTTCGTGTGGCCGCGCTCGCCCCACGAGATAGCGGCACTGACCTTCTCACGGACCTGCTTGAGGGCGTTGAGGCTCTCCGGTGGACACGGCTCCTCGAACCAGTCGATCTGACCAGCTTCCTCGAGGCTCCGACAAAGGCGAATGGCGGTGGGAACGTCGAACCGGCCATGCGCATCGATGAGGATGTCGACATCAGAGCCTGCCGTTTCGCGGATCAGAGCCGTGAGTTCGGCGGCTTCGCGCTCATCCTTGCGGGTCATGCTGCCATCGAGGTAGCCGTCCCGCTGTTCGCGGGCCTGTCCATCGGCGGTGCGGCCCTGGTGGGGGAAAGGATCGAACTTGAGCGCAGTGTGACCGGACTCGACGATGTCTCGAATTTCGCGGACCACAGCCTCCTTGCTGGTGAACTTGGCCTGGTTGGGATGGGTGTAGAGCGCAATTTCATCGCGTACCGGTCCACCCAACAGCTCGTAAATTGGCTTGCCCAAAACTTTGCCTCGGATGTCCCAGAGGGCTATGTCGATGGCGCTCACGCATTCGACTGCGGCGCCGCGACTGCCCATATAGGTGAAGCTGCGGAATATCTTGTGCCACAGATACTCGATACGCGCCGGGTCCTCGCCCGTCACAGCGGCACCAATCTGCCGCAGGATCGTGCAGAGGGCGCGATTGGCGAGCCTCGTCGTGGTGGTGATCTCTCCCCAGCCGCTCACCCCCTCGTCGGTCGTCACTTCGACGAACAGAAACTCTCCCCAATAAGAAGCATCGGATCTGATGAGCCACGGCCGAACGCTGGTGATTTTCATCTCAACTGCCTTTATCTGAAGTGGTCGGGATAACGGTATTCCAGGCCCGGTATTCTATCCTGCCCGAGCGGCGTTACGCGCACGCATGTGTTCGAGGATGTGCCGGCCGGAGCCCTCGACGTGGCGTGCAATGAGTTCGGCTGCCTCGTTCGCATTTCCCGCTTTTACATGCGCAATGAGCTCGCGATGCTCGCTAAGGATCGCGGCACGCCGGGCGAGCGTGAAGTTGAACCGCCGGCTCACGGCTCGAAGCACTTCGCGATGCTTCCACCAAAGCTCGGCGGCATGGCGGTTGTAGTGCTTTTGGTACATGACGGTGTGAAAGGCGGTGTCCAGTTCGCTGTGCCTGAACGTGTCGGCGAAGTCGTTCTCTTCAATCAGGCCTTGGATGCGTTCGAGTTCAGCAATGTCCTCGACGGTGGCCATATTCACGAACCATCGCGTCAGTGCCGGCTCGATCAAGACTCCGATCTCATAGATATCGCGAACAAAATCCTGATCTATGGGCCGTACGCGCGCTCCGCGGTTGGGAACGAAGGTGACAAAGCCCTCCCCGCGCAACAGTTGCAGAGCCTCGCGCACGGGGTTGGTCGAAGTGCCGTGGCGCCGGGCGAGATCGGTGACCACAAGCCGTTCATTGGCAGCGAGCCGCCCTTCGATGATGTCTTCCCTGATCAGTTGATAAAGCGAGGCGCCCTCGCTGGAGGCCCCGATAGCGTCGATCCCTGCGGGTGGCTGTGCTTTAAAATCGCTTGTTTCGGCCAAGGCTGCCCCCAATCAATACATATATTGTTCGGATATCACGCGATGTTTCGATAAACAATGTACGATTTATCTTGTTGACAGGCAATCTACGATCTGAAAACGTATGATCAGGTCGAAGGGATACATTGGGTGGAAAATCCCGCGACCGGGAGGAACGACCGCTCGCCTCGACGCAGAGCGGCATGGGAGAACCTGGAGGATACCCTATGACGAGGATTTCACTCGGCTGTGCCGTCCTGCGCGGCACTGTCTCCACTGCTTTGATGGTATCGTTGATGTCCGCGTCTGCGCTGGGTGCGCCGGTCGACTTGAGCAAGTGGTCGCCGGAATATGTGCGCTCCATTGCCGGCACACAGGACTTTGACACGGCGGCCGATTGCGCCAAGGTCACCCCGCTCGACTACAAGGGGCGACTGACTTTCTGGTATCAGGGCGTGTTCGAGGGCGACCCCGACCTCCTGCGCCAGTATTACAAGGATTTCTTCGAGACCTTCCGCAAAACCTATCCAAACATCCAGCTTGAGGACCAAGCCCTCACCTATAACGACCTGCTGGACAAGTTCCGGACCGCGCTTCTTGGCAATGCAGCGCCCATGGCGGTCCGCCTGCAAATCCTGGGGGGCACCGAGTTCGCCGCAAAGGGCTATCTGGAACCGCTTAAACCCGAGGATGTAGGGTATTCGACCGAGGATTTCTGGCCCGGTGCGATGAAGGCCGTGACCTGGGAGGGGGTGACCTACGGCATCCCAACCAATAACGAGACGATGGCGTTCATCTGGAACGCCGACGTCTTCAAGCGTGCAGGCCTCGATCCTGACAAGGCTCCGGCAACCTGGGACGACGTCGTCAAATATTCCAAGCAGATCCACGACAAGCTCGGCATTGCCGGTTACGGCCTCGTGGCGCGCAAGAATGCCGGCAATACGCCATATCGCTTCATGCCGCAGCTGTGGGCCTATGGCGGCGGCGTCTTCGACGAAGCTACCGCCAACCCGACCTATAAGCAGGTCCAACTCGATAGCCCCCAGAGCAAAGCGGCATTGCAAGCCTCCTACGATATGTATGTTCGCGACAAATCGGTTCCGGTTTCAGCGCTCACCAATCAGCAGGCGGATAACCAGCCCCTCTTCCTCGCTGGCCAGCTCGGCATGATGGTCTCGCACCCGTCCGACTACAACGTCATGCTCGACCTGCAGAAAAAGACGACGGGCAGCGACAAGGACAAAGCGCAGACCGTCATCGACAATATGCGCTACGGCCTGATTCCGACTGGCCCCGACGGCAAGCGTGCCGTCGTGTTTGGCGGCTCGAATATTCACATCCTGAAGCCCGAATATGTCGAGGGCGGCAAGGTCGACGAGCCGGCTGCAAAGGCTATCAGCTGCATGTGGGCGAGCCCCGAATGGTCGCTGAAAATGGCCTATGCAGGCTCGAACCCGGGGAACCTTAACGGCTTCAAGACCAAATGGATGAAGGAACGTCTGGACAGTATCAAGTTCCTTGATGTCACGACTTCGATGCTGCCGTACGGCATCCCGTTCCCGGCACTGCCACAGTCCCCCGAGATCATGAACATCATCGTCCCGGACATGCTGCAGAATGCCCTCACCGGTGCCATGACCGTCGATCAGGCAGCGGACGACGCAGCCAAGAAGGTAAAAGACCTGACGGACGGCGGACTCTAGTCCACACCTGCCGATCTGACCGGCTGCGCCTCGATTGCAGCCGGTTTCTTCCGAAGAATAAGGGCAGGGCACAGTGACCATCTTGACTGGGAAGGCCGAGGCGCGCCGAAAACTGCAACCCGAGGGGTCTGGCGTGCTGCGAAAGATTTGGGAGCATCGCGCTGACTACGCGTACGTGCTTCCCGCGATCGCCGTGATGCTCATCGTCATAGCCTATCCGATCTACTACACGATCGAGCTGTCGTTCTTCAACACACCGCCTGGCCTGCAGCTCCGGGACAAGATTTTTATCGGCCTCGACAACTACACCGCTATCCTCACAAGTCCGGTGTTCTGGACAGTCACCTCGAACACTCTGATCTGGACATTTGGATCCACTTTGATCTCATTTGTCCTGGGGTTTGCCTGCGCCCTGGCGCTTCATCGCGACTTTGTCGGCCGCGGTATCCTGCGGGCCATCCTGATCATTCCCTGGGTCATCAGCGCGGTCGCCGCGTCCTATATCTGGAAGTGGATCTACCATTCGGACTTCGGGATCATTGGCGCGGTGCTGGTCGGCCTCGGATTGGCCGACAGGCCGCCGAATTTCATCGACAGCGTCAGCACGGTGCTGCCCTCCCTGATCGTCGTCAATATCTGGCGGGAGTTTCCGTTTGCCATGATCATGATGATGGCTGGCCTGCAGACGGTTCCCGATCAGTTGCTGCGCGCTGCAAAAGTCGACGGAGCCAATGCATGGCAGCGGTTCTGGCACGTCACCTTCCCGCATTTGAGAAACGTCTCGACCGTGACGATCCTTCTGCTGGCCGTGGCCAACTTCAATTCATTCATCATCCCCTGGATCATGACCGGCGGCGGGCCGTCGAACGCATCGCATATCTGGATCACTCACATTTATGAGCTCGCCTTCGGCCGCCAGCGCTGGGGGGTGGCATCGGCCTATTCGGTGCTGCTGTTCCTGATCCTGATGTCGTTCGGCTACTTTTACGTCCGTGCGCTGAGCGGCAACGAGCGGAAGGATGGGAGCGTATGAGCACGATTGCCGAGACTGCTCTTCGCGGTAAGGCCCGTCGCCGTATGCGCATCGACGGATGGCGGTGGGGCGGACGCATCTTCCTCGTGTTCATGATGCTTTACACCGCGTTGCCGATGATCTGGATGCTGATCACCTCGATCAAGTCCGGCTTCGCGGCCATGCAATTCCCGCCGCAATGGTGGCCCGACCAACCCACCCTTGCCAGCTACGAGAAGCTGCTCGATCCGCAAAACAGCGTCGGCCAGGACTTCCTGCGCTTCTTCTGGAACAGCCTTTTCGTCTCCACTGCCACGACCATCCTTTCGGTCATCGTGGCCGTACCTGCGGCCTACGCGTTTTCGCGCTTCACCTTCCCGGGCCGAAACTTTCTGTTCTTCGCCGTCTTGCTTCGCAACATGTTCCCGGCGGTGATCTTTCTCGTGCCGCTCTTCATCCTGATGCGCGCGATCGGGCTGGTGAACACACACGCGTCGCTCGTCCTCACCTACCTGACATTCGGCCTGCCGCTGGCGATCTGGCTCCTCAAGGGCTTCTACGACAACATCCCGGTGCAGCTCGAGCAGGCGGCGCGCATCGACGGCGCGACGCGGTTCCAGGCCTTTGTCCTGATCGTGATGCCGCTCTCGACGCCAGGAATCATCGCAACGGCGATCTATTCCTTTATCGGCGCGTGGAACGAATATATCTACGCCTACACCTTCCTTTCCAAGAACGAGCAGTTGACACTGCCGGTCGGCATCCAGCGCTTCTTCTCGGAAAATACGACGGACTTTCCGGGCCTGATGGCGGCCAGTTTCATGATGAGCGTGCCCGTCGTGGTCCTGTTCCTCGTCCTGCAACGATACTTCGTACGCGCCCTCACGGAAGGCGCAGTCAAGCACTAGAGGAGTTGCCGGTGGCCCACGTGGTCCTCAAAGATCTGGTCAAGACCTATGGCAGCTTCAAAGCTGTCAACAATGTTTCGCTGACGGTCAACGACGGCGAATTCGTTGCGCTCGTCGGCCCTTCAGGCTGCGGCAAGACAACCACGCTCAATCTTGTGGCGGGTCTGATCCCCATCACATCCGGC
This sequence comes from Rhizobium sp. WYCCWR 11146, assembly GCF_013591995.1. Lineage (NCBI taxonomy): Bacteria > Pseudomonadati > Pseudomonadota > Alphaproteobacteria > Hyphomicrobiales > Rhizobiaceae > Rhizobium > Rhizobium sp. WYCCWR 11146. The sequence goes on from NZ_JACCEY010000001.1 coordinate 8,500, forward strand.
GACATCGTCATCGGCGACCGGGTGGTCAACGACCTCGACCCCAAGGACCGGGACATCGCAATGGTGTTCCAGAACTACGCGCTCTATCCGCAGAAATCGGTCTACAAAAACCTGGCGTTTCCGCTGCAGATGCGCAAACTGCCAAGGGACGAGATCGACAGGAAGGTCAAGGAAGCAGCGCGCGTGCTCGACATGACGCAGTTGCTCGAGCGCAAGCCACGCGAACTTTCCGGCGGGCAACAGCAGCGCGTGGCGCTCGGCCGTGCCCTCGTTCGCGATCCGGCGGTATTCCTGATGGATGAACCACTCTCCAACCTCGACGCGAAGCTGCGCGTGCAGATGCGCTCAGAGATCAAGCGTTTCCACCAGGACCTCAAGGCGACGATCATCTACGTGACCCACGACCAGCTCGAAGCGGTAACTATGGCCGACAGGATGGCGGTGATGAACGGCGGCTACCTGCAGCAATACGATTCACCGGCGCAGGTCTTCGCCCATCCGGTGAACATGTTCGTCGCCAGCTTCGTCGGCAGCCCGGCGATGAGCCTTGTTCCGCTGGAGGCATCAACGGCAGGCGGCAACACTGTGTTGACCAGCGCGGAGGGCTGGCACTTCGAGCTCTCGCCACACAACGCCCAGAAGGTCGCGAGGGCAACAACCAAGAAAGTCGTGCTCGGCGCACGTCACTCGGCGATCAAGCTGCACAAGAGTGCGGTGCCAGGAAGCATCCCTGCCAAGGCCTATACGGTGGAGCCGACCGGAGACGTCACCTTCGTACAGGCGTTCCTGTCGGGCGCCATCGTCAACGTCAGCGTGCCGCCGACCATTGCCGTTGCGCCCGACGAGCAGATTTGGCTCGAGTTCGACCAGGAGCGGATGCATCTGTTCGACGGCGAAACAGAAATGGCCCTCAAGGCCAACTGAGACCAAGCGGATGCGTGTGAAACGAGGGCGTGGATGACTACGAAGCTTAAAATCACGGCGATCAAGCCCTATCCAGTATGGGTAGGAACGCGCAACCAGATGCTGGTCAAGGTCGAGACCGACAACGGCATCTTCGGCTGGGGCGAGAGCGGTTTGAGCGGTCGCGAGAAGGCAGTGGCCGGCGCGATCGAGCACTATCGCGAGTTTCTCATCGGCCGCGACGCGATGCAGATTGGTCGGATCTGGCAAGAAGTCTATCGTAGCCAATACTTCGAAGGCGGGCGCGTTCTGCAGGCGGCGATTTCCGCCATCGACATTGCCCTTCATGACATCAAGGGCAAGGCGCTGGGGGTGCCGGCCTACGATCTGTTGGGCGGCAAGCAGCGCGACCGCATTCCTACCTTCGCCTCGACCGGTGACGAGGCCGAGGGCGATGTTGCCATCGAACGAGCCCGCGAACTACGCGCACAGGGGTGGCAGGCGATCCGCTTCTTCCCCATCGGGCAAAACAGCAAGGATATCTTTGAGCCGCGCGAATCGATCGGCGCTACAGCAAGCATGCTAAACAAGGCGCGCGAGGCGCTGGGCGACGACGTCGTCCTCGGCATCGACTATCATCATCGGTTGTCGGTGGCAGAGGCAGCGAGCTTCTGTAACAAGCTCGGCCGCGGCGTGCTTGATTTCCTCGAGGAGCCAATACGCGACGAGACACCGGAGGCCTACGAATCCCTGCGCACGATGACCGACATCCCGTTCGCCATCGGCGAGGAGTTTGCCAGCAAGTGGCAGTTCCTGCCCTACATCGAGCGTGGCATCCATCAGTTCAACCGGCTCGATGTCTGCAATGTTGGCGGGCTCACTGAAGCGATGAAGGTGGCTGGCTGGAGCGAGGCACACTATGTGGACCTGATGCCGCACAATCCCCTCGGCCCAGTCTGCACGGCCGCGACCATCCATCTCGCCGCCGCGGTGCCGAATTTCGCCTGGCTCGAGACCAGGGCGCCCGAAGCAAAGCTCGGCTTCGACAATTCCGACTTCTTCCCCGTGCAACCACGGCTCGACGGACCCAACTATCCGGTCAACGATCTGCCGGGGCTCGGCGTCGAGGTCAACGAAGAGGCGGTCAAGGCGGAGAGCTTTCGTTTCTGGGAAGCGCCTCACCTGAAGCGCCGCGACGGTTCTGTCACAAACTGGTAGTTTCATCCACCGGAGCCTAAAATGACGCATATATCCGACATTACGCGACCGCCCAAAGACCTGATCGACGCACTGAATGAAATCGGCGCCGCGACGGTTGCCGGCACGCTTGGCCACATGGGCTTCCGCAATCCGCACATGGTCGGTCCCGTGCCGCAGAACCGCGGGAAGTCGATCGTCGGGCCGGCCCTGACGCTCCAGTTCATGCCGCAGCGGCCGGACCTCTTCACCGAGGGAGAATATGCCGATCCGGAGACGCAGTTGCACCGCCATGTGCTTTATCACGCCCAGGAGGGCGATGTAGTCGTGGTCGACGCGCGCGGCGATATGAGTTCGGGCGTCTTCGGCGATATGATGTCGACCTATTTCAAAGGCAGAGGCGGCGCTGGCATCGTGATCGATGGCTGCATGCGCGATCGGCCCAATGTCGAGAAGCTGGATCTCCCCCTTTGGCTGCGCGGCTGGACGCCCAACTACCATGTGCAGACCAGCATCTACCCCAATGCCGTCAACGTTCCGATTGCCTGCGGCGGTGTCACGGTAATCCCCGGCGACATCATCGTCGCCGACGACGACGGGGTGGTGGTGCTTCCGGTCGCAATGGCCTCGAAGGTAATCGAAGAGTCGCAAAAGCATCACGATTGGGAAGAGTTCTCGCGAGTGAAGCTTATGGAGGGCGGGTCGTTGCAGCGCTACTATCCGTTGCATGACGATGCCCGCGGAGAGTACGAAGAGTGGCGCAAAACAAACCGCTTGGAGAACCGAAGTTAGCCTATTGATTACCCTCGGCGGGCCGCGAACCTTCTGAGGTATCGCCGACGTCTACGCAAAAAATAGGGAGACGAATTTCGCCGCAGCGCGATCAACGGTTTGCTCCCGCCGTCTCCCGCCGTCCTGAGTATTTGCCACGCGAAACTCTGTTTCCAGACAATGTATTCGGTTCCACATTGCACTTTACAACTATATAACATAGTTGCTACGTTACTAGCGATGGTGAAGTGGGCCTGCTGACTGGTTGTTGGGCTGCCCTTAATGAAGGACGCTGCGACGATGTCTGGGATCTATGCCACTTTTTCCGATGATAGTTTTGCGGGCCGAACGGTCCTTATCACGGGCGCCGCGAGCGGGATGGGTCTAGAAACTGCAAGGGTCTTCGCCAGCAAGGGCGCGGAAGTCGTCATGGCCGATCGTGATGAGGCGGGGCTGAAGCGCTACGGTGCGGAGCTGCGCAATGGCGGCGCGGTTGTTCATACCGTGACGGTGGATGTCAGCAATCAGGAGAGCATCGACAAGGCCTTCGATTATTGTGACGCCAATCTCGCGCGTCTCGATAACGTCGTGACGTGTGCGGCGATCATCACAGCCAAGCGTATATTCGAGCAGGATCGGGCGCATTGGCACCGCGTGCTCGATGTCAATCTGCTCGGCACGTTCTTCATCGTGCAGGGCGCAGTCAAACGCATGCTCGACAACCCCGATGGCGGCAACATCGTCTGTATCGCCTCGGATGCCGGCGTGCATGGGGGCGGCGGGCTGATTGCCGATACCGCCTATGCGGCATCGAAGGCCGGGACCTTGTCGATGGTCAAGTCGGTGGCGCGTGAACTTGCGGGCAAGAAGATCCGCATCAACGCGCTGAACCCCGGGCCGACGGATTCCCCGATGCACTCCCATATCGACCAGTCGCTGAAGGACCGCATCGCCGGCAATCTGCCGATGCGGCGCATGGGGCGGCCGGAGGACATGGCGGCGGCAATCATGTTCCTGTGCTCGGATGCAGCCAGCTTTACCTACGGTGCCGCGCTCGATGTCGATGGCGGATCGATGTTCCGCTAGGCCGGGGAGGGGATAAAACTATGCATCAGACAGCTCGCCGTTACGCCTATTCGGCCGATATTCCCGAACTCGATGATGTCGATGTGCTCGTCATCGGGGGCGGACCATCGGGATTATCGGCCGCGGTGGCGGCTGCACGTCTTGGCGTGCGGGTACGCCTTGTGGAGCGCTACGGCTTCCTTGGTGGCAATCTCACGGCGGGCCTCGTCGGCCCCTGCATGACCTCCTATTCGCTCGACGGCAGCCAGCAACTGATCCGCGGCATCTACGAAGAATTCGTTCAGCGGATGATCGCGCTCGGCGGCGCGTTGCATCCGAGTACGATCCCGGCAGGTTCGGCCTATTGCGGCTTCATCGTCTACGGCCACGACAAGGTGACCCCTTTCCAGCCTGAGGCGGCGAAGGTCGCGGCGCAGCGCATGTGCGTCGAGGCGGGCGTGGAATTGTTGCTGCACACCATGGTCGTTGATGCCATCGTCGATGACCATGATGCGGACAATCCCCGGGTGCTCGGTGTTGTTTGCGCCGGCAAGGGTGGGCTGAGGAGCGTTCGTGCCAAGGTCGTCGTCGATTGCTCGGCTGACGGCGATGTCGCCCATTATGCCGGCGTCCATACCCGTCAGGGGCGGGAAAGCGACGGCCTTTCCCAGCCGCAGACGCTGTTCTTCCGCGTGCAGAACGTCGATGACCAGGTGGTGGAGGATTATATTCGCGCGCATCCGCAGGATTTTCGGCCTTTCGCCTCGATCGTCGCCAAGGCGACGGCAGAGGGCCGCTTTCCCGCGCCTCGCCGCGGCATCGGCCTTTACAGGACCATGGAACCGGGCGTCTGGCGCATCAATACCGGCCGCGTGTTGCGCCGCAATGGGGCTGACGCCCTTGAGCTCTCGCTTGCCGAGGTCGAAGGCCGGGAGCAGACCGTGGCGCTGCTCGATTTCTTTCGCGGCAATCTGCCCGGCTTCGAACAGGTGGAACTGCGGGACACGGCAACCCAGATCGGCGTGCGGGAAACCCGACGGATCGACGGCGCCTACGAATTGACGCTGCAAGATTTGCATTCCGGCCGCGCCTTCGAAGATGTCGTGGCGTTGTGCGGCTATCCGCTCGATATTCACGACCCCACAGGCTCGGGCGGTGGTACCGGTGGCGCGGGGCTCGATGCCGCCAATATCTACCAGATACCTTACCGGGTCATGCTGCCGCGCGTTCATGAGGGCCTGTTGGTGTCCGGCCGCGCGGTCTCGGCGACGCATGAGGCGCTCAGCGCCATTCGCGTCATGCCGCCCTGTTTTGCGCTCGGCCAGGCGGCCGGTGTTGCCGCAGCACTTTCGGTCGGCAACAGGGCCAGCCCGCGGCATGTCGACTATGCGGATTTGCGTAGGGAACTTTTGGCCCAGGGTGCCTATCTTGGTTGACGGAAGGAGAAAGCGGGGAAGCGATACCCGCGTTTCTCAAATCAAGCCTTCAGATGAAGGGTCACCAGCACGGTGCATTCGGCGCCATCGGCAAAGTGGGTTGCAACGCGCAGCCAATTGCCGAAGGCGTTGAGCCGGGCCACGGCAACGCCGTCCTGTTCGCCGGGCATGGCGAATTCCGTTCCTTCTCGAACCCAGTGCATGCCGTCAGGCGAGATTTCCACCCAGCCCTTGGGTGCAGCGCCGACGGGGGGCTTCAATGCCCGAATAAAGAACACGGCTTCATGCGCCCAGCCGGCCTCATAGGGTTCGCTCGCGGCGTCGCCGCTCCAGCACTCATTGCGGGTTATCACCGCCGTGATGTTTTCGGGAAGCATCAAAAATCCCCTGAAATACAGATGGAATCGACGTAGAGAAACGCGCGCTTGGCGACATCTGTCTCGGCGAACAGGCAGAAGTTCAGCATGCACCAGAGATTTTTCATCGCCGGAATCCGGATCGACTCGAAGCCGGATACGTCGAAATTCCGGTCGTTGCACTGCAAGCCGGTGGCCTTCATGGAGGCGAGGTCGAAATCGAAACGCATATAGCTCCAGTTCACCTTCGTCGGGATCTCATTGTAGCAGAGCCGTTGTTCACCATCCGGCAGGTCCAGCCAGCCCTCGGGCGCCAGGTGATAGTGGCTTACGGTCTTGTCTTCCCGGCCAATGGCGGTGAAGACCGTGGTCTCACGTTTGTACTGCCATTTCTGCAGGTGCTTGCCGTCGAGTGCATTGAGAAAGCGCAGATGTGGCATAACCCGCTCGCCTTCTCCGTCCCGATCGCCGCATTGCAGGTCGAACAGGAAGCCGATCGAACGCACGTCGGTTTCCGATAGTTTCAGTTCCGTCGCCTCCGGCTTAAACGTGAAAAAAATCTCGAAACGGATCGGCCCGCGCTTGCGGAAGGTGTGACGCTTGATTGCAACGTTCTGGGCACCCGGTTTTGCCTTCGTGGCGATCTTTAGCGCATAGGACGAATCCATGCCGCCGTGGGATCCTGCATCCCAATGTCCGAGCGTTGAGAGCATGGCGCTCGAGTGCTGGGCAAAGCCCGGCAGCATGACGTCGAGGCTGTCCTCGTAATTGCCGACCAACTGTGACCAGCCGCAATGCCCGCGCGAAAAATCGTCAAAGGACAGGATACGCGGCAGAGGATCGAAACGGCTGAGCGCCGGATCCGCGCGAAGCATGCCGAGCCTCATGGCTTCCATCATGTCGGCTGTGGAAGAGGGGGCTGATGTCGTCATTGTGGCGTTGACCTCACTGTATGCGGAGCCGTTTGACGGCTTCCCAATCGATTTCGATGCCGAGACCCGGCCGTGTCGGCACGTCGAGCTGGCCATTCTTCTGGCGCAGGCAGCCTGGCGCCAGATCGGCCAGGTCGCGCTTGAAGGGGCTAAGATCGCATTCGCATTCCATCACCCGGAAATTCGGAAGGGCGGCCGCAAGATGCGCGCTGGCCGTCTCGCAGATAATGCCGGACATGCCGATATGCGGGGCGTAGGCCACATCATGAAGGGCGGCATAGTCGGCCATGCGCCGTGTTTCGGATATGCCGCCGGCACGGGCGACATCTGGCTGCAGGATTGAAAGTGTGCGGTTGGCGACGAGACGCTGCGCCTGATCGGCGGTAAAGTTGCTCTCTCCGGCTGCGAGCGGCACGTCGCAGCGTTTGCGCAGTTCTTGGTAGCCTTGCTCGTTTTCCGGCGCCAGCGGCTCCTCGAACCAGAAGTAACCGTTGGCCGAAAGCGCCCTGCCGACTTCGATCGCCTGGTCCAGATCATAGGCCCAGTTGGCGTCGACACAGAGCTCGATATCGTCGCCTGCGCGCTTGCGCAGCCGTTCGATGCGCCGGCAGGCTTCCTTGACCGGATTGGCCATCTTGACTTTGATGCGCGGGAATCCCTCGCCGATATAACGCTCCAGTTCCCGATCCGCCTCAGCATCGTCGACCCAGTTTACGGCGGCGGCATAGACCTCGATCGTTTCCCGGCCGATGCCGCCAAGCAGCTTGGCGATCGGCATGCCTGCGGCCTTGCCCATGATGTCCCACAGCGCAATGTCGACGCCAGCGATCGCCTCGATCAGCATGCCGCCGGCCCGGCCTGACAGCGAGCGCCGCATGGATTGCCAGAGCGCGCCGATATTGCGTGCGTCCTGTCCGATCAGCCGTGGTTTTAACGAGGTTTCGATCAGTTCCGCATAGGCCTTGGGCGAAAACCGGGCCAGAACCTCACCGACGCCGACGATGCCGGCATCGGTGCGCACCTCGACGAGAAGCATCGAGACCTTGTGATAGGTACCCCAGGACGTGACGGTCGGTTTGGGCAGCGTCTGGCTGAGCGGATGAGCGACGACATCTGAAATGAGGATCGCCGGTCCGGTCGAACGTTGCACTGAATCCATCGGCTCTTTCGTTCCCAATGTTTTACTCGCTGCTCTTGGTTTTGCTCGCTGCTTTGGGGCGTGTCTGTTATTTCTAGCTAGATGTTGGCGACTTGGCAACTGATAAACCTAGTTGCTAAGTTGGAGACTGCATGTTAGCTTTGTGAATATGAGGATCGAAATGACTGAAATTCCCGACAGGAAACCCATTTTCGCCGCCAAGCCGCCGAACCCTTCGCGGTTGGCGGATGGGGTGTCCGATGCGATTGCCGCCGCGCTCTTTGATGGGCGCATCTCGCCTGGCGAGCCGTTGCCGCCCGAAGGGGAGATCGCCAGGGAGTTCGGTGTCTCGAAGCCGATTGCCCGTGAGGCGCTTCGCCAGCTGACGGCAGCCGGGTTGATCTTCACCCAACAAGGCAAGGTTGCCCGCGCCAAGGCGCTTAGCGGCGACTCGATGGACAAAATCTACGGCTACGCGGTGCGTTCCAGTCTCAAGCGGCTGCGCGAAGCCAATGAAATGCGCCGCGTCGTCGAGACGGGAATTGCCCGGCTCGCCGCCGAACGTCGCGATCCGGAAGGTCTGGAGATCATGCGGCAGGGCTTGGCAGGCATGCTGGCTTCCGTGCAGGAGCCTTCCGGCTTTACCGCCGCCGATATCCTGTTTCACCTTGGCCTTGCCGTGACGACTGGCAATTACATGATCCGCGTGCACATGGAGAGCATGCGTTCCGTGCAGCGCGAGGTGTCGGAATTGTTTTCACGTCGCGCCAATCGCAGTGACGCTGACTGGCGGGCAACGATTGACCGGCATCAGGCGATCTACGACGCAATTGCAGTTGGTAATGCCGACCTCGCCGAGCAAAAAATCCGGGAGCATTTCGAAGCTGCCGACATTGCCTCGCTCGAGGTGGCCGACAAGTTGAAAGATGCCGAGCGATGAGCGCCGCGCGCTTCTCACTGAAAGGCCGGCGCGTGCTGGTAACCGGTGCCAGTTCCGGCATCGGCCGGGCTGTTGCGCTTGGCCTTGCGGAGCATGGAGCGGAACTGATCCTGCATCATTTCGGTAATGAGACGGGCGCGAGCGAGGTCGTCCGGGCGACAGGCGGCACAGCGCCGGTACTGGAAGCAGACTTCACCGACGGGCGTGCGACGCGGGCTTTTGCCGATGAAGTGCTCAAAACATACGGCCCGATCGATATCCTCATTGCCAATGCCGCCATCGAACATCGGCGGCCCTGGCAGGAATTGGATGAGGCGCATGTCAACGCCCATGTGGCATCGAATTTCTCGGCGCTACTGACGCTGACGGCAAAGCTGGTTCCACCGATGGCCGAGCGGGGCTGGGGCAGGGTCGTCGCCACAGGCAGTGTCATGGCGGTGCGGCCGCGGGCGGAAACGGTTGTTTATGCGTCGCTCAAGGCGGCGCAGTTGACTGCGATCAGGTCGATTGCACGCGAAACCGGCCATCGCGGCGTCACGCTGAATGTGGTTTCGCCGGGTGCGATCGAGATCGAAGCCAATGCCGCGCGCTACGGCGACCCGGCGTTCCGCGAAGCGGTTGCCGCCAAGATCCCTGTGGGCAGGCCGGGCCAGCCGCAGGACCTGGTTGGGGCGTTTGTTTTTTTGTGCAGCGATGCTGCCAGCTACATTACGGGTGCAAATATCCCAGTCGACGGAGGATGGTCGATCGGAGACGCGCCCGGGAGCCTTCCGCACGCTGCCGGGTGAGCGGCCTGCGGCAAGGTTTTCGAGATCATGCGGCGGAACCATCCGCCGCAGCTTGCAGCCAAACCCCGGGCGAATGCCGTTTGCATTCATTCGGTGAAGGCTGATTGCCCAACGACCAAAAGGGAGGAAACCATGAAGGCCGCATTAGCAGGTATCGCAGCATCCGCGTTGACATTGTGCATATCGACGTCTGCCGTCTTCGCGACGGATCTCCGCATGACGGTCTGGACCGGGAGCGAGGCTCATCTGAAGATGCTGAATGGCATTGCGGAGAGCTTCAAAGCCACACATCCCGACGTCAATGTGAAGTTCGAGACCGTGCCGGTCAACGACTACACGCAGAAACTGACCTTCCAGATCGCCGGCGGCAATGCTCCCGACATAGCCTGGATGATGGAGGATGCCGCGCCGGCTTTCGAAAACGCCAATCTTCTGAAGGATCTCGGCCCGACGCTCAAGGCGGCGGAAGGCTATGATTTCGACGATTTCTCGAAGCCGGCCATGGGCCTCTGGCAGAAGGACGAAACGGTGTACGGCATTCCGTTCTCCACCTCGCCTTTCATGATCTACTACAACAAGGACATGTTCGACAAAGCTGGGCTCGAAGACCCGCTGACGCTTGCCGCCAAGGGCGAATGGAACATGGACAAGTTCCAGGAAGTCTCCAAGAAGCTCGCGCAAGCCAATCCCGGCAAATGGGGCTTCGAGTTCAAGGATGGCGAAGGTTATGCCTCTCGCATGACCCATGCCCTTCTGCCGCCAATCCGCGCCTATGGTGGCGATATCTGGTCGAACAAGGAATGCGGCTTCGACAAGCCCGAAGCGGTCAAGGCGGTCAAGCAGCTGCATGACATGGTCTTCAAGGACAAGTCCATCGTTCCGCCGGGCGAACAGGGCGATTACTTCTCCGGCAATTCGGCGATGACGGTCAACCAGATTTCCCGTGCTTCGAAGATGGCGGAAGCCGGCTTCAAGTGGGGCATCGCACCATTGCCCACCGGCCCCGGTGGTGAGTCACCCGTTATCGGCCAGGCCGGTCTTGTTGTGTTCGCCCAAGGCAAGAATACGGAAATCGCCGCGGAATTCGTAGCGCATATGACCAACAAGGAAAATGTCGCCACCATGGCGCAGTTCTTCCCGCCGGCCCGCAAGAGCGTTCTGCAGGCCGATGCCTTCATCAACGGCAACAAGCTCGTGCCGCCCGAGATGATGAAGAATGTGGCTGCCGCGATAGAAAAGGGCCGGGTGGTCTCGGCCAACGAAAAAGCGCCCCAGATCCTTGCCGCCATGGCGCCTCGCGTCGATGCCCTGTGGAAGCCGGATGCCGATGTCGATGCCGCCATCAAGGGCATCTGCGCGGCAATCCAGCCGCTGCTTTGATCAGAACGAAGATGGCCGATACCGTTCATAACTCCATTCGAACCGGCCATAAGACCTGGCTGACGTTGAAGATGAGAGAGATGATGGAGGCGTGGCTGTTCGTCAGTCCCACCTTCATCGGCTTCCTTCTCTTCTTCCTCGGTCCGCTCTGCGCAGTGGTCTATTATTCAATGACCGAATGGAACCTGCTCAGCCAGCAGGCCACCTTCGTAGGCCTTGCCAATTTTCAGAATGCGCTGCTCGAAAACCCTGACTTTTGGCTTGTGGTACGCAATTCGGTTATTTTCGCGATCGGTCTCGTGCCGCTCAACATGGCGCTCGCGCTCGCCTTGGCGCTCGCCCTTTCCCGGCCGTTCTTCGGGGTCGTGTTCTTTCGCACGGTATTTTTCGCCCCTGTCATCACCTCGGCCATCGCCTGGGCGATCGTATGGAAATTTCTGCTGCAGGGGGAAGGCGGTTTCATCAACCAGGTGCTGGCGCTGGTCGGGATCACCGGTCCAAACTGGCTGCGTGAACCGAGCTGGGCCATGGCGGCGGTCATCGTCACCCGCGTCATCAAGATGGTCGGCCTCAACATGATCCTCTACATTGCGGCGCTGCAGGCGATCCCGCGGGACTATGAAGAGGCAGCGCGCTTGGAGGGCGCCTCACGCCGGCAGATCTTCAGCATGATCACCTGGCCGTTGCTGGCGCCGACCACGCTCGTCATCATGGTCATCACGACAATCGGCTCTTTCAAGGTCTTCGATCACATATACCAGATGACCGGCGGCGGCCCGGAAAACGGCACGCTGGTGCTTGCCTTCTACATTTACCAGCAGGGCTTCAAGTTCTTCAATGTCGGCTATGCCTCGGCGCTCGCGATGATCATGTTCGTGATGATCATGGCGCTGACCCTGGTACAGGTGATGCTGCGGAGAAAGGGATCGGAGTGACCCAGCGCCAAGTCCAGATCCTCTACCGCACGTGCTGGACGATCGCACTCTTGATCGCCGCCATTCCTTTTGTTTTCCCATTCGTTTGGATGGTGTCTGCGGGCTTCAAGAGCGTGACCGAGATATTCGGCGCGCCGACGCTTATTCCGCGCGTCTGGCGCTGGCAGAATTTCGTCGAAGTGTTCACATACCAGCCGTTCGCGCGGCAGTATTTCAACTCGCTTTACATCGCGATCGTGGTGACGGCGCTCACCCTCGTCATCTCGTCCCTGGCCGGCTATGCGCTGGCGCGCATGCGGTTTGCCGGTGCCGGGCTGCTGATGCTTTTTCTGATCTCGGCGCTCATGGTGCCGGAGGAGGTGACGATCATTCCGAACTTCTTCCTGATGCGTTGGTTTGGATTGGTGGATACTCACTGGCCGCTGATCCTGCTGCCCACCTTCGGCCCTCATGGGGTGATGGCAACGTTCCTGATGCGCCAGTATTTCCTGGCCCTGCCCAAGGAACTGGAAGAAGCCGGCAAGATGGACGGGCTCTCACGCTTCGGCGTTTGGTGGAAGATAGCGCTGCCGATGGCGCGTCCGGCCCTGGCTGCGGTTTCCATCATCACCTTTCTGTTCTCGTGGAACCTGTTCCTGGAGCCGCTAATCTTTCTGAGCTCGCTCGACATGTTCACGCTGCCTTTGGCCTTGTCGAACTTCAACGACAGCTACGGCTTACCGCTGTGGAACCTCCAGCTTGCCGCTACCAGCCTTGCCGTGGTGCCGATCCTGATCGTCTATCTGATCGCCCAGCGGCAGATCATCGAAAGTTTTGCGCTATCGGGCGTGAAGGGATGAGGAATTTTCGTTCATGAGCAGTGTATCGCTTAAAGGCATCGAGAAACGCTTCGGCGCCGTCGAGGTCATCCGCGGCGTCGATCTCAGGATCGATCCGGGCGAGTTCGTCGTATTCGTCGGTCCGTCAGGCTGTGGCAAGTCCACCTTGCTGCGGCTGATTTCGGGGCTGGAATATCTCAGCGGCGGCGAACTTGCGATCGGCGGCCGGGTGGTCAACGAAGTGCCGGCTTCGAGGCGCGGCGTGGCCATGGTCTTCCAATCCTATGCCCTCTATCCGCATCTGACCGTCCGGGACAATATGGGTTTCGGCCTGAAGGTCCGCAAAGTCCCGGCACAGGAGCGTCAGAAGCGCGTCGATGAAGCAAGCGCCACGCTGAAGCTCGAAGCATTGCTCGATCGCTACCCCCGCGAGCTTTCCGGCGGTCAGCGGCAGCGCGTCGCTATCGGCCGGGCCATCGTCGGAAATCCTGATGTCTTCCTTTTCGACGAACCGCTGTCGAACCTCGATGCAGAATTGCGCGTGCACATGCGCTCTGAAATCGCCGCACTGCATAAGCGGCTCTCCACGACGATGATCTATGTAACGCACGACCAGATCGAAGCGATGACGCTCGCTGACAAGATCGTGGTTCTGCGCGACGGCCGTGTCGAGCAGGTCGGCTCCCCTCGGGAACTATACGAGCGGCCGGCAAATACCTTCGTGGCGCAATTCATCGGAAGCCCAAAAATGAATCTGCTCCCAGCAGATATCGCGCCTTTGCTGACAGGCGCAACGGCAGCGGATGCCGCCGCCGAGACCATCGGGATAAGGCCGGAGCATCTGACGGTCGTTGAGCCTCGAGACGGGACGCTGCGCGGAACCGTCGGGCTTTGTGAATATACTGGGGCGGTAACACTGCTTCACGTCAAGCTGCCGGCTGGGCATGATTGCCTCGTCCTGCACGACGGTGGTGACATGAAGGCGGGAATCCAAATAGGGCTCACCGCCGATGGCTCGAAGGTGCACTTTTTCAATGGCAACGGGCAAACAATAAAGCGGACTGAACAAGGCCGGACTGCTTGAACGTACGGCCGCTCCTGGCGAGGGCGCGAGCCGCAGAAATCTCTTAAGAGCGGGTTCGTCTACTCGCCCTGCCGCAAGTTGCGAAGTCGGTCGAAAAGGACGGCGAGCACGATTGCCCCACCGATAAAGCAGCCCTGCCAGAACGCGTTGATGCCAAGCAGGCCAAGACTGTTGCGGATGATTTCGATGAGTGCGGCGCCGACCAAGGCTCCAAAGGCGGTGCCGACGCCGCCGGCCAGATTGGCGCCGCCGATAACCGCAGCGGCAATGACCTGAAGTTCCATCCCGGCGCCGATATTTGTGGTGACGGCGCCGAGCCAACCGGTTTGAATGATGCCGGCAACCCCCGCCGAGAGGGCAGAAATCATATAGACGATGACCTTGATCCTCGGCACGGGAACGCCTGTCAGTGTCGCGGCGTGCTCATTGCCGCCGATCGCAAAGACATAGCGGCCGAACTTGGTCCAGCGCAGCACGAAACCGGTAATAAGTGCCAGCACGACCATGTAAAGCACTGGATTGGCGATGCCAAAAACCCAGGCGCCGCCACCCAGCGCCAATAGTTTGTCGTGATCAGGTCCGAACTCAAAAACCACAGTGTTGTTGGATGCAACCATCGCAAGGCTGCGCGCAATCGACAGCATCCCGAGCGTGACGACGAAAGGTGGGAAGCCGAGATAGGCAATCAAGACGCCGTTGAAAGCTCCGACCAACAGAGCCGTACCGATCGAGGCGGCGATGCCGACTTCAATACTGTATCCCGCATGCATGACGACCGCCAGCACCATGCTGCACAGGCAAAGTACGGAGCCAACGGACAAATCAATGCCGCCGGTGATGATGACCAGCGTCATGCCCAGCGCGATAATTGCGACGAAGGTGACGTTGCGGGTGATGTTGTAGATGTTCTTCGCCGTCGCAAAGGAGTCCGTTGCCATCGACAGAAAAATGCAGGCTAGAATGACTGCAATCAGCACCCAGAATGTCTGGCCGCTCATGATCGTTGCAAGCCAGCTCCGTTGCTTCTGTCCGATCGTTTGGTCAAGTGTAATCGCCATCGTCGACCTTCTTCCTTCCTGTTGCAACGGATAGCATCGATCACACCTGTTCGATGGCGCCGGTAATCAGTCCCGTCACTTCCTCCGGCGAACTTGCCGCAATCTGCTTGTCGGCTACTTTTCTGCCTCGCCGCATCACGATCACACGGTCGGCGACCGAAAAGACGTCGGGCATGCGGTGGCTGATCAGGACAACGACAATGCCCCGGTCCCGCAATTGGCGGATAAGATTCAGAACCTCAGCGACCTGGCGCACGGAAATGGCTGCGGTCGGCTCGTCCATCAATACGATTTTCGCTTCAGACAGCATCGTGCGGCCGATCGCGACCGCTTGGCGCTGGCCACCTGACATTTGCTTGACGAGATCGCGCGCCCGCGTCTCGGATTTGAGCTCGCGAAATATCTCGCCGGCGCGCTTGTACATGGCCTTGTGGTCGAGGATGCGAAGAGGCCATACGCCGCGGCGCAATTCTCGTCCGAGGAACACGTTCGCTGCCGCCGTCAGATTGTTGCAGAGCGCCAAGTCCTGGTGAACGATCTCAATGCCATGCTGGCGCGCTTCCTTCGGCCGATGAAGCACGAGATCGGCGCCGTCGAGGCGCATGGTTCCATGGCTCGGCCGGAAGTTGCCGGCAATCATCTTCACCAGGGTGGACTTGCCAGCGCCGTTATCGCCCATCAGGCCGACAACCTGCCCGGCTTCGAGCGAAAACGAAACATCGTTGACTGCCTGGATGGCACCGAAATGTTTGGAAATATTGCTGAGCTCAAGAACCGCCACCAGCCTCCTCGCCTCCCAAAACCTGCGGGCTATCCATCGCACCGCACCCTGCATGTCTTCGATGCAAGGCTCCGGCGAATTCGCTTTTCCAATACCCTCCCAGGAAAAGCGATTGGGAGCATTTACGCAAAACCCTGCGACAGCGTCAACTCATTGTCCCGGCCATTGACCTTATTGTCGCAAAAATCTGTTTTGTCAGACAAATATCATTTGACGAAAGTGGCGCCCGGATATTAGCTATCAATGGGGGAGAAAGAGCATGCTGATCCTTGTGACCGGTGCTACGGGCAAGGTCGGGCGGCGCTTCATTGCTGGGCTGCTTGACGATCCGAGATTTTCCAAAGCCCGTATTCGTGCGCTTTGTCATAATCGTTTGTACGAGGCGACCGACCGTGTCGATGTCTTCCAAGGCTCGATCGCCGATCGCGATGTCGTGGCAAAGGCGCTGGATGACGTTACCCATGTCGTGCATCTCGCCACATGCAAGGAAACGCCTGAAGACATCATGGATGTCACGGTCAAAGGTCTCTTTTGGCTGCTCGAGGAGTTCCGTACGAGCGTCACCGCACGCCAGTTCATCCTGATCGGTGGTGATGCGGGTGTGGGACATTTCCACTATCGCCACGACGGCCCGATCACCGAGAACGCCCGCCATTGTGCCTATCCGGGAAGCTATGCGCTCTCCAAAGTCCTGGAAGAGGTCATGCTGGAGCAGTTTGGCATTCAGTATGGCCTCAATGGCTGTTGTCTGCGCGCGCCCTGGATCATGGAAAAGGACGATTTCAAGTATTCGCTGTCTTTTGGAGACGACGTCTTTGGCGGTCCGGACTGGAAGACGCTCGTTCCGGAAGACGCGGCGCGTCGTTATGCGGCGATGGGTACGGTGCCGCTGCTGCTCGATGCTGACGGTCGTGCGTTGAAACGCAACTTCGTTCATGTCGACGACCTTGTTTCGGCAATACTGGCAGCGATCGACAACCCGCGGGCGGAGCGGCAGCTCTTCAATATCTGCATGGATCGCCCCGTCGACTATGCTGAAGTCGCCGCCTATCTCTTGCGCACGCGCAATTTCGGCTCTGTCGACATACCGAGCCGCTTCCATTCCAATTGGATGGACAACAGCAAGGCCAAATACCTGCTGGATTGGCAGCCAAACTACGATCTCGAAATGCTTATCAACTCGGCCTGGCAATACGAGCGTTCAAAGGAGGAGCCTCGCATCGTCTGGTATCCGGGTTGATTTCGTATGGCGGGCACGCGGTGTCCGTCTGTTTCAAGGGAGGAAACTATGAGGAAGGCATTACTACTTACAGCCGCAGTTTTAGCACTGACCGCCGGGCAGGCCTTGGCCAAGAAGCAACTCGTCATCGTCGTCAAGGGCCTCGACAATCCGTTCTTCGAAGCAATCAATCAAGGTTGCCAGAAATGGAACAAGGAGAACCCCACGGCGGAATACGAATGCTTCTACACCGGTCCGGCATCGACATCCGATGAAGCCGGCGAAGCGCAGATCGTTCAGGATATGTTGGGCAAGGCAGACACGGCTGCAATCGCAATCTCGCCGTCAAATGCAAAGCTCATTGCCCAGACCCTGAAGACGGCCAATCCGACGGTTCCGGTGATGACGCTTGATGCCGATCTTGCCGCCGAGGATGCAGCGTTGCGCAAGACCTATCTCGGCACCGACAACTATCTGATGGGCGCCCGCATCGGCGAATACATCAAGAAGGGCAAGCCGAAGGGCGGCAAGATCTGCACGATCGAAGGCAATCCGGGAGCGGACAATATTCTACGCCGCGCACAAGGAATGCGCGACACGCTTACTGGCCAGAAAGGCTTGACCGAGCTGAAAGGCGAGGGTGGCTGGACCGAGGTCGCCGGTTGCCCGGTGTTCACCAATGACGACGGTGCCAAGGGCGTTCAGGCAATGACCGATATCCT
Source organism: Rhizobium sp. WYCCWR 11146 (assembly GCF_013591995.1). Lineage (NCBI taxonomy): Bacteria > Pseudomonadati > Pseudomonadota > Alphaproteobacteria > Hyphomicrobiales > Rhizobiaceae > Rhizobium > Rhizobium sp. WYCCWR 11146. The sequence goes on from NZ_JACCEY010000001.1 coordinate 26,023, forward strand.
CGCGGCCAATCCCGATTTGGACGCATTCGGCATTATGGGTGGCTGGCCATTGTTCGGTGCACCGCAACCCTATCGCGACCTGTTCAAGCCGCTGGCCGACAAGATCGCCAGCAACGATTTCGTCATTGGTGCCGCCGACACGATCGGCGACGAGGTCGCCATTGCGAAGGAAGGACTGGTGACGGCGCTCGTTGGCCAACGACCGTTCGAGATGGGCTACAAGGCACCGTCGGTGATGATGGATCTGATTGCCGGCAAGCCGGTTGAAGATCCGGTCTTCACCGGGCTCGATGAGTGCACAAAGGATACAGTCGACACCTGCATTCAAAAGTAGGTTCACGGTTTGGCGCACCCGGTTCAAGGGTGCGCCGACTGTCCTTAAGAGACGGATCGAGAGATCCGCTGGGCTTGACGCGCCCTGAATTCCGCGCTTTGTGCCGGCGTCAATCGCAGGCGACTTCCTCGTTATTACGATTGTTTTGATCATACGTGCAGACAGTCGAAAGAATGCTGAGGCAGTAGAAATAAATGCCTGACAAAAAATCGGGAAAGCCAACGGCTGCGGTCGAGGTGGTGACGGTTGACCGCTCGGCCACCATAAGGCGCCCAAATTCTCCCCGCATGACTGGGGCGAGTGTTCATGTGTCTTTAGCAGGCGAGATCGGTCTGCGAATCGTGCGCGGCGACTATCCGCCGGGCACGATTCTGCCAAATGAGGCAAAATGGTCGGAAGTCTTTGACGTCAGCCGATCGGCGGTGCGCGAAGCGATCAAGATGCTGATGGCCAAGGGCCTGCTTTCTTCTCGCCCCAAAATCGGCAGTTGGGTCGAACCCAGGGAGCGTTGGAACCTGCTGGATCGAGATGTCTTGGGCTGGTACGCCGCATCTCCCGATCGCGAGTCGTTTCTGAGGGCCGTGCAAGAACTCAGACATATGATCGAGCCGGAAGCGACGGCACTTGCTGCGGAGCGCCGGACTGAGGAGCAGATGGATGAGATCAGTCAGGCCCTGCATGACATGGATCAGGCGACATCGCTCCAACAGCGAACAGAATCCGATACGCGATTTCACATCGCGATCTTGCGCGCCTCGGGAAATGATCTGCTGGTACCGCTCGGCGTCTTGATCGAATCGGCGCTGAACCACCTCTTCGCCCATGTGACGCGGGAGGAAGACAATTTGCGGTACGCGCTGAAACTTCATGAAAATATTGAGAAAAGCATTCGACTGCAGCGACCGAACATGGCGCGCAACGCAGTCCGCAAGGCGCTGGCAAATACCGACGAAATCATCGCCCGGTGGTCACGATAGATTTTTGCATCCTGTCCGGCTGGCGCGTTGCCGATAGCTTGATGCAGGGGAATTCAACCTCCTACAGTCCTCGATGCCTACCCAAAACCCGCGGCTTGTGCTACTTTCCTTGGCAACCTTCGGGAGCTGGGCCATGCGTGGGCTGCTTGCATCGATGGCGTTGATTTTCACAGCGACGGTGGCCGCTGCGGGGAGCCCCTTGTTCGATGCCGTTGCCACTGGAAACATCGCCGTCGTCGAGCAGGTTCTGGCTACCGGTGCCGAAGTCGACAGCCGGACACGCGATCAGGCAACACCTCTCATCAATGCCGCGCTCGGAGCCCAGCTCGCCATAGCCGAATTGCTGATCGGCAAAGGCGCCGATGTCATGGCTCGGAATTCAGGCGGCTTTACGCCGCTTCATGCCGCGGCCTTTTCCGGCAGCTTGCCGATCAGCAAACTGCTTCTCCACCATGGCGCGACGCTCGACGACGCGGCCAATAAAGCGGGCGTGACACCGCTGATGGTCGCCGGTGAGGAAAACCACGTCGCTCTCGCCACGTTTCTTCTCGCTGAGGGGGCTGACGTCGGTCGTGCGGAGGTTCACGGCTACACGCCAATCACGCGAGCGATCTGGAAGGGCAACTCGGACATCGTGCGACTGTTCAAGCGGCATGGTGCGCCTTGCCCTCCGGCCAGCCGCATCGGCGAGAAAGAATACGCGAAGTGCATGGAAATCCACGATTGAATAGGAGGCACAGATGCATGCAGGGACCAGAAGCGGTGCGCGAGGAATTGGTCGCTCTGTGGCGGTGTTCGTTGTGGCTTTGGCAGCTGTCGGTGGATCGCGGGCTTTCGCCGACGACTCGGTTAACACGGGGTACTTCGGCGGGGTGGCAATCATGGGATATGACCCCGTCGCCTATTTCACCGAAGGCAAAGCGGTGAAGGGCTCCGAGGAATTCTCCCACGAATGGCTGGGGACGCCGTGGCTTTTTGCCAATGCTAAACACCGTGAAATGTTCATCAGCGAGCCGATCAAATATGCGCCTCAGTATGGCGGCTACTGCGCGGGCGAGGTGGCTCTCGGATCGGTGACGATCAACGTCGATCCAGAGGCATTCAAGATCATCGACGGCAAGCTTTACCTGATCTACGACAAGGGATCGGCGGAAGGGTTTGCCGCTCATGTGGCCGAAGCAGTACCGAAAGCCGATAGAAACTGGCCGAAGGTCGCAGCCGATCTCGAACGGGATCGGTATCACTGATCGCGGGTGGAGCGCGGCTATTTGACGGGCGAAAAATAGAAGACCTTGGTGGAGTTCACGTAAGCATAGCTGGTTTCAGCGGGCGAGTTTGCAGGTCTGTAGACCGGTCCGCAATCGGCTCGTCCAAAAGCGTTTTCGCTTTGCTCGCAGAGCATGTCGCCATTGACGAAAACCGTTCCGGTGATCATCTGCGTCGCCGAGCGGAAGGCCGCCTTGCCGTCACGTTCGATTTGCATGAGTGCAGGGCTTCCCGAGGGTTCGGTCTTGCCCCGGAGGAGTTTGCCCATGACGGCGCTTGCGATTTCGTCACCGTGCAGCCGTTCCTGCTCATTGCCCTTGAAACCGAACGGCCATTCCGGCAGGCCGGCCTCGCGTAGGGCATCGAGGATAAACGCCAAATCCTGCTCGTTGCGGAAATGGGCATTGCTGATATGCCAGCCCGCCAGGGAATCGCGCCCAGCCAGAAAGCGAAGTCCTTCGGCGACAGTCGCACGGGCGGCGTCGAGGCGACCGGCACGGGCATAGGCCATAGCGAGTGGGGTAACGAAATCGCCGTTTCCCGGAGAACCATCGCGCGCGCGTTCGAAGCTGTCGATGGCCTTCGTGTAGTCGCGCTGCAAATAAAACACCAGGCCAGCCGTGTATCGATTGATGGCGGAGAGATTCGGATCGTGCCTGAGCGCCGTCTCGACGGCCGCGCCGGCCTCGGCATGATTACCGGAGAACAGTTGAACGTATGCCAACGCCATATGAGCTTCGGCATCGGCAGACCCAAGCGACACTGCCTGCTGCGCCGAGGCAACCGCCTGCTCGTAGCGGCGGTCCACGACTTGCATGACGGCAAGAACGGCGTATGGCGATGAAAGAACCGGGTCGAGCGCCAGCGCGCGACTTGCCTTCTCGTAGGCCCTTTTTCGCGCCAACGCGCTCTGGAGAACGTCATCGTAGGCGCTTCGCCAGACATAAGCGGTCGCGTGCGCGTCGGCTGCGAAGGCCTCTGCAAAACCGGGGTCGAGCGCCTCCGCCTTGTCAAAGAGCGCCAGTGCCTCGAGCAGCCGGGAACGGCGGCCGGTGCGTGTCGCCTGCTCGGCACGAAGGTAGTAGTCGTAGGCCTCGAGATTGGCGGTCGGCGGACGGGTAATCCGTTCCGCCTCGGATTGAGTGAGTTTCAAGCCGAGCGCTTCGGCGATCTGCCGACTGAGCTCATCCTGCACAGCCATGACATCTGCCGCGGCGCGGTTAAATCGATTGGCCCACAAGTGGTCGCCGCTTGCGGCATCGCTCAATTGCGCATTGACGCGGATTTGATCGCCGATCCGTTGCACGCTGCCCTCAACGACAAAACGCACGCCGAGATCGCGTCCGATGTCGGCCAAAACGAGGGGCTTGCCTTTGTATGCAAACACCGAATTATGACCGATGACGTCAAGGTCCGAAAGCATGGTCAGATCGGCAATCAGGCTGTCGGTAATGCCATCGGTGAAATAATCCTGGCCGGCGTCGCTACTCAAATTGGCGAAAGGAAGCACCGCGACAGATGGACGTTGGGGCACAAACGGCCATTGCCATGCGAAGACAATCGCAGTGGCCGCGATCAACAGCGCTGCAAGCGTGGCCAGGATGATCGCCCGGCGGCGCGGCCGACGGGAGGCAACGACCTTGCCTGCCTCAGAGGGATCTAACAGAACACGATAGACGCGAACCGGATCGGCTATGTTCTTCAGTTGCTGCTCGCCGAGAGAGGAAAAACCGACTTCAGCCTTGTGTACCGTGTGATCGAATGCGGTGCCGGATATGCAAATCCCGCCGGGCTGGGCAAGGCTCTCCAGCCGCGCCGCTATGTTGACGCCGTCTCCATGAATGTCCTCTCCTTCGACAATGACATCGCCGAGATTGACGCCGATGCGAAAAAGCATCCGCTGCTCGGGCCGCAGGGCCGCATTGCGTTCCGCCTTCTGTTGCTGGATTTTGACGGCGCAACGCAAAGCATCCACCACGCTATGGAACTCAACCAGGATCCCGTCACCCATGGTCTTGATCAGGCGGCCGTGGTGCGTGGCGATTTTCGGTTCGAAGAGCTCGTGGAGGTCGGTGTGGAAGCGGATACGCGTTCCCTCTTCGTCGATCTCGCTCAGGCGGCTGTAACCGACCACATCCGCAATCAGGACTGCTGCAAGACGGCGCTCCATAACAGCTCTTTCCGGGTGTCCGCTCCCCTACCTATATCTTACAGCAGGTGCCGTGCCGTTGCCATTAAAGTTGCCCAAAGCGGCATCACGTTTGCCGGTCAAAAGCTCCAGTGGAGAGGGCGTGATCTGAGAGGCTTGTCGCGCGTCCGCCCATAGAATGCGCTGTCGCCCGTATCGGCTCGATGGCAGTTTCCATCAGCATGGACCAAGATCTGCCACGGTAAGTCCTGCCTTACGTAGTCCTTCCACGCGGCGGTTAAAGTCCTCGGGGTGTCGGAATGGAAGAACCCGCCGGCGGCGCTCGACAGAAAAATCAGGATTGATCCTGAGTGCCTTTTTCCAGGCCTGCCGGCTCTCCTCCGGCCGGTCGAGGTGCCCATAGCATGAGGCAAGCAGGGCGTAGGCGGTCTCCGACTGGGAGTTTTGTTGGAGCCGCTGCTCGATGGCTGCAATCGCTTGTTCATACTCGCCGAGAGAAAAGTGCGCATCGGCGCGAAATTGGAAGAGAATTTCCGGATGGTGCGGGTCAAACCGCATCGATGCATCGAGTGTTTCCAGGGCGCCGGCGGGATCGCCGGAGAATATCTGGATATGGGCCATCAGCAACAGGAGCTCGGCGGAGTTGGGCTGTAGCGCGAGGCCCTGCTGCACCTCCGCCTGCGCCCGGTCCAGTTCCCGGTTCCACATGCAAGCCATGCCCAGTGCGAAGCGGCCGTTGGGCTGTTCCTCGGCCATTTCCACGGCCTGCTGCGCGAGATCCATCCCGATCCGCAGCGAGCCTTCCGGATCGGTGCTCCAGGCGTTGACGTAGTCCAGCACGTGGGTGAAGGAAATGAGTGCCTGGGCGGCCGCATATTGCGGATCGATGGCAATGGCGTCGGCCGCCAGGCTGCGCGCGGCTCTGTTTCCGGTTCGGGTGTGGGCCGACGCCTGCTCGCGGCCACGTAACAACAACTCGTAAGCGTCGACATTGAGTGCGCGCCCTTGGGCCAATCGATCCTGGTCGCCATGCGTGAGGTTCAGCCTGAGCGCCGCCACGATCTCCTGCGTCAATTCATCCTGAACCGCAAAAATGTCGGTGAGGTCGCGATCGAAGCGGCTGGCCCAGATATGTCCGCCGTTGCTGGCGTCGATCAATTGGGCCGTGACACGCACGCGGTTGCCAGCCTTGCGAACGCTGCCCTCGAGGACATAGCGGACGCCGAGCGCCTTGGCCATCTCAGGCACGGAGGCTGTTACATTCTTGTAGACGAAGGATGAGTTGCGGGCGATCACGTGCAATTCGGACAGCTTCGAGAGATCGGTGATGATGTCCTCGCTGATACCGTCGGAGAAATACTCCTGTTCGGCATCGCCGCTCATGTTGTTGAACGCCAGTACGGCGATGGACGGCTTGTCGGGAACGGCCGGAACTGACGGCATGTCGATTGCGGGCCGCACCTGTGGTACCGGGTTCGGCCGCGGAGTTCCGATCTGAAGCGAATAGACCTGCATCGGTTCAGCGATATTCTTGAGCTCAATTTTGCCGAGATCGGTGACGGCAAGATCGAGCCGCGCTTTCACCTGGCGGTAGGCGTCTTCGGAAAGACAGATGGCGCCGGGCTTGGCAATTCCCTCCAACCGCGCGGCGATATTGACGCCGTCGCCCATCAAGTCGCCGTCGTTCTCCTCGACCACATCTCCCAGATGGATCCCCACCCGGAACTCGATGCGATTCTCGGGCGACACGCCGGTATTGCGCTCGACCATGGCGGTCTGCACTTCGATAGCACAGCGCACGGCGTCCACGACGCTGCGAAACTCGATGAGGCTTCCGTCACCGGTACGCTTGACGACCCGGCCATTGTGCACGGCAATGGTCGGATCGACCAGGTCGCTGCGCAGCGTTCTCAGCCGCGCCAGGATGCGATCCTCGTCCGCACCGGCGAGGCGGCTGTAGCCGACCACATCTGCGACCAGGATCGCCGCCAGTTTTCGCGTCACGCTCGTCAGTCCCAATTCCTCGTCGGACCAAAATAACACAGTGTGACCGGCAACGCCGCCAAATCCGATTGCCTTCGCTAAGAAGCGGTCCGGTGGCCGGCTGCTTGGACTTCAAGATAGTCGGTGAAGCTTACGCGATATCCGCGGCTAAGCTCCGTCTTTCAGAGAGAAGGCAAGGACGTAGTCGCCGACGTCTTTCGAATAGGGTGCGCCGCCAACCGATATCAGGACATATTGCTTGCCTGTTTTCGGTGAGACGTAGGTCATGGGTGTTGCGCTCGAGCCGACCGGCAGGGGGTATCTCCAGAGCTCGGCACCGTTCTCAGCGTCATAGGCACGGATATAATAGTCCTGGAAGCCGGCGAAGAAGACGACGCCGCCGGCGGTCGCAGACGTGCCGGCGTAGCTCGGCAGTCCCATCGGCATAGGCAGCTTGGTTTTGATCTTGAACGGCCCGAGTTCTTCGGCTGTCCCGGCCGGAACCTGCCATGCGATCTTGCGCGTCTTCAGATCCACTGCAGTGACGGTGCCGAAGGGCGGTTGCGTGCAGGGAACGCGGAGCCTCGATGTCCACATCTCGGTGGCCATGGCGTAAGGCGTCCCGCGCTGCGGGGCGGAGGGGCCGTGAGCAGTCGTGGTGAGGGCAAAGTCGACATACTCCTCGCGTGGGATGAGTGCAAAGAGACTGGGGACGCGGATATCGTTCATGAAGACCCTGTTGTTGGGCAGATCGACCGATACGCTTCCCCAATTGAGGCCACCCAGATTTCCCGGCTGCTGGATTGCATATTGCGTGCCGATCGGGGTGAAATCGCCGTCATAGCGCATCTTGCGGAAGGCGATGCGGCATGCCAGCTGATCGAACATCGTCAGGCCCCAGGCCGTCTGCTCCGTCACGCGCTCCGCACCGATTGTCGGCATGCCGACGGAGTAGGGCTGCGTCGGGGAGAGTTTCTCTTCGGGCACGCCGCCTTGCTGCGGCACCGGCTTCTCCTGAACTTCGGCAAGCGGTGTGCCGGTTCGGCGGTCGAGGAGAAAAAGCTGCCCGCGTTTGGTGGTCTGCAGCAGAGCAGGCACAGCGGCGCCATTGCCGTCAGGCAGGTCGACCAGGACCGGTTGGGCCGGCAGATCATAGTCCCAGATGTCGTGATGCACGGTCTGGAATTTCCATTTCTCCCGACCCGTCGTCACATCGAGCGCCACCAATGTCGCATTGTATTGATCGGCGAAGGAAGGGCGATTGACACCGTAATAATCCGGCGTGGTATTGCCGAGCGGTGCATATATGAGGCCAAGCTTGTCGTCGAATGCGGCCGTCGTCCACATGTTGGGCGTGGCCCGCGTATAAGTCTGGCCCTCCGGCGGAAGTTTGGTGATCTCCGGATTGCCGAGATCCCATGCCCATTCGAGCTCGCCGGTGACGACGTTGAACGCACGGATGACGCCAGAGGGTTCGCCGACCTCCTGATTGTCCGTGACCCAGCCTCCGACGACGATCAGGTTGCGGGCAATCAGCGGCGCCGATGTCTGGAAATAATAGCCCGTCTTGACTTCGCCCATGCCCTGGGAAAGCTGCACGGTGCCATTGTCTCCGAAGTCCTTGCAGGGCGCGCCGGTCTTGCTGTCGATCTCCAGGAGACGGGCATCGATCGTCGTCTGCACCAGGCGCTCGTTGCAAAGACCATCGGCGGACTGGGCTTCCGTTGGCATCTTGTAGTAACCGAGGCCGCGGCAGCGTTGCCAATAAGGCGCCGTCGCCTTGGGATCGAAAGTCCAGCGGGGTTTGCCGGTATCTGCATCGAGCGCTGCGATCACATCTGTCGGCGTGCAGGTGTAGACCGTATCGCCGATCTGCAGAGGCGTGTTCTGATCGGCGCCATCGCCTTTTCCGGTGCGATATGTCCAGGCGAGATCGAGCTTGGAAACATTGCCGCGGTTGATCTGATCGAATGGGGAATAACGATCTCCTGCCGTGGTGCGGCCATAGGATGTCCAGTCGGAGGGAGAGTTGTCACCCTTGGCGGTTTTATAGGCGGTGATGTCGGCGGAGGGGTGGATGATCCCATGCGGCACGAAGCTGAGACCGAAACCCGCGACAAAGATGAGAGCGGTCACCACGGCGCCGGCATAAAAGAGCTTCCGGTTGGCGGCCGGGGAAAGCGATGGTGCAAAGAGAAGGGCAAAGCCCGCCAGCGCGATGGGGGACATCAAGCGGGCAAACAGCGCCCAGAAATTGAGACCCGACTCCCATAGCGCCCAGGGAAGGGTGAAAACGGCGACAAGCAGGACAATTAGCCCGCCTGGCGTCTTCCGGCGCCACAGCAGAAGCGCGGCAACCAGATAGGCAAGCCCGACGATCGCGTAATAGGGCGAGCCGCCGAGGCGCAGCAGCCAGGCGCCGCCTCCGATCAACCCCAATCCGATGAGGGCGAGAACAATACAGAACAGGGTGGCCAGAAATTTCATAGTCTCCTCATCCAATCCGCCGCCCGATCACCTGGATTCCAACTCCGACCGTCGCATGGCCCTCGGGAAGCACAGGGCCATGGGTTGATGGTCAGAGACGTGTCTTCGGGAGAGGGCTGCTCTCTCGTTCAATTTTTAACTGATGTACCTGTGGTCACTGACACGCGGCCCCGACCCGGCAATGATGCCGCCGCCGCTCTGCGGCAACGGCTTGCCATTCCAAATCGAGTCAATACTTCTGAAAGGGGCACAGATGGTTCTCGGCGAAAAGCTTGATCTAGCGAACGGGCGACCGACAGGATTCGACTATATGCGATTACTGTTAGCCTTTTCAGTGCTTTGGATACACACGGCCCGCGTCACCTATGGCGACGACCTGTTTCTTTGGGAGTCGTCATTCCGTCCTTTTATCAAATCAGTGCTGCCCATGTTCTTTGTCCTGAGCGGGTTCCTGGTGGCTGGCAGTCTTGAACGATCGAAGACATTGATCTCGTTTCTCGGTAATCGATTTATCCGGATCTACCCAGCTCTCGCGGTAGAGGTATTGTTGGCTGCCTTTATACTCGGAGCGATCTACACTGAGTATGACCTGCGTGACTATTTCACCGATCCTCAGTTCTTTACATATCTGATGAATGTCACGGGGCACATTCACTTCAATCTCCCCGGGGTATTCCTGGATAATCCTGACGCCGCAATGGTGAACGGGCAGCTCTGGACGGTGCCCTTCGAGCTTGAGTGCTATGCCGTGATCGCCGTTCTCTTCCTGCTCGGCGTGGTCAGGCGGCGGGTGATTGCTCTTATCGCCACGCCGGCATTGATCATAGCCTTCGGTATTGCAAGATATTGGAAACATGAAAGCGATTGGGCAACCATGCCGACGACCGCGTCTGGCAATCTGCTCATTTGTGCTTTTCTGGTGGGGGTGACCTTCTATCTCTACAAGGACAAGGTTCTTTGGGATATCCGAATTTTCCTCGCCTCTGTGGCAATGATATTGTGGGCCTACTGGTTCACCTCCTTTGGGGACTTCATTGCCATTCCGGCTATGGGATATGTCACGGTCTTCCTTGGTCTTACCTCGCCCCGCAAGCTTGGCGTCCTGCGTGGGGCCGACTACTCCTACGGCGTCTTCCTCTATGGCTATCCGATCCAACAGGCGTTCGTAGCGCTCGGTCCCTGGGCGCATAACTGGTGGTTGAACGGCATCGTCTGCAGCATTGTTGCCGCTGGCTTTGCCGCCTTCTCGTGGAGATTCATCGAAAAGCCGGCGTTGAAATTGAGGAAACAAGTCACCTGGCTGGAAAACCTCAGTCTCCAACGCGGCGCAAAACGGCAACTGGCCGGCGCGGTCTCGAAATAGGTTTGTCGATACCGGCCTCGATGCCGGCGATTCCATCGCAGGTGCTTAACCGGCAAGGACATCAGCAGGGCTCGCTATAGCGGTGGGCCTTGTTTCGTTATTGCGTGCCGATCACCTCGGATAAATATCCGGGTCCATCGCAGGGGCCGAGTTTTCCGTAGGCTGCTGCGCACGTAAGCCTATGGCCAAATTCATCTTTTCAGAAACAACAAATGAACATTCAGTTCGGCGAGAGAACGCCGTAGCTGCATTGCTCGCTCCTGTATAAGCCTCCAATACCTAGATCTTTCTGACTGCAACATCCAAGGATTTCTTGGGTTTAATCGGCAGAACGGCCCTGCTGGATGAATAGTCGAATATTCTCCGGCATTGTTCCGTCGACTTGTTGGGCGCTATTAGCAATATTTTAACCGTAATAGGTAAAATACTTTGATCGGACTTCGTTTCGACTTTGGGTTTTGTCATGTCATCGAGGGCTGACGGTGGCTTGAAGGAGGTGTGAAGAGAGGATCAGAATAATGCTGAAGAGCACGCTCGTCGTGGTTGTCGTCTCTATCGCCGCCGGAGCGACCATTCGCGCCTCGGCCTTTGCAATCTTTGCATTTCTGGTGGTCACGGCCTTGGGCGGCGTGATCATGCTGAAAGGTTCCTCCTTGACGGAGGCGGTCGTCTCTTGCGTCGAAGTGCTTGTATTGATGGAGATATGCTATCTGGCGGGTCTATTCGCTTTCTCCTTGTGGCATATTCAAAAGCGCCGGAAAAAGAACTCGATTGCTGAGCGCTCCCATGTCACGGGCAAGCGTCCTCATGGGTGATGACGTGACCGAGGCGGCAGGATGCTCGGTTGCGCCATGCCAGGGTGTCTAAAGCGCGTCGCAGTATTTTAGGTTCGCTTGCCGCGCCTTGGTCTTTGGTTTGCGCACATCTTTATCGAAAAACCGCAACACAGTTTTACGCGACCTGCTTTAGGAATCGACTTTGGGCAGCAACGCGTGCCGGGAAAGCAGCGCCGACAGCGTTTTTGCCATGATCACGAAATCCAGCCTGAGCGTCCATTTGGACAAATATTCGACGTCGAGGGAAATTCCATTCCGATAGCTGACGTCGTTGTGCCTGCTGGTTTGCCAATGGCCAGTCAGGCCGGGACGGAAGGCCATGTAGGCATAGGCATGTTCACCGTAACGCGGCAGCTCTTCTTTGGTAATGGCGCGAGGCCCGACGAGGCTCATTTGACCCAGCAACACGTTGATCAATTGCGGAAGCTTGTCGAGGCTCGATCGCCTCAAAATATCGCCGACGACCGTGACGTGCGCGTCGGTCGTTGCGTTGGATCCTGTCGTCCGAAACTTGAGGCAACCAAACTCTTTTCCCTTATAACCGATCTTGCGATGAGAATTGAAAACAGGGCCCCAATCACTTAGCGTGACGATGACTGCTGCCGACAGAAGGAGCGGCGACAGAAAGAATAAGAAACTTGCCGCAATGATGATGTCCAATGCGCGCTTCAGAATTCTGCTGATCAGACGGGGTTGTGACGAATTGAATGGACGCCTTTCCTGTCGAGCCGTGGCGAAATCCCGCCAAGGTCCGGTTGGGTTGATGCCCTGATTTTTTCCCGCCACCTGCGTCTCCGTTAGACGAATTCCAGAAATCACAGCCAAAGCTTTGTTTTAATGCAAGTTTGATGTCTGTGACCGAGGTCATAATCATGAGTAAATTCTTTATACTCCAAAGAAATTCTTGCATATATTAAAATATTACCTTTGATTTTAACTATATAATAGAAATGTTATTTAGTTTTATTTTAAAATGCGGCGTTGTTGTTATACTTGTCGGATGTATTCTTGGGACGCGCAATTGTCATAAATTGTATAAAAAGCATCATGCAGCCTCAAAGATTTGTTTGCGATAGAATTCAATATGAATTTTATGATATATAAACATGAGGATCAGTCATAATTATGTATAGTTTTAACACGAAGTTTTTATTTTATTATTGTTTGACTTTCTAATTTAACCTATTACGAATGTCGCTCAAGATAATAAATCGATTAGTCTGCGTGGAGTTGTGCGTATGGACGGGGCGATCAGCACCAGAGACAACAGACCTAGAGGAAACGCAGCGCGAACAAGCGAAGCGGTTACTTGCGGGTCTGCAGGTATTGTTTACGACGGCCGGGCGGATTTGGATCACGAGTTCCCGTTTTGCCGCTCGAGTGTTCGAAAGTTTCGCCGCGGTGAGATTATTGCCGGCGCCGGCGTCGTCCTCGACATGTTCGCCCGGGTACAGCGCGGAATGGTGAGCGCAAGCACCCCGCTTGCCGATGGGCGAGAGTTCATCGTGGAAATCGTTCCGAAAGGCGGCTTGATCGGCGAATTGGAGGTGCTCCGCAAGCAGTCTCTCAGCCTGGAATATCGGGCCTCGTCGGATTGCGAACTTCATTACTTCGACGGTCGGTTGCTGCGGGACCTGTGTGCGAACGATCCGCAATTTCAGGTGAAGATCCTGTCGAAGGCGCTGGCGCGTGTTTCCGAACTCGAACTGCGGATCATTTCCAATGCCGGATCGAGTCTAAGGCAGAGACTTGCAAGAACTCTGCTGCGTCTTTCTGCCCTCTACAGAATGGATGCGCAAAATAGCGGCGACGAGCTGATCATCTCCCAGCATGAGCTGGCCGCGACACTGCCGGCGTCGCGTGAAAAGGTCAACCAATGCCTGCGGCGCTTGCGCGAGAGCAAAGTGGTCGACGGGACACAGGGCAAAATCCGCATTCTCAATCGGAAGGCGCTGGAGGCTTATGCCGAGGGGGCGGGTCTCGCCTGAGGCGCGCCGCGATAAAAAGCGGAACGGCAGAAAGCCTCGACAAAACCCGCCGCCGGCGGGTTTTGTGTTTGATGACAGTGCGAGTTGATAGTCAGACGAAGCAGGCTGAAAGATCGGGTTGGCGTGTTGGCTCTTGTCTTCATGCGCGTCGTCCCAAAATCGCTGCGCATTTTGGCGTGGCATGCTTAGAGCGATTCAGCTTTTCATGGAAACGCAGAACCGCTCTAACTTTTTGTTTTATGCAATTCCGGACGGAAAACCGCTTCGCACTTTTCCTGGAATTGCTCTAGACGCCGCTCTCGGAAGCATTCTTCCAGTATTTCCAGCCTTCACCCTGTATGAGCCCGTGATCGGACAGGTCCTTCCAGCTTCTGTAGGTGCCCGTATCGTCGTAGACAAAGTCATCCATGTCCTTGCCTGAGGAGTATACGGTATATTCTTCCGTATGTTGGGACCGGTGTGCCGCATCGGCGACCTTGTGCACGAAGGTCGACAGGAACTTGAAATGCAGAAGGGCGCCGGATACGCCGAGCGCTCCGCGCATGTCGCCCAAATTCAGGGAGAGCGGCCAGACCTGGTGCGATGATTTGAGAAACAGACGTTCACCCGCCACATAGACGAGGGGTATCTTGTTGAGCGCGGGGCCGTCCCAGAGCCGGTCGTGGAAATAGACGCGCCCGCGAACGCCGCCCTTGATCCATATCGTCCAGTTGCGTTTGTCGAAATGCGCCACATAGCCGGAGCGGTCGAAGAGATTGCAGACCTCGAGCGGGTTGCGACCGGGTTCGCATATGTTTTCGAGAACGGGATGCGGGCTGTACATGTCGATCATGACCGAGCGGAGGGAATGGCCGCCCATGGAATCGATATAGGAAGTCAATTGATCGATCGGCCGTGTGTCGCAATGCGGATAGACCAGGAACTCGTCTGCATCGACATACAGGACCCACTTCTCCCGGCAGTGGCGGTTGATGACTTCGTTGATCCAGTCGTTTCCGAACCTCGCCGCCTTGTAGGAACCATGAGCCGAAAGAAGGGAGACATCGTCGAAGCCGGACAGCAACTCGGCCGTGCCGTCGGTCGAGCCGTTGTCGATACAGATGAAGTGCTCGAAACCGAGATCGCGATAATACTGAAGGAAGAAGGCCAACCGGTGCCCCTCGTCACGGATGACGCAGATGACGACGTGGCGCGCCTGCTTGAGCCCGTTGCGCAGCAGGTCATAGCGAACCTGCCGAGCCTTGAGCGACCGGCGCAGACGGGCTTTCACGTAATGCGAGATACTGGCGGCGGAAGCCCTATAACTCATATTCTGTCCTGAAGATTATCCATTCCTGGAATGAATGGATGAATACCTTGCGCTTCCGTCTGCAAATCCACGGCTCGACCGGCGACGCTGAGTTCAGTCACGCCGACATTCAAGTCGGACCAACAATACACCATCATACGGCGTAGTCGCCAACCAGCAGGCTCTGGACCCTGGGATTAGGCCCTTCTTTCTCAACTGCGTGCTCGATGCGCGCCCGTATCGACCGGTATTTATACAGCATCTTCCGATCGAAGGTTATTCCGCGATACAGCGCGTTGTAAATCGGATGTGCTTTGCGCAGGTCGACGTACACTTGGCTTTCCTTATCGGTCCAGGGAAAGAAAGTTCCATGCCATGGCTTCGGATGCGCCATATAATGGACGATCGACAAGGAGGACATGTTCACCAGATGAAGGAATTGTTTGGGAAAGTTCCAGCGGTTCGATACCAGGATGAGTGATGAACCGCAGACATAATTCAATGCACCCTGATCATGTTTGCCCTCGCAGGCCTCGGGATTTCTAGCGAAAAGCTCGAGCGCCTCCTGCCCGATCCAGCCGTTTCGATGGAATTTCAGGACGCCTGCGTTGAAATAGTGGCTGTCCTTTCCGGTGTCGAGGAAGTCATGGATCGCCGTGTAATCGCGCGCCGCGAAAAACCTGCCTTCGGGCACAGTGGCACTTTCGAACGCACCGAGATCGCTGACGATCTGCGTATCCCCATCGAGGTAGATGATCTGGGTATAGTTGGAAGGCAGGATCTCGCAAAGGACCAGCTTGGCCATTGTGCTGACGCTGATGCGTCCTTGGAAATGCGAACTATCGAGCTTGCCGAGCGAGTCCTGCAGCGCTTCGGTCGCATCGGTCAATATGACCCCACTCCTTGCGAGCAGGGCTTTCAGCTCTTCGAAATTGTCGAGATGTTCCGACATCAGAACGCAGACATCGGTCGCAGGGCTTGCGAATTTCCGAGCCTGAAGCGCCGAGAGAATGGTCGGAAATGAATACTCGACATCCGTGACGTAGACGACGCACTGGTTGTTCATGTCATCACCTTTCCGATTGTGCGCAATACAAGTGAATCGGTATTGTCTTTGCGAGGCGAGGGACCAGTTGTGAATTGAGCCGACGGGTCTGTCATATGAAGGCCCTGTTCGGTATATATAGGCCAGCATCCAGCGCGCTGGTGTTGAATCGGTGTCTGGCTGCCGGCGGATTTTGTATGTTTCATTGTTGAGATATTCACCATGAAGAGTGCCTTGCCTGTCATAAGGCTATGTTTCGACATGTTGTTTCGCGGTACGGCGATTGGTGCCGGGACCCTTGTCGGAATGCGGAGGGAAGGGGGATTGTCATGTTGATCACCACACTCGGGGCAGCCGTGATTTCGATCGCTGCCGGGGCTTCCATCCGCGCCTGGGCTTTCGCGATTTTTGCAATCCTGGTGGCAATCGGCTTCGGCGGCGTCGCTTTCGCCGACGGGTCTTCCGTGATCGCGGCCATGCTCTCCGGTATCGCCATCCTCGTGCTCATGGAAATCGGCTATCTGGCAGGCGTGTTCCTGTCGGGGCTTTTGCGGCGCAATGCCAAGCTGCGCGAAAACAATTCCGTTGCAGATAGCGTCGCGACCACCAGCGAGCGGCCGCAAGGCTGATGTCGACATAAAACCCGCAGCATAGCCTTCTGCGACGGGCCTCGCAGGACGGTGTTTGTCGGATGGACGGCTTTTACAGGCGATCCTTGAAAGATGCAGTGCGGTCGGCCGGCTTCGGCCCAATGCGGGCACGCCGATGCCTCGACGAGATTGCCATCCCGCGCCGTGGCGGAGTTCCAAAGCGGGCGTCATCGTGTTGAAAACATCGGCGCTCTCATCAGAGATGTCGATGTCTCCAGCGGGGTTCGATTGGCGAGCGATCGGGTCGCGCGCCGGGGAGAGGTATTGGTTGCCAGGCAGCCGGCCGCCAGACCTGCTGTGGTGCTGAACAGCAAGCCGAGATCCGTGCCGCTCCCCGATATCGCCGCCGAGGCGACCTGCGCGATGGATGCCATAACCGCAGCGTTTCCGATCGCCTGCGTCTCCCGATCGCCTGACATGTGCCGGCCGGAGGCCCTTGCAAGGCTGTACAGGAAGGCGGCGAAGAGAAGAGTGCCGGTCAATCCGACATTGGAGAGCAACGCAGCGATAAAACTCGAGGCCCGAACCGTGCCGAGCCCGGCGCCGAAGGTGGCGGTATCGACGAATGCGATCAATGCCAGTGTATTCCAGGCGGTGCGCTCTTCACCGGATTGCGATTGGAGCTTGTCCGACAAGGTGGTGCTCATCAGGCCGGCGAGGGAATTCCACGCATCGGGGACAAGGCTGAGTGCGACGATGGCGCAGGGAATCAAAAACAGCGTGATCACCAGGAAAGTCACATGCGGGGTCTTGGCGGGGCCGCTGATCAGTCGTTTCAGGCAAAACAGAACGAACATGCAGACAACGAAAATGCCGGCAATATAAGCGGTTGTCGATGTGCAGAGGACGATCGTCGGGCCGATGAAAAGCGTTGCAAGTCCTGCCATACGGCTTTGGACGCGCTCCAGCCAGAGCAGAAGCGTGAAGGAAAAATAGGCTAATGCGACTGCGCCATAAGTGCTCGCTTCGGGGAACGGGCCGACGATGCGTTTGAAGCCGCTGATCGTCTCGGCCGTATGCATCGTATAGTTCGCGTTTCTGATGACATCGAGCAGGTAGGACTGGTCGGTCAGGAATGTTCCGATATCAATCAATGCCAGGGTAAAACATGCGATCGAGGCAACGATTAACTGCAGTGCGATGAAACGGGCATAGCCGAGCCTGGCAAGCCCCGAGACGACGGCAAAGCAGGCGAGGTCGCCGAGCAGATAGACAGACTGGCTGAGATTGGACGAACCCGGCGACAGGGGAGCGGCCACCGTCGACATCATGCCGGTGGTGTCTCGTGCAGAGGAGTAAACGAGGGTCGCGCCTGCAAAGATGCGCGGCAAAAAGAAAGATGATGCCACGGAAAACAGGATGTAGGCGGCAAACCAGAAACCGGGACCCGGATAGGCCATGCTGGCGAGCGTTGCCTGTGTTTGAGCCGGGCGCAGCAGGGCGGCTACCACGAGAAAAAGCACGAGAAGATGGCTTGGCTGGATGCTGCTGCCGCCGAGCGCGGGCAATTGCAGAGCCGCTGCCGCTCCGAGCAGCGTCGACAGGCAAAGGGTCGTGATCGCAAAACGCGCCCCGTTGACCATGCTGAGCAGGCCAAGCAGCAGAACGATGAAGCCGATCGGTTCTATCGACATGCTTCAGATCCCGATCCGGACGGAGCGGCGGAGGCATCGGGTTTGCCGAAAACCGGCATCCGCCTTCCGACGCATTGCCCGAGGCGAAAGCCGCCAGCTGTCGTTAGTGGTCACGACCGCCCCCTAATTCGATCCCGTCTGGGATATCCAGCCGGGAGCCGTCTGATTATCGCCTGCTACATCCGACAGCGGGACTGCCGAGCTTTGCTGCTGTGGCACGGACTGCAGTTGCAGCGGAGGCGACGTCGTCTGGAGGTCCGTGTCGATGCCGATTTCGACGACATCGTGCGGCCGCAAGGCGGTCGTCTCGTCCGCCTCGATGTTGCGATAAGTGCCATCGTCGTTGCGGCGCACGATCCTGTAGTTCTTTTGCGTTCTGCCAAGACCCGGCGTGTCCATATTCATCTGAGCGAGTTGAGCACTGTACCCAGCCTGTTCGCCCAGAAGCTGGGCCACCTGGATGTCGATTGCCGCCCTGCCGATCGCGAGATTGACCTGGTTGAGCAGTTCCTGGTTTTCGCTGTTCTGCCGGTTGACGATATTGATCTTCGAGCGATCGGCTTCGCTGAGCCCCTGGCGAGCCGTGGTCAGGGCGACCTCGAGATCGATCAGGGTGCCTTGTGCATCCGCAACGCCGCGGTCGACCGTGACCTGCCGGGAATTGCTGACCAGACCCTTGCTCACCAGGCTGTTGACATTATCCAGTTCCTTTTGCGCAAGGTCGATCTGCCGCTTTTGCGAATTGATCTTGGCCTCGAGTGATTGGACCTGCTGGCCGTAGAGACGGGCGAGGTCGCTCGCCGCTTCGATCTGGCTTTCGATATCGACGCGTCGCAGCCGCATCAGGTTCAATTCCTGCGCCTTCAGCTTGTCCACATCGGGTGTTCCGGCGAGTTCGGCAGGGATATCGAAACTCTGTTCGCCGGTGATCTCGGCGCGCAACCGCGCCTGGCGCATCAGAAGATCGCGCCGGTTGAGAATGGCCGTTCGGTAGGCGCCGGCAGCCTGGATCCGGTCCCGCTCGAAGACGGTATTCTCCTCGCGCTCCCTAAGGAAGCCGCCGGCGATGCTGACGGCCTTCATGACCGTCATATCGGCCTCAAAAGCATAGCGCCCGGGGGTCTGCACGGTCCCGGTTACGAAGATCGGCGCATGTTGGGCAATTTCCACGGCGATGAACGGCTTTCCCGGCAGTTCGGCCTTTTCGGAGAGCGCGGTGGCGATCGCATCGGAAACCTGCTCCGTCGTCTTGCCGATCGCCTGCACCTGGCCGGCGATCGGAATCGCCAGATTACCGGCATCGTCGACCGTATATGTTCCGCCGAGGGCTTCCCAGCTGGCATACCGGGAATCCGACGATCGCCATTCGACGACACGCAGTCTGACCTGATCTTCCGGCACGAGGGTATAGTTTTCCGCATGGGCGACACTCCAGCCGGTCACGCCGGAAAATACCAGCAAGGCAAGGGCGATGGAGATGAGGCGACCGGACAAGGATGTGCGCTGCATTGTCTGCTATCTCCGTTTCGTTGCGATCGACGGCGAAGGCATTTCGCGCGGCGCGGGATTGCCGAATTCCAGGATGCGGGACGGAGAGACGCGGCCGACAAGAAGGTCGGAAAGCGCCAGCAAATTGCCGTTCAAGCGTCCCCATCGGTCGATCAAGCGGTCATTGAATAATAGGCCCCGTGTATTCGCCAGGATGTTGCGGCCGATCTGTGCGACAGCACGGCCCTTCGACATCGTGCCCTTCCGGACTAGGTAGACAGGATTGGCAACTTGCGAATAGCCGAGCCTTCGGCCGGGCTGGCGCCCGGATCGGACGCCGAGATGCACGCCGCGAGCGCCTTCGACACGCACGGACCTGCCGTAGCGGGCGATGGACCGGCTGAAATCGACATCTTCGAGCCAGCCGTAGAGCGGCAGTTTTTCATCAAAGGCCAGCGCGTGCTCGACAACGGGTGAAAGGCGAACCGCCATGTTGCATCCGTAGGCGTTATAGACCTCTGTCACCTGCTCGGCTCCTTCGCCCGCAGTTTCAAGAACCTTCAGGGCCTTTGACATGCTGAGGCCGCCATCGAGGATGCCGTCGGCCAGGACTTCGCCAGTGGCGATCGCCACGTCGGGGTTTGCTGCAAAAACCGCCGCCATCCGCGGCAGGAAGGTCGCGGCGGGAATGAAGTCGTCATCCAGGAAGATCAGAATATCCGTATCGGCGGCGGCGGCATGGATGATCCTGTTGCGCTGGGAGGTCAGGCCACGGCTGCCGACGATGACTTCCACATCGAGGCGGTCGGCGAGGCCGGCGGCGTCGTCGATCACGGGCACGCAGACGATCAGCCGCTCGGCCTGGTCCGGCAGGGCGGTGAGATAATCGACGGTCTCCTTGAGTATCGAGGGGCGGCCTGCCGAAGCAATCCCCACGGCCATTCGCAATGGGCGGCGCGCGGGGCCCGCCATGGCTTCAGCGCCGCAAGGAACAGGCGCCGGTCCGATCGGGCTGTCCTGCCTGGTTGCTTCTGCCGAAGGTGAAGTCATGACTCTATTCTTTTCGGTGCATGGTTGATGACCGCGCCGAGGATCTCCGCGCCGATATTCCGCAGGGTCTCGATGACGTGCATGGTATCGTCGATCGAGGTATGCCCGTGCGAGGTGACCACGAGGACACCGTCCAGTTCCGGCGCGATCGCATTGGCATCCGGCGAAGCAGAGAATGCGGAAATGTCGACGAATATGGCGTCGAACTCCTTTTTCAGGTCGGCGAAGCTCAACTGCGTGCGGCGGGAACTGAGGCGAATGGCCGGCGTCACCGCTTCGACTTTGCCGAGGGGTAGGAATTTCAGCGTCGGGGTGAGGGGCAATGCCGCCGTCTGGATCAGTTCGCCATTGTCGAGAACATCGACGAGGCCTGTGGAACTATGGGGCGCAATCGATTTGCTGAGCGACGATTTCTGCGCAGCGGCATCGATCAGCAGCGTCTGCGCTCCTGATATCGACGAGAGCACCGCAAGTTCGCATGCTATGGTCGATGCCCCGCTGCCGGGATTGACGGCGACGATTCCAATGACGACCCGGCGTTTGCGCCGAAGACCAACGACTGTCGCGCTCAGTTCCGCCATGCCTGGAATAACAGGATAGGCGGCTGCGGTGCCGCTGCTGCCGGTACCGGCGGCGAGGAAACGCGCAGAGTGACCATTGCGGGTCCTCGATGTCGCCAGCAAAGTGACAAAGGGCAGCCCAGCGGCTTCCGCGATCTGATGGGGTCGGACGATCCGGCGATCGCCGGCGTGCCTTATCATGGCGAGTGCGAAGCCGACGCCAAGACCAACCGCCGCCGCAAAGGCGATGATGAGCGTACTGCGTGGTCTGGCTTTCGAAAGAGGCAGGGTGGCCCGAGAGACGATCGTGGCATCCGACACCGGATAGGTGATGCGCTGCCTGGCTTCGGTCAGCTGATTCAAGGTATTTTCATAGAGGGTGCGGCGGGCGTCAGTCGCGCTCTGCAGCTCCGCAAGCTTGAACTGATCGCGCGGATTGCTCGTGAAGCTGGCCAGGGCACTGGCAGCTTCGGCCAGTCCGCGCTGCTGCTCGCTTACGAATCTGGTCAGCCATTCGCTGTATTGCCGGGACGCATTGGCCTTCATCGCGATATTCTTCTGGATATACTGCCTGGCCAGCGTGTCGGCGATGTCGACGGCCTGCTGCGGGGTCGACGCCGCAGCCGATATCTCGATGATCGTCGAACTCCCGATCCGGCGTACTCCCATCATGTTCAGCAGCGTGGCGACCGCCCGATCATGGATCCGCCCGTCCTCGATCTGCTGTTGCGGCTGTGTGTCACGCGGTCCTGGGCCTGCCGCTTCCTGCGATGCCGTATCCGGTTCGGAAGAAGCGCCCATCAACCAGTTCTTTGCCCTATCCTGCAGCGAAGGCGTCTGATCGACAAAGTCAGGATCGGTATCGAGACCAAGTGCCGTTACCGTTCCACCGACGACATCGCTGGATTTGGCGATCTCCAACTGTCCCTCGATGAACGCGTCTTCCGCGAAAGCCCTCTGTGCTTCGGAGCCGCTGACCTGGGGGACGATCACAAGTTGCGTGTTGGCAACGAACGTCGGTTCGGCGGTCAGCACGTAGCTCCCTGCCAATACGAGGAAAGCGAAGGTCGTCGCCGCAATCCACAGCCAGCGCATTTTGAGAAAGAAGAGCATATCCCGCAAGGTGAGCGGCGAATTCCCGCCGGTGGGTGCGGCAGGCAAAGATATCGGAGAAACACCGCTGAAGATCGTGCTTGAGGTCATGTCGTCCTAATCCAAAATGGCGAGATCACGGAGTAACCAGGTGGTGGCAGCTTGGAGGGACGGGGGAGTAGCGTGTCTTCCGATTCCAGGCATGATCGGCGGCTCTCCCCATGAATGCTCAATACGAGCCGCGCTGCGAAAACAGAGCGGGAATGGTCTTGGCAATGATGATGAAGTCCCGGCCGAGCGACCAGTTGTTGAGATAGTGAACGTCGAGGGAAACCCGGTACTCGTAACTGACATCATTGCGCCCGCTGGTCTGCCAGTGACCGGTCAGGCCCGGGCGGACGGCCATGTAGGCCCATATATGCTCGCCGTAGCGCGGCAATTCCTCGGCCGTGATCGGCCGGGGGCCGACAAGGCTCATGTTGCCACGCACGATATTGATCAGTTGGGGAAGCTCGTCGATGCTCGACCGCCTGAGGATATCACCGACGGCCGTGATCCTCGGATCGTCCTTCAGCTTGCGTGTCTCTTCCCATTCGCTTCGCGCAGCCGGGTTGTTTTGCAGCAATTCGGCAAGCTGAGCACTTGCGTTGGTCTTCATCGTGCGAAACTTGAGGCATCCGAACGGTGCTCCGCCGACGCCGATGCGCGTATGGGAATAGAAAACCGGGCCGCGGTCGCTCATCTTCACGATCATTGCGACGATCAACAGAAGCGGCGAAAGCAGGATCAGCGCCGTGACGGCGATGACAAGGTCTAGCGCGCGCTTCGACGATCTGCCTGCCGCACGAGGCCGGGACGAATGAAGATCGGCGCCTTTCGCGGACCGTCCGACACGCGACCAAGCCTCGAAACTATGTGCTTCCCATGTCATGGGTGGTCTCCAAAATATTCCGATTAAGAACCGTTCAAAGTTTGCTGCGCCGCACTCTGGTTGTCTGTTACCAAGGTCATAATCCTTAACAAATTCTTTATGCTACTAACGGGCAATCGAGAATTCGGAATACACTTTGATGGCCTTATTTTCATTTAAAACGACAATCTAATCTAATTCATGGTGATTATCTGCTGACGCCTATTTATCAGTTTTGATGTCATCACTTTGATTATTGCCGCTTTTTATTCAGTAAGCCATTTTAATAGGCAGTCATCTTCGATCGCGTGGCTGTTTTTTGGCTCCTCTGAGATTTTTTGTCCTTTTTACGGTGTATATTTTGTTTTGAAGTTAAATGTATACTTTATCTTTACGTCATATCTCCGTGATGTTATTTGACTCTCATATTAAGACAATATAAATGATGCAGTGCAGCATTGCCTATGGTTATCGAGTGGAGTTATGCGCATGGATGGGGCGACACACGCATCAGATCGCAGGGCCGGCATCGGCAAGGCGGCGATATCGGCTAACGGCGGCATTCATCTGAACAGCCGCATCGTCATCGACGACGAATTCCTTTCCTGCCGGTCGAGCGTCCGGCGTTTCCGGCGCGGCGAGATCATCGCCGGGGCCGGCGTCCTCGTCGATACGTTCGCGCGCGTTCATTCGGGGGTGGTCAGCGCAAGCACGATGCTGCCCGACGGCAGGGAATTCATCGTCGAGATCATTCCGAAATCCGGCCTCATCGGCGAGCTCGAGGTTCTGCGCAGGCAGACGTTGAGCCTCGAATACCGTGCCGGTTCCGCCTGCGAGCTGCATTTCTTCGAAGGCCGGCTGCTGCGCGACATGTATGCCAGCGATCCCTCCTTTCGCGAAAAGGTCTTCTCCAGGGCACTGGCGCGTATTTCAGAGCTTGAACTCCGGATCATTGCGAATGCGGCGTCGAGCCTGCAGTCGAGGCTGGCCAGCACGCTGCTGCGGCTCTCCACTGTTTATGGAAAAGATACGGCAAACAGCGGTGACGAACTGATCATCTCGCAAAATGATCTGGCCGCGACGCTGCCGGCGTCCCGCGAGAAGGTCAATCAATGCCTGCGGCGTCTGCGGGAAGGCAAGATCATCGACGGGGGCCAGGGCAAGATCCGCATCCTCAACCGCAAGGCGCTCGAGGCCTGTGCCAACGGCGCAGTTTCGGTGAAGTGATGCGCCCGTCGCTTCCCGAGGCCCTCCGATCCGCCGCAAACGTCGGCCGGTTTCCCGGCCCCGGCACGACAAAGATCGATCGCGTGGTCATCATCGACGACTATTCGGTCGCCAGAGGCGGTGCGACGGCGCTGGCGGTGCTGTCCGCCAAGCTTTTTCGGGGCCTCGACATCCCCGTGACCTATATTTGCGGAGATGACGCCGCCAATGCGGAACTCGTCGCACTCGGGGTCTTGATGGTCGGGCTGAACAGCCGCGATCTGCTCAGTGCCGAGCGTGCGAAGGCTTTCGTGACCGGCATTCACAATGGCGCCGCCGTCCGTATGGTCGCGAACTGGATTGCCGCAAACGACACCGCCAATACCGTCTACCATGTGCATGGCTGGCACCAGATCCTGTCTCCGGCGATTTTCAGGGCGTTGATGCCGGTCGCCAGACGATGTGTGGTGCACGCGCATGATTTCTTCACGGCCTGCCCCAACGGCGCCTTCTTCGACTATCAGGCGCAGGAAGTCTGCCTTCGACGCCCGCTCGGCGGAGGCTGCATTGCGACGGCCTGCGACAAGAGAAGTTATTCGCACAAATTGTGGCGGGTTGCCCGCGGCTCCAATATCCTCCGACGGCTGAAGGATCAGGCCGATTTCGGCCGGATCATCCTGCTGCATGAGAAGATGGCAAGCTTCCTCGTTGGCGCCGGATATCGGCCCGAACGCCTGACGACGATCCGCAATCCCGTCGCTCCGCTCTCCATCAAACGCATCGAGGCGGAGGCGAACGAGGAGTTCGTCTTCATCGGGCGGCTGGACGAAGAGAAGGGCATAGAGGACGCGGTGGCCGCCACACGCAAAGCCGGCGTCAGGCTCTGCGTGATCGGGGACGGGCCGCTGATGCCGCTGGTTGCGGCTTCGGGAGATCACGTCAGGGCCGTCGGCTGGCAGTCGCATGCGGAGATCGGCCCGACCATCCGCAAGGCGCGTGCACTGTTGATGCCGTCTCGCTATCCCGAGCCATTCGGCCTCGTCGCTATCGAAGCGGCCAGGAGCGGTCTGCCGGTCATCATGTCGCGCAGCGCCTTTCTTGCCGAAGAAATGCAAAGAGCCGGCATGGCGATCGCCTGCGATACGGCTGACGAAAGCGCCTTTGCCGATACTTTGACGCGATTTAGCCAAATGCCGAGGCACGAGGTCCGCGCCATGAGCGAGCGGGCTTTCCGGCTGTCGCCGGATCTTGCGTCGACACACGAGGAATGGCGTGACGCGCTTCTTTCCGAATACCACAGCCTGATTTCGACGAATGCGGTTCCCGACCTGACAGACGGTGTGGCGATACAAGGAGTATTGAGTTGACCCTTAAGGCAACAACCTCTCTTCCCGACGCGAGGGCATTTCTCGGCGATGCGCCTGTCATGGCGAAAAGACGTGTCACTGATGCCGGAAGCGTGGGCGATACCAAGCAGCTTCGCGTCGCCATCGTGCATTATTGGCTCGTCTCGATGCGCGGTGGCGAGAAGGTCGTCGAAGAGCTGTGCCGCATGTTTCCGCAGGCTGACATCTTCACCCTCGTCTGCAACCGGGATCGCATCAGCGATTTTCTGAAGACGCGGAACATTCGCACATCCTTCCTGCAGAAGATCCCCGGTGCAAAGCGGCATTATACCAAGATGTTGCCGCTGATGCCCTTCGCGCTCGAGCAGTTCGATCTGCAGGATTACGACCTCGTGCTGTCGAGCGAATCCGGACCTGCCAAGGGCATCATCACGCGCGCTGACGCCCTGCATGTCTGCTACTGCCATTCGCCGATGCGCTACATCTGGGATCAGTTCCATGTCTACCGCCATGGCCTGCCCTGGGTGGGTCGCGCAATGATGTCGATCACCGCACCCATGTTGCGCGCCTGGGACGTGACGACCTCCTCGCGGGTCGATGTGTTCGTTGCCAATTCCGATTATGTCGCAAGCCGCATCCGCCGCTTCTACGACCGCGAATCCATCGTCATCCATCCGCCGGTGGCGACCGACGATTTTGCGGTGGGGAAGGGGAAGGGCGAATTCTATCTCTATGCAGGACAGCTGACCACCTACAAGCGGCCGGATATCGCCGTTCGCGCCTGCACCGAGGCCGGCAGAAAACTGGTCGTGATCGGCGAGGGCGATCAATTGGCCTATCTGAAGTCGATCGCCGGACCGACCGTCCAGTTCCTCGGCCATCAGCCCTTCAACGTTCTGCGCGACCACCTGTCTCGATGCCGTGCCCTGTTGTTTCCGGGCACGGAGGATTTCGGCATCCTACCGGTGGAAGCCATGGCATCAGGACGGCCGGTCCTGGCTTTCGACGCCGGCGGCGCCAGGGAAACCGTTTCCTCGCCGCAGGTTGGTTTTCGCTTCGCGCAGCAGACCACGGAAGCTCTGTTGGAAACGATGGCGGCGTTCGAAGAGGTGGAGGACGATATCGATCCGCATGCCATCCGCGCGCACTCGCTGAAATTCTCTTCCGCCGTCTTCCGCGACCGTCTGTCCAGCCTGATCGAGCAGCAACTGACCAACCATGGCGACCGATCCGCCGAGGTCTTCAGAAGACGGCCAGGCTGAGGGCAAGGAACGGAGCTGCCCGTCTTGCCGCTGCGACCGAAACTGTCGACGAGGAATAGAAAATAGATCATGTCAAGCGTATCTCAGAGGACGGCGACGGCGAGTATCTGGACCATCAGCGGAAAGTTTCTGGCGCGACTGCTCGATTTCGTCAGCCTCCTGATCCTCGCAAGGCTTTTGAGCCCAGCGGATTTCGGCCTTGTCGCCATCGCGACCTCGGTTCTGGTTATCGTCGAGACAATCCTGGACCTGCCGCTGACGCAGGCCCTGATGCGCCAACCGTCGCCTTCAGACGATATGTTTGCCACCGCCCTTACCCTCAGCCTGTTTCGAGGCCTGGCCATCAGCATGCTGATGATGATCATCTCCTGGCCGATGGCTCTGATCTATGACGATCCCCGGCTTTTCTCCCTTGTCGCCGTGCTCTCGATTGCGCCTGCCATGCGCAGCGTGATCAGCCCGCGCATGGTTCTGTTCATGCAGCGGTTCGATTTCAAACGCGAATTCGCACTCGATCTCATCACCAAGGGGTCGACACTGCTGTTCGGTGTCGGGGTGGCGGTCGCGACCGGCAGCTATTGGGGACTGGCGATCGGCGCGGTTGCAGGGCCAACCGCCGCGGCGATCACCTCCTATGTCTTTGCGCCGATGCGACCGAGGTTCAGCCTTTCCGAGTGGAAGCACTTTCAGGACATGATCAGCTGGAACACCGTCTCGCAGGTGCTGAGTTCGATCAACTGGCAACTGGACCGGCTGCTTTTGCCGCGCTTTACGGGCTTGTCGACTTTCGGCGCCTTCAGCGTCGCCGACAATATCGCGGGTATTCCATACCAGACCTTCGTCGGGCCATTGTTGCGTCCGCTGATGGCGGCATTCTCGACCGTCGATGACCGTCGTAATCTGATCGCTGCCTATCTGAAGGCGACGAACGCGATCACCTTCGTGGCCGCGCCCATCCTCATCGCGCTCGCTTTGCTTGCCGAGCCGGCCGTGCGGATCATCGTCGGCGAGAAATGGGCATCCGCCGCGCCGATTTTGCAATGGCTGTGCATCGGCAGTCTGCTCGGTCTTCCAACGAACATGATGCCGCCATTGGCTATGGTCCTGAACAAAACCCGTTATCTCGCTCTCCGGATGTTTGCCGAGTTCGCCGTCAGGGTTCCGGTCACCATCCTGGGCATTGTCTATTTTCAGGTGGCAGGAGCACTGGGCGCGCGGATCGTGGCGGTGCTTGTCGCCTATGCCGCATCGCTGATCATCACGCGGCGGCTGATCGGCGCGACGTTTGCCGCTCAATTGCACGCCTTTTTAAGGCCTCTGGCCGCGAGCGTGCCGATGATCGCTTTCCTGCTGTGGATGGAGCCGATGCTCGCCGCCATGCCTGTCGGCCTCAACCTGATCGTCAGCCTGGCGCTTTGCGGCGGGGCGGCAGTGGCGATCTTCTGGGCCTTCGCGCTGCTCGTGTGGCAAATTGTCGGAAGGCCCGACGGCATCGAGACCATCGTCGTCCAAAGGCTGATGCCGCGGCGAAACGGAGTTCTCATCTCATGATCGAGACAAGTGCAGCCCAACGATTGGTTTGGCGTTTTCGGAGGAGCAGAATGCGTTACGGGATATCTTCTAAGGCCCTGGGTTTGCTTATCGTTCTTGGTCTGGGGGCGTTGCCCGGCCAACCCAGCGTGGCTCAGGAACCACTCAATATCAATGCGTACCAGCTGACGTTCGAGGAGAGTTTCGACAGTCTCGACGTCTCGGCCTGGGGAGAGAAAAGCTCCCGCTGGATCGCCCATACGCCCTGGAACGGCGATTTCGGTGACGCCCGCTTCACAGATCCGGCCCCCGGCTTTCCATTTACCACCGATCAGGGAATTCTGAAGATCGAAGCGCGCAAGGAGGCCGATGGAACATGGCGCTCGGGCCTGCTGTCGTCGGTGAACCCGAAAGGCGAAGGATTCTCGCAGCAATTCGGTTATTTCGAAGCACGGATGAAGCTGCCGCCGGGCAAGGGCGTCTGGCCAGCCTTCTGGCTTATCGGGCTCGACCGGTCGAAATACACCGCCGAGATCGACGTCCTGGAATATTATGGACGCGCGCCCTACGAATTCAGCATGGGCTTTCATATCTGGCGTCAGAGCCAAGGCGGCCAGAACACGACCGGCGGCCATTGGCAAACCGTCCAGGACGGAATTCTGAACAGCGAATATCACACCTACGGCGTCGATATCCAAGCCGACAAGACGAGCTTCTACCTCGACCGTCAGTTCATCTGGAGCTTCGACACGCCGAAGGAATTCCACATGCCGTTCTATCCGCTGGTGAACCTGGCACTCGGCTCGGGTTGGCCGATCGATGAAACGCCGAATCCTTCCATTCTGCTCGTCGACTATATTCACGTCTACCAGCGCAAGCCTACTGACGCGGCGAATTGAACAACTGTCGGGGATAGCGTTCCGTCGCTAAAGCGCGTCGCGATCTTTCAGATTCGCTCCTCGCGCTTTAGGTCCTTGTTTTTACGCATGTCTTTGTCGCAAAACCGCTGCACACTTTTGCGCGACATGCTCTAGAACAGGATGATTTTAGGCCGGGTCGGCCTAAAATCTGAATCCTGTTCTACATTATATAGTGAGAGCATGATGTCGTCCGAAAACCGATCACACTTTTCGGCATCATGCTCTAGCGGCCGCAGCTGAGACCGGTTTCCGGGTCGAAGAGATGCATCGCCTCCTCGTCGAAAAAGAGGGTGAGTTTCTCGTTGTCGCGGATCGGTGTGCGTGGCGGCAGGCAGGCCATCAGGCGCTGATTTCCGACAAGGGCGGTGACGACGAGTTCCGGGCCGGTCAGCTCTGCGACCTCAAGGCTTGCCTCGATCGACAGCCCTGTGCCGTCCGTGCGAAGTGCCTCGGGGCGGATGCCGAGGATAAGGTCGCGGCCATTGCCGGCCGTCTGTCGGAAACGAGCGGGCAGGGGCAGGATCGCATCGGAGCCTGAAAGCGCCAGGCCACCGTCGCGCGCCGTTGCCTTCAGCAGGTTCATCGGCGGCGCGCCGACGAAGGTCGCGACATAGAGCGTTGCCGGATGGTTGTAGATCTCCTCCGGCGTGCCCAACTGCTCGATGCGGCCGTCGCGCATGACGGCGATGCGGCTTGCCAGGGTCATCGCCTCGATCTGGTCATGGGTGACGTAGACGACCGTGGTCTTCAGCATCTGATGCAGCCGCTTGATCTCGGTGCGCATTTCCATGCGCAGCTTGGCGTCAAGGTTGGAGAGCGGCTCGTCGAAGAGGAATACCTCAGGCTTGCGCACCAACGCTCGGCCGATTGCGACGCGCTGGCGCTGACCGCCGGAAAGCTGGCTCGGCTTGCGGTCGAGGAGGTTTTCGATCTGCAGGAGCTTGGCGGCATCGTGTACGGCCCTGTCGCGCTCGGGTGCTGCCACCTTGCGCATTTCCAGGCCGAAACCGATGTTCCGGTGCACCGTCAGATTGGGATAGAGCGCGTAGGATTGAAAAACCATGGCGATGTCGCGGTCCTTCGGATGCACGCCGAGCACTGAGCGGCTGCCGATCCTGACATCGCCGCTCGTCGCCTCGGCAAGGCCGGCGATGATGTTCAGCAGCGTGGACTTGCCGCAGCCGGAGGAGCCGAGCAGCACCAGGAACTCGCCGCTTTCCAGCGAGATGTCGATGCCTTTCAGCGTCTCGACGTCGCCATAGGTCTTGCGGATGTTTTGAATTTCGAGCGCGCTCATCGCACGGGCTCCTGAAGAGATGTCGGGCCGCCATAGTTGCGGGGAAGAGTCGAGATGGCACGCGAGGCAACCTCGGTTCCAGCCTTCAGGCAGGAAACCAGCGGCCCACCGCTTGCGAGCGCGCCGAGAAAGGCGGCGTTGAAGACATCGCCGGCGCCGATCGTATCGACGACTTCGACAACGGGTGCTGCCACCGAAACCAAGCTGCCGTCCGGCCCGATCGCGAGAGCGCCGTCCGGGCCGCGTTTGACGACGATAATCGCACCCGCCGGCATATGCGACCTGATGTGACGCGCGGCCTCGATCGGATCGGCGATGCCGGCAAGTGTCGTCGATTCGACCTCGTTCAGCAGCGCGATGCCGCTGCGAGAGAGCCAGGCGCGTGTCGACGCGCAATTCTCGTCCGTCCAGCCGTCGAGCGGCCAGCCGGTATCGAGCGCGACGGTGATGTCATGACTGTCGGCCCAGTCGAAGAATTTGCCGTATTCTTCTGTCAGATCGTCGGTCAGGAACGAGCCGCAGAGAAGCGCGTAGCCGCCCTGCAGTCTTGCGCCTTCGATGGCAGCGAAGACGTCTGCCAGGCTGAAGCGCGGCAGGTGGCCCCTCGTCGTGAAGAAGGTGCGCTCGCCGTCCGGATGGGTGATGCCGACGGAGAGCGTCGTTTTCTCAGGGCGTACCGGCCACTTGTCGGAACGGTGGCCGAAGGCTTCGCTTAGCCAGCGGCCGAACTGATCACTGCCGATATTGGCGGCGATCTCGAATTCGACGCCGAGCGCTTGCCAGGCGAGCGCGCTGTTGCCGGCGGCTCCGCCGACGCGCAACTCGTCATGGTCGACGATGATTTCCGTCCCGGCCTTCGGCCAGGGGGTGGCCGGGCCAAGGATCAGGTCGACATTGACGTTGCCGATGACTGCAAGCGGCCGCATTCATTCGCTCCGGGTGATTTTGGTGGATCGAACCGGCGTTCCCGCATTCTCCACGCGGGCATCGGCAAAGGCGATCATCAGCCGCTGGGCGACCGGCAGCATGGCGAAGATCGCGGCAAGACCGGTTGCAGGTGCAAAGCGGATCGTCACCGCGCCGGCGACCGGCGCTTGCCCGGATGCGTCGAACAGGATGACCGGAGCGCCGGTCTCGACGGCGGACACCGCCATTGCCGTCACCAGGCCGGCGGTTTGGTCCAGGCCGCGGAACAGCACGACGCCGATTTCCGGCCCCAGCATCTCCATCGGACCGTGGCGCAGTTGGCCGCCTTCGAGCGAGAAGCAGGGACGGCGCGACAGCTCGGTCAATCCGAGCGCGAGCGCCTCGGCGATACCCTGCAGCCGGCGGCCTGACGTGACAATGGTCGCGACGTTTTCGAGCGCCGAGAGGGCGGCGGCGATGTCATGATCTTCCGGCGCCTTGAGGGCGGCAAGGGCGGTGTCAGGATTTTCGCCGAGGGCGGAAAGGATTGCCAGATGCAGGGCGAAGGTCACCGTCAGGCTGCGGGTCGCGGCGAAGGCTAGCTCGGTGCCGCCGCTGCCCACCAGCGACGGGGCGGTTCTTGCGAGGAAGGAATTGCCTTCGAGTGTCAGGCCGAAAGTCTCTTCCGTGCCGCCGGTCTGGTTGAACCAACGCACGACCTCGGCGCTTTCGCCGGATTGCGAGGTGACGAAGATCGTCCTGCCGGCGATCGGCAGCGGCTGGCCGAGCTGTTCGGACAGCGGCAAAGCGACGGCATCGATGCCGAGCGTCCTGTAGAGCGGCTCGACGGCGCGGTTGACGGCATGCGAGCCGCCCATACCGATGAGCAGCAGGCTGCCGGTCTTCTTCAGCGAAGCGGCGGCCCTCACCGCCATCGGCTGGGCCGCTTGATAGGAGGCGATGGCATCGGCATGCTGGTGCGCCATTTCGCGGTCGATCGCCGCAAGTCCGGCGGGTCGGGTTCTTTCTTCTGTCATGTTCATCCCTTGACGCCGCCGCTGGTGAGCCCCGAAATCAGGGCACGTTGCATGAGAAGACCGATCAGTACCGGGGGCAGGGCGGCGAGCACGCCTGCCGTCGCGATCAGTCCGTAATCGGAAACGCGGCCGCCGGCGAGATCGGCAATGGCGACGGTCAGCGTCTTGGCGCGTTGGTCCGAGGTGAAGAGCAGCGCATAGAAGAATTCATCCCAGGCAAGCAGGAAGGCAAAGAGGCTCGACGTCGCGACCACCGGGGCGGCCAGCGGCAGCGTGATGATCCTGAGCGTCTGGAACAGGCCGGCGCCGTCGATCATCGCGGCGGATTCGATTTCGCGCGGGATGGAATCGAAACCCGACTTCATCAGCCAGGTGGTGAAGGGCGCAAGGATGGTGAGATAGACGAGCGCGAGGCCGAAGACGTTGTTCAGCATGCCGAGATGGGAAAGCCCCATATAGAGCGGCACGGCGAGCGCTACTGGCGGCAGCATGTAAGTGGCGATCACCATTGACAGCGACCAGCCAACGGACGGCGTGCGTGACACGGCCCAGCCGGCCGGAATGGCGAGCGCGATGGCGGCGATCGTCGCCATGCCCGCCACCTCGATGCTGTTTCGCAGCGACGAGGTGAAGGCGGCGCCGGCGCTGTTTTCGAGCGTCGAGAGCAGCATGCCGTAGCGCGAGAAGTCCGCCGTCTGCGGCCACCAGCGCAGCGGCTTTGCCGCAAGGTCGGCGGCCGGCGAGATGCTCATGATGAACAGCCAGAGGATCGGCGCCAGGATGACGGCGGCAAGCAGCAGTGCGCAGAGATGGATGAAGGCGGAAAAAAGCGGGCTCTGGCGTTCCATCAGGCAGCGCTCCCGGCGGTCTTGCGCACCAGAGCGGCGTAGCCGGCAGCAAGCAGCGTCACCAGCAGCGTGACGATCAAAGCCAGCGATGCGCCGGAGCCCGCCCGCTGGAAGGAGAAGGCTTCCTGATAGACTAGGATCGACAGCGTGCGCGTGCTGTTGGCCGGGCCGCCGCGGGTCATGACCCAGATGATGTCGAACACTTTGAAGGCCTCGATCGTGCGCAGCACCAGGGCCACCATCAATGGACCGGCGAGATAGGGCAGGATGACGAAACGGAAGCGGGCGAAAGCGCCGGCGCCGTCGACCAGCGAGGCGGCGGTGATGTCGCGCGGCACGGCCTGGAGTGCGGCCAGAGCGATCAGCGCCACCAGCGGGAAATTCTTCCAGCAATCGGCGACGATGAGGGCCGCCAGCGCCGTGCCCGGTTCGCCGAGCCAGGAGCGGTAGGCCTCCAGCAGGCCGAGTTGAGTGAGCGCGGCGTTCAGCGCGCCGTATTCCGGATTGTAGATCAGCCGCCAGAGCGTGGCGTTGACGACGGTCGGCAGCGCCCAGGGCAGGATCATCAGGGCGCGAAGCGCGGTGCGGCCGCGAAACTGCTGGTTCAGCAGCAGGGCTGCCAGAACGCCGATCACCATTTCGGCGGCGACCGAGACGATCGCGAACCATGCGGTGGTAACAAGCGTGCGCTGGAAATTCGAGCCGGAGATCATCTTCGCATAATTCTCGATGCCGACGAAGTTTCCTTCCGTGCCGACGAGCTTGGCATCGGTGAAGGAGAGGCCGACGGTATCGATCAGAGGCCAGCCAATGACTGAAATCATGACCACGAGAAGCGGCAGCATCAAAAGCCACGCGCGGGTTGTCAGCCAAGTGCCCGACATCAAGGCGACCCTTCTTCTTTATAGGTTTGGAGACCGGGCGACGGCAGACGCCGCCCGGGTCTTCATGCTTGATCAGAGGCCGCTATTGTCGGCGGCCGACTTCAGCGCGTCCTCGGGAGAGGACTGGCCGAGCAGCGATTCCTGGATCGCTTGCTGCAGCGCGGTCGAGAGCTCCTGATATTTCGGCGTCGTCGGGCGCGGATACATGGCGGCCAAGCCGATCTTGGCGGCGGAGATCAACTCTTCTTGGCCCTTGGTGACGGCTGGGTCCTCATAGGAGGAGGCCCAGATCGGCAGGCTGAGTTTGGCATAGGCATTCTGCGTCGCCTGCGAGGTCATGAAGGTAATGTATTTCCAGGCCTCATCGGGATGCTGGCTGGCCGAGGTGATGCCGAGGCCCATCGAGCCGTTGACGGCCGAAGCCTCGCTCTTGCCGGCAATACCCGGCGCCGGCACGACGCCGACCTTGCCCGCGACCTTGCTGTCCTTCGGATTGTTGGCCATGTTGTACATGTAGGTCCAGTTCAGCGCGAAGGCGGCATCGCCGTTTTCGAAGACCTTGCGGACGTCCTCTTCCAGGAATTCCTTGGAGTTCGGATTGGTGAGGCCCGAGGAATAGCTCGAAACCATGTATTTCAGCGCATCGAGGCCGCCGCCGGTCTGGAAGGCCGGCTTGCCGTCCTTGAGGAAATCGCCGCCATAGGCGCTGACGAGCGTGGTGTAATCGCAGATCGCGGCTTCGGCCTGCGACCAGCTCCAGGCGATCGGCGTGGCGAGCAGGCCCTTGTCCTTGATCGTCTTTGCCTGCTCGGTCAGCTCGTCCCAGGTTTTCGGCGGAGCCTTGATGCCGGCCTTTTCGAGGATTTCCTTGTTATAGAACAGATATTTGGTGTCGAGGATCCACGGCATGCCGTAATATTTGCCGTCATATTGCACGGTGGTCCAGGCGCCCGGCAGCACGCCCTTCTTCATCTCGTCGGTGACGCGAGAGGAGACGTCGACCAGCACCTTGTTGGTGGCGTATTCGGCCGGCCAGATGACGTCGAAGAGGACGACGTCGTAGCCGCCGCCGGAACCCTGCGCCAGCACCGTCTTGTCGTGCAGGCCTTCATAGGGAACGAATTCGAGATTGACCTTGATATCGGGGTTCGCCTTGGCGAAGGCGTCGGTCATGGCGCGCACATCGGCCTCGCTATAGGCGGCCTGCGCCATGAACAGCGCGTTCAGCGTCGTTTCGGCGAAAGCGTGCGGAGCAAAGGATGCGCCGATCAAGGCCGCACCCAGAAGCGTCTTGTTAAAGGATTTCAGCATTGCAGCCTCCAGTTTTTGACATTTACGCATTGCCGAGGGCGGTCCTCCGCCATCGGTGTTCGAGAGGGCACGCGCGGAAAGCGTGCCGGTTCGTCGTCTCGGAGCGTCGTCAGAGCCGTTGCCCGGCTCCTGCGTTCCCTGGAACTCTCCGGTTCCTTATTAAGTCAAGTGTCTTGACTTATTACTTCTTCAACATTCTATTGGAGTCAAGAGGGAATTGCACATGAATGACAGCCGCCCGATCCGGGCCAAGAGCGGCACCAATCACGAAGGCACCAGCGCGCATAACCGGCGCGTGATGATCGATGCCCTCAGGGTCAACGGTGCGCTTTCCCGCGCCGATCTGGCGCGGGCGACGCGGCTGACCAAGCAGACAGTGTCCAATATCATCGATGAACTCGAGCGCGACGGTCTCGTCAGTTCGCAAGAGGCGGTGAGGAGGGGCAGGGGCCAGCCGTCGACACCCTATCGTCTCGTGCCCGAAGGCGCCTTTGCGATCGGCCTGCAGATCGACCGGCATGTGACGCGGGCGGTCGCCGTCGATCTCGTCGGCAGTGTTCTCGTGCGTGATGAGGCCGGCCTCCCGCCCGGAGGTCCGTCGAACGGGACGAAGGTCATTCTCGACCTCGTCGCCGGCATACGCTCAAAGCTCGCCGGGATCGTCCAGCAGTCGGAAAAGCGGCTGGTCGGCCTCGGTGCCGCCATGCCCGGGCCTTTCGGAGTTGCCGGCAGCGGCGATGATCCGTGGATGATGGAGGCCTGGCAGAAATTTCCGTTGTTGGAAACGCTGACCGCCGGCACCGGGCTCGATGTCGGCCTGCAGAACGATGCGGCGGCGGCGGCGACTGCCGAACGCATGGTGGGAGCTGCCCATGGCCTCGACCATGCCGTCTGCCTCTTTGTCGGCTATGGCATCGGCGCCGGCCTCATTCTGAACGGCGAACTCTACCGCGGCACCAACGGCAATGCCGGCGAGATCGGCATGGCGCTGCTGTTTGCCGACGGCAAATCGACGCCGCTCGAACATCGCGCCTCGCTCGCCTCGCTCTATCAGCATCTATCGGTCGATCCCGCCGATCCTCATCTGCACGCACATATCAACGATCTTGCCTTGAGAGGCGATCAAAGCATCGACGTCTGGGTCGAGGCGGCCGCTGTGGACCTGCGCTGGAGCATCCATCTCATCGAGACGCTGTTCGATCCGCAGACGGTGATCCTCTGCGGCAGCGCGCCGGAAGCGCTGGTGAACAGGTTGATTGCGGCAATCGGCCCGTTGCTGCCCTCGATCGCCGAACGGCGCGGCCGGACGCTGCCGCGCCTCCAGCCGGGCATGGCCGATCCCTGGTCGGTGGCGCTCGGGGCTGCCGCCGGACCGATCAGCCGTGCATTCGATCCGCATTTTGCTGCAATTTTGAAGGATTCCCTCTAATTCAGGGGCTGAAACCGGGCGTTGCACAGCAGTGCAACAGCAGAAAAGACGGCCATTTTTGCAGGTTTCATGCAACGATTTCAGCGAATAAAGACGCGCCGCCGCAATATAGGCAAATATTAAAAATCCTTGAAAATTATATTTATTCGAATATAAATATAACAGTTCGGCAGTGCGCTGGAGTGGCTGGCGAGGCTTCTCTAAATATAGCCTCGGCCGTGGCAAATAACATCCGCATGACGGTTTTGTGACGATACGATTTCGATCGTTTCATGTCATGTAATATTCATTGGCCGCGGCAATTTGAACCAGCTAATAGGGCGTGCGCTGAAAGTGCGCGTCCTTTTACGTTCGAGGTTCTCATGCAAGCCAAGCTTCTCGGCGCCGTTGGCGCCCTTCTCGCTACAGCGTTTCTTGCCGGTCCCGCTGCCGCCGCCGATAAGACCAAGATTGACTTCTGGTTCGGCAATTCCGGTGACATCGCAAAGCGTGTCCAGGAGCAGTGCGATCGCTTCAACCAGTCGCAGGCCGACTACGAAGTCGTCTGCACCAGCCAGGGCAGCTATGACGCGTCCCTGCAGAACACCATTGCTGCCTTCCGCGCCGGCAAGCAGCCGACCATCGCCCAGGTCTCCGACGCCGGCACCCTCGACATCATGCTCTCCGGCGCCTACTACCCGGCCAACAAGCTGATGGCCGACATGGGCTACACCGTCGACTGGAAGGACTACTTCTCCGGTATCTCCGGCTACTACGCGACATCGAAGGGCGAGATGTACTCCTTCCCCTTCAACTCCTCGACCGCTCTTCTCTACTGGAACAAGGACGCCTTCGCCAAGATCGGCAAGGATCATGCTCCGGCGACCTGGAAGGAAGCAGGCGAAGACCTCAAGGCTCTGAAGGATGCAGGCTATGCTTGCCCGCTCGGCTTTGACATCTCCAACAACGAAGTCTGGCAGTACATCGAGCAGTTCGAAGCCGTCAACGGCGAAGCGATCGCCACGAAGAAGAACGGCTTTGAAGGTCTCGACGCCGAGCTGGTGTTCAACAAGAACCCGCTTCTCGTCAGCTACATCAAGGACCTCAAGTCCTGGTACGACGACAAGCTGGTCGTCATCAAGAACAAGGCTGTCGGCCAGACCTTCGTCGAAGCCTTTGCCGCTGGCGATTGCCAGGTCATACTGACCTCCGTCGGCGACCACGGCAACGTTGGCCGCACCGCCAAGCAAGGCATGAACTGGGATGTTGCCATGTTGCCGACCTACGGCGACGCAACCCGTCACAGCTCTTATGTCGGCGGCGCTTCGCTCTGGGTTCTGCAGGGTCACTCCGACGCCGAATACAAGGCTGCTGCCGCCTTCTTCAACTTCATCGCAAAGCCGGAAGAAGCTCTTACCTGGTCGACCGTTACCGGCTACATCCCGGTTCGCAACTCCGGTTTCGAATATCTGAATAAGCAGGGCTTCTACGGCAAGGCGCCTTATGCCGGCCGCGAACTCGCCATTCAGAGCCTGACCGCTTCTCCGGCTGGCGATGCGGCTCCGCAGGGCATCCGCCTCGGTGGCCTGCTGCAGGTCCGCACCGAAATCGCCAATGGTCTGCAGGCAATCTTCGTCAACAATGCCGATGTCCAGGCTTCGCTCGACAGTGCTGCCGAACGCGGCAATACACTCCTGCGTCGCTTCCAGCAGACCTACAAGAACGTTCAGCTCCCCTGATCGGCTGATATGAGCCGCACCCGGCCCGCGTTTTGCGCGCCGGGTGCGTCTTTGTAAGTTCTTTAGTCGGCCGCGGATGCGAGCTCGCCGCCCGCGCCTAAAGCGCGCCGCAATCTTTCAGGTTCGCTCCTGGCGCTTTAGATCTATATTTTTACGCATGTCGCTACAGCAAAACTGCTGCACAGTTTTGCGCGACATGCTTTAAACCAAACCAGGACGAAAACGGCCACTCATGGAAAAGCGCGTCACTTTCTCCTCGACGACGATCGGACTGCTCTTCGCATTTCCGATGCTGTTGCTGATCTTCGTCTTCTTCTACTGGCCGAGCGCGCAGGCGCTGTATTGGGCGTTCACGCTCGAGCAGCCATGGGGCGGCGGTAATGCCTGGGTCGGTTTCGACAATTTCAGACAGCTGCTCACCGATCCTGTTTATTGGGACTCGATCACCCGCAGCATGATCTTCGGCTTCAGCTCGACGGCCATTGCCATGGGTCTGGCGCTGATCCTGGCGCTTTTGACGGATCGTGAGCTGCGTGGCCACAAAGTCTACCGGTCGGTCTTCATCTGGCCTTACGCGATTGCCGCTCCCGCTCTCGGCCTCGCCTTCCGCTTCATCCTGGCGCCGGAAGCCGGCCTTCTATCCGTCATCAACCATGTCTGGCCCGGCCTCTGGAACCCGGCACTCGACGGAAAGGACGCGATGATCGCGGTCATCGTCGCCTTCTCCTGGAAATATATCGGCTACAACTTCATCTTCTTTCTCTCGGCGCTGCAAGGTATTCCGCGCTCGCTGATCGAGGCCGCCGCCATGGACGGCTCGGGGCCGATGCGCCGTATCTGGGATATCCAGCTGCCGCTGCTGACGCCGACGCTGTTCTT
Organism: Rhizobium sp. WYCCWR 11146; assembly: GCF_013591995.1. NCBI lineage: Bacteria > Pseudomonadati > Pseudomonadota > Alphaproteobacteria > Hyphomicrobiales > Rhizobiaceae > Rhizobium > Rhizobium sp. WYCCWR 11146. The sequence continues at coordinate 65,696 of NZ_JACCEY010000001.1, forward strand.
CCTGCTCGTCATCAACATCACCGAGAGCTTCCAGGATTCCTTCGGTATCGTCGACGTCATGACGCAGGGCGGCCCGGCGCGCGCCACCGAACTCATGGTCTACAAGATCTATTTCGACGGCTTCAGAGGTCTCGACTATTCGGGCGCTGCAGCGCAGTCCATCATCCTGATGGTGCTCGTTGTTCTTCTCACCATCTTCCAGTTCCGCTTCATCGAGCGGCGCGTGCACTACAAGTGAGGTCGCGGACATGATCGAACGCACGCCGATATTCAACTTCATCTGCTATACGCTTCTCGCGCTCGGCATGGTGATCGCGCTTCTGCCTTTCGCCATCGTCATCATCGCCTCGACGCTTGATCTGGAGACGGTCAATCGCGTGCCGCTGCCGCTGATACCGGGCTCGCATTTCTGGGAAAACGCTGAGACCGCCTGGGTTCGCGCCGATCTCGGCAACAAGCTGTTCCACAGCATCATCTTCGCCGCGACCGTCGGCGCCGGCAAGGTCATCCTTTCCTCGATGGCAGCCTTCTCGATCGTCTACTTCCGCTTTCGCGGCCGGTATGTGATTTTCTGGATCATCTTCATCACGCTGATGCTGCCGCTGGAAGTCCGCATCGTGCCGACCTATTCGATTGCGGCCAACGCGCTGCAGCCTTTCCAGACGATCCTCGACGTCACCGGGATAAGCTGGCTCGTTGCGCAGATCACCGGCGTCCAGATCAAGCTCGAATGGGGCCTGCTGAATTCCTATCCCGGTCTCGTTCTGCCGCTGGTCGCAACCGCGACCGGCACCTTCCTATACCGGCAGTTCTACCTGACGGTTCCCGACGAGCTGGCCGAGGCCTCGAAGATGGACGGATCGGGCCCGGTCCGGTTTTTCTGGGACATTCTGCTGCCGCTCTCGCGGCCAAATATGATCGCGCTCTTCACCATCATGTTCGTCTGGGCCTGGAACCAGTATCTCTGGCCGCTGCTGATCACCACCGATCCGAATTTCGGCATCGCCGTGACGCAGCTCAAGACCCTCATCCCGTCCGAATTCGGCCTGCCCGACTGGAACGTCGCCATGGCCGGAACCCTGATCATCATGTCGCCGCCATTGATCCTCGTCATTCTGATGCAGCGCTGGTTCGTACGCGGCCTTATCTCCACCGAGAAGTGAAGGAGTACTCCCTTGGCACCGATCTCCATTCGTGGCGTGAAGAAAAACTACGGCAAGACCCCCGTCGTTCACGGCGTCGATCTCGACATTCAGTCGGGCGAGTTCATCGTCATCCTTGGCCCATCCGGCTGCGGCAAGTCCACACTGCTGCGCATGATCGCTGGCCTCGAGGAAATCACCGGTGGTGAAATCGCCATTGACGGCCGCGTCGTCAACCAGCTGGAGCCGCGCGAGCGCGGCTGCGCCATGGTATTCCAGAACTATGCGCTTTATCCGCATATGAGCGTTGCCGAGAATATCGGCTACGCATTGAAGGTGGCCGGCGTCTCGAAGGCGGAGCGTCAGCGGCGTATCGGCGAGGTCGCCAAGGCGCTCAGCCTCGAGCCTTTCCTCGACCGTCGGCCCGCCGCTCTTTCCGGCGGTCAGCGCCAGCGTGTCGCCATGGGCCGCGCGATGATCCGCGAACCGAAGGTGTTTCTCTTCGACGAGCCGTTGTCGAACCTCGACGCCAAGCTGCGCATCGCCATGCGCGCCGAAATCCGCCGCCTGCACCGCCGCCTTGGCGCCACTTCGATCTTCGTCACGCATGATCAGACCGAAGCGATGACGCTGGCCGACCGGCTGGTGGTGATGAACGGCGGCAGGGTGGAGCAGGTCGGCACGCCCGAAGAGGTCTATCATCATCCGGTCTCGCGCTTCGTCGCGGGCTTCGTCGGCACGCCGGCGATGAACCTGCTCGAGGGCACGATCAATGACGAGGGCGTCTTCGTCTACGATCAAAGCCGCAAGGTCGCGCTGCCGCGCGAGCGCGCCGCACCGCTGAAAGGCAAACGCGTCGTGCTCGGCATGCGGGCCGAGGCCGCCCGGCTGGTGGCCCCGGATGCGCCGGGTGCCCTTGTCGCAACGGCCGATTTCATCGAAGAGCTCGGCGCAAGCCGCATCGTCCACGCTGATTTCGATGGGCTGCCTTTTGCCGTGGCGCTGACTGAGGCCGTGAAGGTGAAGTCGGGCGATCCGATCGGTATCGCGATCGATTACGACCAGATCCACCTTTATGCCGCCGATACCGGCCGGATCATCGAGAACCCTGTTATGAACAGCGCAGGCGCCGTCCACGCCTAAAGCGGTCTGCGACGATTCTTTGCGATGATCTTGGCAGAGCGTTCGGCGGCTGAGGATGTCAGCCGCTTACTCGAAGGTGAATTGCTCTAGCGATGGATCGGGTCGATCCACGCGACGTCCTCCGGCTTTTCGACCGGCTCGATGTCGAGGTTGACGACGACCGGTTCCTGGCCTGAGCGGACGAGAACGCATTCCAGCGTCTCGTCGCGGCTGGCGTTGATTTCCTGATGCGGCACATAGGGCGGAACATAGATGAAGTCGCCTGGGCCAGCCTCCGCGGTATATTCCAGATGCTCGCCCCAGCGCATGCGGGCCTTGCCCTTGACCACGTAGATGATGCTTTCGAGATCGCCATGGTGATGGGCGCCGGTCTTGGCGTTGGCATGGATCGTCACCGTGCCGGCCCAGATCTTTTCGGCGCCGGCGCGCGCATTGTTGATCGCGGTCGCGCGGTTCATGCCCGGCGTCTGCGCAGTGTTCGGATCGAGCGAATTACCGGGGATGACCTTGACGCCATGTTCCCGCCAGTCGACATGGTGATGCTCGTGATCGTCGCTCATGCCTTGCCTCCAGCTTCGATTTGATCAGTCTAGGCTTGAGCCGGGCGGCGGCCAAGCGGATTTGCCGCTGCGCAGCCGCATAACGTCTCGGCCCGATAGCTTCTGCGCACAAAGGAAAGAACGGACCCGATGAGCCACCTCCCGCAAATCGACTATGACACCGCTTCGGAAGAGGTTCGTGCGGCGCATGACGAGGAAGTCAGGCTGCGCGGCCGGATGACCAACATGAAGCGGACACTGCTGCACTCGCCGGCGGCTCACCGCATCTATGCCGAGTGGTTCACGCTGCGCGCCGAACTCGATCCCGCGATCAACGACCGGGCGATCTGGGTTTTCTCGCATGCGATCTCGAAGGCGGCGAAATCGAAGATCGCCATCACCTTCTTTCGCCGGGCGCTGATCAACAAGGGGTTCAATCCCGATGCGCTGGAGTTTTCAGACGAGGAAGCGCTGCTCGACGCCTTCGGCAAGGCGATCGTCGCCGATTCCAACGCTGTTCCCGCCGAACTCTGGGCGAAGCTGAAAGAGCGCTACGAGACCAAGGTGCTTGTCGATCTCGTCGCCTTTTCCGGCATCATGCTGGCGACCGCCGTCTTCAACAATGTCGTCGAGGTCGATTTCGATCCCGAGCTTGATGCCTTTGCCGAAGGCGCCAGTTCATCCGCATCCTGAAGTTTCAGCTATCGAGCGGCAGGATCAGCACATCGCGCGGCGGCACCTCGATGCCACTATTGCCGATATGGTCGATCGGCCAGACTGCCTGGCTTTGCGCAAGCGCTCCTCGGGCCAGCGTCACCTCGGTCTTCTGCGCCGTTCTCGTCGGATTGACGAGCCAGAGGAAGCTGCCTTTTTCCCCCTTGTGGATACGGGCGAAGAGTGCGGCATTCGACAACGTCACGTGGTGCTTCTTCCCACTCCATCTCAATAGCTCAGTGAAGAAAGCGCCGTTCGTCTTCCCTTGCGTGCGGTAATAGGCAACGGAGGGATTGGTGCCGATCAGCAGCGTGCGGCCCTTGCCATAGGCATTTTCGACGACGGCAAGACGGCCGTCGGTGAAGTGGCCGCGTCCCGTTCCGCCGGCCAGCCGATAAGACTGCAGGAAGCCGCCGCCGTCGACCGCCGCGCCGTCGAGATCGAAATGGATGTGGTCGCCGATATCGGGCATGAACTCGACCTCTTCCTCTCGCGCGCCGAAGACCTCGTCGAGGCCCATGTTCGGCTGCACGGTGCCGACATGGCCGCGATCGCCGAAATAGCCGGGGCATGCCTCGGCAATCAGCGTGCCGCCGTTTTCGACCCAAGCTTTCAGGCGCTTCGCCTGCTCTGATGTGAACATGATCGGATAGGGGAAATAGAGGAAATCATAGGCCGCGATGTCGTCGATATGCACCCAGTCCGGCTGCACGCCGTTTTCGAGGAAGGCGCGATAGGCGCCCCACATGGCTTCGGGATAGGGTTTCTCCTTGCGGTCGTGGTTCAGGAGGTAATCGAACTCTTGCGTTTCGCGGACGACGAGGATGCCGACTTCGCCGCGCACCGGCTTTGCCTCCCAGAGGGGAGCCTGTGCCGTGTCGTTGGCCCATTTCGCCATGGCGCTTGCCATATCGGAGCGCGGCGTGCGCGAGCCGTCCATGCCGTAGGAGCCGAAGGCGCCGAAGAGTGGACCATCGAGCAGCGGGCGCCAGCGCAGATTGATCACGCCGCGGGCGCCGCCGGCAAGTGAGGTCATGCTCCAGAGACGGATATCCTCGGGCTCGGCGACGCGGCCATCTTCCTTGTCGCGGCCGATCACCTGCGGCTGCAGCCAGAGCGGCCCGCCCTGGCGTTCGGCATGCCAAAAAGGCTTGCCGCGGGCGGCGGCACGGTTGATGTCGACGCCATACCAGTTCTTCCAGGCTTCCGACCCCTTGCGGGCCTGGATCCAGGTGAAGCCGTAAACCTCGACCTTGGAGGCGGCGAGCCAGTCGTCGCAGCCGTTGGCCGCCATGTTGGGAATTGCGCCGGATATGCCGTGGGCAACGATGGTGTTCTTCTGGTCGACGGCGCGGATCGTGTCGATGCGCCATTGCATCTGATCATAGAAATTGTCGCGTTTGAACTGCAGCCAGTCGATGCATTCGGGGTAGGGCGCCATGTGCACCGGCGGCTCGATATCGTCCCATTCGGCATAGCTGTAGCGGTACCAGGCCTTGGCCAGAACCTTCAGGCTGCCGTATTTCCTTTCCAGCCATTTGCGAAAGGCAGCCTTGGCATAGGGGCTGTAATCGACATCGGCGGAATAGTTGCACTCGTTCCAGACGTCGTAGCCATAGATCGCCGGATGATCCTTGTAGCGGGTGGCGAGCGCGGTCAGGAACTTGCCCGCGGCTTCCTTCACTTCGGGGCAGTTCAGCGTCAGGGCGCCGGCGCCGCCACCATTGTTGGAGAAGCCGCCGGTCGCCGACGACACACCCATATAGGAACCGAGTTTGGTGCCGTCGGCATTGACCTGCAATGCATGAGCGTATTTGCGCACCGCCCAGTCGGGCACGGCATGGATAAGCTCGGCGATAACGGTCTTGATGCCGTTTGCGGCGGCAAGGTCCATCTGACGGTCATATTCCTCCCAGTCGTAGACGCCGGGGGCGGTTTCGATCGCGCTCCACATGAACCAGTGGCGGAAGATGTTGAGGCCGTCTTGCCCGGCGGTCGTGTAGTCGCGCTCCCAGTCTTCGCGGGGTGGGTTCGACTTGCGGAAATAGACGGCACCGTAGGGCAGTTGGATATCTTTGTTGAGCATTGTCCTGTCCTTCTCTATCGATGTCCGGACATGGCTTCGCCGTCCGGAAAGTAGGCTCCGGCAGTCGGCAATCGAAGTGGCGTCCGGCTATTCTAAAAAAGCGTTGATCTAGCGTCCTCCGGCGAGGAGTTCCAGGGTGCGGATGAGGGCGGAATGGTCGCGTTCGCCGTCGCCATTGGCGATCGCGGCATTCATCAACTGTTGCGTGGCGGCCGTGTTCGGCAGCGACAGATCGAGCGCGCGGGCGGCATCGACGGCAAGCGTCATGTCCTTGCGGTGCAGGCGGATGCGGAAGCCGGGCTCGAAGGTCTCCTTGACCATGCGCTCGCCATGCACTTCGAGGATGCGCGAAGCGGCAAAGCCGCCCATCAGTGCTGCGCGCACCTTGGCTGGATCGGCGCCGGCCTTCCTTGCAAAGAGCAGCGCTTCGGCAACCGCCTCGATCGTCAGGCCGACGATGATCTGGTTGGCGACCTTGGCGGTCTGCCCGTCGCCGCTGCCGCCGACATGGGTGATGTTCTTGCCCATCTTTTCGAAGAACGGCTTGGCGCGTTCGAAAACCTGCTCCTTGCCTCCGACCATGATCGTCAGCGAGGCGGCCTTGGCGCCGACCTCACCGCCGGAAACGGGAGCATCGAGATAGTCGCAGCCGAGCGCCTCGATGCGTTTGGCGAAAGTCTTGGTGGCGACCGGCGAGATCGAGCTCATGTCGATAACCAGCTTGCCCTGGGAAAGGCCGGAGGCGACGCCGTCTTCGCCGAACAGCACCGCCTCGACATCTGGTGTATCCGGCAGCATCAGGATGACGATGTCGGAAGCGTGCGCCACCGCCCTTGCGCTGGCGGCGGCTTTGCCGCCCTTGTCGACAAGATGCTGCGAGGTTTCCTTCACGCGGTTCAGATGCAGCGTGTGGCCGGCGTCGATCAGGTGTTCCGCCATCGGGCGGCCCATGACGCCCAGTCCGATAAATCCGATGTTCATGCTGTCCTCGCTGTCTTCAGATAGGGTTTCATCCAGCCGAGGCCTTCGCTGGTGCCGGATTTCGGCTTGTACTCGCAGCCGACCCAGCCGTCGTAGCCGAGGCGGTCGAGCTCGGAGAGGATGAAGCCGTAATTGATCTCGCCGGTGCCGGGTTCGTTGCGGCCGGGATTGTCGGCGATCTGGACATGGGCGATCTTCTCCTTCAGCCGGATGAAGGTGGGGATCAGGTCGCCCTGCATGATCTGCATGTGGTAGAAATCATACTGGATGTAGAGATTGTCCGAGCCGACCCGGTCGAGAATGCGTTCGGCATCAGCGGTGGTCGACAGGAAGAAGCCGGGAATATCGCGCAGGTTGATCGGCTCGACCAGCAGCTTGACGCCGACGTCGGCACAACGCTTTGCAGCATATTTCAGATTGTCGACCAGCACCGTTTCCAGCGTTTGGAGGTCCGCACCCTTCGGCACCAGCCCGGAGATGACATTCACCTGTGGGCAATCGAGCGCTGCGGCATAGTCGAGCGCCTGCGCGACCCCGTTGCGGAACTCCTCTACGCGGTCCGGCAGGCAGGCAATGCCGCGCTCGCCGCCGGCCCAGTCGCCTGATGGCACGTTGAAGAGCGCCTGTTTCAGGCCACTCGCTTTCAACGTCTCGGCGACCTTCTCCTTGGGCTCGGCATAGGGGCCGAGATATTCGAGGGCGCCGAAGCCGTCCTTTGCGGCTGCCGTGAAGCGGTCGAGAAAGGGCAGGTCCTGGTAGAGGAAGGAAAGGTTGGCGGAAAATTTCGGCACGGGATCGTCCTTAGATATTGGCAGGCGCGACGAAACGATGCCGGTGCAGCATGCGCTTGTCGCGGGGGTCGGGATTGGGAACGGCTGATATGAGGCTCTTGGTATAGGCCTCCTCGGGAGCGGTGCAGATCTGTTCGGCCTCGCCAAGTTCGACGATTTTGCCGCGATGCATGACGGCGACGCGATCGCAGAAATAACGGACGACCGAAATGTCGTGGGAGATGAAGATGAAGCTCAGGTTCAGTCGTTGACGGATATCGAGTAGCAGGTCGAGGATCTGGCTGCGGATCGAGACGTCGAGTGCCGACGTCGCCTCGTCGGCGATGATGATGCGCGGATCGAGCGCAAGGGCGCGGGCGATGCCGATGCGCTGGCGCTGGCCGCCGGAGAAGGCATGCGGATAACGCTCCATGCCCATCGGATCGAGGCCGACGAGGCGCATCAGCTCGGCGACGCGGTCCTCCAGCGCCTTGCCCTTGGCCAGCCCATTGACAACAAGCGGATCACCGATCACCTCCTTGACGGTCATGCGCGGATTGAGCGACGCGAAAGGATCCTGGAAGACCAGGCGGACTTCGCGGTGGAAGGTGCGGAGTTCGCGCTTGGTGAGTTTCGTGACGTCGATCTCGCTACCGTCCTTGCCGCGATAGCTGATGCTGCCCGATGTCGGCTCGACGGTGCGCAGGATGAGCCGGCCGAGCGTCGTCTTGCCGGAGCCGCTTTCGCCGACGATGCCGAGGTTTTCGCCGGGATAAAGATCGAAGCTGGCGTCGTCGACGGCGCGCAGCGTGTTTGATTTGCCGTGCCAGCCGTAGATCTTGCCGAGGTTGCGGACGGACAGGATCGGCTGCGGCGCCTCCGGCGATAGTGCCACGGCGGGCAGCCTGCCTTCGACATGGTGGGTGAGCTTGACCGTCGAGGCCAGCAACTGCCGGGTATAGGGATGCTCGGCGGCATGGTAGATCGCATCCACCGGTCCGCGCTCGACGATGCGGCCGAAGCGCATGACGGCGACATCATCGGCCACTTCGGCGACGATCCCCATGTCATGGGTGATGAGCAGCATGGCCATGCCGCGTTCGACCTGCAACCGCTTGATCAGGTCAAGGATTTCGGCCTGGGTGGTGACGTCGAGCGCCGTCGTCGGTTCGTCGGCGATGAGAATATCGGGATTGCCGGCAAGCGCCATGGCGATCATGGCGCGCTGGCGCATGCCGCCGGAGAACTCGAAGGTGTAGCGGTCGGCCATCTTGTCCGGGTTCGGGATCTCGACCTGGCGCAGCAGTTCGACGGTCCTTTCGCGGGCGGCGCGATGATCGAGATTGCTGTGCAGGCGCACCGCCTCGATGATCTGCGAACCAATGGTGTGAACCGGCGACAGCGAGCTCATCGGCTCCTGGAAGATCAGGCCGATGCGGCGGCCGCGTATGGCGCGCATCGCCCGGTCGGACGGCTTCAAGGCGGCAATGTCGATGACCCCGTTACCCCCGGTGACCCCGTCGCCATTGCTGAGCAGGATGCGGCCGGAAACGATGCTGCCGGGGCTGTCGACGATCTGCAGCAGCGAACGGGCGGTGACGCTTTTGCCGGAGCCGCTTTCGCCGACGAGGCAGAGCGTCTCACCGCGCTTCAGCTCGAAGCTGACATTTTCGACGGCGTGCAGGATGTGGGTGCGCAGCCTGAAATCGATCGAGAGGTTTTCGACGGAGAGAACGACGTCTTTTGAAAGATCGGCCATGGTTTCCTCCTCAATTGTCGTAAGGGTCGGCGGCATCGCGCAGGCCGTCGCCGAAGAAATTGAAGGACAGGACGGCGACGACGACTGCGAGCGACGGCCAGATCAGGAGCCACGGCGCGGTGGCGACGGTGCGGATGTTCTGGGCGTCCTGCAGCAGCACGCCCCAGCTGACGACCGGCGGCTTGAGGCCGATGCCGAGGAAGGACAGCGAAGTCTCGGCGACGATCATGGTCGGCACGGCCAGCGTCACGACCGCAAGGATGTGGCTCGTCAGTGACGGCAGGATGTGGCGGAAGATCAGCCGCGCTTCGCTCGATCCGTCGAGCCGGGCGGCGACGACGAAATCCTCGCTGCGCAGCGCCAGGAACCGGCCGCGCACCTCCCGCGCCAGGCTGGTCCAACCGAGCAGCGAGACGATGATCGTTATGACGAAATAGACATTGACCGGCGACCATGTCAGTGGGATCGCCGCCGCCAGGCCGAGCCACAGCGGGATGGTCGGCATGGCGCTGACGACCTCGATGACGCGCTGGATCAGCGTATCGACCCAGCCGCCATAGAAGCCGGAGATCGAGCCGAGTACGACGCCCAATATCAGCGACATGGCGACGCCGACGAGGCCGATCGACATGGATACACGGGTGCCGTAGACGAGGCGCGAGAAGACGTCGCGGCCGAGCCGGTCGGCGCCGAGCAGATACATCGGGTCGTTCTGGTCGAGGGGGCCGATCAGGTGGCGGTTCATCGGGATCAGGCCCCAGAGATCGTAGGCCGCGCCTTTGACGAAGAAGCCGATTGGGACAACCTTGGTGTCGTCGACAACGAAGGTGCGGCGCAGTGCCACCTTGTCGATCTCGACCTTGTAGCCCTTCACGTGAAAATTGAACTCCGAACTGCCGTCCCGTTTTTCGACGAAGAAGCTGAGGCCCTGCGGCGGGGCATAGGTATATTGCGGCCGCGAGGTCATCGGCAAAGCCGGCGCCAGGAATTCGGCGAAGAGGCCAACCAGATAGAGGAAGAGGATGATGGCGCCGGCCACCATCGCCACCTTCTGGCGGATCAGTTTGCCGGCAACCAGCCGCCAGGGGCCGATCGCAGCGGTCGAGACGGTCTTGCCCTGTTTCAGCGGGCTGATCGAGGGACCATCGGCAACAGTGTGAAGCGGACCAGCGTGGTTTCCGAAGGTTTCGTGCGTGCTCATCGCATTCCCCTCAATTGAACCGGATGCGCGGATCGAGCAGCGCCAGCAGCAGATCCGACAGCAGCATGCCGACAAGGGTCAGCGCGCTCAATAGCAGGATGAAGCTGCCGGCGAGATACATGTCCTGCGAGATCAGCGCGCGGAAAAGCAGGGGACCTGCGGTCGGAAGGTTCAGCACGATGGCGGTGATCGTCACGCCCGAGACGAGATGCGGCAGCACCCAGCCGATCGCCGAGACGAAGGGATTGAGCGCGATTCTGACCGGATATTTGAGGATCACCTTGTATTCCGGCAGTCCCTTGGCGCGGGCGGTGACGACATAGGGCTTGTGCAGCTCGTCGGTCAGGTTGGCGCGCAGGATGCGAATCATCGCTGCCGTTCCGGATGCGCCGATGATGATGATCGGGATCCAGAGATGGGCGAGGAAATCGCCGACCTTTGCGAGGCTCCAGGGGGCCTCGGCATATTCCGGCGAGATCAGCCCGCCGACGCTCTGGCCGAGATATTTATAGGCGACATACATCAGCGTCAGCGCCAGGATGAAGTTCGGCACCGCAAGGCCGATGAAGCCGAGGAAGGTGAATACATGGTCGCCGACGGAGTGGCGGCGGACGGCGGAATAGATGCCTATCGGCAAAGCCACGATCCAGACGAAGAGCAGGCTCAAGAGCGAGATCACCAGCGTCGAGCCCATACGCGCCCATATCAGCCCGGAGACGGGCTGGCCCCACTCGAAGGAGTAGCCGAAGTCGCCGCGGCTGACGATGCCCCAGATCCATTTCAGATATTGGACATAGAAGGGGTCGTCGAAGCCGTAGATTTCCTTCAGCCGCTCGATCTGCGCGGGATCGACGGTCTGGCCGCTGTCGCTCATGGTGGCGATCATCGACGTCAGATAGTCACCTGGCGGCAACTGGATGATCAGGAACGAGATCAGCGACATGCCGAACAAGGTCGGGATCATGTAGAGCACGCGCTTGAAGATATAGCCAAGCATCGAAACGTTTCTCCTCCCGTCGGGAACGCTGTGACGCGCTTCCCCCGGATCTTCCCCCGCCTTCGGCCCTCCAGGCCGAAAGCGCTCCTTCGTCGCGTGTCACCTCATTTCCAGGTGAGATGCAGGACTTCCAGCCGATCGATACCAGGCACCTCCACCTGCGCGCGGCCATTCCCGAAGCTGAAGCTTGCGGCGCGGTCGGCAACGACGAGCCACGCCTTCGCCACCGATCGACCCTCCGGAATCTCCACCGAAACGGTCTGCGCTGCCAGAGGGTAATTGTCGCGGATCGGGCCTTTCATCATCATCGGGTTGGTGAGGTTGAAGATGCTGAGCGCCAGGCCCTCACCGTTTTCACGCAGCGCCAGATCGACGACGCCCTTGCCTTTGACGGTGACACGCGGCGTCTTGCCGAGTGCCCAATGGACGGTGTTGGTGATGAGCCGGGCGTGGTCGACGGCAAAGACCTCCCAGAAGATCTCGCCGATATTCCAGGGGATGTAAACCGTGCGTCCGCCCTTGCCGGTCTCGCGGGCGATGACGGCAGCACCTTTCGGGGCCTCGCGCGGGTAGACCTCTTCCATCGGCAGATCGGGAAAATCCGGGACATAGAGGAAGGGCGTCTTCGCATCGGTCGACGGTTCGGCATGGATCAGGCGGGTTCCGCCCATGATGCGTTCGGCGCCGTCGAAACCCTGATTGATCGGGTGATCGCTGGAAAGGGCGACATAGGTGTTCTTGACGATGCCGCGCGGGCCGGAGACGTATCTGGCGCCGAGCACGTCGGCCAGGCCGAATTCGTCACGCTTCTTGCCGAATTCGTCACGCAGCGACGTCTCGTAGGAGGCAATGACGCTGCCGCCGCGATCGACATAGGCGCGGATCGCCGCGTTCTGCGCATCCGAAAGGCAGGAAGCGTTGGCAAGGATGATCAGCTTGAAGCGGTCGAGGTTTTCCTCGGTCAGCACCTGGTCCGAGAGCAGCTCGAAGGGCAGTCGAGCTTCGACGAGGGCGTGATAGAGACCGAGATCGTGCTTCTCGGCGGAATGCCGCTCTTCCGGCGCCCAATGGCGCAGCGTCGTCGAGGGATCGATGACGGCGATTTCGGCGGTCGGCTTCATGCTTTCGAGCACCGGCTCGACGGCTGCCTGCAGGCCGAATGCGTCGGCCACCGGCTCGACCCAGCGTTTGTCGGGCACGACACCGTTGAACTTGGTGAACCAGGCGTAGAGGCCGTGGGCGGTGCCGTCGTTGATCCAGAGCTGCATCTCCTCACCCGAGGTGACGGCATCCTTCCAGCGATATTCCTCCTCCGGGCCGATCGAGGTGATCAGTACGACCGGGCGGTCGGGGAAGGTGGCGCGGATGCGCTTGCCGTTGCGGCCAGCCGACCAGCCGAGCTCGAGGCCCTTGCGGCCCTGATGGTCGACGACGAGAAAGGGGCAGTGCCTGGCGATGACCGAGAGGTCGAATTCCATCAGCGACGCGCCGCCCATGTTCGGAATGAAGCTCGCATGCGGGCGGATCGCTTTGACGGCATCGTCCCATTGGGCGATCATGTCGGTAAGCACGCTGCGGCGCCATTGTACCCAGGCCTGCCAGGCGGGATCCTCGGCATCGGGTTTTACGGGCAGGGCGTGGCCGGACATGTCCTTGAAGCGGCGGGCGCTGTCTTCGCTATAATCGACGCCGTGGCCCTGCCAGCGATTGGCGAAGACCGCATCGATATCGTATTTGCGGACGATCTCCTTGACCACCTCAGGCATGAAGACGCTGTTGTAGTCGCCATAGGCATTGGTCACCCAGGCATCGGGATAGGCCCAGTGGCGGCGCGGCGTGCCGTCGGCGTTGATCATCACCCATTCCGGATGGGCTTCGGCGGCATCGTCATGGATCGCATGCGGGTCGACGCGGGCCATGACATGCATGTCGAGTTTGCGGGCGGCGTCGACGAGCGCGCCGAAGATATCCTTGTCGCCGAGATATTTGCTCACATAGTGGTAAGGCACTTCGCTCGGATAATAGGCGATATAGCCGCCGGCACTGAGGCAGACCGCGTTCGATTTTGTGCGTTTGAAGACATCGATCCAGAAGGCCGGGTCGTATTTCTCCGGGTCGTCTTCCACGAAGGTCAGCTGGGTCCAGCGGGTCGCGGTCTTGAACCAGTCCGCCGTCCTCAGCGTGTGGGTGTTCTGTTTTCTGGCATCGAGCATCGTCTTCATCCAATCATTGGCAAAAGAAGGTCCCCGGCGCCAACCGGCGGGGCCGGCGCCTAACTAGGCTCCTGGGATAAAGGTCTTCAGACCTTGTAGAACTGCTCCGGCATGGTCGGAGCGGGCGTCGGCCAGCCGAAAGAGTTCGGCATGATCTTCGTGACGTTTTTCATGTTGTTCTTGACGACGCCGTATCCATCGGGCGGCAGCGAGATGCCGAAGACATAAAAATTGTCGGCGGCGCCTTGCAGGATCTGCTTCATGACCTCGCGTTGGCCTGATGCGTCGGAGGTCGCCTTCAGCTTGTCGTAGAGCGCAAGCTGGTTCTTCGTGCTTTCCGGCGGTTCCTCAGCATTGGCATTGGCGCGGTCGCGATACCAGAGCTGCCAAGCCGGGGCATACATGGCGTTGGCATCGGTCGGCACGTAATAGCGCGGGTCGAGCATGGCGGCGACGCCGCCATTTGCGCCGAACTGGTGGGCGGTCGCATCGAAATCACGGCCTTGACGGACGCGCGTTTCCCAGAGCGAACGGTCCATCGAGCGCATCTGTGCATCGATGCCGACCGCCTGGAACATCGGGATCACCAGCTGGAAGAGATCGAGGAAGACGGCGCGCGCCTGGTCGATCTCGAAGATGATCGTCAGGCGGCGGCCCTTTTCGTCGAGGCGGAAGTTCTGGTCGTCGCGCTTCGGCACGAGCTGGTCGAGCATGGCATTCGCCTTGTCGACGTCATAGGCCGTGAACTGCGTGGCGAGCTGCTCGTTGTAGAGCGGGTCCTCCTTCTTGACCGACGGCTGGGCAGGCGCGCCCTGGCCGACGAGCACCGCATCGATCAGCGACTGCCGGTCGAGTGCTGTCGAGAGTGCCGCACGGAAATCCTTGTTCCGGAAGAGCTTCCGCTTGGTCTCGTCGTTGTGGTTCAGGTTGAAGATGAAATTCATCACATTGGCTTCGGTCGAAGTCAGCGTGTAGAAATCATAGCCGCCCTGCTCACGCGCATCGTAGAGAACCGACTTGTTGTTCGGCGTGGCGATATACTGGTCCATCAGGTCGACTTCGCCCTGCATGGCCTTCAGCAACAGAACCTGAGGGTCGGCGACCATCTGGTAGACGATGCGGTCCATATAGGGCAACTGGTTGCCCTCGGTGTCGACCTTCCAATAGTAGGGATTGCGTTCGGCAACGGCGCGTTCGGTGTTTTCTCCGGGCGCTATCGTGAACATCCAGGCATGCACGCAGGGCTTCTTCGAGGAGTTCAGGAAGAAGGCGTTGTCGTCCTGGAAACCGGCGGCCGCCTGGAAGGAGGCGATCCAGCTTTCAAAGCCGCGTTGCTTGGCGAGTTCATCGGCCTTCGGATTGAAGTCGATGTGGAACTGCTCGAGATAATGTTTCGGTGTGCGCGTCGTCTGGTCGTTGTTTGCCCAGGCGACCTGCAGCGGGAAGAGGCCGTTCGGCTTGTCGAAGGTGACCTTGAAGGTCTGCTCATCGACGATCTCCAGCTTGGCCGGCTTGCCGCCGGACTTCCAATGATCCTGGCCGACGAAGGCGACGCGCTTGTCGGTGAAAACGGTGTCGTACCAGAACTTGATGTCGGCGGTGGTGTAGGGATGGCCGTCCGACCATTTCATGCCCTTGCGCAGGCGGATCGTATAGACCTTGGAGTCGGCGTCGCCCTCGAAGGACTCAGCGACATTCAGCGTCACGCCAGACCAGTCGGGCGTATAGCGCAACAGCGGCTCGTAGGCCTGGTAGCGGAACAGCATCGACAGCGACCCGCCGCCGACCAGCGCCATGTTCCAGTCGCCGCCGTACTTGCCGACGCTTTCGACCGGTTTGACGACGAGCGGATTTTCAGGAAGCCGCTCCTTCAGACCCGGCAGGGCGCCGCTCGACACTTTCGCTTTCAGGATATCCGCTTCCTTGAAGTCAGCGGCGAAAACCGGCAGGGCCGGCAATATCAGGGCGGCCGACGTCCCGGCCAGAAACGCACGTCGTTTCAGCTTGATCATAGGAATCTCCTCCAAAAATCCGGCCCTTATCATTATTTTTGCTGTGGGCTGGGATGAGGGAAAGATTACATTTGGATATTGTTAGGTAAAGCGTTATGTTTCTGTTAGTGCGAAAATTTGCCTTACCGGCGCGGTTGATATAGCCAGCGTCGCATCAATCGAACGGCGAGGTGCCACGTGGGAAGCAGGGGCCGGGTTACATTGCAGACGATCGCGCGGGAGGTCGGCCTGTCAAAATACGCCGTGTCGCGCTCGCTTGCCGGCAAGAGCGGCGTCAGCGAAGAAACGCGCGCGCTGATCCGCGAGACGGCGCAGCGCCTCGGCTATACCAAGCCCGCCGGGCAGGGTACTGCCGGCGAGGTCGCGGTCGTCTTTCACGATCTCGATGCCATCAACAGTGAGCTCTATATGCAGGTGCAGAACGGTGTGCAGCGCGAGGCTCATCGGCTTGGCATGACGCTGCGCGTACGCTGGACCCATGATTCCGGCCAGTTGGAAGAGCTGGCGCGCACTTGCGACGGGCTGATGCTCGTCGGCCCGCATGCCCGTGAGGCCGTGGCGGCGGTGAGTGCCACCGGCGTTCCAATCGTGCGTTTCGGCTGGGTCGATGCGCTCGAACAGATCGACCATGTCGGCGGCACCGACCATGAGGCAGGGCAGGCGGTGCTGGAGTATCTGGTCGGGCTCGGCCATCGGTCCATCGTTTACGTCTATGGCATGCCGGGCCTGCGGGGGCGCCAGGAGCGGCATTACGGTGCCCGAGAAATCGCCGAACGTTATCCTGACGTTGCGCTTCATGTTATGCAGTTTGACGAAGAGAATGGCTTCAGCGCAGCCTTCCGGGCACTCGTGGAAAAAGGCATCCGGCCGACGGCCTTTTTCTGCGCCCATGACGGGCTGGCCCTGACCGTGGTTTCCGAGTTGCTCGGTCAGGGATACCGCATTCCCGACGATATTTCAGTCGTTGGTTTCGGCGACTACTCGCCGGCGACGCAGATCTCGCCGGCGCTGACGACGGTGAGGATGGAGGGGCAGGAATGCGGGGCGGTCGGGCTGCGGCTTTTGCTCGAGCGCATCGAAAATCCACGCCTGCCGGGCATGCCGGCGCGGCGCATCATGATCGCCTCGCGCATTATCGAGCGCCGCTCGGCCGGACCCTGCAAGGCGGCGGCAAGCGTCGATGCCGCCGAGGTTTAACCGCCGAGCGAAGCAATCGCGGCCTTGACTGCGTCCGCGCCGGGCCCAGTCGGTCGGTATTCCAGACCGACGGCGCCGGCGTAACCGTTGGCGAAGATCCAGTCGAGACGTCGGGCAAGGTCGATATCGCCGGAGCCTGGTTCGTTGCGGCCAGGGTGATCGGCGACGTGGACGTGGATGATACGGTCGAGACGGCCGTTCAGCACCTCCTCGGTGCGCTCGTCCATCACGGCAGAATGGTAGATGTCGTAGACGATGCCGATCTCGGGGCGAGCGACGTCATCGATGATGTCGAGGCCTTCGCGGGTCGAATCGAGGAAATAGCCGACATGGTCGATGCGGATGTTGAGCGGCTCGACGCCGAGGCGGACACCGCTGCCTTTGAGGATATCGGCGCCGGCTCTCAACGTTTCGGTCAGCGCCCGGCGCTGTTCTTGGCGAGTCAAGCCCGGGAGATCGTCGCCCGCCTGGGCAATCAGCACCGGCGCGCCGAGACGTTCCGCGACAGTGACGGATTCGGCAAGGCCTTTCAGCCAGGCCTGCCGGTTGGCGGTGTCGGTCAGCGCGATCATCGGTTCGGCGACGAGGCTGGAGACAGCAAGGCCGGTTTCCTTCAGCGCCGCCTCGATCGCATCCAGATCCTTGCCGGTCCAGCGCCAGAATTCGATCGTCGTCAGGCCGGCCGCACGGGCGCGGCGGATGCGATCGGGAAAGCTGTCGCCCTCTTCGGCAAACAGCCATTCTATGCAGGCTGAATAACGTCGCATGAAAACTCCTCCCATCTGTTGATGCAGGCATGCGACAGATCGGCGCTTGCCGCAAGAGGTGTTCGGGCGCTTGACGCCCGGGTTCATTGGCGAAACACTTGGCACATCAGGCCGGAATCTCCGGCCGTTTGCGGAGGAAGACATGGATCTCGGATTGAAGGGTAAGACTGCCGTCATAACAGGTGCGTCGGTCGGCATCGGGCTGGCGATCGCTGAGGGGCTGGCGGCTGAGGGCGCCGACCTCGTGCTGGCAGCACGCGGCGGCGAACGGCTCGAGGCGGAAGCCGCCCGTATTGCCGAGAAGTACGGCGTCAGCGCCGCCGCTGTCGCGGCCGATGTGGCGACGGTTGCGGGAACCGAGGCGATCATCGCGGCGGCGGCCGAAAAAGGCGGCGCCGATATCCTCATCAACAATGCCGGCACCGGATCGAACGAGACGGTGATGGAGGCGCCCGACGAGAAGTGGCAGGACTATTGGGACCTGCATGTGATGGCCGCCGTGCGGCTGGCGCGCGGCATTGCGCCGCAGATGAAGGAACGCGGCGGCGGGGTAATCCTGCACAATGCCTCGATCTGCGCCGTCCAGCCGCTCTGGTACGAGCCGATCTACAATGTCAGCAAGTCGGCGCTGATGATGTTTTCGAAGACGCTCTCGACCGAGCTCATCAAGGACAATATCCGCGTCAACTGCGTCAATGCCGGCCTGATCCTGACGCCCGACTGGATCAAGACCGCCAAGCAATTGACGGCTGAAACCGGCGGCAACTGGGAAGGTTATCTGCAGAGCGTCGCCAACGAGCACGCCGCCTCCAAACGCTTCGGCACGCCCGAGGAGCTGGCCAACGTCTTCGTCTTCCTGAGTTCGGAGCGTGCGAGCTATTGCATCGGCTCGACCTATTTCGTCGATGGCGGTATGCTGAAGACGATCTGACCGAGACTCCCGGCAGGGCGCGCGGCGGCCGGTCTTTCTCGAGGCTGCCGGGCGTTTCTGTGGACGTTGCCGATACAAGCTATAAATAATAGCTATTTTGTTGTATGTTCACGCTTTTGACGCTATTTGCCTGCTATTGGCAGGATAAATACTGCGACTTCTACAAGGCGACGACGATGCTGACGAAAAAGGGAAAATACGGGCTGAAGGCGCTGGTCGATCTGGCGCGGCTGGCGCCGGGTGAGACCGCCTTCATCAATGACATCGCGGCCCGCAACAATATCCCGAAGAAGTTTCTCGATACCATCCTGCTCGAACTGCGGAATGTCGGCATCCTGCGCTCGAAGAAGGGACCGGGCGGCGGCTATTCCCTGTCGCGGCCGGCAACCGAAATCCGCATCGGCCATGTCATCCGCACGCTCGACGGGCCGTTGGCGCCGATCCGCTGCGCCAGCCGTACGGCTTACGAGGCCTGCGACGACTGTGCCGATCCGGAAACCTGTCAGGTGCGGCGCTCGATGACCGATGTTCGGGACGCGATCGCCGCCATTCTCGACAATATGACCCTCGAGCAATTCGTCGCCGATGGCGGCAGCATCGACGGCGCCAAGGAAGAATTCCCGATCTCCGCCGCCAGCTGATTTAGACCCTGCCGGGCTCCGACATATATTCGCCTGCGGTATGCACCAGCTTATCCCGCGGCAGCGATAGCGCGTGAATGCGGGCGTTGCGCCAATGGCGGTCGAGATTGAGGCCGATACCGGCCGATGTTTCTCCTGCAAGTTCGAACAGCGCGTTTGCTGTGTCGAGCGCCGTTTCCCCGGCAAGGATTGCGGCCGCCGAGGCGGAAAAATGCGCGTCCGCCATCGCTGCCTCCACAGGATTGACCTGGGCAATGTCGAGTTTGCGGCCAGCCCGTTCCAAGGCTGCCGCCGTCGCTTCGATGCGGATGGCGCGTTCGCCGATCTGGGGAAGGACGGTCGTGCTGCGATCGCCAATTGCAGTCATTAGGTCGCTCCATGCGGCCCGGGCGATGCCCAGGCTGACGCCCGCCTTGAGCAGCAGGCCGAGCGAGATGCCGGTTGAATATCCGGAGGAGGGAGCAGGCGCAATCGCATCGGCATTGACATGAAGCGTTCCGACGATCGCCGTCGCCGATCCATTGGTGCGCTGGCCGAAGCCGTCCCAATCGTCGACCACCTGCACGCCTTCTTCACCGGGTGCGAGGTAGAGTGTCACCGGGCGGCTGGGCGGAGCGGTGGCGGCAGCGGCGATCCAGTCGGCGAATAGAATACCGGGCGCCTGACGCGTGCGCCCGCTCAGGCGGTAGCCCGGGCCTTCGGCGGTCAGTTCGGTCCCGTCGGTGAAGGCGGCGCCCGCGAAGCGGTCGCCGAGCAGCACACGGGCAAACAGCGATGCCTTCAAATCCTCGGCAGCCTGGGTGCGGAGCGTTTCCAGTACGCAAAAGTGATTTTCCAGCGCCTCGCCGATCGAGGCATCGCCCTCGGCGATGATTGCAACGATTTCGGCGAGCAGGGCGTTCGACACGTCGAGCCCTTCATGGTCAGGCGGAACAGTGATTGCCGTCAGCCCTGATACCGACAGCGCGTCAAGCTCGGAAAAGGGCAGGATGCGGTTGATATCACGTTCGCTCGCCTGATGCCGGAATGAGGCGGCGAGGTCGCGGGCCGTGGATATCGCCTCCTCTTCGCTTTCGATGCGATGCGCGGGAGGCCTCAGGCTCTCATGAAACTGCGATACCGTTCCCATCGGTCACTCTTTCCTCGACGGTTACAGGAGTGAGGGATTGCCCCTCGAATGATAAGGCCGGTTTTTCTACAAAAGCCGTGTGCTTTGAATTTTCTTACCAGCTTGATTGCCTTGTCCTTTACTCTACTTACGGTGAAGTGGGGCTTTCTTGATCGAGAAATATGATGAGCGACTCTCGTGCTCGCAACAGCGAGGTTTCGAAAATGGCGCGCCAGCCGAGACCGCGTCTGACGCTGGATATTGCCGCTATGCCAACCTATGCGATCGGCGACATTCACGGTCGGTACGATCTGCTTGTGAAAGCCGAGGCGGCGATCCTGCGCGATGGCGCGCAGTTGCCCGGGCGTAAGCTGATCGTCACGCTCGGCGACTATATCGACCGCGGCCCGGAATCGTCACAGGTCATCACCCATCTCATGGAGCCACCGCCTGATGGGTTCGACCGCATCTGCCTTGCCGGCAATCACGAAATCGCCATGCTCGACTATATCGACGGCTGGATCTCCTATGACGATTGGATGCAGATGGGGTCGGCGGAGTCGCTCAAATCCTATGGCCTCGATCCGGAGCATCTGCCGCTGGTCTTCCCCACCGGCGCGAAGCTCGATGTCTTCATCCGCCAGTCGCTGCCGCGTACGCATATCGATTTCATGCGGGCGATGCCTGTCCTGCTGGAAACCCCAAGCGTGATTTTCGTGCATGCCGGCATCAATCCGAAACTGCCGCTCGACAGGCAGACGGACGAGGATCTGGTCCTCATCCGCCAGCGGTTTCTCGAAAGCCGGGTGCCGTTACCAAAACTCGTCGTTCACGGCCATACACCGAACGACAAACCCGACATACGGCCGAGGCGGCTCAATATCGATACGCGCGCCTATCGCAGCGGCAAACTCACCGTCGCCCGCTTGTGGCAGGGCAAGGTGCATCTGTTTTCGACCTGACTTCCGTTTCCTCAGCCGGGTGGGATCGTCTCAGACGACCCCTTCCTCGACCGGCTCTGTCCTCGCTGGTTCTACAGTGGCCGGCCGGTTACGGCGCCAGCCGCGCAGCACGACGTAGAAGACCGGCGTCAGGAACAGGCCGAAGATCGTCACACCGAGCATGCCCGAGAAGACGGCGGTGCCGAGCGACTGGCGCATTTCGGCGCCGGGGCCGGTGGCGATGGCAAGCGGCAGAACGCCGAAGATAAAGGCGAATGCCGTCATCAGGATCGGGCGCAGGCGAAGATGGCTGGCCTCGATAGCCGCCTCCACCGGCGACTTGCCCTCGTCTTCCGCCTGCCTGGCGAACTCGACGATCAGAATAGCGTTCTTGGCCGCAAGGCCGATCAGAACAATCAGGCCGATCTGCGTCAGGACATTGTTGTCCATTCCCCTCAGCGAGACCCCGATCAGCGCCGCGAGCACCGCAAGCGGGACGATGAGAATGATCGCGAGCGGCAGAACCCAGCTTTCATATTGCGCCGCCAGCGCCAGGAAGACGAAGACGACGGACAGGGCGAAGATGTAGATGGCGGTGTTGCCGGTGTGGGTTTCCTGATAGGCGAGTTCCGTCCATTCGAAGGTCGTCCCCTGCGGCAGGATCTTCGCTGCTAAGGCCTCCATCTTGGCGATGGCATCGCCCGTCGACGTGCCCGGCGTCGGATTGCCCTGAAGCGGCACCGAGACGTACATGTTGTAGCGCTGGACAAGCGCCGGGCCGCTGGCATCCTGGATGTCCATCAAGGTTCCAAGCGGAACCAGTGCGCCGGTCGCCGAGCGGACCTTCAGGGCAAGGATGTCTTCCCGGTCCATGCGGTATTGCCGGTCGGCTTGGGCTCGAACTTGGTAGACGCGGCCGAACGCATTGAAATCGTTGACGTAGGAGACGCCGAGATTGATGGAAAGGGCGTTGAAGATATTGGGGATCGGCACATTCAGGAAACGTGCCTTGTCGCGGTCGATCGCCAGGAAATATTGCGGGCTTGCATCGGAGAATGTCGTAAAGACGCCGGTCAGCCCCTCGGTCGTTGCCGCCGCACCCATCATCTGCCGGGCGAGGCCGAGGACGCGCGTCATGTCGGCGTTTTCGAGATCGGAAATCTGCATCTTGAAGCCGCCGGAATTGCCGACGCCACGCACGGATGGCGGCGGGATGGCGATGATGAAGGCTTCCTGGATGCTTTGCAGCTTTCCGTAAAGCTCGCCGATGATCTTGTTGGCGTTCTCTCCGCCTTCTTCACGTTCGGCAAAGGATTTGAACGGGACGAAGACGACGCCGGCATTCGAGGCATTGGTGAATGTCGCCCCGCTGAAGCCGGCAAATTGAACGGCATTGCCGACGCCGGGCACGGTGCGGGCGATATCGCCCACCTGTTTGACGACGGCATCGGTACGCGCGAGCGAGGCGCCGTCAGGTAGCTGTATGACGATGATGGCGTAACCCTGGTCCATGGTCGGGATAAAGCCCGCGGGAACTTTCGTGCCCATATACCAGGTCGCTCCGAGCAGGCAGACGAAGGTGACCATCGCGGCTGTCAACCCTACCCAGCTGCTGACCAGATGCCGAACGGTCCATGAATAGCCGGAACTCAGCCGATCGAATCCATGATTGAAGCCGTCCGCAAGCCCTCTTCCCAGACGGGATGCGACATTCGTGCGCTTGGTTTCATGGTCATGGGTTTTCAGTAATATGCCTGCGAGCGCGGGCGACAGTGTGAGCGAATTCAATGCAGAAATTGCAGTGGTGACGGAGATCGTGACCGCGAACTGCCTGTAGAACTGGCCAGAGATGCCTGGAATGAAGGCTGTCGGCACGAACACGGCGATCAACACCAGCGAGATGGCGACGACGGCGGTTCCGACTTCGTCCATCGTGACATGGGACGCCTGCTTCGGCGTCATCCCGCGCGCCAGATTGCGCTCGACGTTTTCCACCACCACGATCGCGTCGTCGACGACGATACCGATCGCGAGGACGAGGCCGAACAGCGTGAGCATGTTGAGCGAGAAGCCGAAGGCGAGCAGGACGGCGAAGGTGCCGATCAGCGATACCGGGATGGCAATGATCGGAATGATCGCGGTTCGCCAGGATTGCAGGAAGACGAGAACGACGATTGCCACCAGGATGGCCGCTTCGGCGATGGTTCTATAGACCTCGTTGATGGAATCCGAGATGAATTCGGTCGTGTCGTAGACGATACGATATTCTAGGCCCGGCGGGAAATTCTGGGAGATGTCCTTCATGAGCGTCTGGACCTGATGCGCAGTGTCCAGGGCGTTGGTTCCCGGCCGGGCGAAGATGCCGAGAGCAACTGCGGGGTCATTGTTGAGATAACTGTTGGTGACGTAATCCTGTGCGCCGAGTTCGATACGGGCGACGTCCTGCAACTGGACGAGCCGGCCTGATGTCGTCGATTTCACGATGACATATCGGAACTCGCGCACGTCGGAGAAGCGGCCGTCCGTTCGCACCGTATATTCGAAAGCATTCTTGCCGGTGACGGGTGGGGCACCGATCTTGCCGCCCGACACCTGGACGTTCTGATCTCTCAACGCGGAGACGACGTCATCGGATGTCATCCCGTAAGCGGAGAGCTTTTCCGGATCCAGCCAGATTCGCATCGAATACTGGCGCTCGCCAAAGATCTGCACGTCGCCGACGCCGTCAAGTCGCACGAGAACGTCGCGGATGCGGTTGCGGGCGTAGTTCGAGACGTAAAGCTGGTCATAGCGGTGCGACGGCGACAGCAGGTGCACCACCATCATCAGATCCGGCGAGCTTTTGTCGGTGGTCACGCCAAGCCGCTGGACTTCCTCGGGAAGACGGGGAAGGGCGATGGAAACGCGGTTCTGGACGAGCACCTGGACCTTGTCGAGATCGGTGCCGAGCTTGAAGGTGATCGTCAGCGACATGGCGCCGTCGGCGCTGGAGTAAGAAGACATATAAAGCATGTCTTCGACGCCGTTGATCTGTTGTTCGAGCGGTGTCGAAACAGTATCGGCGATCGTCTGCGGGTCGGCGCCCGGATAAGAGGTGCGCACGACGATGGTCGGCGGCGCTATCTCCGGATACTGCGATACCGGCAATTGCGTGTAGGCAATGCTGCCGACGACGAGAAAAAGGATCGAGATGACGGCCGCAAAGATCGGCCGGTCCACGAAAAAATGAGCAAATCTCATTGTCCGCTCTCCGCGCCGGCAGTTTCCGGCGGAGCGTCCTGCCGCTCCTGCGGCAGTTCGGTCATCTGAGGCGTGATCTTTGCGCCCGGCCGGGCGCGCATCAGGCCGTTGACGATGATCGTCTCGGTGCCGTCAAGGCCCTCGCGTATGACGCGGTAGCCGTAGAGGCGCGGTCCGGGCCTTACGGGCTTGGTCGAAACCGTGCCGTCTTCGGCGACGACATAAACGACGCGCTCATTCTGGTCCGAGCCGATGGCCTCGTCGGGGACGAGAATGGCCTGGTAGGTGTTGGAGGCTTCGACCTGTATGCGACCGAACAGGCCGGGCTGAAGGACGAGATCAGGATTGGGGAAGCGGGCACGCAGACGAATGGTGCCACTCTCATTGTCGACCCGGTTCTCGGCGAAATCGAGCTTTCCCTTGAACGGTTTGGCACTGGGATCCGAGATCGTGACGGACACATCCAGTCCGCCACCGCCCTGCTGGAGATCCTTGCCCAGTTTGCGCGCCGTGTCGGCGAAATTCAGCAGCCGGCGCTCGTCGACGTCGAAATAGAAATCGATCGGATCGAGCGAAACGATCGTCGTCAGCACAGTCTGGTCGGTCTGCACAAGGTTGCCGGCCGAGATCAGCCGGCGGTCGATGCGGCCGCTGAGCGGCGCCTTGATCTCGGTATATTCCATGTCGAGAGAGGCGCGGTCGGCTGCGGCCTGTGCGCCGCGGACATTGGCCTCGGCCGAATCGAATTCGCGGCGGCGATCATCCAGCGTCTGCGCTGACTGGCTGCCGCTCGAAGTTAGCGATTGCGTGCGCTTATATTGCGCATCGGCAAAGACCAGGGCGGATTGCGCCGATTCGAGTGTGGCCTTTGCCTGATTGAGCGCGGTTACGAACGGCCGCTGATCGATGACGAAGAGCAGATCGCCCTGCTTGACCAATGCGCCGTCCTGGAAATGAATTTCCTGCAGGTAACCACCGACGCGCGATCGAACCGAGACCTCGTCGACCGGCTCGAAGCGGCCGATGAATTCGTCGCTGTCGACGACATCGCGAACGACCGGCTTGGCGACGGTGACGGGCGGGGGCGGCGGGGCGCTCTGGGCCAGCACGGGGAGGGGCATGAATGCGGCGATACAGCCAAGCACCACCATCTGTCGAAGCGCGTAAGTCATACCGGTCCCCCAATCTCGACGGTCGATTTCACTGCCGCCAAACCTAAGATGAAGTGATGCTGTACATGTCTTGCTGCTTTGACCGAGGGTCTCTGCCCCCGTGATTTCCCCGGCGTTCAATCCCTTGGAAAAGGAAGGCCGGCACGCAATGCACATCCGAAAAATCGTAACCCTATGGAATTGGACTATAAACGGCAGCGGCGAAAAATTGCAAATGCCAATTGGTAACGATTCCGGAATCCATCAAAACGTCACAGAGGGTATCAGCTCTCGACGATTTCGTCTTTGCCGGGCGGCAGGGCGGCGAGTTCGGCCCAGTCGAGCTCCTGTTCCAGCATGTGAAAAACATCGTCGTCGATCTCGTCGGCGCGCCGCATCGCCGCCAGTCTGCGGCGTTTGGCGACGATGACGTTGCGGCGCTGCTTGTCGAGCCTGCTGACCTCGCGCGGGTGTTTCCCATCAGCGGTGATTTCGCGCTCGGAGGTGTAGACGTCGCGCAGGATGCGGGTGGATTTGTCCTCGCCGCCGGCGAGTTCGGCAAGGGCCGCATCGATCAACGTGACGCGGGCCTTGGCGAGGTCGCGATCCAGGGAGGTGTCCGGGTCGAATTTCAGGAAACGGATCAGCGGCCCGAGCGTCAGCCCCTGGACGATGAGCGTGCCGAGAACGACGGCCAGCGCGCTGAGCAGGATGATATCGCGATCGGGGAAGTCGATCGGCAGAGCGAGCGCGGTCGCCAGCGTGACGAGGCCGCGCATGCCGCACCAGCCGGCAAGCAGGCTGGTCGCGAAAGTCGGAACGGCTTGTGTCGTGCGTCCGCGCGCGGCGAGAAAGTTGATGACGCGGTTATAGATGAGCACCCAGGCCAGGCGGACGACGATGACGGTGACGAAGACCATGGCGGCGAAGGTGATCGCGAAATTCAGGCGGCCGGGATCGAGGTCGAGGACAATCTGACGGGCCTGCAGACCCATCAGCAGGAAAGCGAGCACGTTGAGCAGAAAGACCGCGGCTTCCCAGACCGAATAGGAATGAATGCGGTGGCGGGCCGTCTGCCGCTCGGGCATGTAGCGGGCGATCACCATCGCATAGACGACGATGGCCAGAATTGCCGAAAGGTGCAGCCGCTCGGCGATGATCCAGGTGCCGAAGGTGGCGACGAATTCGAGCAGGGTGCCGCCGAGCGTGCCGGCAAGCCTCAGGCCGACGACCATATAGAGACGGCCCATGAGATAGCCGAGGATGAGGCCGCCAGGCACGGCAGCCGCCAACTCCGCCAGGGCGCCGGCGAAGAAGGCGGGACTTGCGGCGGCTGCCACCGCAGCGCTGAAGATCAGCAGCGCGACTGCGTCGTTCAGGAGGCTTTCACCCTTCAGGATCACATAGGTCTGGCGCGGCAGGGTGAAGCGGTCGAGCATGGCGGTCGCGGCGGCCGCATCCGGCGGGGCGACGATGGCGCCGAGTGCGACAGCTGCGGCAAGCGGCAGGCCGGCCATCGTCACGCTGACGGTGGCGACGGCTGCGGCCGTCAGGATCACGGCGATGGCGGCGAGCGAGAACAGCGGCAGCCAGTTGCGTCTCAATGTCCTCGGCGGCAGATCATAGGCGGCGTCGAAAAGTACGGGCGCAATCAGCAGCGCTAGCGCAAGCTCGGGATCGATCGCGACCTCGGGCGCCCAGGGCACGGCCGCGACGATGACGCCGGCGATCGCCAGCATTGTCGGATAGGGAATCCGGAATTTCCTGGAGAATTGCAGAAAGACGATCGCCACCAGCAGCAGCGTCAGCATGCTTTCGAAGAACGCCATCGAGCTCCCCAATGCGCGCCTCCGGCGGAGGCTGTTCCTGCCACAGAATTAGGGCGGAGCTGGGCTGCGGCTACCGTCTGGTGCTTGTAAACGGCGAAAGGAGAAACTGCAGGATATGCTTGACCCGGTCTGCGGCATTTTAGCCGCCATTGCTGAATCTGCCGTCCATGCCCTTGTGCAGTGCACATGCTCAATATATCTACCGATATTATAAGGATGCTTATAAATAACGGTCACAGGTTTCATGAACGCCACTCCGACCCTCGGTTTCCTTCTCCACGACGTCGCACGGCTGCTGCGCAAGCGGTTCGAGCAGCGCGCGAAGTGCCTTGGGCTGACACGGTCGCAATGGCAGACGCTTGCCTATCTCTCGAACAATGAAGGCATCCATCAGGGCGGCCTTGCCGAAATCCTGGAAGTCGAGCCGATCACGCTGGTGCGCATTCTCGACAAGCTCGCCGAACGCGGGCTGATCGAGCGCCGCCAGCACCCGACCGACCGGCGCATCTGGCTGCTCTATATGCGCGACGAGGCGCACCCGTTGCTCGCCGAAATGCGCGAGCTCGGCGACACCACCCGCGCAGAAGCGTTGCAAGGCGTTTCGCCAGAGCAGCGCGAGCTGCTTTTCCACATCCTATCCGTAATGAAGACGAACCTGGTTCAGGCATGCCGGAGCCCGGTTGACGAGAACGAGACGAACGATGGCTGATCAATCCTCCCTCCGCGTCGTTGCCGACGCCAATGCCAAGACCGAGACTCCTGTCGAAGACAACGAAGCGAAACAGCAGGAAACGGTAGCCGAAGCGCCTTCATCCAGTTCAGCGCCGGCTGCCGCCGTGGCTGCGCCTGGCGGCAACAAGGTCCGCCGCCGGCGCAGTCTCACGCGGCCGATCCTGTTTGCCCTGCTGCCGGTGGCGCTCGTCGTCGGCGGTTATTATTACGTCAATGGCGGCCAGGTGATGTCGACCGACAACGCCTATATCCAGGCCGACATGGTCGGACTTACCACCGACGTCTCGGGCATCGTCGACCAGATCAACGTACATGAGAACGAGGCGGTCAAGGCGGGGCAGGTGCTCTTCAGCCTGCGGTCGGATTCTTTCAAGATCGCGCTTGATGGCGCCAAGGCGCAGCTCGGCGCGCAGCGCAACCAGATCATGAATCTCAAGGCCAGCTATCAGCAGTCGCTTGCCGAGATCACGCAGGCGCAAGCCGATCTGCCCTATTATCAGGATCAGTTTGACCGGCAGCAAAACCTCGTCAACAACGGTAGCGCGACGCAATCGGCCTATGACGAAGCCAAGCACAATCTGGAAGCCGCGCAGCAGAAGGTGACCGTCGCCAAGGCGGAAGCCGCAACGACGCTCGCCCAGCTTGGCGGCAATGCCGACCAGCCGGTGGAGGAAAACCCGCTCTATCTGCAGGCCAAGTCGCAGGTCGATAATGCCCAGCGCGAACTCGACCACAGCGTCGTCAAGGCACCGTTCGACGGCATCGTCACCAATGTCAACGCGCTGCAGGTCGGCTCCTACCTGCAGGCTTCGCAACAGGCCTTCTCGCTTGTTGCCACCGACCATCTGTGGATCGCCGCCAGCCCGAAGGAAACCGAGCTTACCTATGTCAAGCCCGGTCAGACGGCCGATATCTATGTCGACACCTATCCCGGCGTGACATGGAAGGGCAAGATCGAGAGCATCAGCCCGGCCTCCGGCTCCAGCTTCTCGCTGCTGCCGGCGCAAAATACTACGGGCAACTGGGTGAAGGTCGTCCAGCGTATTCCGATGCGCGTCAGCATCGAGGACACCGACGGCAAGCCGCCGCTACGTGTCGGCATGAGCACGGTGGTCGATGTCGAGACCGGTCATGCCCGCGGCCTGCCTGATTTCGTCAACAAGCTTCTGGGCCGGCCTCAGGGCAAGGATCATGAGTAACGCTGCTGCTTCTCCGGCGACGCCGATTGCCAATCGCGGCGCGATCACGGCCTGCGTCATTCTCGCCGTCATCATGCAGGCGCTGGACACGACGATCGCCAACGTGGCGCTGCCCTATATCCAAGGCAGCGTGTCGGCCTCTGCCGACCAGATCAACTGGGTGCTGACCTCCTATATCGTCGCGGCGGCCATCATGACGCCGCCGTCGGGCTTTCTCGCCGCCAAGTTCGGCCGCAAACGCGTGCTGCTCGTCGCCATTGCCGGCTTCGTGGCGGCCTCCGTTCTCTGCGGCCTGGCGCAATCGCTGAACCAGATCGTCGCGTTTCGCCTGCTGCAGGGCCTGTTTGGGGCATCGCTGGTGCCGCTTTCCCAGGGCATCCTCCTCGACATCTACACGGTCGAGGAGCGCGGCTCGGCGATGGCCCTTTTCGGCGTCTCGGTCATGGTCGGGCCGGTGCTTGGGCCCGTCATCGGCGGCTGGTTGACCGACAATATCAGCTGGCGCTGGGTGTTTTATATCAATGTGCCGATCGGCGCGCTGGCCTTCATGGGCATTGTCGTCTACGTCACCGAGACCAAGAGGGATCTGCTCGCCAAACTGGACTGGTTCGGCTTCGGGATGATGAGCCTCGGCATCGCCGCGCTGCAGCTCTTCCTCGACCGCGGCGAGCAGCTCGACTGGTTCTCTTCCGGTGAGATCATGCTCGAGGCGTTGATCTGCGCCTCAGCCTTCTATCTGCTGATCGTGCATACGCTGACGGCGGAGAAATCCTTCGTGAACCCGAAGCTGTTCCTCGATCAAAATTTCTCGATCAGCATGATCTTCATCTTCGTGGTCGGCATTACCTATCTCGCCTCACTGGCACTGATGACGCCCTATCTGCAGACGCTGATGGGCTATCCCGTCATCACCGCCGGCATCGTCATGGGGCCGCGCGGGCTCGGCACCATGCTCTGCATGTTCATCGTCGGGCGGCTGGTCGGCAAGGTCGATACGCGCGCGTTGCTGGCGCTCGGCTTGGGGCTCACCGCATGGGCGATGTACGACATGACCGGCTGGACACCCGACGTCTCGCAATGGACGATCGTCTCGGTCGGCTTCATCCAGGGCGCCGGCCTCGGCTTTCTGTTCGTGCCGCTGACGACGATCGCTTTTTCCACGCTGCCCGCCCATATGCGCGGCGACGGCACCGGTCTCTACAATTTGTCGCGAAACATCGGCTCGGCGGTCGGCATCTCGATCGTCTCGGCGCTGATCGTCGAAAACACGCAGAGCAATCATGAATCGATCGCCGCCTATGTGACGCCGTTTAACCACGCCTTCAATGCGGTGGCTGCGCAGGGGCTCAGCCCGGTGACGGCGGCCGGCCGTGCTTCGCTCAACGAGATCATCACGCTGCAAGCGACGATCATCGCCTATATGGACGATTTCAAGCTGCTGATGCTGATGTCGCTTGCGGTCATTCCGCTGGTTCTGCTGTTGCGCAAGCCGAAGGCAGCACCCGCCGTCGACCACAGCGCCGTCATGGAATGAACTCCAGGCGTTGCCGCAATTCCGGACGGAAAAACCGCTTCGCACTTTTCCTGGAATTGCTTTAGCGAAACGGCTTGCTGAGATATCGAGATCCCTGAATGCCGAAGCGCCATGGTGCTTCGGCATTTTTCGTGATGCCGATGCGTTTTCCCGAGACGATCGGCACCGGGGCCGACGGCGCGATCGCATAGGGCGGGCGATCGAGCAGCCTGTCATTGATCTCGATGTCGATGCCGAGCGCCTGGCAGAGCTTGCCGGGGCCGCTGCAGAGCGACGTCAGCATATCGGTGCCGCGCCGCTCCATCATTAGAGGGATTCCCGTTTCCGGCTCCAGGGCGCGGATGAGTGCAGCCGAGCCAGGATGGCAGACGAAATTCAGGCACCAGTACATGCCGTAGATGCGGTAGATATAGACATTGCCCGGCTTGCCATACATGGCGCCGTTGCGCTTGGTCGGGCCGCGGAAGCTGTGCGAGGCCTCGTCATCGGGGAAATAGGCTTCGGTCTCGGTGATGCGCCCGCCGACGCCGTCCACGGTCAGATGGCAGCCGAGCAGGTCGCGGGAGACGGCGATCGCATCGCGCTCGAAAAATTCCCTGAGGCTTTCGCCGGTGAGCGTGCCGGCGCCGATCGCGCCTGATATCGTTCCACCATCGGTCATATCAGACGCAGATAACATTCAGCGCGCTCGCCGTCATCCCGAAACCGCTTCATGTTTTTCGGCCAGAGACATCAGCGGCCCGCATTCGGATCGCGCATCGGGATCGAGGATGATGTGACCGAGACCGGGTCGCTCGCCGGGAAGGAATCTTCCAGGCCCTCTTCCAGCTCTTCTTCGAGCAAAGCAGGATCCTTGCTGCGCGCGCCGTCGCCATGGGCAGGTTCGATTGCTGCGGCAAGCAGGGCCTTGGCCCGCAAGACGGCATTTTCCGACGTTAGCTCAGGCGTGCTGCGCAGCGTCACGGCAATGCTGTCTTCGCCTTCGCCGCCGAATTCGACGACGAAGCCGTCTTCCGTCTGGTAGACGGTGATATCGTTGAGTGCCATGGCCGTTCTCCGAGGGCGCTCATATTAGCAAGGCGCAATTTAGTGAAGCGCGTTTTCGGAATTTTGTCGAGCGAAGACCTTTACCAGCCAGTCGATGAAGACGCGCACGCGCGGCGAAAGCTGGCGGTTGCGGGGGTAAAGCAAGGAAACCGGTGTCGGGGTCAGCGGAAAGTCCTGCAGTATCTGGACCAGCGTTCCCGCGGCAAGATCTCCTTCGGCGTGATAGCGTGGGATCTGGATCATGCCGAGGCCCATCCTCGCCGCTGAGATATAGCTTTCGGCGGCGTTGACCGCGATGGTGGCGGGAATGGTGATGTTACGCACCGTGCCGTCGACGGTGAATTCGAGCGGCAGCAGGCTGCCGGTGCCGCTGGAGTGGAAGCCGACCATGCGATGGCCGGCAAGCCGATCGGGATGCTGCGGCAGGCCGTTGCGGGCAATGTAGGCAGGAGAGGCGAGTGTCACCTCATCGAGCATGGCGACGCGCCGGGCGACCATGTCGCTGTCTTGCGGCGTGCCGACGCGCAACACGCAATCGATGCCCTCACGCACCAGATCGATCAGCCGATCGCCCTCACTCATGTAGAATTCGATCTCCGGATAGGTCTCCAGGAAGGACGGCAGGCTCGGCAGTACGAAATGGCGGGCGAGCGTGCCGTGCACGTCGACACGCAGCATGCCCTTCGGCTTGGCGCCGGCAAAGGCTCCTTCGGCTTCCTCGATATCGGCAAGGATCGACAGGCAGCGTTGGTAATAGGCTTCGCCATCAAGCGTCGGACTGACGTGGCGCGTCGTGCGCTGGAGCAGGCGCACGCCGAGGCGGGCTTCCAGCCCCTTGACCGCATCGGTGACAGTCGAGCGTGGCAGACCGGTGTCATCGGCGGCAAGCGTGAAGCTGCGGCGTTCCACGATACGGCAAAACACGCGCATGGCGTCAAATCTGTCCATCTGTTTGTTCGTTATTCTCGGATAGTGATGCCGAAGAATGCCAGATTATCCGCAAAAGGAAAAGGCGCATCTTCTCCTCATCGAAAACGCGCTGCGGCGCAGAATGAAGGAGAAGGACAATGGCTTCCCACGAAAACAGCAAGGTCGCACTGGTGACCGGCGCTTCCCGCGGCATCGGCGCAGCAGTCGCCGAGCGCCTCGCCAAGGACGGTTTCACCGTCGTCATCAATTACTCCGGCAATGCCGCTCCGGCCGAGGAACTGGCAAAGAAGATCGAGCAGGCCGGCGGCAAGGCGCTGACGGCGAAGGCCGATGTCAGCGATGCGGATGCCGTCCGCCGCATGTTCGATGCCGCGGAAACCGCTTTCGGCGGCGTCGACGTGCTCGTCAACAATGCCGGCATCATGATGCTCTCTTCGCTTGCCGAGGCCGATGACGCCAATTTCGATCGCCAGATCAGTGTCAACCTCAAGGGCACCTTCAATACGCTGCGCGAGGCAGCCAGGCGTCTGCGCGACGGCGGCCGGGTCGTCAACTTCTCGACATCCGTCGTCGGCCTGAAGCTCGAAACCTACGGCGTCTATGCCGCTACCAAGGCTGCGGTGGAAACGCTGACGGCGATCATGGCCAAGGAGATGCGTGGCCGCAACATCACCGTCAACGCCGTCGCGCCCGGTCCTGTCGCCACCGAGCTTTTCCTTAACGGCAAGTCGGACGAACTCATCGCCCGCACGGCGAAAATGAACCCGCTGGAACGCCTCGGCACACCGGAAGACATCGCTTCTGCGGTTGCCTTCCTCGCCGGCCCGGACGGCGGCTGGATCAACGGACAGACGCTGCGCGCCAATGGCGGCGTGATCTGACGAAAGACCGGCGGCGGTCTCCAGGCTGCCGCCAACTCAAAGTTTCCACTTCAAGCAATCCCAATCGAACCCAGAAGGAATAGGATCATGAGCAAGCAAGTCATCGTCACAACAGGCGCTTCCAGTGGTTTCGGCGCGCTTACCGCCCGCGCTCTCGCTAAGGCCGGCCACACCGTCTATGCCGGCATGCGCGCCACGGAAAGCCGCAACGCTCCCGCCGTCGCCGATGCGGCTGAATTCGCCAAGGAGAACAATGTCGATCTGCGCTCGGTCGAACTCGATGTCGCCTCCGACGCGTCGGTTGTATCAGGTATCGCCAGGATCATCGCCGATGCGGGTCGCCTTGATGTCATCATCCACAATGCCGGCCATATGTCCTTCGGCCCAGCCGAAGCCTTCACGCCGGAACAGTTCGCCGAACTCTTCGACATCAACGTGCTCTCCACCCAGCGCGTCAACCGCGCGGCACTCCCCTATCTGCGCAAGCAGGGCAAGGGCCTGGTGGTCTGGGTATCGTCGTCGAGCAGCCGCGGCGGCACGCCTCCCTACCTCTCGCCCTATTTCGCCGCCAAGGCGGCGATGGATTCACTTGCCGTCTCCTATGCCGGCGAGCTTACCCGCTGGGGCATCGAGACCTCGATCATCGTGCCCGGCGCCTTCACCAAGGGCACCAACCATTTCGCCCATTCCGGCTCGCCCGCCGATACGGCCCGCGCCGCCGAATACAATGAAGGGCCCTACAAGGGCGTGCCGGAACAGGCGCTGCAGGGCCTGGCAGCGCTCGAACCTGCCGACGCCGATGCCGGCGCGGTTGCCGTCGCCATCGTCGATGTCGTTGGTAAGCCGTTTGGCACCCGGCCGTTCCGCGTCCATATCGATCCGTCCGAGGACGGCGCGGAGATCGTCAACGGCGTCGCCGATCGTGTCCGGGCGGAATTGTTCCGCCGCATCGGTCTCGAGGACCTACTGAAGCCGGCGGCCGGGAATTGAAACCCGGTCCGCCACCGCGCGGGGGAACAAGGAGCCAGCCATCATCGCAATTATGTGAACGTGATTGCGGAATTTTTCCTTACAATCCTGTGGGGAGTGCGTATATCTGCTTTATCGCGAGAGAGTGGAATTCCCTGCCGTTCTCTTTGCGAACCTCCAGAGTCTGCCGCGCCCTTGCTACGGTGCGACAGGCTTGATGTTCAAAGTTGTAGATTGCGGCCCGTCGAAGGTTTCCCCTGCCTTCCGGGCCGTATTTGTTTTGGCGCTCAACCGTCGTTCAGTTTTGCCTCGACCAGAAGTTTCACCAGCCAGTCGACGAAGACGCGGACCTTGTTGCTGAGGTGGCGGTTCGGCGGATAGACGACATAGAGCGGCAGCGGATCGCGGCGCCAGTCCGGCAGCACGCGGACGAGTTCGCCCCTTGCCATCGGCTCGCGCGCCATGAAGATCGGCACCTGCGCGATGCCGAGGCCGGTCAGCGCCGCCGTCAGATAGGTGCGGCTATCGTTGACCGAGGCGATGTAACGCGGGCTGGTCTCGATCACCTCGTTGTGCCGGCGGAATTCGAACGGCAGCGTCCGGTTGTTTTGGGCGCGGAAATAGTTGACGGTGTAATGATCCGCCTCCAGATCCTCGGGCCGCTCGGGCATGCCGAATTTCTGGATGTAGCCCGGAGAAGCGCAGGTGATCATCTCGACTTCGGAGACGCGCCGCGCAATCAGCGACTGGTCGGCCGGCGTGCCGGCGCGCAGCGCGCAATCGACGTTTTCTGCAAGATAATCGACCGTGCGGTCGCCGACACCGAGGTCGATACGGATATCGGGATAACGCTGATAGAAATCGCAAAGTGCCGGAACGACAATCCAATCGGCGAAAGCGCCGGCCATCTCGACACGCAGCCGTCCGCTCGGCAAGCTCTGCGAATTGGAGAGGCTGCCATCGAGTTCTTCCAGTTCCGAAATGATCTGGGCGGCGCGTTCGTAATAAAGCGCACCGTCCGTGGTCACCATGACCCGGCGCGTGGTCCGATTCAAAAGCTTGGTGCGCAGATGCGCTTCCAGGCCCTGGATGAGATTGGTCACCGTCGCCTTGGGCATGGCGAGCATGTCGGCGGCGCGGGTGAAATTGCCCGTCTCCACGACACGAATGAAGACGCGCATTGCCGAGAGCTGATCCATCGGTTTCAAATCCGCAGTTTGCGTTGCACCATTGTTCGAGATCTGGAACAGTGTTATCGCGTTATAGCTTCTTATTCCCTGGTTGGAATAACAATATCTTTTTTGTAGAAAATGCAAGCGGCGGACGTTGTCTGCTTGTGGCCGACAAAAGAGACCGGAAGCATGACGGTGGAATGGAAAGATATGATGCTGGATAAGGTGGCCATCGGCCCCGTTTCCGCACGCATCTACCAGGGCGCCGATTACGGCAAGGGTCCGCCGATCGTGCTTTACCTGCATGGCGGCGCGTTTCTGGATAGCGACAAACACGTCGACCGGCCGGTGGCGATGAGCCTCGCCAAGGCCGGCGCCATCGTCGTTGCCGCCGATTACAGCAGCCTTTCCGGCAACCTGTTTCCAAAGGCGCTGGAAGTCTCCTTCTCCGTTTTCACCTATCTCGCCAACAAACGCGCCGGTCTCGGCGACCGCAAGTCGCTGCTCTTCGTCGCCGGCGAGGAGGCGGGCGGCAATGTCGCCGCCGGCGTGGCGCTGAAGGCGCGCGACCAGATGCCGGACGCGCTCGACGGCCAGGTTCTGATTTCGCCGCTGCTCGATCCCTTCATGGGCACTTCCTCGATCCGCAAGGCTGAAGCCATCGGCATGCGCCAGCGCTGGACGGAAGGTTGGAGCCACTATCTGAGCGGCGGCGGTTGCCATCCTTATGCGGCGCCTTGCCTCTGTTCGCGTATTTCAGGCGTCGCGCCGGCGCTGATATTCACCGCGGAGGATGATCCTCTGCACGACGAAACGATTGGTTACGGTGTCCGCCTGAAACAGGCCGGCGTCGGTGTGCGCCAGCATGTCCTTCCCGCCGGGACGGGCTGGCCCTCGATTTATGGTGGGAAATCCGACGGAGCGCCCGACTGGCAGGAAAACGTCAGCCGCCATTTTGGAAGCTTTCTTCGGGAGGTAAGCGTCCAACCGCAATTGCATTGAAGAAGACCTGATATTTCGGCGGCTTAGAGCCGCAAGGAGAGTACTAATGACGTCCAGAAGTAAGCGCTGGGCCCTGATGGGCGCCGGCATAGGGCTTGTTGCGTCCATTTCCGGCGCTGCATTGTTTTTCGAATTGCCGATGAGCACGACCGCTACAGCTGCTTCCGCCCCCGCGGAGACTCCCGCTGTGCCGGTGACGGTTGCCGTCGTCGCGGCGCGCGACGTGACGGCCTGGGAAAGTTTCTCCGGCCGTCTCGAAGCGGTCGACCGGGTGCAGGTGCGTTCCCGTGTCGCCGGCGCCATCCTTTCGGTGGCCTTCCGCGAAGGGGCGCTGGTCAAGCAGGGCGACCTGCTCTTCACCATCGACCCGGCTCCCTACCAGGCGAGCGTGGCGCAGGCGCAAGGCCAGGTCGCTTCGGCCGAGGCCAAGGTCAGCCTGGCGCAGACCGAACTCGATCGCGGCCGCAGGCTTTCCGACAACCGCACCATCTCCCAGAGCGATCTCGATCAGCGCCAGAGTTCGCTGGCTGAGGCTCAGGCGGGGCTGCGTTCGGCGCAAGCTGCCCTGCAGTCTGCGCAGCTCGATCTCGATTACACTCAAGTGCGGGCTCCGGTTTCCGGCCG
Organism: Rhizobium sp. WYCCWR 11146; assembly: GCF_013591995.1. Taxonomy (NCBI): domain Bacteria; kingdom Pseudomonadati; phylum Pseudomonadota; class Alphaproteobacteria; order Hyphomicrobiales; family Rhizobiaceae; genus Rhizobium; species Rhizobium sp. WYCCWR 11146. The sequence goes on from NZ_JACCEY010000001.1 coordinate 103,148, forward strand.
CATCGGCAAGATCGAGGTGACTGCCGGTAACCTCGTCGCGGCCGGTTCGACCTCGCCGGCGCTGACGACGCTCGTTTCGGTCGATCCGATCTATGCGAGCTTCAATGCCAGCGAAGAGATGGTGACGCGGGCGCTCGCCCAGCTTCCGCAGACGGACAGCGCCCTGCCTCCCGTCGAGCAGATCCCGGTCGAAGTCGGCACGCTGACCGACAGCGGCACGCCGATCAAGGGCAAGCTGCAACTGATCGACAACGAGGTCGATGCATCAAGCGGCACGATCGGCGTTCGCGCCGTCTTCGATAATCCGGGCGGGCGTCTCATCCCCGGCCAGTTCGTGCGGGTGCGCATGGGCCAGCCGAAGGCCGAGAACAAGATCGTCATCAGTGACCGCGCCGTCGGCACCGACCAGGACAAGAAGTTCGTCTTCGTCGTCGATGGCGAGAACAAGGTCGCCTATCGGCAGGTCCAGCTCGGCACAGTGGCTGACGGTCAGCGGGTGGTCGAAGGCGGCCTGAACGTCGGCGAGAAGATCGTCGTCAACGGTCTGCAGCGCATCCGTCCAGGCGCAGTCGTCGCGCCTCAGATGGAAGAGAAGGTCGCGACCGCGCAGTAAAGACTTTCGCCTTCCCCTGAGGGGGAGGGCCAATACTCGAAATGATACGACCCGCCGGCGGCTCCCAAACCGCCGGAGAGGGACTTTGCATCCATGTTCACCCCGGAGAGGGCTTTGATATGAACATCTCCAGATTCTTTGTCGACCGCCCGGTCTTTGCCGGCGTTCTTTCGGTCCTCATCCTGGTTGCCGGCCTGATCGGCCTGCGCGCGCTGCCGATTTCCGAATATCCAGAGGTCGTGCCGCCGTCGATCGTCGTGCGCGCTACCTATCCCGGCGCCAACCCAAGCGTCATCGCCGAAACGGTGGCGACGCCGCTCGAAGAGCAGATCAACGGTGTCGAAGGCATGCTCTATATGGCCAGCCAGGCGACATCGGACGGCGTGCTCAACGTCACCGTTACCTTCAAGCTCGGCACCGACCCCGACAAGGCGCAGCAGCTCGTGCAGAACCGCGTTTCACAGGCCGAACCGCGCCTGCCGGCGGAAGTCCGTTCGCTCGGCATCACGACAGTCAAGAGCTCACCCAACTTCATCATGGTCGTCAACCTCGTCTCCGACGGGAACAATCACGACATCACCTATCTTCGCAATTACGCGACCCTCAACGTCAAGGATCGGCTCGCCCGCATCGCAGGCGTCGGTCAGGTGCAGGTTTTCGGCGCCGGCGACTATTCCATGCGTGTCTGGATCGACCCGCAGAAGGCCGCCGAGCACAATCTTGCCGCCAGCGACATCAGCAGCGCGATCAGTTCCCAGAACATCCAGGCCGCCGCCGGTATCATCGGCGCATCGCCGAGCCAGCCCGGTGTGGACCTGCAGCTCAACGTCAATGCCCAGGGCCGCCTGCGCACGCCCGAGGAGTTCGGCAACATCATCGTCAAGACGGGCGCCAATGGCGAGATCACCCGCCTTCGCGATGTCGCCCGCATCGAGCTCGGTGCTGCGGACTACACGCTGCGTTCGCTGCTCGACGGTAAGCCGGCCGTCGCCGTCGCCGTTCTTCAGGCGCCGGGTTCGAACGCGATCGAGATTGCGGACAATGTGAACGCGACCATGGATCAGTTGCAGCTCGCCATGCCTGAGGGCGTCAAATACGAGATCGTCTACGATACGACGAAATTCGTGCGGGCCTCGATCGAGAAGGTCATCGACACGCTGCTCGAAGCCATCGCGCTCGTCGTCCTCGTCGTCATCCTGTTCCTGCAGACGTGGCGCGCCTCGATCATCCCGCTGATCGCCGTTCCTGTCTCGATCATCGGCACTTTCGCGGTCATGTATGTCTTCGGCTTCTCGATCAACGCGCTCAGTCTGTTCGGACTGGTGCTTGCGATCGGTATCGTCGTCGACGACGCGATCGTGGTGGTCGAAAACGTCGAGCGCAATATCGAGGAAGGCCTGTCGCCGCGGGCTGCCACCTACAAGGCGATGAGGGAAGTCTCCGGTCCGATCGTCGCGATCGCGCTGGTGCTCGTCGCGGTGTTCGTGCCGCTTGCTTTCATCTCCGGTCTGTCGGGTCAGTTCTACCGCCAGTTCGCGCTGACGATCGCGATTTCGACCGTCATCTCGGCCTTCAACTCGCTCACGCTGTCTCCGGCGCTGGCAGCTCTTCTCCTGAAGAGCCATGATCAGCCGAAGGACTGGCTGACGCGGTTCATGGACGCTATCTTCGGCTGGTTCTTCCGCGGCTTCAATCGTGTCTTCGGAGCGGGCTCGAATGCCTACGGCAAGGGCGTTGGCGGGCTGTTGTCGCGCAAGAGCATCGTCATGGTGATCTACCTGGCGCTGGTCGGTGCGACCTACAGCCTGTTCAGCACGGTCCCCGGCGGCTTCGTGCCGTCGCAGGACAAGCAGTATCTGATCGGCTTCGCCCAGTTGCCGGATGCCGCAAGCCTGGACCGCACGGAAGACGTCATCAAGCGCATGACCGACATCGCGCTGGCGCAGCCGGGCGTTGCCAATGCGATTGCCTTTCCGGGCCTGTCGATCAACGGCTTCACCAACTCCTCGAATGCCGGCATCGTCTTCGTGACGCTGAAGGACTTCGAAGAGCGCAAGACGCCTGATCTCTCGGGCGGTGCAATCGCCATGGCGCTGAACCAGAAGTTCGGCGTCATCCAGGATGCCTTCATCGCCATGTTCCCGCCGCCGCCGGTCAATGGTCTCGGCACGACGGGCGGTTTCAAGCTGCAGATCGAGGATCGTGCCGGCCTCGGCAACCAGGCGCTCGACGAGGCGACCAAGGCCGTGCTTGCAAAAGCCTACCAGGCGCCTGAGCTCGCCGGGCTGTTCTCCAGCTTCCAGATCAACGTGCCGCAGCTCTATGCCGATCTCGACCGTGCCAAGGCCGAGCAGCTCGGGGTTTCCGTCACCGACGTCTTCCAGACGCTGCAGATCTATCTCGGTTCGCTCTACGTGAACGACTTCAACGCCTTCGGCCGCACCTACAGCGTCCGTGTGCAGGCCGATGCGAAATTCCGCGCCCAGCCGGAAGATATCGGCCAGTTGAAGGTCCGGTCGGCATCGGGTGAGATGATCCCGCTTTCTGCCCTCTTGAAGGTGGAACCGAGCACCGGTCCGGAACGCGCGAACCGCTACAACGGCTTCCTTGCCGCCGATATCAACGGCGGTCCGGCACCGGGCTTCTCGTCGGGTCAGGCGCAGGCGGCAATCGAGAAGATCCTTCACGACACCCTGCCTGCGGGCATCGACTTCGAATGGACGGATCTGACCTATCAGCAGATCCTGGCCGGCAATTCGAGCATCGTCGTCTTCCCCCTGGCACTGTTGCTCGTCTTCCTGGTGCTGGCCGCCCAGTATGAAAGCCTGACGCTGCCGCTTGCGATCATCATGATCGTGCCGATGGGCGTGCTGGCCGCGCTGACCGGCGTCTGGCTCACCGGTGGAGACAACAACATCTTCACCCAGATCGGTCTTGTGGTGCTTGTCGGTCTATCGGCGAAGAACGCGATCCTTATCGTGGAATTCGCCCGCGAACTGGAGTTCGAGGGAAGAACGCCGCGGGAGGCCGCGATCGAGGCCAGCCGCCTTCGCCTTCGCCCGATCCTCATGACCTCCCTCGCCTTCATCATGGGCGTCGTGCCGCTCGTCGTCTCCACGGGCGCCGGCGCGGAAATGCGTGCGGCCATGGGTGTCGCGGTCTTCTCGGGCATGATCGGCGTGACCTTCTTCGGCATCTTCATGACGCCGGTGTTCTATGTGCTGCTGCGGCGGCTGACGGGCAACCGTCCGCTCATCCAGCACAAGCCGGACGAACACAAGGAAGAAGAGGCGGAGGTCATCCGGCTCGCGGCGGAATAAACGGAATTCAACCTTCCTTTGTCGAGTAAATCGGGCGGGAACTTCGGTTCTCGCCCGTATCGTTTTCAGGGTGTTCCACAAAAATGCGTTACGTCCGTCAAAACGGTTTGCAACGATGGGCGAGGGGACTATCAAAGACGGACAACAGTTGGGAGGACTGAATGACGAGTTCGAGAGAAGGTCATGACGGCAGGCGGATCGCCTTTCTCGGCACCGGCCTGATGGGCGCGCCGATGGCTCGCCGGCTGCTTGGCGCGGGCTTTGCCGTCACCGTCTGGAATCGCGATCCCGGCAAGGCCGAGCCGCTTGCGGGAGACGGCGCGATCTGCGCTAAAACACCTGATGATGCCGTCTCGGGTGCCGACGTCGTCATCACTATGCTCACCAACGCCGAGGCGGTGAAGGACGTGTTGTTCGACCGCGGAGCGGCCGATGCGATGACGCCTGGCACAACCGTCATCGACATGAGTTCGATCGCCCCGCATTTCGCCCGCGACCATTCGGCGAGGCTTGCCGACCGCGACATCCATCATGTCGATGCGCCGGTATCAGGCGGTGTCGTCGGGGCGGCAGCGGGTACGCTCGCGATCATGGCGGGCGGTGACAAGGACGTGGTCGACGGGCTTGCAGATGTCTTTGCGCCGATGGGGCGCGTGACCCGCGTCGGTCCAAGCGGGGCGGGCCAGCTCGCCAAGCTTGCCAACCAGCAGATCGTTGCGGTGACGATCGGCGCCGTCGCCGAAGCGATGATGCTGATCGAAGCGGGCGGCGGCTCGCAGGCGGCCTTCCGGGACGCCATTCGCGGCGGCTTTGCAGAGAGCCGTATCCTTGAACTGCACGGCAAGCGCATGGTCGAGCGGCAGTTTACGCCAGGCGGTTCGTCCAGCAACCAGTTGAAGGATCTGAACGCCGCCATGGAGACAGCCAATGCCCTGTCATTGACACTGCCGCTGACTGCGGCGGTGCATGCCGAATTCAGCGAATTCGTCGCTAATGGCAATGGCGAAAAGGATCACAGCGGCCTGCTCCTCCATCTCGAAGAGAAGAATGCCCGGCCGGGAGGAAAGAAGTGACGGACAACCATTCGCCGAAGCGGCGCCTACGTTCGCAGGACTGGTTCGACAATCCCGATCATATCGACATGGCAGCGCTCTATCTCGAGCGCTTCATGAATTACGGCATCACGCCGGAAGAGCTGCGCTCCGGCAAGCCGATCATCGGAATTGCCCAGAGCGGCAGCGATCTTACGCCTTGCAACAGGGTGCATGTCGAGCTTGCCAAGCGCGTGCGCGACGGCATTCGCGATGCCGGCGGCATTCCGATCGAGTTTCCGACACATCCGATCTTCGAGAATTGCAAACGCCCGACAGCCGCACTCGACCGCAATCTCGCCTATCTCGGCCTCGTCGAAATCCTCTACGGCTATCCACTTGACGGTGTCGTGCTGACCACCGGCTGCGACAAGACCACGCCTTCGGCGATCATGGCGGCTTCGACGGTCGATATCCCGGCGATCGTGCTCTCCGGCGGCCCGATGCTCGACGGCTGGCACGAGGGGGAGCTGGCGGGCTCCGGCACGGTGATCTGGCGGATGCGGCGGAAATATGCGGCAGGCGAGATTGATCGGGAGGAATTCCTGCAGGCGGCGCTCGATTCTGCGCCTTCCGTCGGCCACTGCAATACGATGGGCACCGCTTCGACGATGAATGCGCTGGCCGAGGCGCTCGGCCTTTCGCTGACCGGCTGTGGCGCCATTCCGGCGGCTTACCGCGAACGCGGCCAGATGGCCTACCGCACCGGGCGACGCGCCGTCGAAATCGTGTTCGAGGATCTGAAGCCATCGGATATCCTGACGCGCGAGGCTTTCCTCAATGCGATCCGCACCAATTCGGCGATCGGCGGCTCGACCAACGCGCAGCCGCATTTGGCCGCGATGGCGAAGCACGCTGGCGTCGAACTCTATCCCGACGACTGGCAGGTGCATGGCTTCGATATCCCGCTGCTGGCCAATGTCCAGCCGGCGGGCGCCTATCTCGGCGAGCGCTTTCATCGTGCCGGCGGCACGCCGGCGATCATGTGGGAACTGCTGCAGGCCGGAAAGCTCGACGGCAACTGTCGCACGGTGACGGGCAGGACGATGGCCGAGAACCTAGAGGGCAAGGAAGCGCGCGACCGCGAGGTTATCAAGCCGTTCGCCGAGCCGCTGAAAGAGCGGGCGGGCTTCCTCGTTCTCAAAGGCAATCTCTTCGATTTCGCGATCATGAAGATGAGCGTGGTCTCGGAGGATTTTCGCCGGCGCTACCTTGAGGAACCCGGGCACGAAGGTGTCTTCGAGGGCAAAGCGGTGGTTTTCGACGGTTCCGAGGACTATCACAAGCGCATCAACGATCCCGAACTCGGTATCGACGAAAATACCATCCTCGCCATCCGCGGCGCCGGGCCGATCGGCTGGCCGGGTTCGGCTGAGGTCGTCAACATGCAGCCGCCGGATCATCTCCTGAAGCGCGGCATCCGCAGCCTGCCGACGATCGGCGACGGCCGCCAGTCGGGCACGGCGGACAGTCCCTCGATCCTCAATGCCTCGCCGGAAAGTGCCGCCGGAGGCGGCCTCGCCTGGCTTCGTACCGGCGATATCATCCGCATCGACTTCAACCACGGGCGCTGCGACATGCTGGTCGAGGACGCCGAGATCGAACGGCGCAAGGGCGACGGCATCCCGCCAGTGCCGGCGGATGCGACGCCATGGCAGCAGATCTACCGCCGCTCGGTGACGCAATTGTCGGACGGAGCGGTGCTGGAGGGAGCGGCGGAATTCCGCCAGATCGCAAAAACCCCGCCGCGGCACAACCACTGATCTTGAAGGTGCTGCAGACTGCAAGTCCTTTGATCCAAAAGGGGAAAGTCGTAACGAACAGTTCACCTAGTCATTAGTTCGGTCGTCAGGACAAGGCTTCATTAATGCCGGCTTGAGACCATATTGCCGTAATGCAAGCTTCTAAGGCTGGGACCGCGTTGCCAGAGAAAAAAGCCACACGATCCGAACACGAGTTTCAGGATCTTCTGCGTCGGCTCGAACTCGCTCTCGATGCATCCCGGATCGGTGTCTGGGAGCACAGCATCGAGCAGGACGGGATCTTGTGGGATGCGCAGATGCATCGTCTCTACGAGACCGGCGAAACCTGCCGGCTGGTGCCGGCATCGCTTTGGTCGAATGCCATCCATCCCGATGATCGCGAGCGGGCCGAACGCGACTTCGAGCAGGCGATAACGACACGCGGCGCCTATAATTCACAATTTCGGATCGTGCTGCCGAGCGGTGAAATCCGCCATTTGCGTTCGCGCGCGCATTTCTATGTCGATGGGGAGGGTCTGCCCTCCTTCATCGGCGCCGAATGGGATGTTACGGCCGACGTCCTGCTCAACGCGGAACTCGCGCGGCAAAAGGTGGTGGCCGAGGCGAGGGCGCTGGCGCTGGAAGAAAGCAATGCTCGCATCGAGCATGTCGCCGATCATGACTATCTCACCGGCTTGCCGAACCGGCGCCTTCTCGACAAGCGGCTGGCGGAGTTGCCGGCCGACAAGAGCATCACGACGCTTGGCGTGCTACATCTCGACCTCGACCAGTTCAAGCAGATCAACGACAGCCACGGTCATGCGGCAGGCGACGCCGTTCTCAGGGCCGCAGCACTTCGAATCACCGCCGCCATTCCTGCAAATGGCGTGGTCGCCCGCGTCGGTGGCGATGAATTCGTCATCGTGCTGGTCAATTTCACCGATCTCACTGAGCTGAAGCTGATCACCGAAGACCTCCAGCGTCGGCTGCGGAAGAAGATCCGCTTCGGCCAGGAGATGCTGCAATCCGGCGCCTCGATCGGCGTTTCCTGGAGCGGCGATCGGCGGGCGCGCAACCTGCTTGCCGAATCCGATTTGGCGCTTTACCAGGCCAAGAAGCTCGGGCGCAGCCGTGTCGAATTCTTCACGCGGCAATTGCAGGAGGATCTGCGCTCCAAGCGTCGCCTCGCCGAAGAGCTGAAGCTCGGGCTGGAGCGCGGTGAGATACTTCCCTATTATCAGGTGCAGCTCGACGCCCGGACCCGGGAGGTCATCGGCTTCGAGGCGCTGGCGCGCTGGAAACACCCCGAAAAGGGCGTGCTTGCTCCGGGGGTATTCCTGAAGATCGCCGACGAGCACGGGCTTGCGGCGGAGATCGACGCGGCGATCCTCAAAAGCGTTCTCGAAGACCGGTTGTTCTGGCTGTTGCGCGGCCTTGCGGTTCCGCGCATCGCCGTCAATATCTCGGCGTCCCGCCTTGCCGATCCGGCGTTGCTCGACAAGCTGAGGAAACTCGATATCCCGCCCGGCGCGATCGTCTTCGAACTGGTTGAGACGATTTTCCTCGACGACAGCGACGAAAAACTGCTCGATCATATCGGCGATATCAAACAGATGGGCATCGACATCGAGATCGACGACTTCGGATCGGGCCATGCTTCGCTCATCGGTCTCGTCAAGCTGCGGCCGAAGCGGCTGAAGATCGACCGGCAGCTCGTCACCGAGGTCGTCAGCTCCGCCGAGCAGCGGCGCGTGGTGGGGTCGATCGTGGAAATCGCCAAGGCACTCGATGTCGAGGTGATCGCCGAGGGCATCGAGACCGAGGCGCATGCCGTCGTGCTGGCGCAGCTCGGCTGCGACGGTCTGCAGGGTTATGCGTTCGGTTATCCCGCACCGGCGGCCGAGACAGAGCGTCTTTTCTCATCGCCGACGAGCCGAATCGAAAAGCAGAAGACCGCGATGCTGAACGGCCGGTGATCCTTCCGCGGGCGACGGTCGTCGCTCCCGGTTTTTTGCCGCGTTGCGGAGGTGATTTCGGACGAATGCTTCTCTCGTCTTTCAAATTGGCAGGCGGTATCTTTTCGACGCGGCTTTTTATTCGCACCGGCTGGAAGATAATTGAGGCGCAAGTAATTTTCTTGAGCTTGCAACGGCATTGTTTCATGGTAATGCGGAAACGAAGCTTTCTGTATTGCATCGAAAAATGATTATACGCGTCGTCAAGTCGATGAGCGCGGCTCTCCATCGTTCGCAGGTGCAATCGGGGGCTGGGGCCTGACAATTGCTTTGCCGTTGCCGGGATGGACTTGCGGGACATTCAATCTGGGAAAGTTGCATGAATTCGGAATTTGCCGTTCGTTCGATGCGGCCCGGCGAACTGGAACTCGTGCTCGAATGGGCGCGTCAGGAGGGCTGGAACCCTGGCCTCGACGATTCGCTTGCATTCAACGAGGCCGATCCGTCGGGATTTTTCGTCGGCTCCATCGGTGAAGTCCCCGTCGGCTCGATCTCGGTCGTCAAATATGGCGACACTTTTGCCTTCCTTGGCCTCTACATTGTCCATCCCGATTTTCGCGGCAAGGGTTACGGCAAGGCGATCTGGGCGACGGGCATCGCCAGCGCGGGAGACCGCACGATCGGTCTCGACGGCGTCGCCGCACAGCAGGACAACTACCGCAAGGCCGGCTTCGAACCCGCCTATTCCACTGTTCGTTACGGCGGTGTTGCTACTTCCTTGCCTGTCTCGACGCTTGTCGCGCAATCGGTGCTGGATTCACGCCTCGAAGGCCTGCAGCGATATGATTCGGCGATCTTTCCGCAGCCGCGGGATGCCTTCCTTGCCGCCTGGTGTACCGGCCGCAAGGGCCGTCGTTCGGCGGTGGTGCGGAAGAGCCACAAGATCCGCGGTTACGGCACGATCCGCCGCTGCTACGAGGGCTACAAGATCGGCCCGCTCTTTGCCAACGATGCCGACAGCGCCGCGGCGCTGCTTGCCGAATTGATCCCCGAGGCGAAAGGGGCCGCGGTCTTCATCGACATTCCCGCAGAGAACCACGAGGCGGTCGCGCTTGCCGAAGGTATCGGCCTTCAACCGGTATTCGAGACGACACGCATGTATCGCGGGCCGGCGCCGACCATTCCGCTGAAGCACGTCTTCGGCGTGACGACGCTGGAACTCGGTTAAAGCCTTTCCTGACCAGGAAAGGCTTTAATCCAAGGGTGAGGCGGGCACGGTTTGTGCCGAAGCTTTCGGACGGCCCTTTTCGGCGATCGCGATGCCGCCCAAGGTCAGCACCAGCGCGATCACATGGAACGACTGCAGCTGCTCGCCGATCAGTGCGACGGAGAGCAGCGTTCCGAACACCGGCACGAGATTGATGAAGAGGCCGGCCCGGTTGGCGCCGATTGCGACGACGCCCTTGATATAGAGGATCTGCGCCACCAGCGAGGGGAAGATCGCCGTGTAGAGAGTGATGACCCAGCCGGCCTGGTCCGGCCATTGCGCGGCACCGCGGCCCGCCTCCCAGAGGAGCAGCGGCAGCGAGGTCAGCATGGCGCCGAGCGCCGGGACCGCCATCAGCGTGCGCCAGTCGAGCGGCGGCTTCCAGCGCAGGAAGATCGTGTAGACCGAATAGGCGGCAATGGCGATCAGCATCAGCCCGTCGCCGCGGTTGAGGCTTAATTGCAGCAGCGTTGCGAGGTCGCCATGTGCAGCGGTCAGAGCGACGCCGATCAGCGTCATGCCGAAGCCGAGACATTGCGCCAGCGAGATGCCGGTACGGAAGAACATGAAATTCAGCAGGAAGATCAGCATCGGGATGCCGGCCTGCTCGATGGCGACGTTGATCGCCGTCGTATATTGCACGGCCGAATAAAGCATGGCGTTGAAAAGGGTGTAGCCGATGACGCCGTAGAAGAGGAGCAGCGGCAGGTTCTTCCTCACCACCGGCCAGTCCTTCCGCAGTTGCGGCACTGAAATCAAGGCGATCATCGCCACGGCGAGGAACCAGCGCAGGAAGGTCAGCATCATCGGGCTGATATGTCCGAGCGCGAGTTTGCCGGCGACGGAGTTGCCGCCCCAGCAGAGGGTGGCGATAACGAGACAGATATAGGCCGTGGCTTGCAAGAGCGTTCTTCCCGTCTTTCCGCGATCGCCGAGCGGCGTTTTGTGACGGGAAATAGCCTGTCGGCTGCTGATTTGTCACGTAAAAAGCCCAATCTGCTGTGACAACAGGGTCGCTTTCCAAAAAACAAAGCTTTATAGATGCGCGGGTTTGAGCAGGTGCGCGGTTCCGCGCCGGTAACAGGAAGAGTTGGATGACGAACGTAGTCGTGGTCGGTTCGCAATGGGGTGACGAAGGCAAGGGCAAGATTGTCGACTGGCTTTCGGAGCGTGCGGATATCGTTGTGCGCTATCAGGGCGGACACAATGCCGGCCATACGCTCGTCATCGACGGCACGAGCTATAAGCTCTCGCTGCTGCCGTCCGGCGTCGTGCGCCCGGGCAAGATGGCCGTCATCGGCAACGGCGTCGTCGTCGATCCGCATGCGCTAATCGCCGAGATCGGCCGGCTGGAAGCGCAGGGCGTGACGGTCACGCCTGACAATCTGCGCATTGCCGACAATGCGACGCTCATCCTGTCGCTGCACCGCGAGCTCGACGCGATGCGCGAGGATGCGGCGTCGAACAGCGGCACCAAGATCGGCACGACGCGCCGCGGCATCGGCCCGGCCTATGAAGACAAGGTCGGCCGCCGCGCCATCCGCGTCATGGATCTTGCCGATCTCGAGAGTCTTTCCGGCAAGGTCGACCGTATCCTGACGCATCACAATGCGCTTCGCCGCGGCCTTGGCGTTGCCGAAGTCAGCCACCAGGCGATCATGGACGAACTGACCTCGATCGCCGATCGGGTACTGCCTTTCCGCGATACGGTCTGGCTTTTCCTCGATAAGGAGCGCCGCAAGGGCGCCCGCATCCTTTTCGAAGGTGCACAGGGCAGCCTGCTCGATATCGATCACGGCACCTATCCCTTCGTGACCTCGTCCAACACAGTCGCCGGCCAGGCCGCTGCCGGTTCGGGCATGGGTCCGGGTTCTCTCGGCTATATCCTCGGCATTACCAAGGCCTATACGACGCGTGTCGGCGAAGGCCCGTTCCCGACCGAACTGACGGATGAAATCGGTCAGTTCCTTGGCGAGAAGGGTCATGAATTCGGCACGGTGACGGGCCGTAAGCGCCGTTGCGGCTGGTTCGACGCGGCACTCGTACGCCAGTCGGTCGCCACCAACGGCATCACGGGCATCGCGCTCACCAAGCTCGACGTGCTCGACGGTCTCGAGGAATTGAAAATCTGCGTCGGCTACATGCTCGACGGCGAACAGATTGATCATCTTCCCGCAAGCCAGGGAGCGCAAGCTAGAGTCGAACCGATCTACATCACGTTGGAGGGATGGAAGGAATCGACCGTCGGCGCCCGCAGTTGGGCGGATCTGCCGGCACAGGCGATCAAATATGTTCGCCAGGTCGAAGAGCTGATCGGGGCACCCGTCGCGCTCCTTTCCACCAGCCCGGAGCGGGATGACACGATACTTGTGACCGATCCGTTTGAGGATTAAGCTCACGGGTCACTGTGGAGGATGGTTCGGTAGAGTACCGGACTTCTTGAGAAAGTACTGATGGCGGATTTTATTGCAGTCATTCGGCGGGCCGTCGACGGCCTGGCTGAAAATACCCCCGAGATGCGGGTGAAAGTCTACGAACGTGCCCGCGGCGCAGTGCAGCGGCAGCTCGAGAACATGAAGCCGCGTCCGCCGGAAGCCATGCTGCAACGCCAGCTCGAAAAGCTCGAGGCTGCCATCCGCGAGGTGGAGGGCGAACACTCCGAGGCGATGCCGCTCGATGAGCCGGTTGCGGCCGCCGTCATCGCGTCGGAATCCTTCGAAGAACAAGCGGTTCCCGACGAAAGCGAACCGGCGTCGGCGCCGGAGACGACTGCCGAGGAGCCGGTCTACGAAGCCTATGTGGAACCGCAGGCGGCCGAGGCCGTAGACGAGCCCGATCACGTGGAGGCCGCCGCACCGGAGGAGGCTGAGGAAGAGGTCGCTGCCGAGGAGCCTCTTTCCCCTGAAGCATCCGTTTCCGCGGAAAACCCTGTTCCCGCGGAAACCCCTGTTCCGGCGGAAACCCCTGTTCCCGCGGAGACATCGGTTTCGCCGGAAACATCCGGTCCGGCCGAGACATACTGGCATCCCTCCCAGGAGGAGGAAGCGCCGGCCGAGGAATGGCATGCCAGCGAGGCGCGCAACGTCGCTGCCGAAGACGTGCCGGCCGAACATGACGGCTGGGAAGCGCCACCTGCCGAGCATCGCGACGAGCAAGCCGACGAACAGCATGCCGACGAGCAGCATCCCCTGGAAGCCGACGAGATCGCGGACGAACCTGCGGCGGTGGAAAGCGAGGAGCCTGAGGCTGAGGGGGCTTACGAGCCCGTCGAGCCGTTGCAGCCGATCACCCGCGGCATAGACCACGCATCCAACCGCCTGGTGGAGCCGGTCGCCGATTTCGATCGTCCGCAGGAGTTCGTCGAGCACAGCCGCGAGGAGCCGTTGCAGGCCGAAGTTGCGGCGCATTTCGACCCCGTCTGGACCGAGCCCGTTGCCGAAACCCCGGCTCCGGCGCCCAAGGATGCGGAGACCGAATGGGCGGAAGAGGAACTCCGGCAATATTCGGAGACGGCGCCGGCGCCGATTACCGCCGATGCCTCGGCGCGCGCCTTCGAGGAGGTGATATCGAGCCTCGAAAAAGTGGCACCCGCCGCCGTCATGCCGGCCGCCAAGGAAAGTTTTTCCTGGGAGACGGCTGCCTTCGACGATCTGCCGCCGATCGAGGCCGGCAACAATAAGAAGACGCCGGTTGCCTCTCATTTCGATGATGTCGATATCTTCGCCGAAGTACACAACGGCAAGCCGGCGCCTACTAGCGGCGCGCCGAGCGAGGACTGGCGAGAGGCGAAGGCGCTGCGCGGCTACGACCGCCGCGGCTCTGTCGCCGCTGATGACGATGACGCCAATCCGTCGATGGATATCGATCAGATTGTCGCCTCCAAGCTGCAGGGCAAGAGCTTCCGTATGGAGCCGAAGCGCCGCCGCTTCGGCATCGGCACCGTGATCACGCTCATCTTCGCACTCATCCTGATCGGTGGCGGCGCCTATGCCGGCTGGACGAACAGAGAGGCGCTGGTGGCGATGGTCGACGGGCTCGTCAGCTCGGCACCGTCGCAGGCGACCAGGAACGAGGCGGCAACCCCACCGGACGGCTCGACGACGACGCCTGCCCAGCCGAGCGCGGTGACGCCAGCCCAGCCAACCACACCAGGAGCGCAGAATACTCCAGCGGCGCCGGCGCAGCCGAACCCGAACCCGCAAGTAGCGTCAGTGAACAATGACGGCGCTGCGGCCAATTCGAAATTCACCCAGCGGCTGCTGACCGATGGAACCGAGGTCGACAGCGGACCGGCGACGGTGCCGGGAACGCCGACCGCGGAAGGAAAATCGGTCGCCGAACAGAATGTTGCGGCAGCCGATACGCCGCCTGCCAGCGCGCAGGGCGATGCGGCACCCGCCGACACGCGGACGCCGAACGGCCCGGTGGCATCGCCGCCGCAGACCGCGCCCGTCGGTTCGTCGCAAAAGATGTTCCTTTATGAGGAGCGCATCGGCCAGAGCTCGCCGACGGCGATCGAGGGATCAGTCGTCTGGAGCGTGCAGCACGAGGCCGGCCAGGATGGCCGGCAGGAGGCGACGGTGCAGGGCAATGTCACGGTTCCCGAGCGCAATCTCTCGGCTCTCGTGACCTTCAAGCGCAATTCCGATCCGTCGCTGCCGGCAAGCCATCTCGTCGAGATCGTCTTCTCAGTGCCGCCGAATTTCGAAGGCGGCAGCATCGACAGCGTCCAGCGCATCTCGATGAAGCGCACGGAGCAGGACCGCGGTGACGCGCTGATCGCGGTTCCGGCCAAGATCACCGACGATTTCCACATGATCGCGCTCAACGACTACCCCGATGCGCGCAAGGCCAATCTCGATCTGATGTCGACCCGCAACTGGATCGATATACCGATCACCTACCGCAACGGCCGCCGCGCGCTGCTGACGATGGAAAAGGGCGGTACGGGAACGGACGCCTTTAATACCGCGATCAAGGAATGGACTGCGCTCGGAGATGTGTCGACGAGCCAGTGACGGTTTCCCGATCTTGGCGCGGTGCCGAGGCTGCAGACAAAGATGAATGAAAAACAAAAGGCGGGCCGCAAGGACCCGCCTTCTTCAACTGTATCACGCGAGGGGTCTATGCCGTGGCTTCGACGACCCGGACGGCCTTGGCGCGTTCCAGGGCTTCCTTGCGGACGGCGTCCTGCACCTTTTCGAAGGCGCGGACCTCGATCTGGCGAACGCGTTCGCGGCTGATATCGAATTCAGTCGAAAGGTCTTCCAGGGTCACTGGATCCTCGGCAAGGCGGCGAGCCTCGAAGATGCGACGTTCGCGCTCGTTCAGCACGCTCATCGCTTTCGCCAGCATGCGCCGGCGGGTGTCGAGCTCGTCCTGTTCGATCAGCACGTCTTCCTGGCTGTCATGGTCATCCACCAGCCAATCCTGCCATTGGCCGCCGTCACCTTCGGCTGCCTTGATCGGCGCGTTCAGCGAGGCGTCGCCAGAGAGGCGGCGGTTCATCGAAATGACCTCCTCCTCCGAGACGTTCAGCTTGGTGGCGATCTCCGAGACGTGCTCCGGCTTCAGGTCGCCGTCATCGATTGCCTGGATCCGGCCTTTCAGCCGGCGCAGGTTGAAGAACAGCCGCTTCTGGTTGGCGGTCGTGCCCATCTTCACCAGCGACCACGAACGCAGGATATATTCCTGGATCGAGGCCTTGATCCACCACATGGCGTAGGTTGCGAGGCGGAAGCCGCGCTCGGCATCGAACTTCTTGACGGCCTGCATCAGGCCGACATTGCCTTCGGAGACGACTTCGCCGATCGGCAGGCCGTAGCCGCGATAACCCATCGCGATCTTCGCAACGAGGCGAAGGTGGCTGGTGACGAGCTTGTGGGCGGCATCGCGGTCACCATGCTCGGCATAACGCTTGGCGAGCATGTATTCCTGCTGCGGCTCCAGCATCGGGAACTTGCGGATTTCGTCGAGGTAACGATTGAGACCGGCTTCACCGGCGGTAATGGACGGCAAGGTATTTCGGGCCATAGTGCACCCTCCTAAAGTGAATTCCGGTTCCCGATGGAAACGCATCCTCGCGTTAAAAAAGGCAAACCGGGACGTGCGGCTCTACTGCGAGCCCGCACTAAGTCAATATACAGATAAGTGTGGCGAAACGGCGGTTCAAGGTGCCGCTCACGCAGGTGTGAGTTGGGTAGGCGGCATTCGGAGCCCGGCTTTATCGCCGCAGCGCGTCGACCAGTTCGACCATATCATCCGGCAGCGGCACCTCGAAATGCATGATTTCGCCGGTGCGAGGATGCTCGAATTGCAGCATGAAGGCATGCAGCGCCTGCCGGCCGAAACCGTTGACGACATTGCGGATCTCTTCGGGGAGGAGATTGGCCTTGGTCTTGAAGCCGGCGCCGTAAACCGTGTCGCCGAGCAGCGGATGGCCGATATGGGCCATGTGGACACGGATCTGGTGGGTGCGCCCGGTTTCGAGGTGGCACTCGACCAGCGAGGCGAACGCGGTCGCGTCCGGCTTCTCATGGAAGCGCTCAATCACCTGGTAGTGCGTGATCGCCTCGTCGGCGTCCTGACTGTCGGGGCGTTTGACGGCGCGGCGCGTGCGGTCGCCGGTGGCGCGGCCAAGCGGCGCGTCGACCGTGCCCGACAGCGTGCGGGGCCGGCCCCAGACGATTGCCTGATAGGCCCGCTCCAGCGGCATGGTGCGGCCATGGTCGGCAAATTGCAGCGACAGGTGGCGATGGGCAATGTCGTTCTTGGCGACGACCATGACGCCCGTCGTATCCTTGTCGAGACGGTGGACGATGCCGGGGCGGCGCACGCCGCCGATGCCGGAGAGCGTATCGCTGCAATGGTGGATCAGCGCGTTGACCAGCGTCCCCGTCCAGTTGCCGGCGCCGGGATGGACGACGAGACCGGAAGGCTTGGAGATGACGATGACGTCGTCGTCCTCATGGAGGATATCCAGCGGGATATCCTCGCCCTGCGGCGTCGGGTCTTCCGGCTCGGGCAGCGTGAGTTCGAAACTGTCGCCGGTGCGCACCTTGCGCTGCGGGTCGGTGACGGGTTCGCCGCGCAGAAAAACCTGGCCGTCCTTGATCAGCGCCTTGATGCGGCTGCGCGAAAATTCCTCGCCGACCTGCGCCGTCAGCCAGGAGTCCAGCCGGCCTTCGGCAGTTTCATCGGCGGTCAGGACTTTTCTATTGCCGGCTGCTTGTTTAAAGGGGTCGCTCAAGACGCTTCTTCTCCGACGTATTTTTTAGAACAGGACGCACAGATGACAGCAATCGAGCCAGACGACCAGGAAGAGAAGCCCCTTGATCCGGCGATGGAAAGTGTCCGGCGCAAGATGGTCCGCCTGCAGATCGTCTCCGGCGCCATCATGTTCGTGAGCCTTATGGCGGTCTTCGGCGCGGTTGTCTACAAGGTGATGCACAGCGAGCCGAAGGAGACGGCGTCCGCTGTTACCGCCTCCGGCGTACCTTCGGATGCGCCGCTTGCGGCAACCGTTTCCCTGCCGCTCGGCTTCAAGGTGCAGTCCACTTCGTTTTCAACTGGGCAGCTTCTGTTCTACGGCGAAACGGTCGAGGGCAAGAACAAGGCGCTGGTCTACGATCTCAGGACCGGCCGCACCGTCGCCGACGTCACTGTTACGGGCAATTGAGGCCGGCATGGCCGCCGTCCCGATCGACATCGACAGCGCCGACGATCCGCGCGTCGCTGAATTCCGCGAGATCCGCGAGCGCGACCTGACGGGGCGAGAGAGCCGCTTCATCGCCGAGGGCACCGTCGTGCTGCGCATGCTCGCCGAGGCGCATGCGGCAGGCCGCGGCTTTTTCGCCGAGAAGATCCTGCTGCTGCGCAACCGCGTCGAGGGCGTGCTGCCCATCCTGGAGCGGTTTCCGGCCGATGTGCCGGTCTATGTCGCCGGGGCGGATGTGCTCGACGGCGTCGTCGGTTTCCATCTGCATCGCGGCGTTCTCGCGCTTGGCCGGCGACAGGATCGCGGGGAGGCGGCACTTCTCGACGCACTGCCGGAACGGGCGCTGGTGCTCGTCGGCTGCGGCATTTCCAATCATGACAATGCCGGCTCGATGTTCCGCAATGCGGCCGCCTTCCGGGCGGATGCAGTGCTGCTCGACGAAACCTCCTGTGATCCACTCTACCGCAAGGCGCTGCGCGTCTCGGTCGGTTCGGTGCTGAGCGTTCCGCACCGCCGCGGCGGCAAGGCGCTGGATGTGCTCCTGGCGCTTGCCGAACGGGGCTTTGCCATCTGGACGCTTTCACCGCACGGCAAGACCGATATCCGCGCCATTCCGGCCTCGACGCGCATGGCGCTCGTCGTCGGGACCGAGGGCGAGGGGTTGCCGGAGGCGCTGCTTGCGCGATTCCAGAGCGCGCGCATTCCACAGTCGGAGGAACTCGACAGCCTCAATGCTGCGACGGCGACGGGGATCGCGCTGTTTTCCATGGCCTCGGCGATGGGCCGGGTCTAACGCATATCCCTCTCAAATCGGAATCGATTTTCTAGGTTCTGTGTCAATTCAAACATAATGGCGCGCCGCGCGTCCTATCGGACGCTCGGGGGATCGGCGAGGATCGCGGTTGCCCTGTCGGCAAGGCTGACACGATCGTTCGGGTTCTTTTCCGCAGCTTCGACGAGGAGCGTGCGGATCGGCGAGGAGGGACCCTCGTTCAGGGCGGTCAGCGCCACCATATTGGCGGCGATCGAGGCGATCTCCTCGCGGATCGCACCATCGCGTCCGGCTACGGCCTTTGCCTTTTGCAGGCGCTCGGCCAGGGCGGCGCTGCGTTTGCGGACATCCTCGCCCATCTCAGCCGTGACGACAGCGGTGTCGAGCGCGGACGCTGTCGTGTCTTCCGTAATTTCCGCCGGCAGCTCCGCGGCCATCCCGGCAAGGCCGGCGTCGCGCAGCACCCGGTTGACCTTACGGATCTCGGCGTTGGCGGCCTTCAACTGCTCCTTCAACCTGGCGATCTCCTGCTGGCGGCGAGCGACCAGGTTTTCCTTTTCGGTGGCGGAAGCGCTATCGCGAGCGGCCTTGTCCTCCAGGCGGATGACCATATGCTGCTGCTGCGTCAGTTTCTGTTCGGCATCCTTGGCGCGCTTCTGCAGCAGGCTGACGTCCTGGCGCAGCGTGTCGCGTTCGTCGCGCAGCGCGTTGACGCGGAATTTCAGGCTCTCCGCCTCGGTCTCGCGTGCGGCCAGGTCTATTCTCAGCCCATCGGCCTGTTCACCGAGCTTGCTCAGCCGCGTCCGCATCGTCGCCAGTTCGCTCTCCTTGTTGGCAGCGGACTGCTCGGCAATATGCAGATTGGTCTTCAACTGGCTGATATAGTTCTCGTCCTTGCGCAGATGCGAGCGCTGGTCGGCCGCCTCGACATGCATCTCGCCGATCTGGGCCTGCAATTCGCCGATCTCGGCGGCAAGCCTGCCGGCATCGACGGCGAGGGCGTCGTGGCGAAGCTGGAACGACAGGGATTTCTCGCGCTCACGCAGAAGGTCCTGGGTGGTGCGGGCGTTTTCGGCGGCATAGAGCGCGCGCACCATGTCTTTCTGGGCGCGGACCTCCTGCGGGCTCAGCGGCATCGTCGCTTTCAGCCGGTTCTCGGTATACCAGACGATGCGGCGGTGAACGGCGGGCGAGACCAGAAAGACGAGGAAGGCCGCGGTCAGGAAGCCCAATCCGAACAAGAGAGCATATTCGATCACGGCGCGGCCATCGGTAAGAAGGTTGATACGAGGTCAGCCGCGATGATTAAGCACGCGTGACGCGCATGGCAAGGCCGCCGGTGGGGACGGCGGCAGATTCCAGCGGCTTTGAGGCCTCAGAAGGGATTCCAGGTCGGCGCCTGGGTGATCTTGAGATAGCCGACATTGACGCCGAGGCGAGCACCGACGCCGGTGCGGATCGGCACGACCAGCACGTCGTTGTTCTTGAGCAGCGTCATGCCGAAGCCGGCGATCACATAGGCCGAGCCGCTGACACCGCCGAAGCGGGCATAGATGCCGTTGACGGAGGGCAGGTCGTAGACCAGCATCATCACGCGCGAGCCCTGGCCGCCGTAATCGAGGCCGAGCGAGGGGCCTTGCCAGTAGAGATTATGTTCGCCGGCGTTCTTGGTGTTCAGCTGGCCTTCGCCATAGGTAAGGCCGGCGATGAAGGCGCCGCCGCCTTCCTGTCCGAGGATATAGCCGTTCGGCAGGCCGTATTTCTGGAAGGCACTCTCGACCACTTTGGCAAGTCCGCCGCTGGCGGAGCCGAAGAAGGAGTGGCCGGCGTCGACGATTTCCTGCATCGTGTACTGGCCGTTGTCCTGGGCGGCAGCCGGCCAGGCAACCATCAGCGAGGAGAAGATGAGGGCCGAAAGTAACCTGCAGAAGCCGATGAATCGGTGCGGAAATTGAGGGCGCATGGTGTCATCCGTTCGTCGTTTGGCTAAGAGCGGGCAACCGCTCGCGGCGATTGGTGCATTTTGCGCCGATGATCTTAACAATCGGTTTACCAAATATGGTGTCATTATGGCACCGAGTACGATCGCAAACTTCGCGCAATTTTGATGAAGCATATTCCGGGCGCAATGAAATTGCCGCCCATCAGGAGACAATGATGTCCAAGAACCCCAATCTCACCCTGTCCGGCCCGGATCTGGCCGCGCTTCTTTGCAGCCGCGTTTGCCACGATGTCATCTCGCCGGTCGGCGCGATCAATAACGGGCTGGAGCTCCTGGATGAAGGCGGCGCCGATGCCGATGCGATGGACCTGATCCGCACCAGCGCGCTCAATGCTTCCGTCCGCCTGAAATTCGCACGTCTCGCCTTCGGCGCGTCGGGCTCCGTCGGCGCCTCGATCGACACCGGCGAGGCCGAGCGTGCAGCCAAGGATTTCGCCGTCGCCGAAAAAAAGACCGAGGTGATCTGGAACGGACCGCGCGCCATCGTCGCCAAGAACCGTGTCAAGCTGCTGCTCAACCTCTTCCTCGTTGCCTATTCCGCCATTCCGCGCGGCGGCGTGCTCGAGGTAACGCTCGAAAATCCCGAGTTCGATGCGAAGTTCAAGCTCACGTCCAAAGGCAAACTGATGCGCCTGCCGCCGAAGTTCGTCGAGATATCGACCGGCACTATCGAGGAGGCGATCGACGCTCATTCGATCCAGCCCTATTACACCGTGCTTCTGGCGCAGGAGTGCGGAATGACGCTTGATCACAGCGCCAGCGCCGACGAACTGGTGTTCACGGCAGTGGCTGCGGCAGCCTGATTTCGGGGCGCGGACGTGTGTCGGCGCCCCGTCCGGTAACGATTCTTTAGCCTGATGGACCTATTCTCCAGGGTTGTAAGAGGCCTCTTGCTGCGACGAATGCGGGGGCAAAGGAGCGACCATGCAAAGGTTCATGATCACCGATAATTCGGACATCGTCCGCAAGGTTGGCAAGCGCATTCTCTCCGAACTCGACTTTCTCGTCAGCGAGGCCTCCAACGCCGGCGAGGCGCTGCAGCGCTGCCAGGCGGAGCTGCCGGAATATCTGATCGTCGATTCCGGCATGGAAGGCGCCCTCGACCTCATCGCTGCCATCCGTGCCATGGAGGGCGGCAAAGAGGTCAAGATCTATTACTGCGTCGTCGAGGCGGATCTGAAGAAACTGATGGCAGGCAAACGGGCCGGTGCCACCGACTTCCTGCTGAAGCCGTTCGATCGCAAGATCCTGACCGCCGTTTTCGGAAATCGCGCGATCGCCGCCTGACGGGCAGATCTCTTTCCGCCGATATCGGCACCACCGAAGCATGATGCCGCGTGCAAGCGGTTTCGGCCGCCCCACGCTATTTCCTAGATCGAAAGAACAGAGGATTTCAGGTCGATCCGGCCTGAGGTGAGGGCGGATTCTTATTGCGCAGGCAGAAACGAAAAATCCCGCCGAAAAGGCGGGATCTTCGTTTATCCGATAAGGGGGATCGGAAAAAAATATCAGGCGGTTTCGGCGTATTCGGCACCGTCCGGCTCGCGAAGAACGTAACCACGGCCCCAGACGGTCTCGATGTAGTTGGCGCCGCCGGCAGCGTTGGCGAGCTTCTTGCGGAGCTTGCAGATGAAGACGTCGATGATCTTCAGTTCCGGCTCGTCCATGCCGCCATAGAGGTGGTTCAGGAACATTTCCTTGGTGAGGGTGGTGCCCTTGCGGAGCGAAAGCAGCTCCAGCATCTGATATTCCTTGCCCGTCAGGTGGACGCGCTGGCCGCCGACTTCGACCGTCTTGGCATCGAGGTTGACGATCAACTCGCCGGTCATGATGACCGACTGGGCGTGTCCCTTGGAGCGGCGGACGATGGCGTGGATGCGGGCGACGAGCTCGTCCTTGTGGAACGGCTTGGTCATGTAGTCGTCAGCGCCGAAACCGAGGCCGCGAACCTTGTCTTCGATGCCGGCCATGCCCGACAGAATAAGGATGGGCGTCTTGACCTTGGACAGCCGGAGAGTGCGAAGCACTTCATATCCGGACATGTCGGGCAGGTTCAGATCGAGAAGGATGATATCATAATCATACAGCTTGCCCAGATCGACGCCTTCTTCACCGAGATCGGTGGTATAAACATTAAAACTCTCTGATTTAAGCATCAGCTCGATGCTCTGCGCTGTCGCGCTGTCATCCTCGATTAGAAGTACCCGCATAATTATCCCCTTTACCGCCGCCGAAAGGTGGTCTGGCCCCCTACACGATACCGAACACGCTACGTGATTTGAAAGCTGCCACGAAATGGTTAACAAATTCTAATTCACTCTGGCAAGGAGTATCGAATTTATTAAACAATTTTTCCATTTCTCTGTTTTCCAATAAGAATCTCAAAAAGGTGTTCCTCAACTTTAACATTAGGAAACAGCGCTAAGTGATTCATCCGAATCGCCAATGAAAAGGTTCGAACTTCATGCCTCGGCATTTACCGACCCTTAAATCATCGGGCCTATCATTAACGATGCCCGTAAACGAAAGGTTACCAGCGGTAGGTATTTGTTAATATCGCGGGAAATTTTTTAGCAAACCGTGTCAAAGCGGCGCGCAGGGCGGTTTCAAGTTGAGCCGGGGTCTCGCATCACGGGAGTAATGCGTATGAAGTCGCGAGAAAGTCTCGTTCGCCTGAAGGAATTTCAGGTGAACGAAAAACGACGTCAGTTGCAGCAGTTGCAGATGATGATGTCCGAATTCGAACGGATGACGAAGGATCTGGAGAGCCAGATCGTCGTCGAGGAAAAGAAGTCCGGTATTTCCGACCCGAATCACTTTGCTTATCCGACCTTCGCCAAGGCCGCGCGTCAGCGGGCCGACAACCTGCAGGTTTCGATCAAGGAACTGAAGATGCAGGAAGAGACGCTGGAAATGGCGCTCGAGGAGATGCAGGCGGAATATGCAAGGGCCACAGCGCTGGAAGAGCGTGACGGCGGCGCCAGAGCAAGGGCGTAACAGAAACGGCTGGGTGCCGGCTTCGGCGCCCTGGGATCGCCACTGAGAAGCCATGTATGATGGGCGCGCTGTCCGTTATACATGGCTTTTGGTGTTTGCCTTATGGCGTCGCTTTGTCTTATGCATGTCCTTGTCCCAAAACCCGCTGTGCGTTTTTGGGCGACATGCACTAATTCACGACATCCTTCCATTCCGGATGGCGTTGAGCCTGCGCCTTGAAAAATGGGCAGAGCGGGAAGATCTTCCAGCCGCCGGTGCGGGCTGCCTCTACGGCGTGGAGCGCCAGTGCCTGGCCGACGCCTTTGCCGCGCAGCGCATCGGGAACGGCCGTGTGATCGATGATGACCAGCTTCGGCGATGTGCGTGAATAGGTCATCTCCGCCTCGTGCCCTTCGACCTCGGCCGCATAGCGGCCGCCGGAGACGCCTTCCTCACTTCGAATGTCCATTGTCTTTCCTCATAACCGATATTGTCGTAGCGGACCGTGACATGGCGGCGCGGTCGTGCCAAGCCGTGGAGGCAATACGGGCAGGAGACAGAGTGTTCATGCAAAATGTCGGATCGATGAGAGGTTCAGGGCAATGAGTGCGCTTTCGATGGCTCGCCCCGTGCTTCTCGTGGCTGCGCCGTTCTTCCTGGCGCTCGGCCTCGTCTTGCCGCTGGTCCGTTTCGAGACGCTGTATTTCTTCGACGAAACGCCGTCGCTCATCGAAATCATCGTCTCGCTTTGGCAAGGCGGGGACGGGCTGCTGGCGGCAATCGTCGCCCTGGTTTCGATCCTGCTCCCGTTTCTGAAGATGATCGGCATCACCGTGGAGGCGATGGGGATCACCGCAGAAGCGACGGCCGCCGGGGGTGGGGCCGGCAGCCTGTTCTATCGTCGCGTCGTACCGCATCTGTCCAAGTGGTCGATGATGGATGTGCTGCTCGTCGCGATCGTCATTGCGGCGGCGAAGACGACGGGGCTGGCGGATGCCTTCACGCAGCCCGGCCTCTGGTGCTACGCGGCCTCGTCAATGATTTCGGGCCTTCTTCATTCCCTCATGGGAGATGCGTCCGGCCCGAAATAAATGTCGTCAATGCTGGGGTGTGATCAGTGACGATATTGCTGAATGCGCGTGGTGCGCAGGCCGGCAAGACCGTGGCTGTTGATCGACGACTGCCAGGACAGGAATTCTTCGACCGTGAGCGTGTAACGCTCGCAGGCCTCTTCCAAGCTCAACAAGCCACCGCGGACAGCCGCGACAACCTCTGCCTTCCGGCGAATCACCCAGCGCCGCGTATTGGGCGGCGGAAGATCCGCGATCGTCAGGGGGCTGCCATCGGGGCCGATGACATATTTTACTCGGGGACGTATCATTTCGGTCATTGGACTCTCTACACAACGCAAGACCACGAGCCCCACTCTAGCCTGCCACATTTAAA
Source organism: Rhizobium sp. WYCCWR 11146 (assembly GCF_013591995.1). NCBI lineage: Bacteria > Pseudomonadati > Pseudomonadota > Alphaproteobacteria > Hyphomicrobiales > Rhizobiaceae > Rhizobium > Rhizobium sp. WYCCWR 11146. The sequence goes on from NZ_JACCEY010000001.1 coordinate 128,049, forward strand.
AATTGCCTAAACCCATCGTAAGACTTTGATAACAAATTTAGACGCCCGCCCTGGCCGGTGATGGGGGCGGCTGCCTGCCGCTACGTCAATTTGTAGCGCCTGCATGGGAGCCATGGGGAATAAATATTAGCTGATTTCCCGGGACGATTTTATAAGGGCTGCAACATAAGAATGAGCGCAAGACTTCGTCTCCGTTCTTCCCGCTGTATCAGTCCAGTCCGTGTTTTTGATGCTTCGTATCCTCGGGATGCGGGCAGAAACCGACTTTGCTGATGCCCCGGCGCGAACGTTTCGCCGCCCGCAGCGAGGCCGAGCCGAAGCTGGCCGTACGAGGATATGAAGTTGAAAAGACGTGAGCGCGCAGTCGGCGACTGCGCTGAGGATGCTGCATTTTCGCCTTCGCAGGCCGATGGCACCGGGGTTTCGGCCGACGACGGCAAGGAACGGCTCGACGCGATGGCGAAGCTTGCGGGTTTCGATTTCTATCTACTCTCGGCTTTCCCGCGGGGCGACCGCATGGCTTTCACCGAAAACCGGTTGATCAGCAATTGGCCGCAAAGCCTTGTCGGCTTTTAAGAGGCTGCCGATCTCTTCTATTGCAGCAGACTGGTGACCGCGATGAAGCGGACGATCGTGCCGATCTTCTGCGAGGAGGGGTGGTTTGCGGGCAGCGCCGCCAAGCAGGAAAACCGCAAACTCAACGTGCTCTTTCAGATGCATGGGCTGAAAAATAGCTTCGCCTTCACGCTGCACGACGCTGACCTGAAACAATACATCTTCGCCTTCTCTGGCGGCTGTCCTATGCCCACCCGAGAGCAGGCGATGGCGCTGCTCTACGGCTGCATGGAGCTTCTGGACAAGGTTTCGCGTAGCAGGAGCGTGGAGGATGGCCCGTTGGAGACGCTCACCCGGCGCGAAACCGAATGCCTGCGACGCTGCCCGATTCCTTAAATCGGAATCGATTTAAGGAATCGGGCAGCAATTCAAAGTGCTACAGCGTCCTTTGCGCGTCTAAAAAGACGCGCGGCGCTGTAGTCCGCGGCCGGCAAAAGCAGCGACGAGATCGCGATCATTCTCGATCTCTCGTCGCATACGGTGGTGGGTTATCTGAAGAGCGCGATGCGCAAGCTCGATTCGGTCAGCCGCATGCAGGTGGTCGCCAGAGCATTCCGGTACCGGCTGCTCTAAAGCGCGTCGCATCGCGCTTTAGGTCTTTGTTTTATGCATGTCGGTTTCCCAAAACCGCTGCACACTTTTGGGCGACATGCATAGGGCAGCCGGCCCTTTCTCACAAAGCTAAAGCTGGGAAGCATGTCGCACAAAATGTGCATCGCTTTTTGTGCGATATGCGCAAAAACAAAGACTAAAGCGCGAGGAGCGAATCTGAAGATCGCGACGCGCTTTAGAAGCCTTTTCCGCGGGTCAGCTCCGACACGACGGTTCCGAAAATGATGCGCATGTCCATCAAGATCGAAAAATTCCCGACGTAGTAGAGATCGCTGGCGATGCGGGCGCGCGCCTTGGCCGGACGATCGGTCGGACCGCGCAGGCCGCGCATCTGGGCAAGACCCGTCATGCCGGGGCGCATCGCATGGCGCTGATGGTATTCCGGTACGAGCTCTTCGTAGAGCACGCCGCCGGCGCGCATGCCGATCGCATGGCAGCGCGGGCCGACGACCGACATGTGGCCCAGCAGTACGTTCAGCAGCTGCGGCAACTCATCGACATTCGTGCGGCGCAGAATGGCGCCGACGCGAGTGACGCGCGGATCATTCATCACCGTCTGGGCAACGCCGGAGACGTCGCAGAGGTCGGTGCGCATGGAACGGAACTTGTAGACCTTGATGGCCTTGCAGTTCTTGCCCCAGCGGGTCTGCTTGAAGAGCACCGGCCCTGGGCTGTCGATCTTGATCAGCAGGGCGACGAACAGAAGGAAAGGGGCGAGGACGAGGAGGGCGCTCAACGACGAAACAATGTCGAACGCCCGCTTCAGGACCAGATCCACCAACGGCGCCTGCGGCGCATCGCTGTGGATAACAGGGGTCTGGATCTTCAGGCTCGGCTGCTGGCGGCGGCTCGGCCGGAAGGACTCTGTCGAAATGCTGTTGTTTAATTCCGTGATGCTCAAGGATCGTACTCTGTTGTCTTCGAGGGGGCGCGGCGGCAATAGGCGATCAATGGTTAACCCTGTCACCAGGGCTGCACTTAGGTCTTGGTAACCCTACTAAAACGGAAAAATGCGACAATTGTGTAATGGTGTCCAGAGAAATATCGCATCGCAGCAAATCTTTCGCATCTGCGTTAAGTTGAGGCAAGCTCATGATATTTCGTTAATAATTGAAATTTTGTCAAAGTTTCTAGGCCTTTGGAGGGGTTCGCCGAGGGCTGGCGACGTGCCGTTTCGACACTTGGCCCATGGCTCTTAACCGTATTTCTTAACGGCAGACGAGGCGAAATTTTTCTGATGAGGATATCGATCGGTGTCGAAGCCGTGTCAGAATGTGACAAAATCAAGGCGGGTTGGGTGGCGGTATAGCGTCCGGAAACGATGCAGAGCGACGAGTTTCCGGCCAGAATCACCTGGTGAGGCCCGATCGCGCGAATCACTCACAGCTGGAAATGGGATCGTGGACCGCTTCCGGACCCGCAGGGGGAGGATGTTGGCGGGTAAGGGGGGCGGGCCGCAGGTCGATCGCGGATCGTCGCGGCACGCCTGTACGCGTGGCGGCGATGCAAAGGATTGCGCCGCCTGCCGGTATTCAGCGATTCCCGCGGGTGATCACGCCGGTTCGAGGACGCGTTTCCTGCCACCCCAGGAGATGAAGTTCGGGTTGGCGAAGTCGAAATCGGCCGCCGTCCCCGTCTTGCCATAGGTCAGCGGCGTCCCGTCCAGCGTCACCGTCGAACCGCCAGCGGCGCGCAGCACCGCATCGCCGGCCGCGGTGTCCCATTCCATCGTGCGGGTGAAACGCGGATAAACGTCGGCCTTGCCTTCGGCGAGCAGGCAGAACTTCAGAGAGGAACCGATATTGGTGCATTTGAAGATCGCGTGATCGGCGAGGAAGCTTCCGGTCTCCGGGCTGTTGTGACGAAGGCTTGCAAGCGCCAGCCTGTCGTCCGACTGTTCGCGCACCGTGATTGCGCTGCGTGCGCCAACCGTGAAATCGTCCATGACGACGAGCCTTTCGGCCTGGCCGCGTTCTCCCGAGAAGGCAAGCCCCAGCGCCGGCGCATAAACGATGCCGGCCACCGGGGCGCCGTTCTCGATATAGGCGATGTTGACGGTGAATTCCTGTCGTCCGTCGACGAATTCACGGGTGCCGTCGAGAGGGTCGACCAGGAAGAAGCCTCGCCCGGCAATGTCGGGCACTTTTCCGGCGGCGACCGATTCTTCCGCCACGACGGGTATTTCGGGATAATCTCTGGCGAGATGAGCGAGGATGATACGTTCGGCCTCCTCGTCGGCGACCGTGACCGGACTTGCATCCGCCTTCATGGCTACGGGGAAGCCTTCGCGCAAGACCGTGATGATGGCCTTGCCGGCTTCGAGCGCCGCCTTTTCAAATGTCCTCAGCATTGTCCTTTTGCCGTTCGCCACGCGGCGAGCACCCCGCTGACGCTCGTCCGCAAACCATCCCTGTCACAACCAGATACGCAAGTTAATATGGTGTTCCCCGTCGTGCTCCGCATCCCTCAATACGCAGCCTGATGATGCTACCATAAGTTTTCAGCCTTGTCAGACGAAGATGCGGCATCGCTGGTGAAATGGCATTCGTCAAAGGGGCTGCCTTGGGGTCTGAATTTGCTCCATCTTCCAATTCTGTGGAATAGCTTACGCAGCAAGCGGCGCAGGAAATCGACGGCGATATCTCCGGATGGTTAACCCAGTGGCCGTTTCTGGCTAAAAATAGGCCCTACTCTGCCGTTTTTCTGTGGATTTTGGTTCAAAATGCGCCAGTTAACCCTGTTTCCGCAAGAATCTGTCGGAGTAAATCCTTTTTGTCTTCACATTTTCGATGAAACCGCTATGCATTCGGCCTATGAGGTTCCCTGAAACGGGGAACCAAAGAACCAAAAAGAGATGCAGCATGTTTCGCTCGCATCCAGGGGAAAACGACATATGGAGTATTTCGTCCAGCAGCTCTTAAACGGGCTGACGCTCGGATCCATCTATGGCCTTGTGGCTATTGGCTATACGATGGTTTACGGCATTATCGGCATGATCAATTTCGCCCATGGCGACATCTTCATGCTCGGTGGTTTCGCCGCTCTTATCGTCTTCCTCGTCCTCACATCCATCTTCGCAGGTCTCCCGGTGGCCGTTCTGCTGCTGGTGATGCTTGTCGTTGCGATGCTGATGACGAGTTTGTGGAATTGGACGATCGAGCGCGTCGCATACCGGCCCCTGCGCGGGTCCTTCCGCTTGGCGCCGCTGATTACCGCGATCGGCATGTCGATCACGCTGTCCAACTTCATCCAGGTGACGCAGGGTCCACGCAACAAGCCGATCCCGCCGATGGTGAGCTCGGTCTACCAGTTCGGCAACATCTCGGTGTCGCTGAAGCAGATCATCATCATCGTGATCACCGCAGTGCTGCTGACGATCTTCTGGTACATCGTCAATCGCACGGCACTCGGCCGTGCCCAGCGCGCCACTGAGCAGGATCGCAAGATGGCGGCGCTGCTCGGCGTCAACGTCGACCAGACGATCTCGATCACTTTCGTTATGGGTGCGGCACTCGCGGCCGTGGCCGGCACGATGTACCTGATGTATTATGGCGTCGCCTCGTTTAACGACGGCTTCACGCCTGGTGTGAAGGCCTTCACGGCAGCCGTTCTCGGCGGCATCGGCTCGTTGCCCGGCGCCGTCTTCGGCGGCCTGCTTATCGGCCTTATCGAGTCGCTGTGGTCGGCATACTTCACCATCGCCTACAAGGACGTCGCGACCTTTGCGATCCTGGCTTTCGTGTTGATCTTCAAGCCGACCGGCATCCTCGGGCGGCCGGAAGTCGAGAAGGTATAACGTCATGGCAAACATCGAAAATTCTGCAGGCAAGCCCGATGCCGGACTTGTCCGCAAAGGCCTTACCGAAGCTCTTTTCGCCGCCGTCCTGTCGTTCGGCATGTTCGTTCTCTATGTCGGCCTCAAGACCGACCAGAACATCAGCAACGAGTTGATCATTGTCCAGCGCTGGGGCCTGCTTGCGATCTTCGTCGCGGTCGCCGCCATCGGCCGCTTCGCCATGGTCGTTTTCATCAGGCCGAATATCGACCGCCGCAAGCTCAGCAAGGCGCGCGAGGGCGAGCTCGCCATCTCGACCGAGAAGAGCTTCTTCCACCGGCATTTCCTGAAGATCGCGCTGATCGCGCTGCTGCTTTATCCCATGGTGGTGGTGGCGATCAGAGGCCCTCAGGGCTCGCTGACATATGTCGACAATTTCGGCATCCAGATCCTGATCTATGTGATGCTCGCCTGGGGGCTGAACATCGTCGTCGGCCTCGCCGGCCTGCTCGACCTCGGCTATGTCGCCTTCTATGCCGTCGGCGCTTATTCCTACGCGCTGCTTTCGAGCTATTTCGGCCTGTCCTTCTGGGTGCTGCTGCCGCTTTCGGGCATCTTCGCGGCACTCTGGGGCGTCATTCTCGGCTTCCCGGTGCTGCGCCTGCGCGGCGATTACCTTGCCATCGTGACGCTCGCCTTCGGTGAGATTATTCGTCTCGTCCTCATCAACTGGACTGAAGTGACGAAAGGCACCTTCGGTATCTCGAGCATCCCGAAGGCAACACTCTTCGGCATTCCCTTCGATGCGACGGCCGGCGGCTTTGCCAAGCTCTTTAACCTGCCGATCTCCTCGGCCTACTACAAAATCTTCCTGTTCTATTTGATCCTGGCGCTCTGCATGCTGACGGCCTATGTCACCATCCGGCTGCGCCGCATGCCGATTGGACGCGCCTGGGAAGCTTTGCGTGAAGACGAGATCGCCTGCCGTTCGCTCGGCATCAACACGGTGACGACCAAGCTCACCGCTTTTGCGACGGGCGCGATGTTTGCCGGTTTCGCCGGCTCGTTCTTCGCCGCCCGCCAGGGCTTCGTCTCGCCGGAATCCTTCGTCTTCCTGGAATCGGCCGTCATTCTCGCCATTGTTGTCCTTGGCGGCATGGGGTCGTTGACCGGCATCGCGATCGCCGCCATCGTCATGGTCGGCGGCACCGAGTTGCTGCGCGAGATGAGCTTCCTAAAACTCATCTTCGGACCAGATTTTACGCCGGAACTCTACCGCATGTTGATCTTCGGCCTCGCCATGGTCGTCGTCATGCTGTTCAAGCCGCGCGGCTTCGTCGGCTCGCGTGAGCCGACAGCCTTCCTCAGAGAGCGCAAGGCGATATCCGGAAGCTTCATCAAGGAGGGCCATGGTTGATGAGCCCCGTAACGACGAATACGATGTCTGACGACACTCTTCTCAAGGTCGAACACCTGTCGATGAAGTTCGGCGGCCTGATGGCCATCAACGACTTCTCCTTCGAAGCCAAGCGTGGCGATATCACCGCGCTGATCGGGCCGAACGGCGCCGGCAAGACCACTGTCTTCAACTGCATCACCGGCTTCTACAAGCCGACGATGGGCATGATCACGTTCAACCAGAAGAGTGGCAAGCAATACCTGCTGGAGCGCCTGCCGGACTTTCGCATCACCAGGGAAGCCAAGGTCGCACGCACCTTCCAGAACATCCGGCTGTTCTCCGGCCTGACCGTTCTCGAAAACCTGCTGGTTGCCCAGCACAACAAGCTGATGAAGGCATCGGGTTATACGATCCTCGGCCTTATCGGTGTCGGCCCCTATAGGCGGGAAGCGGCTGCTGCAATCGAGCTCGCCCGTTTCTGGCTCGAGAAGGCCGACCTGATCGACCGCGCCGACGACCCCGCCGGCGACCTGCCCTACGGCGCCCAGCGGCGTCTCGAAATCGCCCGCGCCATGTGCACCGGCCCGGAGCTGCTTTGCCTGGATGAACCGGCTGCCGGCCTCAACCCACGGGAATCGGCAACGCTCAACGCGCTGCTGAAGAGCATTCGCGCCGAAACCGGAACGTCGATCCTCCTGATCGAGCACGACATGTCTGTGGTCATGGAAATCTCCGACCACGTCGTCGTCCTCGAATATGGTCAGAAGATTTCCGATGGCACACCGGATCACGTGAAGAACGATCCGCGGGTCATCGCGGCCTATCTTGGCGTCGAGGATGAAGAAGTGGAAGAGGTGATCGCAGCCGTCGAGCAGCTCGAAGGAGGCGCAAACTGATGGGCGATGAAGTAATGACGGGTCAACCGCTCCTTCAGGTGAATGGCGTCGAAACCTATTACGGCAATATCCGGGCGCTGGCCGGCGTCGATGTCCACGTCAACAAGGGCGAGATCGTCAGCCTGATCGGCGCCAACGGCGCCGGCAAGTCGACACTGATGATGACGATCTGCGGCAGCCCGCAGGCCCGCACCGGTTCGGTGGTCTTCGAGGGCCGCGACATCACCCGCATGCCGACGCATGAAATCGCCCGTTTGCGCATTGCACAGTCGCCGGAAGGCCGCCGCATCTTCCCGCGCATGACGGTTCTGGAAAATCTTCAGATGGGTGCCGGCCTCGATAATCTGAAACACTTCGCCGAAGACGTCGAGAAGATCTTCACGCTCTTCCCGCGTCTCAAGGAACGTCACGCCCAGCGGGGTGGAACACTTTCGGGCGGCGAGCAGCAGATGCTGTCGATCGGCCGCGCGCTGATGGCGCGCCCGAAGCTGCTGCTTCTCGACGAACCCTCGCTCGGTCTTGCGCCGCTGATCGTCAAGGGCATCTTCGAGGCGATCAGGAAGCTCAACGAGGCGGAGGGGCTGACCGTTTTCCTCGTCGAGCAGAACGCGTTCGCCGCCCTCAGGCTTTCTCACCGCGCCTACGTGATGGTGAACGGCAAGGTGACGATGAGCGGCTCCGGCAAGGAGCTTCTTGCCAATCCCGAGGTCCGCGCCGCCTATCTCGAAGGCGGAAGACACTAGGTCGAAAGGAGAGTTTGACATGCAGGGACTTTTCTTCGAAGCGGATGCCGGCCCCCTTGTGGCGATCCGTGTCATCGTCTTGCTCTTAGGCTTCTGGACGGCCTGGCGCGCCGGCAAAGCGGTTGCCGAGGGCTGGAGCGACTATCCGCTGGTCATCGTCTATACATTTCTGCTCGCCTGGGCGATGCAGTTCCTGCATCATGCCCTGTTCAACGGGCCGATGCTCAACACCTTCTACTATATCCTCGACTTCGTAACGCTGCTGGTGTTCTCGACGGCCGGCTTCCGCTACCGCCGCACCAATCAGATGGTTAACAACTATTACTGGCTGTACGAAAAAACTTCCGCGTTTTCGTGGAAGGACAAACATTGACAGTCCGTTGAAACTAGGCATGAATTGCCTTCCGAGTGGAACAGCTTTCCTGGCGCAGTCAATGGTGGGTAGTGCGCTGGGCCTTGGACCGGAACCCGCCCAAAAATTGGGAGTAATAATATGAAGAAGTCTCTTCTGTCGGCAGTGGCTCTGACGGCGATGGTCGCCTTCAGCGGCAACGCGTGGGCCGACGTTCTCATCGCTGTCGCCGGTCCGCTGACTGGCCCGAACGCCGCGTTCGGCGCTCAGCTCCAGAAGGGTGCCGAACAGGCAGCCGCCGACATCAACGCGGCTGGCGGCATCAACGGCGAGCAGATCAAGATCGAGCTCGGCGACGACGTCTCCGACCCGAAGCAGGGCATTTCGGTCGCAAACAAGTTCGCTGCTGACGGCGTCAAGTTTGTCATCGGCCACTTCAACTCGGGCGTTTCGATCCCGGCTTCGGAAGTCTATGCCGAAAACGGCATCCTCGAAATCACCCCGGCCGCGACGAACCCGACCTTCACGGAGCGGGGCCTCTGGAACACGTTCCGCACCTGCGGCCGTGACGACCAGCAGGGTGCCATCGCCGGCAAATATCTTGCCGATCATTTCAAGGACGCCAAGATCGCTGTCGTTCACGACAAGACCCCCTACGGTCAGGGCCTTGCCGACGAAACCAAGAAGGCTATGAATGCCGCTGGCGTCACGGAAGTCATTTACGAAGGCATCAACGTCGGCGACAAGGACTTCTCGGCCCTCATCGCCAAGATGAAGGAAGCCGGCGTCTCGATCATCTATTGGGGTGGTCTGCACACCGAAGCCGGTCTCATTATCCGCCAGGCGGCCGACCAGGGCCTGAAGGCGACGCTGGTTTCGGGTGACGGTATCGTTTCGAACGAACTGGCCTCGATCGCTGGCGACGCCGTCGCCGGTACGCTGAACACCTTCGGCCCCGATCCGGCGGCGAACCCTGCGAACAAGGAACTCGTCGAAAAGTTCAAGGCCGCTGGTTTCAATCCGGAAGCCTACACGCTCTATTCCTACGCTGCGATGCAGACGATCGCTGGGGCCGCCAAGGCTGCCGGTTCGCTGGATCCTGAGGCCGTTGCCAAGGCCATGAAGGAAAAGGGCCCGTTCCCGACCGTTCTCGGCGACATTTCGTTCGACGAAAAGGGCGACCCGAAGATTCCTGGCTACATCATGTACGAATGGAAGAAGGGTCCGGACGGCAAGTACAGCTACTTCCCGCAGGGCATGTAAGCCTCGCTTCCCTTTATGGGACACGATTATCGAAGCCCGGTTCCGACCGGGCTTCTTTCTTTTGGCGGGTGTTTCAATTCCGGCCTGGCTACCGTGCCGCAATCGCTCATCGATCGATCCCACGAAGACGGCGCGTTATGGCGCCCGGCAGCTCGCTTCACTGGGGGGTTGCTGACGGCGAAAAACGGTACGATCCGGGGGGTGGGCTTGACGTTTACGAGGCGGAACCTGATGTGCCGAGGCGCTTCGGCGAATGGAGACCGTCATGGTCCCACGGCATCTCGGCAGCGCCACGGAACCAGCCTCCATCACCCTCTTACATCTCGTACAGCACGTGCGTGGCTTTCACGGCGGCCGAGGCGCGGTTCTCGACGCCGAGCTTCACGTAAATCTGTTCGAGGTGTTTGTTCACCGTCCGCGCTGACAATCCCAATATTTCACCGATGTCGCGGTTGGCCTTGCCCTTGGCGATCCAGAGCAGCACTTCGGATTCGCGCTGGGTGAGCGAGAAGCGCTGGCGTAGCACCTCGTCGTCGCTCCGCTGATTGGCGGCGGTGAGGCGGAAGAGATATTCGTCAGGGCCGATTGCGCCGAGGAAGGCGAGCTGCAGCGCCGCCTGGCCGGCATGGGCGATCGAGATGATGCCGTCGCGCACCGCGGCGACGCGGTCGCGCATCCAGCCGGCGATATGGCGGACGACGATTTCCATGCCGTCATCGCTGCCCATGGCGGCATTGACCAGGCGTGTCGCTTGCGGCGTTGACCAGTGGATGGCGCCGTCGCCCTTGACTGCCAGCAGATGGCGGCCGGCTGCGTCGAGCGCCACGCGGGCGCTCTGGGCCGAGCGGGCATTGCGCAGATGGACGCGGATGCGGGCGCGCAGTTCGTCGATATTGATCGGCTTGCTGAGATAATCGACGCCGCCGGATTCCAGCGCGTGCACGACATGCTCGGTCTCGGTCAGGCCGGTCATGAAGATGACGGGCACCTGCGCCACCGCGGCATTCGCCTTCAGCCGGCGGCAGGTCTCGAAGCCGTCCATGCTGGGCATGACGGCGTCGAGCAGGATGAGATCGGGCGTGATGCGCTCGACGATACCAAGTGCCGCCGTGCCCGATGTGGCGATCAGCACGGAGAAGCCGGATTGTTCGAGCGCGTCGGTCATGAAGCCGAGTGCTTCGGCCGAGTCGTCGACGAGCAGAACGATGTCGCGGGGGAGGGCCGGCTCAGCCAATGGATTCCACCTTTTCGTCGAAGTCGTGCAGGAAGGTCATGAAGCCGGCGAGATCGAAGGCGGCGACATAGGCGCGAAGTTCCTCCGTGAATGGCTGATTTGCCTCCACCTTGGCAAGGTCCGAAAGCTTGGCTTCGATGCCTCTGATATAGCCGATCTCGCCGAGCCGCAGCAATTCCTGCACATGGGCAGCACCTGGGCTCAGCATCGGCGCTTCGATCTTGACAGGAACGGCTGGCGTGGCATCGGCATAGATCCATGTCAGGCCAAGATGCAGGGCGAGCTTGTCGCGCAGCTGGCGGATGTCGACCGGCTTGCCGATCGCATCATTGTGGCTGTCGTCACTGTCGCTGAGAACGGCCGCGTCACCGATATTGGCCGAGAGCATCAGCACCGGTGCCGTCTGGCCGGCCTCGCGCAGACGCGAGACGAGCTGCCAGCCGTTCATGCCGGGCATCAGGATATCGACGAGGAAAAGGTCCGGCATGATGCCCTCGATCAGCGTCAGGCATTCGCCGCCGCCTGCCGCCGTCAACACGATGAAATCGAGCGGCGCCAGGATCTCGCGCATCATCTCGCGGTGGTCCTCGTTGTCGTCGACGACGACGACCGTGCGGCGCGGGCCGTCATAACCGACGATGCGCTTCTCCTGCGGCGCTGCGGCCACGGCGCGCGTGACGGCAGACAGCATCAGCCGGACGCGGAAGGTCGAGCCTTCGTCCTTCGCGCTTGAAACCGAGATCTCGCCCCCGAGCGTATTGGTCAGAAGCCGGGTGATGGTGAGGCCGAGGCCGAGCCCCGGCATCGGCCGCACGCTTTCGGCCTCACCGCGCTGGAAGGGTTCGTAAATACGGGGCAGGTCTTTCTCCGTGATGCCTCGGCCGGTATCGGCAACGGTAAAGGTCGCGACCTGGCTGCGATAGCCGACATCGAAGGTGACGCTGCCTTCGTCAGTGAACTTGATGGCATTGGAGAGCAGGTTGACGAGGATCTGGCGCAGGCGCTTTTCGTCGGTGCGGACGAATTGCGGCAAGGCCGGCGCGCGCTCATGGATGAAGGCAAGCCCCTTTGCCTGCGCCTGCGGGCGGAACATATCGACGATCTGGTCGAGAAAATCCTGGATGTTGATCTCGTTGGAATAGACCTGCAGGCGGCCGGCCTCGATCTTCGAAATATCCAGCAGGCCGTCGATCAGGCCGGAGAGGTGTTCGGCGCTACGGCGGATGACCTTGATCGAGGATTGGCGCGGCGCCGGGATGGTCTCGTCGCGTTCGAGGATCTGGGCGTAGCCGAGCACGGCGTTCAGCGGCGTGCGTAATTCATGGCTGAGCCCGACGACGTAGCGGCTCTTGGCGCGGTTGGCGGCCTCGGCCGTCTCCTTGGCGTTTTGCAGGGCGGCGTCGGTCTTCTTGTGGGCGGCGATTTCCTTCAGCAGCAGCGTGTTCTGGCGTGAGGATTCCTCCTCGGCAACGACGCGGCTGTCATGGGCGAGCACATAGAACCAGCAGACGACGCCTGAGATCACCGAGAAGACGAAGAAGACGATGAGGATGGTGCGATTGACGACCTCACCCGTCTCGGGCGAGGCGGAGGCGACCTGATGGGCGATCATCGCCAGGATTGCGCCGATGGCGGTCAATGCCAGCACGACGGCGATGCCGTAGCGGCCAAGGCGCGTCGCCAGCTTCCCCAGAATGGCTTCCGGCAGCAACGCCTTGGCGACGGTGCCGACCTGCGCGTTGAAACGGGCAGCCGGCTTGCACATGTCGTGGCAGCGACTGTCGAGCGAGCAGCAGAGCGAGCAGATCGGCGCGGCATAGGCCGGGCACCAGGCCATGTCCTCCGGCTCGAACGGATGCTCGCAGACCGAGCAGGTGATGTTCGCCAGGTTCTTCCAGCTCTGGCGCGGCTTGCGGGCGAGATAGAACTTGCCTTTCGTTGCCCAGGCGATGACAGGCGAGGCGACCAGCGCAATGACCAGCGTAATATAGGGAGCGAGCGAGGCGGCGATCTCCCCGAAGGCGCCGAAATGGGCAATCAGCGACACCGTCGCCGACAGCGTCATGGCGCCGAGGCCGACCGGGTTGATGTCGTAGAGGTGGGCACGCTTGAACTCGATGCCGGGAGGAGCCAGCCCCAGCGGCTTGTTGATGAAGAGATCGGCGGAGATCGTGCAGAGCCAGGCCATGGCGATGATCGAGAAGATGCCGAGCGTCTCCTCCAGCAGCCGGTAGATGCCGAGTTCCATCAAAAGCAGGGCGATTGCGACGTTGAAGACCAGCCAGATGACGCGGCCGGGATGGCTGTGGGTCAGCCGCGAGAAGAAGTTCGACCAGGCGAGCGAACCGGCATAGGCGTTCATCACATTGATCTTCAGCTGCGAGACGACGACGAAGGCGGCCATCAACAGCAGCGCGCCATTATGCCAGGGGACCATGTAGCCGAAGGCGGTCAGATACATCTGCGCCGGGTCGGCGGCGCGATCGAGGGGGACGCCCGAGGTGAAGGTCAGCACGACCAGGAAGGAGCCGGCAAGCAACTTCGGCGCGCCGATGATGACCCAGCCGGGCCCGGCGAGAAAGATCGCCAGGCGGTGGCGCCACTTGCGCTGCGGGTCCGGCGGCAGGAAGCGCAGGAAGTCGGCCTGTTCGCCGATCTGCGACATCAGCGCCAGGATGACGGCGGAGGCCGCGCCGAACTCCACCAGATCGAATTCGGCGATGGTGCCGGGCGGACCGGAGGCATGGCGGATGCCGGCGAAGGCGCGCCAGAGATCGAATTTTTCCCAGTCCAACAGGGCGATGAAGATGAAGGGCAGGATATTCAGCACGATCCAGAAGGGCTGGGTCATCAGCTGGAACTTGCTGATCAGCCGTACGCCGTGCGTCACCAGCGGGATCACCATGACGGCGCTGATGATGTAGCCGATCCAGAGCGGGATGCCGAGGGTGAGCTCCAGCGCCCCGGACATGATCGATGCCTCGATCGCAAACAGCATGAAGGTGAAGCTCGCATAGATCAGCGAGGTGATAGTCGAGCCGATATAGCCGAAGCCCGCGCCACGCGTCAGAAGATCGATGTCGACGCCGTGGCGGATGGCGTAGCGGCTGATCGGCAGGCCGATCGCCAGCATGGCGATCGAGGCGACGATGATGGCGTAAAAGGCGTTGGTGGTGCCGTAGGAGAGGGTGATTGCGCCGCCGATCGCCTCCAGCGCCAGGAAGGAGATCGCGCCGATCGCGGTCTGCGAGATGCGCTGCGAGGAGAAATGCCGGGCGCTCTTGGCAGTGAAGCGCAGCGCGTAATCTTCCAGCGTCTGGTTGGCGACCCAGCGATTATATTCGCGTCTTACCGGAATGATGCGTTGGCGCGCTGCCATGTCTTCCTTTCCGGCATTCCGGTTGGGCTCATCGTCTCTCCGGCAGTTTTGGCGGGATGGTTGGGAAAGGCAAGAGGCAGGCACCGGCTGGTTCACAGAATGGCAATATTTTTGCAATTGAACTGTCACATAAGAACTCTAACTCTCCCGGCGTTCGTTCAACCATTTCGGGTATCACCATGTCTGTTTTAAGCCTTTGCCGTCTGAGCACTGCCCTCGTCTGCCTTCTTTCGATCGTGCCATCGCTTGCCAGCGCCGAGCAGGTAACAGTGGCGAAAGCTGCTTATGCGGAAGCCGGAAACACCAACAAGCGCGGTGACGCCTGCTTCTCGACGGTGGACACCAACGCCGCCGTTCACCTCCTCTCCGGCTTCCTCGAAATCTGGACCCCGCGCACGCCTTTCGTCGATGCGGGTGTCGAAGCCCCGGCCAAGGATAATTGCCCGGCGGTCGCCAAGACGGATTGGGATGGTATTCCCGCCAGCAAGACCGACGGCCATATCGTCAACCAGGCCGTCCATGACGCCAACATCGGCTATGTCGTCAATGCGACACGGGCGCGGACGGCCGATCAGGCGGTCGCTGCCTATCTCGATGATCGGCGGGGCAAGAATGCCAGCATCGTCGATGGCCTCGGTCCGCTGACGGATGCCTGGAAGGCCGGCTCCAAGCAGACCACTACGATCACCGAGGTGGCGGCCGACGCGACGACGGTCAAATATGACGACAAGGGCAACAATCGCGGTGCCGGCAGCAAGCCGGACGCGGAAAACAAGACTGATGCCAACCCCGACATGGGCCTTGCAATCGACTTCATCATTGCTGCAAGCGGTGACGGCTCGACGGAGCCTGCCAAGCGCTATTTCAAATATGGCCGTCCCTACCGCTGGAGCCAGGACGTGTCGGTGGTGCCGACGCTGCAGCCCGCCAAGAGCGGCAAGCCGGTCGAGGACGGCGGTTTCCCGAGCGGGCATACGGCGGAAGCCTGGCGGGATGCGCTCGCCATGGCGTATCTCGTGCCGCAGCGCTTTCAGGAAATGATCACGCGCGCCAGCGAGCTGGGTGAAGACCGCATCCTCGCCGGCATGCATTCTCCTCTCGACGTGATGGGCGGTCGGATGCTCGGAACGGCCACGGTCGTTTACAATCTGAACAAGGCCGACAATGCCGCGCTGAAGAGCGATGCCTACGCCCAAGCGCAGTCATGGCTCGTCGCCAAATCAGGCGTTGCGGATGCGGGCGCGCTCGAGGTTGCCGCCCAGGCGGCACCGCTGGCTACAGACCGTTTCGCCGATCATGACGCCAATCGCACCTACGTGCTGCAGCGCCTGAGCTATGGCCTGCCGACGATCCATGCGACCGATCAGCCGGCGCGCGTGCCGCAGGGCGCTGAAGCGCTTCTCGAAACGCGTCTGCCCTATCTGGACGGCGAGCAGCGCCGCGCCGTGTTGAAGACGACGGAGATCGCCTCCGGCTACCCGCTCCTTGACGATGCGGAAGGTTACGGCCGTCTTAATCTGTTTGCCGCCGCCGACGGTTACGGTGCGTTCGAACAGGACGTGACCGTGACGATGGACGCGGCAAAGGGCGGCTTCAATTCGATCGATACCTGGCGGAACGACATCACTGGCAAGGGCAGGCTGGTGAAGCGCGGCCAAGGCATCCTCGGGCTGTCAGGCGCCAACAGCTATGCCGGTGGCACCGTTCTGGAAGAGGGCGCGCTGGTGGCCGGCTCACCCTCGGCCTTCGGTACCGGCGGGCTGACGGTTAACGGTGGTTCGCTCGTTCTGGCGGCCGAAAAACCGTTGACCGTGAGTGGTGATTATCAGCAGTTCGCCAATGCCACGACGAAGCCGGCGCTGGGCGAAAACGGCGCGGGCACGCTGGTCGTCGAGGGCAAGGCGGCGCTGGCCGGCGACCTCGAGGTGACGCTTGCCGATGGTTATGCCCCGACGCCCGGAACCAAGATCGAAATCCTGAAGGCGAGTGCCGTGACCGGCACCTTCGGCAAGGTCACGGTCTCCGGCCACAAGGCGAGCCTCTCCTACGGCCCGACGTCAGTCACTTTGACGATCGACGGATAATTTCCGCCATCGAGACGGGGCATCCTGCTGCAGGGATGCCCTTCCTTCTCTGGCCTGCCTGTTTGACCCCCGCGCCTACGTCAATCGACGTATGTGTTTTCGCGCTGCAGCACCCGATAGTCCCTTAAGCAACAGTTAATCTCCGTTTCCGGCCTGTTGCGGAACAAGAAGAGGGGCTCAACCAGATGAATCTCAGAACTACTATTGCGGGCGCTGCACTCGGCGCCGTCATGGCGGCCTCGGCTGCCTTCAGCGGTGCGGTTGCCGCCGATGATACGATCAAGGTCGGCATTCTGCACTCGCTCTCCGGCACCATGGCCATCTCCGAGACCACGCTCAAGGACGCCATGCTGATGCTCATCGACGAGCAGAACAAGAAGGGCGGCCTTCTCGGCAAGAAGCTCGAGGCCGTCGTCGTCGACCCGGCTTCCGACTGGCCGCTGTTTGCCGAAAAGGCACGTGAGCTGATCCAGAAGGACAAGGTTGCCGCCGTATTCGGTTGCTGGACGTCCTCGTCGCGCAAGTCCGTTCTGCCGGTTTTCGAAGAGACCAACTCGATCCTCTTCTACCCGGTCCAGTATGAAGGCGAAGAGTCCTCGCGCAACATCTTCTACACCGGTGCTGCTCCGAACCAGCAGGCTATTCCTGCTGTCGACTACCTGATGGAAAAAGAAGGCGTCAAGCGCTTCGTTCTCGAAGGTACGGACTACGTCTATCCGCGCACGACCAACAAGATTCTCGAGGCATACCTGATTTCGAAGGGTATTCCGAAAGAAGACATCATGACCAACTACACGCCGTTCGGCTTCTCCGATTGGCAGACCGAAGTTTCCAAGATCAAGGAATTCGGTTCGGCTGGCAAGAAGACCGCCGTCGTCTCTACGATCAACGGCGATGCCAACGTTCCGTTCTACAAGGAACTGGGTAACAAGGGCATCAAGGCAACCGACATCCCCGTCGTCGCCTTCTCGGTTGGCGAAGAAGAGCTTGCCGGCCTCGACACCAAGCCGCTCGTCGGCCATCTCGCTGCCTGGAACTACTTCGAATCGGTCGAAAGCTCGGCCAACAAGAAGTTCATCAAGGACTGGCACGCTTTCACCAAGAACGACAAGCGCGTGACGAACGACCCGATGGAAGCTGCGTATATCGGCTTCAACGCATGGGTTAAGGCCGTCCAGGCTGCCGGCACGACCGATACCGACAAGGTTCTCGACACCATCATCGGCGTTAGCGTTCCGAACCTCTCCGGCGGTTATGCGACCGTGATGCCGAACCACCACATCACCAAGCCGGTGCTGATCGGTGAAATCCAGGCCGACGGCCAGTTCGAAATCGTCCAGCAGACACCTGCCGTCGTCGGCGACGAATGGTCAGATTTCCTGCCTGACTCCAAGGATCTGATCTCCGATTGGCGCAAGCCGATGTCCTGCGGCAACTTCAACGTCGCTACGGGCAAGTGCGGTGGCAAGGGCTCCTGAGCACGCCTCGATCCGATGATTGCATGAAGGCTTCCGTCCGGGTTTGATCCCGGGCGGAAGCTCCGTCCCAGCGATTGCGCCGCGAGGCCAACACTATCAAGGGCGAGAAAGCCGATGTATCGCGCCATAAAGATTTTCCTCATCACGGTTTGCCTGACATTTTCGGGCGTGATGATCTCGAGCGAAGTCCAGGCCCAGGACGATATCCACGTGCTCATCGACGCGCTCGGCGTCGGCGATTTCCCGGAACGCGAAGTGGCCATCAAGGCGCTGGTCGCTTCCAAGGACCAGCATGTCAGCCAGATCCTGCAGCAGTTGAGCGACGGCCTTCTCTACGTCAATTCAGATGGCGGCCCGGTTCTCCTCCAGGGTGGTACCGATGACGAACCAACCTATTCCGATCCGATCACCGGCGAAGCCGCTGCCGATGTCGATCCGGATCTGATGACGAAGGTCAAGATCAACAACGCGCTACGCGGCGTCATCGGCGCCGCCACGAGCCAGCTGACGCTGATGAGCCCGGACCGTTCCGCGCGACTTGCCGCGGCGCAGGGCCTTCTGAAAGATGCCGATCCCGCCAATCTCGACCTGCTGAACACGGCGCTTGCGGCCGAAAAAGACGCTGAGATCAAGAATACGATGGAAGCGGCGCGCGCAGTGCTGCTGCTCAAGACGGATGCGAGCGTCGAAGACAAGAAGGCTGCGATCGATACGATCGCGGCGCGCGGCAATCGCGATGCGCTGACCATCCTCACGACCACACTCGAAACCGCGCCGGACGACCTGAAGCCGGCGATCCAGGCGGATATCAGCTCCATCAATCGCAGCCTGGCGCTGTGGGATATCGTCCAGAACATCTGGTACGGATTGTCTCTCGGCT
The DNA here is from genome assembly GCF_013591995.1 of Rhizobium sp. WYCCWR 11146. Taxonomy (NCBI): domain Bacteria; kingdom Pseudomonadati; phylum Pseudomonadota; class Alphaproteobacteria; order Hyphomicrobiales; family Rhizobiaceae; genus Rhizobium; species Rhizobium sp. WYCCWR 11146. Next base: position 146,759 of record NZ_JACCEY010000001.1, read on the forward strand.
CGGTACTGCTGCTTGCCGCGATCGGCCTTGCCATCACCTTCGGCGTCATGGGCGTCATCAACATGGCGCATGGCGAAATGGTGATGATCGGCGCCTACACCACCTATGTGGTGCAGGAATACATTACCTCCGCCTTTCCTGAACTTGCCGATTATTCGCTGGCCTTTGCCGTGCCTGCGGCCTTCGTCTTTACCGGCTTCGTCGGTCTGGTGATCGAGCGCGCCGTCATCCGCTATCTCTACGGCCGGCCGCTCGAAACGCTGCTCGCCACCTGGGGCGTGTCGCTCATCCTGCAGCAGGCGGTGCGCAGCATCTTCGGCCCGACCAACCGCGAGGTCCGCAATCCGACCTGGATGTCCGGCGTCTTCGATCTCGGCGGGCTCTCCATCACCTGGAACCGACTGTGGATCATCGTCTTTTCGATGGTGGTCTTTGTGGCGCTGCTCCTGCTGCTCAAGCGGTCCGCCTTCGGCCTGCAGATGCGTGCCGTTACGCAGAACCGGCGCATGGCGTCGTCGATGGGCATCCGCACCGGCTGGGTCGATGCCTTCACCTTCGCGCTCGGCTCGGGCATTGCCGGCATCGCCGGCGTGGCGCTCAGCCAGATCGACAATGTCTCGCCGAACCTCGGTCAATCCTACATCATCGACAGCTTCATGGTCGTCGTCTTCGGCGGTGTCGGCAATCTCTGGGGTACACTGGTCGGTGCACTGTCGCTCGGCGTCGTCAACAAGTTCCTCGAGCCCTTCGCCGGCGCCGTGCTCGGCAAGATCCTGGTGCTCGTCCTCATCATTCTCTTCATCCAGAAGCGTCCCCGCGGGCTCTTCGCACTCAAAGGAAGGGCGGTGGAAGCATGATAACGGCCTTCCTTCTCCGATCACTCGATCGCAAGATCGTCATTGCCATCGCCCTCCTGCTTCTGGTCGCCGTCCTTGTGCCGGTCCTGAACCTGATGACGGGGCCGACCAATCCGCTGCACGTGCCGACTTATATCATGTCGCTGTTCGGCAAGTATCTGACCTATGCGCTGCTGGCGCTGGCGCTCGATCTCGTCTGGGGCTTCTGCGGCATCCTCTCGCTCGGCCACGGTGCCTTCTTTGCGCTCGGCGGCTATGCGATGGGCATGTATCTGATGCGCCAGATCGGCACGCGTGGCAGCTATGGAGACCCTGTTCTGCCCGACTTCATGGTGTTTCTGAACTGGAAGGATTTGCCCTGGTTCTGGTACGGCTTCAACCATTTCTGGTTTGCGGCGCTGATGGTGCTCGTCGTGCCCGGCCTGCTGGCCTTCGTCTTCGGCTGGTTTGCCTTCCGCTCACGCGTCAACGGCGTCTATCTCTCGATCATCACCCAGGCGATGACCTACGCGCTGCTACTGGCCTTCTTCCGCAACGACATGGGCTTCGGCGGCAATAACGGCCTTACCGATTTCAAGGACATTATCGGTTTCAACGTCCAGGCTGACGGCACGCGTGCAGTCCTCTTTGCGGCAACTGCGATCTTCCTTGCTCTATCGCTGCTGCTCGCCTCGGCGATCGTGCGCTCGAAGTTCGGCAAGGTACTGGTCGGCGTGCGCGATGCGGAAAGCCGCACACGCTTCCTCGGTTACCGCGTCGAGCACTTCAAGCTCTTCACCTTCGTCGTCTCGGCGATGATGGCTGGTATTGCCGGTGCGCTCTACGTGCCGCAGGTCGGCATTATCAATCCCGGCGAATTCGCGCCTGCCAATTCGATCGAAGTCGTCATCTGGACGGCGGTGGGCGGGCGGGCGACGCTGATCGGCCCGATCATCGGCGCGATCCTCGTCAACGGCGGCAAGACGATCTTCACCGGCCTCTTCCCGGAGTTCTGGCTGTTTGCGCTGGGCGGTCTCTTCGTCGCCGTCACGCTGTTCCTGCCCAAGGGTGTCGTCGGCACGATTGCGCAATATCTCGGCAAGCGGAAGGTCGTCTCCAAGGCTGCTCCGCCGGCAGCTGAGGAAGACGGTATCCAGCCGAAAATCCAGGCAGCGGAGTGAGCGCCATGATCCCCGACGTCAAACCCACCAGCGTGCTTTATCTCAACGGCGTCTCGGTTTCCTTCGATGGCTTCAAGGCACTGAATTCGCTGTCGATTGTCATCGAACCCGGCGAACTTCGCGCCATCATCGGCCCGAACGGCGCCGGCAAGACGACGATGATGGATATCATCACCGGCAAGACCAGGCCCGATGAGGGCGAGGTGTTCTTCAACGGCACGATCGATCTCACCAAGAAGGATGAAGCCGATATCGCCCAGCTCGGCATCGGCCGCAAATTCCAGAAGCCGACCGTCTTCGAAAGCCATACGGTGTGGGACAATCTGGAGCTGGCGCTGAACCGTCGTCGCGGCGTGTTCTCGACGCTGTTCTACCGGCTTTCGGGCGAGGACAAGGCGCGCATCGAGGAGATCCTCGAAACGGTGCGGCTGACGCATCGCCGTGACGAATTCGCTGCCAATCTCTCGCACGGGCAGAAGCAATGGCTGGAGATCGGCATGCTCTTGGCGCAGGAGCCGAAGCTGCTGCTGGTCGACGAACCGGTGGCCGGCATGACGGATGCGGAGACGGCGGAAACGGCGATCCTGCTCAAGGATATCGCCAAGACGCGCTCGGTCGTCGTCGTGGAACATGACATGGGCTTCATCCGAGACCTCGGCGTCAAGGTGACCTGCCTTGCTGAGGGATCGGTGCTGGCCGAAGGGTCGATCGATTTTGTGAGTTCGGATCCGAAGGTCATCGAGAACTATTTGGGGCGGTGATGAATGCAACTTACAGGCTTGAACCTGACAAAAGAACGAGCTCTAAAACGAGCGGGTTTTATTGTGGGGTTTCATCATGGCTTTTCTCGGTATTCTGGTCGTGGCGATCAGCGGCGCGGTCGTCTGGTATTGGCGTTTGAAAATGGTGCGTGAGGCGGGAAACGAGATCATCGATTCCGTCGAGCGTATGCGGGGCGCTTATAAGCGCGGAAAGTTCCGCAAGCAGGCCGAGGCAGCGCCGCTGGCCTCGATCGCCGATCCGGCGATTGCGGCGGTGGCCTTCCTCTTCTGCCTTGCCAAGGAAAAGCCGATCTATTTCGACGCTGCGAAGGATGTCGTTCGCAATCGCATGAAAGGCATCATCCGGCCGGGCGATATGCAAGAGGTGCTGGTTTTCGGCGAGTGGGCGTCTAAGAACGTCACCAGTCCCGAAGATCCGATCCGACGGTTCCGGCCTCTTTGGATAGAGGCGCTCGACATGCAAGAGCGTCAGCAATTGATCGGCATTGCCGAGGAAGTGGCCGAGGTCGGTGGTGAGAGAACGAAGGAACAGGAGCACGCCCTGCAAATGCTGAGGCGCATGCTGATGAACTGATGGGGAATGGGTGAACGCATGCTGACAGTCGAAAACGCAAACCTGCATTATGGTGCCGCTCAGGCGCTGCGCGGCATCTCGATCACAGCGGAGATGGGCAAGATCACCTGCGTGCTGGGGCGTAACGGCGTGGGGAAGAGTTCTCTTCTGCGCGCCGTTACCGGCCAGCATCCGCTGTCGGCGGGTACCGTCACCTTCAACGATACAAAGCTCAACGGCCTGCCGCCCTTTGCCCGTGCCAAGCAGGGCATCGGCTATGTGCCGCAGGGGCGCGAAATCTTCCCGCTACTGACAGTCAAGGAAAATCTCGAAACCGGCTTTGCTCCGCTTGGCCGCCGCGACCGCAACATCCCCGATGACATCTTCAGTCTCTTCCCGGTGCTGAAGTCGATGTTGTCACGTCGCGGCGGCGATCTTTCCGGCGGGCAGCAGCAGCAACTGGCGATCGGGCGCGCCATGGTGACGCGGCCGAGGATTCTCGTGCTCGACGAGCCGACCGAGGGCATTCAGCCATCGATTATCAAGGATATCGGCCGGGCGATCCGCTATCTGCGTGACTCCACAGGCATGGCGATCCTGCTCGTCGAGCAATATCTCGATTTCTGCCGTGAGCTTGCCGACTATGTCTACATCATGGACCGCGGCGAAATCGTGCATGAAGGGCTTGCCGAGACGCTGGATACGCCGGAGGCCCGCCGCCACCTGACTGTCTGACCGGCAGATGCCGCATATTGCAGCAGAGGGCGCGGCGCCTGGAAAACCTTCCGCCGCCGCCAGAGGTCTGCTCGGGGCGGCATAGGAATTGCTTGCTTTCCGCTATCTGCGCGCTTGAATGAAAACCGGGGGGCGCGACCGAAAGGGACGATATGACGATTGCGGCGGCAGGCACGAGACCGCAAAGAGCGGAAGGGCGCGGGCATCTGGCGGCAAAGCTGTTCGATGGCCGCACGCGCATCCGTGAACTCTATCAGGAGGGGGCGGCGAAGATCCGCCTGCCCGATACCTTCGACGCCTCCATGGAAGCCGTCATCATCAATACCGCTGGCGGGCTGACGGGCGGCGATCGGATGAATTGGAGCGTGGATGCCGGCGCCGGCACGCGCATCGACGTCACCACTCAGGCTTGCGAGAAGATCTACAAGGCATCGGCCGGCATCGCCGAGGTGGCGACCAGCATCAAGGTTGGAGCCCAAGCCCGCGTCGACTGGCTGCCGCAGGAAACGATCCTCTTCGACCGGGCCGCACTTTTCCGCCGGCTGGATGTCGATCTTGACGAGAGCGCCGAATTTCTGGCTGTCGAAGCCGTGCTGCTCGGCCGCAAGGCGATGGGTGAGGCGGTGGTATCGGGGCTGTTCCGCGATCGCTGGCGCATCCGCCGCTCGGGTCAACTGATCCACGCCGAAGAACTCAGACTTTCCGAAGGTGTGGCGGCACTGGCGGCGCGACAGGCCGTGCTCGGCGGACAGGTGGCCTTTGCGACACTGCTTTATGCCGGGCCGCTTTCAGAAGCCTATCTTGGCAAAGTCCGGCCGCTCGTCGAAGGATCGATGGGCGGTGCGAGCGCTTGGAATGGCAAGCTCGTCGTCCGCCTTGCCGCAGCCGACGGCTTCTCACTCAGAAAAATCCTGATCCCGGTCATTTCCGCCTTGCGCAATGGTGCGCCTGTGCCGAAAGTCTGGAATCTATGAACTTCAGCATTCGATCAAGCAGATGGACAAGCGATGAACCTCACTCCGAGAGAAAAAGACAAGCTGTTGATTTCGATGGCGGCGATGGTGGCGCGGCGGCGGCTGGAGCGCGGCGTCAAGCTGAACTATCCCGAAGCGATCGCGCTGATCAGCGACTTCGTCGTCGAAGGCGCCCGCGACGGCCGTCCGGTTGCCGAACTGATGGAAGCCGGTGCCCATGTGATCGGCCGCGACCAGGTGATGGAGGGCATTGCCGAGATGATCCATGACGTGCAGGTGGAGGCAACGTTTCCCGATGGCACCAAGCTCGTCACCGTGCACGAACCAATCCGGTGAGGAGATAGGAATGTTGGAGCTCAGGCCCAATTGCGAATGCTGCGACAAAGATCTGTCGCCTGACAGCGCAGAGGCACGGATCTGCACCTATGAATGCACCTTCTGCGCCGATTGCGTGGACGCCGTGTTGAAGGGTGTCTGCCCGAACTGCAGTGGCAATCTCGTCGCGAGGCCTATTCGGCCGGTGGCGATGCTCGCCAAAAATCCGGCGTCGACGAAGCGTGTGCTGAAAGCCGAGGGCTGCGTGCCCAAGGCGGCTTAAGGAGGACGAGATGATTCCAGGCGAAATCATTGCCGCAAGCGGCGACATCGAACTGAATGCCGGCGCGCCGACGGTGACGCTGGAGGTTTCCAATACCGGCGACCGGCCGGTGCAGGTCGGCAGCCACTATCATTTCGCCGAGACCAATGCCGGGCTTTCCTTCGATCGCGCGGCAGCACATGGCAAGCGGCTCGATATTCCGGCGGGGACGGCGGTGCGCTTCGAACCGGGGCAGACGCGCTCGGTGACGCTGATCCCGCTTTCCGGCAAGCGCGAGGTCTACGGATTCCGTCAGCTGGTGATGGGCAAGCTTTAAGAACAATAGTCTGGAGAAACGCATGCGCTTGAATATCTGCCTCGTCGGGGCGGCGATGCTGCTGACGGCAGGTGCTGTCTCTGCTGAGGATATCGATTGCAACAGTCCCAAGACGCAATCGGACATGACTGCCTGCGAGTCGGGGCGCCATGAGGCCGCCGACAATGCGTTGAATGCGCAATATAAGAAGACCCGCGCCGCCCTGGCGGCGATCGACAAGGACCTGGATGGCGACAGGAAGGGCGCAGAGCAGGCGCTGGTCAAGGCGCAGCGCGCCTGGATCGATTATCGCGACGCCGAATGCGACGCCTTCGGCTTTCAGGCCCGCGGCGGCACGATGGAGCCGATGCTGGTCGCCGGGTGTCTCGCCAACATTACGGACAAACGCACGAAAGAGCTGAGAGAGCTCGAAGATACGATGAGCAACTAGGGTGATCAGGAAAATCATGATCGTCGGCAATGGCGACATTGAGCAGGGCGGGGCTGGCATCATCGATGCCGCCGATTTCGTCATCCGCTTCAATGATTGCCGCTCCTATGGCGCCGGCGGTAGCCGCACGGATGCCGTCGCGGTCTGCAATACCGGCAGGCCGGCAAAGGCGATGCTCGGTTCGCGTGAGTGGCGCGCCCATCCGGGCGTGGTGTCGGCTAGCGAAATCTGGAGTGTGCGCGACCCGGAAAAATTCGCTGCGATGCGGGCGCCGCTTGCCGTCTCGCATCCGGAACTCGACGATTTCTGTGACAACTATACGGGCGAGTTCAGTGTCTTCTGCGCCGATACCGGCAAGAAGCACGTCGTCATCGGCAAGGCGGTTCACGAGTCCGTGGATGCCTCGCTTTCGGCGTTTTCTCCGTCGCCCTATGTCGTGCCGAGCAGCGGTATGATCGTCATTGCCGAGGTGCTGAACACATACGCCGAGGCCGAGGTGACGCTTGCCGGCTTCGGCCACGTCGGCTGGGAATTGCACCCATTTGCGGCCGAACGACAGCTTGTCGATAGCCATATTGCCGCTGGCCGCCTCGCGCGGCTCGGCGGAGAAACACTCGTCTCTTCCTCCCAAGGAGCCTGATAGATGCCCTACAAGATCTCGCGCGCCGCCTATGCCGGCATGTTCGGACCGACCACCGGCGACAAGGTGCGCCTTGCCGATACGGAGCTCTTCATCGAGATCGAGAAGGATTTCACCACCTATGGCGAGGAGGTGAAGTTCGGCGGCGGCAAGGTGATCCGCGACGGCATGGGCCAGAGCCAGGTAACGCGGGCGGATGGTGCGGTCGATACCGTCATCACCAATGCGGTGATCGTTGATCATTCGGGCATCTACAAGGCCGATATCGGGCTCAAGGACGGGCGTATCGTCGCGATCGGCAAGGCCGGTAATCCCGACATGCAGCCGGGTGTAAACATCATCGTCGGTCCCGGCACGGAGGCGATCGCCGCCGAAGGCAAGATCGTCACCGCTGGAGGCATGGACAGCCATATCCATTTCATCGCGCCGCAGCAGATCGAGGAAGCGCTGATGAGCGGCATGACCTGCATGCTCGGCGGTGGCACGGGACCGGCGCACGGCACGCTCGCCACCACTTGCACGCCCGGTCCCTGGCACCTCGCGCGGATGATCGAAGCGGCCGACGCCTTTCCGATGAATCTTGCCTTTGCCGGCAAGGGCAATGCCTCGCTGCCGGGGGCGCTGACCGAAATGGTGCTGGCCGGCGCCACCTCGCTGAAGCTGCACGAGGATTGGGGCACGACACCAGGCGCCATCGACTGCTGCCTGTCGGTTGCCGATGAATACGACGTGCAGGTGATGATCCACACCGATACGCTGAACGAAAGCGGCTTCGTCGAGGATACGATCGGCGCCATCAAGGGCCGCACCATCCATGCCTTCCACACGGAAGGGGCGGGCGGCGGGCATGCGCCTGATATCATCAAGATCTGCGGCCAGCCGAATGTCATTCCGTCGTCGACCAATCCGACGCGTCCCTATACGGTCAACACGATCGCCGAGCATCTCGACATGCTGATGGTCTGCCACCATCTGTCGCCGTCGATCCCCGAAGATATCGCCTTTGCCGAAAGCCGGATCCGCAAGGAGACTATCGCCGCCGAAGACATCCTGCACGATATCGGCGCCTTCTCGATCATCTCGTCCGACAGCCAGGCCATGGGCCGCGTCGGCGAGGTGGCGATCCGCACCTGGCAGACGGCCGACAAGATGAAGCGCCAGCGCGGCCGACTGAAGGAGGAAAAAGGCGACAACGACAATTTCCGTGTCCGCCGCTATATCGCCAAATATACGATCAACCCGGCAATCGCCCATGGTCTCAGCCGTGAGATCGGCTCGGTCGAAGTCGGCAAGCGCGCCGACCTCGTGCTGTGGAACCCGGCCTTCTTCGGCGTGAAGCCCGATATGGTGCTGCTCGGAGGCTCGATCGCCGCCGCCCCGATGGGCGATCCGAACGCCTCGATCCCGACGCCGCAGCCGGTGCACTACCGGCCGATGTTTGCCTCCTATGGCAAGAGCCTCACCAATTCCTCCGTTACCTTCGTCAGCCAGGCCGCCCTCGACGGCGGCCTGAAGGGTCGGCTCGGTGTCGCCAAGGAACTGGTCGCGGTGAAGAATACGCGCGGCGGCATCTCCAAGGCATCGATGATCCACAACGACCTGACACCCGAGATCGAGGTCGATCCGGAGACCTATGAGGTCAGGGCGAACGGCGAATTGCTGACATGCGAGCCGGCGACGGTGCTGCCGATGGCGCAGCGCTATTTTCTGTTCTAGGCCTACGTCCGATGCGTGATGGACGGTTGCGATGAGGACAGGCATCCGCTGGTTGTTGCGGATCGTATTCCTGCTCGTGCTTTCGGCGGCCTGCGGGACCCTTATTCCCCGGCCGCTGATTGCGCCGGTCAAGGCGTCGTCTGCCGCAGTGACGCATCGGATCCTGCTGCTGTCGGGCCCGATCCATACCGATATTGCCATTCCGCTCGACGCGGAAACGCGGGCTGCCTTTTCCTTCCTTGACGATACCGGTTTTCCGCTCGGCCATCCGAATGCGGAGTGGCTCATTATCGGCTGGGGCGGTCGTGCCTTCTATCTGGAAACTCCCACTTGGGCGGAACTGAAGCCGCTGCCGATGTTGCGCGCGCTGACGATCGACCGTTCAGTGCTGCATGTGGACCTTGCCGGTCATATCACCGAGCCGCAGCCGACTGTTGCGGCATTCAATGTCAGTGACGATCAATTAGCGCAGCTGCGCAATTTTATCTCGGACAGCTTCGTGCGCGACGCGGGCGCGGTGGTGCCGATTCCGGATGCCGGTTACGGCGAGATCGACCGTTTCTTCGAGGCCAGGGGATACTTCAACGCTCTCTTCGGCTGCAACACCTGGAGCGCCGCCGCCCTGCGCTCGGCTGGGCTTCGAACCGGCTTATGGAGCCCGATTCCACAAGCATTGCGATTGTCAGTTTCTGTCTACAATTGAAGCAGCCCTAGAGCCAGTCCGCTCTTAAAGCGAATTGTGAATAGCGCTCTCCATATGGTTGTAAAAATCGATGGAAAAGCCGATGTTTTTCCCAGCTAAACCATTCTGGAACAGCTTCCCCGCACGGATCAATAAATCTCTTTTATATCAGTAATTTAAGTGTCTCTCTGCGCTGTTCGATTCAGAGATTGGAAAACTGCATCCCCTGCTAGAAAAGTTCTATCCACCGATTCGTCCGAAACCGTTCGAATCTTAACGAGTCGATTAAGACACCCGCAGCAATTGGACTCTTATCAATGCCTGGAAACGCCGAGCAGGAAGGTTGATTCTGATGAGAAACTGGATTTCGCTGCAGGCCGATTTTAGCGATCTTCAATACCGCAAGAACGTCTATGTCTTCGCCCTGAAGATGGCTTTTCTCGCCGTTATTCTCTCGGGAGTCATTATCGCATTGACGATGCCGTCGCTCGATCTTCTCGGGCTCCTGCCGGTGACGCTCGCCCATGCAATCGGCTTCGGCGCAATCTTTTCCTGGCTGATCGGCGGTACGGTTTCCGGCATGCTGTCGCTGTTTGCCGGCTTTGCCATGCGCGATCTCGCGCTCTCGCGGGCGGAATTCGAAAAGCTCAGCCGCACGGATACGCTTTCCGGACTGCTCAACCGGCGCGCCTTTACCGAGGCGCTTGAGAATACCGATGGCAACGCGTCGCTGGTGATTTTTGACGTCGACCGTTTCAAGACGATCAATGACCGCTTCGGCCATGGGTGTGGCGATGCCGTTATCATTGCCGTTTCGGCCATGCTCACATCCGCCTTCGATGAGATGTCCGTCGTCGCACGGCTGGGTGGGGAGGAGTTCGGCGTCATCGTCTCCGGGGAGCCGCTGGAGGCGCGGATGGAGCGCATCGAAGGTGTCCGGGCTCGGATCGCCGGCGGCGCCATCAGGGCCGAGGGGCACGATATCCGCATCACCGTTTCCGGCGGCGTTGCCGATCTGGTCGCCGAGCGCAACAAGCAGGCGGTCTATGCTTCCGCCGACCGGGCGCTCTATCTCGCCAAGGCGCTTGGGCGCAATCGCGTCGTACACGAACGGGAAGGTCTGCATCACGCCTGGCACGGGCTCGTCGATAACGGCGTCGATGGCGAGAACAAAGGACCGGAGAGCGACAATGTGATGCAGGCTTACGGAATATAAAAGCCAGGTCTGGAGCATGATGCCGAAAAGTGTTTGCGGTTTTCGGACGACATCATGTTCTATTTTTTGATTTAGACGAAAGGCCATTGGTGCTTGCATCGGGAAGAGCTATTTTGCATGGTCGTCCTCTCAGAAAAACGGACATGTCATGCAGCGCGTCACCTCCTATCTTCCCGCCGGAACCCCTTCCTCCCACCCAATCGCCCAGGTCAAGCTGCCGCATGATCTGCGCCATCTGCGCCGCAAGCTGCTGCATCTGGAAAATGGCGAGATGGTCATGCTCGATCTCAAGGATCCGGTGCTTTTCGCCAATGGCGACCTGCTGGTGCGCGACGACGGCGAACTGATCGAGATCCTCGCCGCCGACGAGAAGCTCTTCGAGGTTCGCGGACGCGACCGCACGCATCTGGTAGAGCTCGCCTGGCATCTCGGCAACCGGCATCTTGCCGCACAGATCGAGGAAGACCGAATCGTCATCCTCCGCGACCATGTCATCCGCACCATGCTGCAGGGCCTCGGCGCCGTCGTCCTCGAGATCGACGAGCCGTTCCAGCCGGCGCGCGGCGCCTATCATTCCCAAGGCGGGCATTCGCATGGGCATGATCACGATCACAATCATGACCACGGGCATGACCACGGGCATGATCATAATCACGGCCATGACCATGATCACGAACATGGCTACGAGCATGAGCATGAGCACCGCCACGATCGCGGTCATGATCATGACCACAAGCACGACTGAGCCTTGATGAACAGGGATCGTGAGCTGCAGGCATTGCTGCGCCTGACGGCATGGCTCTCACCGGCCTTTCCAATCGGTAGCTTTGCCTATTCGGGCGGGCTGGAGCGGGCGGTTGCCGACGGGCTTGTCACAGATGCTACCTCGCTTGTCGCCTGGACAGGCACGCTGATCGGCAACGGTTCGGTCTGGAACGATGCGGTGCTTCTGGCTGAAAGCCACAGGCGCCAAGCGGAAGCGGTGCGCCTTGCCGAGATGGCCGCGCTCGCCGAGGCGCTTGCCGGATCACGCGAGCGCCATCAGGAAACGATGCTGCTCGGCGAGGCTTTCCTCGCAGCGGCGCGGGCCTGGCCGGACGGGGTGTTCGAGCGGCTACCCGACAAGGTCGCTTATCCCATTGCGGTCGGGGCGGTAACGGGCGCCCATGGCATAGAGCCCGAGAAGGCACTCGCCGCGTTCCTGCATGCCTATGTCTCACAAGCGGTTTCATCAGGCATCCGCCTCGGTGTCGCCGGGCAGAGGGATGGCGTTACCGTGCTTGCCGGTCTCGAAGACCATATCACGGAGGTCGCCCGGCGGGCGGCAGCCTCGACGCTTGACGATCTGGGTTCGGCGACGGTGCAGGCCGATATTGCCAGCCTGCGCCACGAGACGCAGGCGACGCGGCTGTTCCGTTCGTGATCGTCCGAAATTATCGCTGCGGTCAGAGCAATTCCAGCAAAAGTGCGCAGCGGTTTTGCGTCCGGAATTGCGTGAAAACCAAGAGATAGAGCGCTTCCGTGATTCGAAGAAAAACAGGCGCTCTAAGTCATTTGACGGTGGCGCGGGCGGGTGGCTTCGTTATCATCGGGGTTCGATTGGAGTAAGGCATATGAAATCAAGAAACGGACCTTTGCGTGTCGGCATCGGCGGGCCGGTCGGCTCGGGCAAGACGGCGCTGACCGAAAAGCTCTGCAAGGCGATGCGCGACGACTATTCCGTCGCCGTTGTCACCAACGATATCTACACGACAGAGGATGCCGAGGCGCTGGTGCGGATGCAGGCATTGACTTCGGACCGCATCGTCGGCGTCGAGACGGGCGGCTGCCCGCATACCGCCATCCGCGAGGATGCTACGATCAATTTGCAGGCGATTGCTGGCCTCAACCAACGGATCCCTGATCTCGACGTCGTCTTCATCGAATCCGGTGGCGACAATCTGGCGGCGACCTTTTCGCCTGATCTTGCCGATATCACCATCTATGTCATCTCGGTTTGCCAGGGCGAGGAAATCCCGCGCAAGGGAGGCCCCGGCATCACTCGATCGGACCTGCTTGTCATCAACAAGAAGGATCTGGCGCCCTATGTCGGCGCTGATCTCGAGGTGATGGACCGGGATGCGACGCGCATGCGTGCTAGCCGCCCCTTCGTCTTCTCCGACATGAAGCGCGGCGACGGCGTCAGTTCGATCGTCAGCTTCCTCAGGGAGCAGGGCGGGCTCTAGAGCATTTCCGTTTTTCTCCGAATCACGGAAATGCTCTATCTCTTTGTTTTCACGCAATTCCGGACGCAAAACCGCTCCGCACTTTTGCTGGAATTGCTCTAAAGCGGGATGATTTTTGCGGTCAGACCTGCCGCAGCAGGTTGACGTCGCTGATGGCGATCGCCCGGCCGCGCACCGTGACACCTTTCATCTTCAGCGTCGAGAAGGCGCGCGAAAGCGCCTCCGGCGCGAGACCGAGCTTCCGGGCGAGCAGATTTTTCGGAAAGGGCAGCCGCAGCGAAGCGGTCGCGCCGTTCTCAACGCAATGGGTCAGCAGATAGTGCGCCACGCGCTGCGGCGCCGTCTGCATGCGGTCGCTTGCCAGGCATTCCATCGTGGAGATCAGATGCAGTGACAGGCTGCGCATGATCGCCTTGCCGATCCGCGGCCGTTCCTCGAGCAACAGACGAACCTCGGGAATGTGGAAGCATGCCAGCACGGCATGATCCATCGCCTGCGCGCCGGTGCGATAGGTTTCGTCGGCGTGGATCAGGCATTCGGCGAAGCTGTCACCGGGCTCGCAGATGCGGATATCGGCGTGCCTGCCGTCGCCGTTGTGGCGATAGAGCCTGACATAACCGCTGAGCACGCAATAGAAATAGGCCGCCTTGTCGCCCTCCTCGAAGAGAACGTCGTGCGGGTCGCAGAGGAGAATGGTGGCGCAGGCGCGCAGGACTTCAGTCTCGTCGTGGTCGAGCCCGGCCATGAAGTCAGCCTTGGCGAGGACAGCGGCCTCATGGCCGTTGAATGTCAGCGTTCTGTTCATCTCCCGGTCTCCTGATATGGCCGGTCTTTCAATTCCTTGTGGCTGCCGGGCAAAATACGGGAAGGAGACGATGGCGGAATTGATTTCGGTCAACGCTAAGAAATGAACAGCAAAAACGAAACGGGCCGGGAGATCGCTCCCGGCCCGTTCATTTCCTGGGTTTTGCTTATTCCGCCGCGAAGGGCGGCAGCCGCAGCACGTTGGTGTCGTTGCCCTTGGCGTTCTTGCGTTTGCTTTCCGGCTTTTCGATTGCGGTCAGGCGCTCCTCCAACGAATCGATCTCGCTGCGGTTCTCCCGGGTGACACGGGTGAGATCCTCGCGCGACAGCGGCAGTTCCTCGTTGTCCTTCCTGCCGACCAGGCGACCGAAAGCCCAACCAAGCAGGCGGGACAGATCGTCCATGATCAGGAAGAAGGAGGGCACGACGACGAGCGAGAGCACAGTCGAGACGATGATGCCGCCGATCACCGCGATCGCCATCGGCGCGCGGAACGAGCCGCCTTCGCCGACACCGAGCGCGGAAGGCAGCATGCCCGCCGACATGGCGATCGAGGTCATGATGATCGGCCGGGCGCGTTTGCGGCCGGCTTCGACCATGGCCTCGACGCGAGGCATGCCTTGATGACGCATCTCGATTGCGAAATCGACGAGCAGGATGGCGTTCTTGGTGACGACACCCATCAGCATCAGGATGCCGATCATGACAGGCATCGACAGCGGATTGCTGGTGAGGATCAGGCCGGCTGCGACGCCGCCAATGGCGAGCGGCAGTGAGAACAGGATGGTGAAGGGCTGGATCACGTCCTTGAAGAGCAGGATCAGCACCGTCAGCACCAGCAGCAGGCCCATCAACATGGCGTTGACGAAACTCTGCTGCATCTCGCTCTGCACCTTGGTGTCGCCGCTTTCGGCAAGGTGCACTGTGGCCGGGATATTGGCGTCATTGACGATCTGACGGAAGCGGGCCGAAGCCGTGTCGAGTGCTATGCCCTGCGGCAGGTCGGAACCGATCGAGACGACGCGGTAGCGGTTGTTGCGCTTGATCGAGCTTACCCCTTCCGAATAGTCGATATTGGCGACGCTCGCGAGCGGAACGGTGCCGCCGCTGGCGGTCTGGATCTTCAATGTCCGGATGGCCGCGAGATCGCGACGCATGTCGAGTGCGGCCTGAACGCGGATCGGGATCTGGCGATCGTCGAGCGAGATCTTGGCAAGGGCGGCATCGACATCGCCGATGGTGGCGACGCGGATCGTCTCGGAGATCTGCTGCGGCGTAATGCCGAGGCGGGCCGCCTCATCCATGCGCGGGTGAACCTGCAGTTCCGGGCGGGGAAGGGAGCCGTCGGCGCTGACATTGGCAAGCAACGGATCGGCGCGCAGCTTGGATTCCAGAATGCCGACGGCGTCGTTCAGGTCCTTGTCGCTCTTGGAAAGGAAGTTGAAGGAGAGGTCGCGTTCGCCGCGGTCATTGAGCTTCAGGATCCGGACGTCGGGAATATCGCGCAGCTTGGCGAAGACTTCCTTTTCGATATCCCACTGCGGGCGTTCTCGGCCGTGGACCTCCACCTTCGGCAGTTTCGGGCCAATGACGGGGATACGGCCGATCACGTCGTTGACCATCTTCTTGACCAGCGATTGGTCGAGCTTATCGAGTGCCAGCGTGATGGTCGCACGGCGCAGTTCGAGATCGCCCTTCGGCGATGCGCCACCGAGGACGAAGACGCTATCGACGCCGTTGATGTCCTTGACCCTGTCATAGATCGCATCCGTCGTCTTCTCGGTGTCGTCAAGGCGTGCATTGGGCGGCAGCTCGACGGAAAGAACGATGCGTGAGGCATCTTCCGGCGGCAGGAAGCTGCCGGGAACCTGCATCAGCAACAAAACGGAGCCGACCAGGAAAGCGAACGCGACAATCAGCGTCGCATAACGCGTGTACCAGCGTCCAGTCGTGCCACGGATGAGACGGGTGTATCCCCGCATCAGCAGGCCATCATTGTCGTGATGGTCTTCCATGGCGTCTTCGGCGCGCATCAGATAAGCGGCCATCATCGGGGTGATCAGTCGCGCGACCATCAGCGAGAAGAAGACGGAGAAGGCGACGGTCAGACCGAACTGGATGAAGTACTGGCCCGGAATGCCCGGCATGAAGGAAACGGGCACGAAAACGGCGATGATCGTGAAGGTGGTGGCGATGACGGCAAGGCCGATTTCATCAGCCGCCTCGATCGCCGCTCGATAGGGCGTCTTGCCCATCTTGATGTGGCGGGCGATGTTTTCGATTTCGACGATCGCATCGTCTACAAGGATACCGGTGGCGAGCGTCAGAGCGAGGAAGCTGACGAGGTTCAGTGAGAAACCCATCATGTCCATGATCCAGAAGGTCGGGATCGCGGACAAGGGGAGGGCGATTGCCGAAATCAGCGTCGCGCGCCAGTTCCTCAGGAACAGGAAGACGACGATGACGGCGAGCAGCGCGCCTTCGAGGAGCGTATGGATGGCGGCTTCGTAGTTGCCGTAGGTGAAATAGACCGAATCGTCGATCAGTTCGATCTTCACATTCGGATTTTCGGTCCGCACCTTGTCGAGGTTCTGCGCCACGGTTTCGGCGACGCTGACCTCGCTGGCGCCCTTGGAGCGGAAAACGCCGAAGGTAACGACTGGCGTATCGTTGAAGCGCGAGAAGGATTTCGGCTCCTCATAGGTGTCCTTGATGACGCCGAGATCGGATAGTTTGACGAAGCGGCCGTTCGGCAGGCCGATCGTCGTGTTGGCGAGGTCGGCGACGTTGCGGGCGTCGCCGAGAACACGGATCGCCTGTTCGCTTCCGGCCACCTGGCCGCGGCCTGACCCGAGGTCGATGTTGGTGCCGCGCAGCTGCTGGTTCACGCTCGCGGCGGTGATGCCGTAGGCATTGAGTTTGTCAGGGGTGAGTTCGATCCGCACTTCGCGCTCGGCGCCGCCGTAACGGTCGACACGGCCGATGCCGGCTTGGCCCTGCAGCGAACGCTTGATCGTATCGTCGACGAACCACGAAAGTTCTTCCAGCGACATGGCAGGCGAGGAAACGGCGAAGGTCTGGATCGCCTGTCCCTCGACATCGACCTTGGAGACGATTGGTGCTTCGGCCGTAGTCGGCAGATCGCTGCGGATGCGGTCGATAGCATCCTTGGTGTCCTGCACGGCTTGTTCGGTCGGCACTTCCATCCGGAACATGACGACGGTCTGCGAGCTGCCGTCGGTCACCGTCGACTGGATTTCGTCGATGCCGGTGATGGAGGCCACCGCGTCTTCGATCTCCTTCGTCACCTGCATTTCGAGCTCGGCCGGCGAAGCGCCGCTCTGCGTCACGTTGATCGAAACGAGCGGCACGTCGATGTTCGGAAAGCGCGTGATCGGCAGCGCGTTGAAGGACTGCATGCCGATGAACACCAACAGGCAGAAGGCCAGCAGTGGTGCAATGGGATTTCGGATGGACCAGGCTGAAAAATTCATCGGATGGTCTCTTTAGTTGGAAGCCGGGGGCTGTTCACGCACCGGCGTGATGTGGTCGCCGTCGCGAACGTAAGCGCCCGCCTTGGCCACGACCTCGTCGCCGGTCTTCAATCCATCGATGACCTCGACATAGGCGCCGTCCTGGATGCCGGTCTCGATCTTGGCGAATTTCACCACGCCGTCCTCGACTTTGCGGGCGGAGGAGCCTTCATTGCCGGTGAGCACCGCGGTCAGGGGAAGCGCTACGCCTTCAGTCTCGCGCACGATGATCTCGGCGCTGCCATACATGCCGGAACGCGCCTTGCTGTCATCGTCGATGGAGATATGGACGAGGCCAAGGCGGGTGACCGGATCGACGGTGGGCGAAACCAGGCGTACGGCACCGGAAAGCTTCTCACGGCTGCCGGAAAGCGAAATCGCTGCCTTTTGGCCGGCCATGATCCTGACGACATCGCTTTCGGCGACCTCAGCGACAAGCTCGATATCGCCGTCGCGGATGATGGTGAACAGCGGATCGCCATTGCCGGCGGCAATGGCGCCGACCTTGGCGTTCTTCGCCGAGACCGTGCCGGCGACCGGTGTCTTCACATCGGTGCGCGCCAGCTTCAAATCCGCATCGGCGATCTGGCTGTCGAAGACCTTGAGATCGGCTTCGGACACCTCGATCGCCTGTTCGGCGGAGACAACGCGGGCATTGGCTGCGGCGGCAGTCGCATCGGCCTGTTCGACCTGGGCGGTGGAAACCGTGCCCTTCTTGACCATTTCCTGGGCGCGGGCCTGCTGCTGCCTTGCCTGTTCGGCATTGGCCTGCGCCTCGATGAGCTGGGCGCGCAGCTGGGCGAGGCTTGCCTCGCCCTTGGCCTTCGTCGCCATCATCTGGCTCTTTTCCAGGACCACTGCGTCATCGTTGAGCGTCGCCAGCGTGCTCTCGGCCTGAACCTTGTCGCCGATATCGGCTTTCAACGTGCGGATAGAGAGGCCCTCGACCTGAGGCTGGATATAGACTTCCTCGACGGGCTTGACCGTTCCGGTGCCGATGACACGGTCGACGAGGGTGCGGCTCACCGCCGTGGTGACGACGATCGCCGGCAGGTTCTGCTGCGGTTTTGCGACCGGCGTTTCCTGCGAAAATGCGGTGGATGCAGCAAGTGCCGCTGCAAAAAGAGTAGAGGCGCCTAGAATTCCAATCGGCTTGCGTGCCATGCGTCGTCGTCCAATCTTATGATAAGGTTGGCCGAACTCGAGCGTCTGCCACTCAGCGCGCGATCAGGCCACTGCCCTTCCTGCATTCTCAGAGGTATCCGCCGATCCTTTGCCGTCTTCATCCCTCGCCGGCAAATTCGGCTTGTAGGTGGTATCGATTTGCTCGATCTACAAGTCCGGCAGAAAACAATTCCCCTTTAGGCAATAATAATTACCATTCCGACGTCAATCAATCACCGCAAGGTTATGTCAACATTACGAAGATTGATCGCGCTCATCCCTAAGACGTTTGACGCCCGATAAATGCGACAGTTGCAAGGCATTTTTTTCGGTTGCTGGATGCAGATGATTTAGGCCGACTGACTGGAAATCTGAATCAGCATCCAAATCAAATAGATAGAGAATGTCGTCCGAATACCGCGGACAGTTTTTGGCATCATGCTCTAGAAAAAGACGAAACGCGCGGGAAATCTCCCGCGCGTTTCGCTTCGCAATCCTGCCGAAACTACTTGGAAGCGGCGTCGGTGATATCATGCGTCCAGGCGCCCGACGGCTCCTTGCTGATGATCTTCTGGTCGAGCAGCGCCTTTGCCGTGCGAGCATAAAGCGCCTCGTCCAGCTTGCCGGAGCTGTCGCCGACCAGCTTGGCGACTTCGCCCATCATGCGCTTCTGATGGTTGTCGTCCTGGCCGCCATTGTCCATGACGATCTCGGCGGCTTCGTCGGGATTCTCGGTGGCATATTTCCAGCCCTTCATCGAAGCGCGGACGAACTTGACCATCTTCTCCTTGAAGGCCGGGTCTTTCAGCTTGTCTTCCATCGCATAGAGGCCGTCTTCGAGAAGGTCGTTGCCCATTTCCGTGTAGTTGAAGACCGTCAGTTCTTCCGGCTTGAAGCCGGCATCGATCGCCTGCCAGTATTCGTTATAGGTCATGACAGAGATGCAGTCGGCCTGCTTCTGGACAAGCGGCTGCACATCGAAGCTCTGCTTCAACACGGTGACGCCGTTCGGACCGCCTTCTGTGGATAGGCCGAGCTTGTTCATCCAGGCGAAGAAGGGATACTCGTTGCCGAAGAACCAGACGCCGAGCGTGTGGCCCTTGAAGTCGGCTTCGGTCTTGATCGGGCCGTCCTTGCGGCAGACCATTTCCAGGCCCGCTTTCTGGTAGGGCTGGGCGATGTTGACGAGCGGAACGCCCTTTTCGCGGGCAACCAGGGCGCCACCCATCCAGTCGACGATGACATCGGCGCCGCCGCCGGCGATCACCTGCTCGGGGGCGATATCGGGGCCGCCCGGCTTGATCTCGACGTCGAGGCCTTCTTCCTTATAGAAGCCCTTGTCCTTGGCGACGTAATAACCGCCGAACTGGCTCTGCGTGACCCATTTCAGCTGCAGCACCACCTTGTCGGCGGCCATCGCATGGGCCGATGCAAGCGACATCGCGCTCGCCATCATTGCAACCATCAACTTTCTCATTTTCTTATCCTTACCCTCTGAAGTTATGCCCGGACCCGTTTCTGGAGCCCGCGCGCGCCTAGCCACCACGGATAGACGGATGCCAGAACGTCACCGCCCGTTCGGTCAGGGCGATGATGCCATAGAAGATCGAGCCGGCCAGCGCCGCGACGGCGATTTCCGCCCAGACCATGTCGACATTCATGCGGCCGATCTCGGTGGAGATACGGAAGCCCATGCCGACGATCGGCGTCCCGAAGAATTCCGCAACGATGGCACCAATCAGCGCCAGCGTCGAGTTGATCTTCAGTGCATTGAAAATGAAGGGCATTGCCGCGGGAAGCCTGAGTTTCAGCAGCGTCTGCCAATAGCCGGAGGCATAGGTGCGCATCAGGTCGCGCTCCATGCTGCCGGAGGCGGCAAGGCCGGCGACGGTATTCACCAGCATCGGGAAGAAGGTCATGATGATGACGACGGCGGCCTTCGACGGCCAGTCGAAGCCGAACCACATGACCATGACAGGGGCGACGCCGATGATTGGCAGGGCCGAAACCATGTTGCCGATCGGCAGAAGGCCGCGGCGCAGGAAGGCGATGCGGTCGGCGAGCACCGCGACGACGAAGCCACTGAGGCAGCCGACGGTATAACCGATCAGCACCGCCTTGAAGATCGTCTGCCTGACGTCCGCGCCGAGGATGGGCAGCGACGCCATGAACCGCGCGCCGATGGCGCTCGGCGGCGGCAGCAGGATGAAGGGGACGCCAGCGCCGCGCGTGACCGCTTCCCAGAGAATGAGGATCCAGGCGCCGAAGATCGCCGGGATCAGGAGCTGGAGTACCGACTTGCCGAAAGTCGTGACGGGCTGCAGTTTCGACAGTTCGCTGACGCATCGCCAGGCAAGCAGCCAGCAGGCAAAGAGCAGCAGGAAGAAAGCCCGCGTCGCCGTGCCCTCGTTGCCGGAAAGAGCCGAAAGCAGCATCCAGGCGGCGCCATGCGCGCCGATAAACAGCACGGTGGCCCGATAGGCCGGCGGCTGCGGTGCGAATGACAGCAGGGCAGCCGCGATGACGATGGTGAAAATGAGGCTTGCCGTGCCGTCGGTGAGGGCGCGCGCCGCGCCCTCGGCCAGGAGCGGCAGGGCCGTCAGCGCCCCGACGCAGAGGAGGAGGGCGACCACACCTTGCCAGGAGAAGGTCAGATGTCTCATGCCGGCCTCCCGCCCATGGCGCGATCGACGATCTTCGCCGCAACGCCGACGATCGCAACCAGGATGCCCGCCAGCAGCGATCCGGCGACGAGGGCGGCCCAGATATCGATAGTCTGGCTGTAATAGGAGCCGGCGAGTAGCTTCGAGCCGATGCCGGCGACAGCACCCGTCGGCAGCTCGCCGACGATGGCGCCGACAAGGCTGGCTGCGATCGCGACCTTCATCGAGGTGAAGAGGAAAGGGATCGAGGCTGGAACGCGCAGCTTCCAGAACGTCTGCATCGGGCTGGCATAATAGGTGCGCATCAGGTCGAGATGCATGATTTCGGGCGAACGCAGCCCCTTCACCATGCCGACGGCGACCGGAAAGAAGGAGAGGTAGGTGGAGATCAGCGCCTTGGAGACGAGGCGGGAGGCGTCGGAATCGAGGTTCAACAGATGCGCAACGGCATTGTCGCCGGTCAGTACGTTGTAGGAGATGATGACGATCATCGGCGCGATGGCGAGGATCGGTATGGTCTGGCTCGCCACCAGCCAGGGCATCAGCGAGCGGTCCATGGCGCGGTTGTGGACGATCAGCACGGCGAGGAGGATGCCGAGCAGCATACCGAAGCCGAAGCCGAGCAGGGTGGAGGAGAGCGTTACCCAGCTGTGATAGACGAGGCTGCGATTGCTCGAAAGGCTGCGCAGAAAGGTGTTCTCGTAGACGTTCTGCGCCACCTGATGCGGCGCCGGCAGGATCGGCTTCGGCTGCGCCAGCGTCTTGCCGATGAATTCGAAGGTCGTAGGTGTAACGCCGGCGCGGCCGTCCATGTCGCGCTGGAACGGCGCGTTCATCAGGATGGCGGCGATATACCAGATGACGACGAGGGCGAGCAGGATTGTGGTGACGGGGACGATCTTGTCCTTGAAGGTGTCGGGTATCACTGCGACTGCCCCCATTTGTTGGCGTCGAACGCGCGGCAACCCCCCTCTGCCCTGCCGGGCATCTCCCCCACAAGGGGGGAGATCGGCAGGAGGATAGCGCCTCGCTCCCAGTTGGCTCTATAGCGAACGGAACGGCGATGCTTGTTTGGGGAAGCCGGCGCGGCATATCGATCTCCCCCCTTGTGGGAGAGATGCCCGGCAGGGCAGAGGGGGGTGCTCCCAGGGTGCACGCTCCCGCTCCTCATGCGTGCCCCGTCCTCAGCCCGTCGCGGACGCGATGGGCGATTTCCAGGAACTCGGGGGTTTCGCGGATGTCGAGCGGGCGTTCGGCCGGCAGGGTCGAGTCGATCACATCGGTCACGCGGCCCGGGCGGGGAGACATCACCACGATCTTGGTCGAGAGGTAGACTGCCTCGGGGATGGAATGGGTGACGAAGCAGATCGTCTTGTTGGTGCGGGTCCAGAGTTTCAGCAGCTCTTCGTTCAGATGGTCGCGGACGATCTCGTCCAGGGCGCCGAAGGGCTCATCCATCAGCAGCAGGTCGGCGTCGAAGGCGAGCGCACGGGCGATCGAGGCGCGCTGCTGCATGCCGCCGGAAAGCTGCCAGGGGAATTTCTTCTCGAAGCCCGAAAGACTGACGAGATCGAGCGCTTCGGCGATGCGCCGCGTCCGCTCGGCGCCGGAATAGCCCATGATCTCCAAGGGCAGGGCGATGTTGTTTTCGATGGTGCGCCAGGGATAGAGCGCCGGCGCCTGGAAGACATAGCCGTAGGCGCGGGCCTTGCGAGCCTCTTCCGGTGTCATGCCATTGATCGAGATCTCGCCTGAGGTGCTCTTCTCGAGATCGGCGATGACACGCAGGAAAGTGGTCTTGCCGCAGCCCGACGGGCCGATGAAAGAGACGAAATCGCCCTTGCGGACATCGAGATTGACATTGCTCAGTGCACTCACCGGGCCGTCATTCGCCTGGTAGGTGAGACAGAGATCCTTGGCGGATACGACGGAGGGTGCTTGCATCAATGCGACCAGTCTTGTTTTCGCCGCGGGAACGCGGTTTGCGTGCTATCATTACCGCCGGTTTTATCGACGACACACTCCATGGAGGATGAGGATGGACGTGACATCAAAGCCCACCTGCCACATCGTTCGCCCCAATCATGCCTATGACGGCAAGCAGGGGCTCAGCTATTTCCAAGGGGTCGCGGCCGAGACGGTCGGCGCCAAGGGCATCTGCATGCACCTCCTGACGATCCCGCCGGGCGTACGCGCCAAGGCGCATCTGCACGAGGCGCACGAGACGGCGATCTACATGCTCTCCGGCGAGGCCCACACATGGTACGGAGATCGGCTCGAGCATCACGTCATCGTCCATGCCGGCGAACTTTTCTATATCCCGGCCGGCGTGCCGCACTTGCCGGCAAACCTCAGCAGCACGCCGTGCACGGCGATCATCGCCCGCACCGATCCGAACGAGCAGGAAAGCGTCGTGCTTCTGCCGGAGTTGGACGCTTTGGTGCCGGCGTGAGGTCATTGGCATAGAGGCAGCGGTCTCCGGTTGATGGCCGTATCGTCATGCGCCATCGTCATACGCCGCTTGCCGGAATGCCGCTCCGCGTCACCTTGCGCGGCGCGGTGATATCCTTCCACTGGGAAAGCGCCTTGCTGACAGCCGTGACCGGCTCGCGCCTGACGAATTCGCCGTGGCCCTCGCGGGTCTTGATCGCGCCTTCCTCGATTGCCACGACGCCGCGTGTCAGCGTGTAGCGGGGCAGGCCGATCACTTCCTTGCCTTCGAAGACGTTGTAGTCGATCGCCGACTGCTGGGCCCTGGACGAGATGGTCTTGGAACGTTGCGGGTCCCAGACGACGATGTCGGCATCAGCGCCGACAAGGATCGCGCCCTTCTTCGGATAGATGTTGAGGATCTTGGCGATGTTGGTCGAGGTGACGGCGACGAATTCGTTCATCGTCAGCCGCCCGGTATTGACGCCATGGGTCCAGAGCATCGGCATACGGTCTTCGAGGCCGCCGGTGCCGTTCGGGATCTTGGTGAAATCACTGATACCAAAACGCTTCTGCGCCGTGGTGAAGGCGCAATGGTCAGTGGCGACGACCTGCAGCGAGCCGGAGGCAAGGCCCGCCCAGAGTGAGTCCTGATGCTGCTTGTTGCGGAAGGGCGGCGACATCACCCGGCGGGCGGCATGATCCCAGTCGGGATTGGAATATTCGCTTTCGTCGAGCGTCAGGTGCTGGATCAGCGGTTCGCCATAGACGCGCATGCCCTTGGCACGGGCGCGGCGGATCGCTTCGTGCGCCTGTTCGCAGGAGGTGTGGACGATATAGACCGGGCAGCCGGCCATGTCGGCGATCATGATGGCGCGATTGGTGGCCTCGCCCTCCACCTCGGCCGGGCGGGAATAGGCGTGCGCCTCGGGGCCGTTATTGCCCTCGGCCAACAGCTTTGCCGACATCGAGGCGACGACGTCGCCGTTTTCGGCGTGCACCAGCGGCAGGGCGCCGAGGTCGGCGCAGCGCTGGAAGGAGGCGAACATTTCGTCATCGTCGACCATCAGCGCGCCTTTATAGGCCATGAAGTGCTTGAAGGTGTTGATGCCCTTGTCACGGACGATGGTCTCCATCTCCTTGAAGACCTGCTCGCTCCACCAGGTGACCGCCATGTGGAAGGAATAATCGCAATTGGCGCGGGTCGATTTGTTGTCCCACATGGTCAGCGCCTCGAGCAGCGACTGGCCAGGGGCGGGCAGGGCGAAATCGACCACCATCGTCGTGCCGCCGGAAAGGGCGGCGCGTGTGCCGCTCTCGAAATCGTCGGAAGAATAGGTGCCCATGAAAGGCATTTCGAGATGGGTGTGCGGATCGATGCCGCCCGGCATGACATAACAGCCGGTCGCATCCAGCGTCTCGTCGCCCGAGAGGTTCGGACCAATCTCGATGATCTTGCCGCCGTCGGTTTTCACGTCAGCCTTATAGGTCAGGTCGGCGGTGACGATGGTGCCGTTCTTGATGACTGTGGTATTCATAATCCTAGTCCTTCCTAAAGTCGAAATCTGGTTGACCATCAGGACGCTTAATAATGTGAAGGCCTCTCAGAGTTATACCTTTGACTTTCCACGTTTGTAACGTGAGACAATCCCGGTTTAGGCTTTCGATGATGAACATGTTCAATTTCTGAACGGCGTCCCTCGTGTGCCATACCTCGCTGTTGTCCTGAAGAATAACTGTAACGGAGTCGCCTTCACGCGTAATTGTGGCTGGTGTCAATGATCTTGAGTTTGGCACCACCGGATTGGCTATCATCAGCTCCAATGTTTGGTTGCGTGTACAAAAGTCAGCTGGCGCAATGTGAACTTCCTGATTTTCTTTCACATTTCTAAGCTGTCTTGCATCCGCATCGTTGCTCGTTGCGCCAAAGACGTCAGATACACCCACTAACGCAGCCCAAGCGAAGACTGCATAAGCGAGATACGGCGGCCGAAGGTTCATTCGGTGACAATCTCCGCCGTCTCGACCACCGCATGGAACAGCACATCGGCGCCCGCGGCCGCCCATTCCTTGGAGATTTCCTCAGCCTCGTTGTGCGAGAGCCCGCCGACACAGGGGCACATGACCATCGTTGCAGGTGCGACCTTGGCGGCCCAGCAGGCGTCGTGGCCGGCGCCGGAGATGATGTTCATGTGGCTGTAGCCGAGCCGCTCGGCAGCGTCGCGCACCGACGTGACCAGTTTCGGATCGAAGGTGATCGGCTCGAAGTGGCCGATCGCCTCGATGGAACAGCCGACGCCGAGTGCATCGGTGATCTCAGGCGCTTTCGCCTCGATCTTTGCCCGCATGCGGTCGAGCTTCTCCTTGTCGGGCGAGCGGATGTCGACGGTGAAGACAACCTTGCCCGGCAGCACGTTGCGGGAGTTTGGCGAGAAGAACACCTGGCCGACGCCGCCGACGGCGCCCGGCTGTTCGCTCATCGCCACGCCCTGGACCATCTCCAGGATGCGGGCCATGGCGAGGCCGGCATTGACGCGCAGGTTCATCGGCGTCGAGCCGGTATGGGCTTCCTTGCCGGTCAGCGTGAATTCCAGCCACCAGAGGCCCTGGCAATGGGTGACGACGCCGATCTGCTTTTCCTCGGCTTCGAGGATCGGTCCCTGCTCGATGTGATATTCGAAATAGGCGTGCATCTTGCGGGCGCCGACTTCTTCGTCGCCGACCCAGCCGATACGTTTCAGTTCGTCGCCGAACAGATTGCCCTCGGGGTCCCTGCGATTATAGGCGAAGTCCAGGCTGTGCACGCCGGCGAAGACGCCTGACGCCAGCATGGCGGGGGCAAAACGCGCGCCTTCCTCGTTGGTCCAGTTGGTCACGACGATCGGATGTTTGGTCTTGATGCCGAGATCGTTCATGGTGCGCACGACTTCGAGAGCCGCAAGCACGCCGAGCACACCGTCATATTTGCCGCCGGTCGGCTGAGTGTCGAGATGCGAGCCGACATAGACGGGCAGAGCATCGGGATCGGTGCCGGGGCGGGTGGCGAACATCGTGCCCATCCGGTCGACACTCATGGTCAAACCGGCATCGTCACACCATTTTTTGAAAAGGCTGCGGCCCTGCGCATCGGCATCCGTCAGCGTCTGGCGATTGTTGCCGCCTGCTATGCCGGGGCCGATCTGCGCCATCTCCATGAGACTGTCCCAGAGACGGTCGCCATTGACGCGCATGTTCTCGCCTGGTGCTGCCACCATTTTGTATGCCCTCACCTGTTTGCGGCAGTCATGCAAAGGGCATGCCCGCCTGTTCCCGTGGTCCTTCCCTGCGCCCCTTATTGGTTTTGTCGAGCGCCGGAAAATCGCCAGTTGCCTTTGTTTTGCATCTGACGGATAATTTGACCGATTGGTAAACATTACAACTTCCACCGCCGGGCTCAAGACGAAAATCACGAAAATTGCCGATAAAAATACGGGCAGTTGCTCAAGAAGGCGGCGGGGGATCGCTTCCAGAAAAACTTGAGCGAAGAAGTTGAATTTCAAGGGGAAATAACAGCCTGTGACCATACCGAGAGCAGCGAAAACCCTGAGGCGGACGCGAATCCAGGAAGAGAAGGAAGAGCAGATCCTGGAAGCGGCGCTCGATGTATTTTCGGCAAGCGGCTTTCGCGGCTCGACCATCGACCAGATTGCCGAAGTGGCCGGCATGTCGAAACCCAACCTGCTCTATTATTTCCGCACCAAGGAAGCGATGCACCGGGCGCTGATCGACCGGGTGCTCTACACTTGGCTGGAGCCGCTGCGGGCCTTTAACGCCGAAGGCAATCCGGAGGCGGAAATCCGCAGCTACATCCGCCGCAAGCTGGAGATGGCCCGCGATTTTCCGCGCGAGAGCCGGCTTTTCGCCAACGAGGTGCTGCAGGGCGCGCCGCATATCGAGGACGAGCTGAAGGGACCGCTGAAGGAACTGGTCGACGAGAAGGCGGAGGTCATCCGCGCCTGGGCGAAATCAGGCAAGATCGTCAAATGCGATCCCTATCACCTGATCTTCTCCATCTGGTCGACGACGCAACATTACGCGGACTTCGACGTCCAGGTGCGTGCCGTGCTGGGGCAGGAACATTCGGGCGAAGGGCGCTTCGAGGATGCGGCGCGGTTTCTGGAACAGCTCTTCATCGGCGGCCTGCGACCGGATCCCCTTGAGGCGTGAGGGTTTACTCTCTTCTTGGAAGCGGCACACGGGCAAGAATATCCGTCATGCCTTCCATCGTATAAGGCTTCTGTAGCACGGGCGCGTCCGAGTGGCTGTTCGCCTGGGCGATGCCCTCCCCATAGCCTGTGGCAAAAACGAAGGGCACGCCGTCGGCTGCCAGCCGGTCGGCAATTCCGAAACTCGTCTCATCGCCAAGATTGACATCGAGAAGCGCCAGATCGAAGGACTGGCCCGCCAGAATTTCCATCGCCTCAGTGACACTTGGTGCCGTGGCCACGTCGGCGCCCAGGCGGCGCAGGATGTCCTCCCCATCCATGGCGATGATCAGATTGTTTTCCACCAGCAGCACGTTGAGGCCGGAGAGCGGTTGATCGTCGGCAATCGTCTTGCGTTCGGTCGCTCCGACCGGAGGCGGATTCGACCGTTCGCTCGTAGGGCCGACGACATGTCGCGCCGGAATGCAGAAATCGGCCTCGAGCCCATCCTTGACGTAGCGGACCTCGGCTTTGCCGCCGAGGTCATACGGGATAGAGCGGCGGATGATCGTCGAACCGAAGCCATGGCGTTTGGGTTCGACGACGGGTGGACCATCCTTTTCGCGCCAGCCAATGCGCAGATTGCCCTCGTCGTCGCGATGCCAGCCGAGTTGAACGGTGCCACTGCCGGTGCCGGAAAGGCTGCCATATTTGGCGCTGTTGGTCATCAGCTCATGGAAAACAAGGGCGGCGGTGGAAAAGGCCTGCGGTTCCAGCAGCACGTCCTCGCCGCTCATCTGGATGCGTTGCGCATTTTTCCCGAGATAGGCGGCTGTCTCTGCCAGCAGCAATTGCCGGAGCGAAGCGGGCGCCCAGTGATCGCGGGTGATCTGGTCATGGGCGCGGGCGAGCGACTGAATGCGGCCCTCGAGCTGGCGGATGTAGTCGCCAAAGCCGACCGACGTTGCCTGTGACTGCCGGATAATGCCGGTGATCAGGCTCAATATGTTGCGGACGCGGTGGTTCAGCTCGGCGATCAGCAGTTCCTGGCGCTCGTTGGCCGTCTGGCGGGCCATGCTGACCTCGTCGGTGAGACGCAATACCACTTCGATCAATGTGACACGGATCGTTTCGGCGACACGGCGCTCGGCTTCCGTGAAGGGCAGCGAGCGGCCGCGCACCAGTTCCGACCAGGCCTCGAAACTCTTGCGCGGCGTCAGCCGCGGGCCGTTCGGGCCGTACTCTACCGGCTTGTGCGGGTCGCCGCCCCAGCGGACGGTGCGCACCAATTCCTGACGGAAAAGCACGACATAATCGCGCGGCGAACGCGAGATCGGGATGGCGAGCATGCCTGCTACCGCATCGTCGACCTCAAGGTCCGGATAGGCTTCCGCGAGCCTGTCGACGGCATAGATGCGGCCGGCTGCGTTACGGTTGAGGTGGCGGACGAGGGCTGCGAAACTTCTCTCATCCGGCCCGATGCCGGCAAGTGCCAGGCGGCCGTTGATCCAGACGCCGATCCCGTCGGCAGGAATGGCGTCGGCGAGCGCGTCGATCAGCCAGGCCGGATCGTCGAGCAGGCTCGCATTGTCTGCGACGGAGGTGAGAAGCCGGTCGGCAATGCGGCGCGCCTTTGTCTCGTAGTCGAGAGCCAGTCGCCGTTCGCGGCTTTCAAGGCGCGACGCAAACATCTGGCCGAAGAGTTCGGCAGTGGAGCGGCTTTGGGCCGAAGGCAGACGCGGGCCGTAGTGATGGCAGGCAAACAGGCCCCAGAGCTTGCCGTCTACGACGATCGAAATGGAGAGCGAAGCGCCAACGCCCATGTTTTTCAGATATTCGATGTGGATCGGCGAGACCGAACGCAATACCGACATGGAGAGGTCGAGCGGCCGGCCGTGCTCGTCGAGCTGCGGCAGGATCGGGACCAGGACGGCGTCGACATCGGCAATGATGCGGAACAGGTTGCGCAGATAAAGCGCGCGCGCCTGTACCGGAATGTCGGAAGCCGGATAGTGCAGCCCGAGGAACGAGCCGATGCCGGCCCGGGCGGCTTCCGCCACGACTTCGCCGGAACCGCCTTCGTCGAAACGATAGACCATGACCCGATCGAAACCGGTGAGCGCCCGCGCTTGTCTTGCACCTTCACGGAAGAAGGCTTCCAATGTTTCCGTGTGGTCGAGGCGCGACATCATGCTGCGCATTGAGAGCGAGGCGGCGTCGTGCCTGTCTTCCTGGCAGCGCTCGCCTTCGATGATGACCTCACCGCCGTTCAGGTGCACGGCAAGGTCGAACCTGTTTTGATCGGACGTCAGGGCAATGCCGAAAATGCGCTCGACGACGTCGGAACCACGCAGCGTGGTAAGCTTGTTGCGGATTGTGTGGAGTGCTTCGGGTGTAATCACAGAGAGAACGGGACGGCCGATCGCGTTGGTCTCTGTCACTCCGAGAAACTCCGCTAGGTTTGCGGAGGCGCGCATGACAATCCAGTCTGAGGACACCGCCAACAGAAAGCCGAAGGGCTGAACCGAGCCGAGCTGGTGGATCGGCTCACGGTCGCAATTGGTAAGATCGACGGGTTCGTGCGTGCCGTTCATGGGACGGCTTCCAGTTCGGCTTGCCCGGCTTTGAGGAAGAGATCGAAAACATCGCGGGCTGCGGCGACAGCCGCATCGGGATCCTCCACCATGGTCGCGTCAAGACGATCCATGAAGAGCCGCATGGCGCCCTTCAGGCCTTGCAGGCTCAGATAGCTGTTGGGCAAGTGGTCGGGCACGGCCTTGGCGAGCAGCAGGCCGCCGAGTTTGGAGCCTTCGAGGACATAGGCGGCACCCCAGATCGCTGCTTCGCTGAGCAATGCCGGTTGCGGAAGCAATACCGGCAATCGATCATCGAGTTCCCGGATGTCGGCAGCCAATAGATGCGCGCGCCTTCGGTCCGGCCAATCCGGCAGCAAACGGCCGATTCCTCCATTCTCTAGCGCATATTCGACTGATGGTACGACCCGCGCATGCGCGCGCAAGAAAGCCTTATAATCCTGGATGCGTGAGAGGTTAAAACTGCCGAAGAGGGTGTCGACCGCGGCGTGGCAATCTGCAGTTTGTGCGCGGAGGGCGCTGCGAAGTGACATGCTGACGTTTTTCCGAGTGATATGGCGGCCGCCCAAAACAGACGACGAACTAGCGGATATACTGCGGCATCGGGTTATTTCCAGAGAAACGCCTAGGAATAACATAGGTTTCTCGTCGCTCGCAGACGCGCGGCGAGCGCTTCAGCCCATCATTGCCGGCAGTCCGGCGGCGAGCGTATCGATCGCGAGCCGCACCTTCGGCAGCATGACCGGAGAGCGCAGCCAAACGGCATGGGCGTCGAAGACATTGGCCGGTTCCTGCTTCAGCACCTGAATGAGCCGGCCTGCCAGCACCTCTTTGCGGACCAGCCAGCAGGGCAGCCAGGCAAGACCGCGCCCGGCGACGGCCGCATCGGAAATCGAAGCGAGGTCGTCGAGCCGCAGTCGCGCCTTTGGCGGCATCCGCCGCCCGGGATCGGCTGCAGTCGGAAAGATCCAACCCTTGTCATCATCGCCCCGCCTGTAGACGATGCCTTCATGCTGCGGGATATCGAACACCGTCTGCGGCGCACCATGTTTTTCCAGATAGGCGGGCGATGCGCAGACTGTCATGCGCTGGCGGGCTATCGCCCGGGCCATCAGATCCGGATTGTCCTTCAGCGGTCCGTTGCGGATGACAAGATCGAACCCGTCCTCCAGCAGGTCGACGACACGGTCGTTGAAGGAAAGGTCGAGTTCGAGGTCCGGATGTTCATCGAGCAGGCGTGCCAGGATCGGCGCGACGCAGTGGCGGCCGAAAAGCACCGGCATCGAGATGCGCAGCCGGCCGCGCACGTCACGCCGGCCGGATTCCAGCATGGCTTCCCCGAGGCGAATTTCCTCGACCGCCCGCAGGCAGCGCTCGTAGAAGAAGCGGCCTTCCTCGGTGAGGCTCTGCATGCGTGTCGTACGGTTGAAGAGGCGCACGCCGAGACGCTGTTCCAGACGTGCGATGGTCTTGCCGACCGCCGAACGCGTGAGATGGAGCCGCTCGGCGGCAGCCGAAAAGCCACCTGCCTCGACAGCTTCGACAAAGATCGAGATACCTTTCAGTTGCTCCATTTGTTTCCTCTTTGGAACCATTCTGGAGAATTAATATCGCAACTGGTGCGAAATATTCAACGATATGTTTTGCGCTCCCTGCAATGGACAAGGAGCAATACAATGCAGACAACACGGCAATGGCAGATCGACGCGGTAGGTCCGGAGCGCCAGCTGACGATCGGCGAGCGGAGGCTCGAACCGGTTTCGGGAAACAGGGTTCTGGTGCGGACGGAAGCCGTCTCGCTCAATTTCCGCGATCGGTTGGTGATGGAGAGCGGCATGGGGTTGCCGCTGCAATTTCCTTTCGTACCGGCTTCCGACATGGCAGGGGTCGTCGAGTCAGTCGGACCCGATGTCAGCCGTTTCAAGCCGGGAGATCGAGTCATCTCGACCTTTTCGCCCGACTGGATCGACGGACGCGGCTTGGGCGATGCGCGCACCCCACCTTACAAGACGCGCGGCGGCTTCTATCCCGGTGTCCTCTCCCAATACACCGTGCTGTCCGAGGAATGGTATTCACGCGCGCCTGATACGCTCGATGCGGCGCAGGCGAGCACCTTGCCCTGCGCCGGGCTGACTGCCTGGTTCGCACTGATCGAACGCGGCGGCCTGAAAGCCGGCGACAAGGTGCTGGTGCAAGGCACCGGCGGTGTGGCGCTCTTCGGTCTGCAGATCGCCAAGGCGCATGGTGCGGAGGTCTTCATCACATCAGGCAGCGCCGAGAAGCTCGAACGCGCCGTTGCTCTCGGCGCCGATCATGCGATCAACCGCCATGAGGGTGACTGGGTTGAGCAACTCTATCAGTTGACCGGCGGCTATGGCGCCGATCACGTGCTTGAGATCGTCGGCGGCCCGCATCTCGGCCAGGCGCTGAAGGCGGTGGCGATCAGTGGTCGCATTTCCGTTATCGGCGTGTTCGAGGGGTTCGAGGTTTCCGGCCCGGCCGGCCCGCTGCTGCTCAAGGCGCCTGTTGTGCAGGGCATTTCCGTCGGCCATCGCCGTGCGCTGGAAGATCTGGTGCAGGCAATCGACCAGACCGGGCTGAAGCCTGTGATCGACAAGCGTTATGCCTTCGACGAACTTCCTGAGGCGCTCGATCATCTCTATCGCGGGCCTTTCGGCAAGGTGGTCGTCGAGTTCTGATGATCGCGATTCAAAGCGTTACAGGGCCGCGCCTCTAAAAAACGCGCGGCCCTGTCTCAGACGGCGGTGGAAACACCCTGTTCGAAGGTGAAGCCTTCATCGGCCCAGCCGGTCATGCCGCCGATCATCAGCTTGGCCTGGAGGCCGAGACTGGCGAGGCGGAAGGCAGCCTTGTCGGCGCCGTTGCAGTGCGGGCCAGCGCAATAGACGACGAACAGCGTATCGCTTGCCCATGTCGACATGCGATGCGCCGTCATCTTGCCGTGCGGCAGGTTGATGGCTCCGGGAACGTGGGATTCTGCGAAGAGCTGCGGCGAGCGCACATCGAGGAGAACGAAATCGACTTTGCCGGCCGCAAAGGCGGCATGCACGTCGGAGCAATCGGTTTCGAAGGCAAGCTTGGCGGCAAAGTGAGCGACAGCGGCATCCGGAGCTGCAGCAGGTATTTGGGAAACGGCGCTTGGCATCGGTCTTTCCTTTTCTCTAAAGTTGCCGCCTGGTATCGCCGATGCTAAAGCTTTGCGAAATTGGCCATCATGACCGACAGCGTAAAGATCATGCCAAATTCATCGCCGCAGCAGACCAAAGGACCGCTGGTCGCCGCACTTGCCTATGACGGGCTCTGTACCTTCGAATTCGGTATCGCCTACGAGGTCTTCGGCCTGCCGCGGCCGGAAATGGGCGAAGGCTGGTATCGCTTCTCGGTCTGCGGCGTCGAACCGGGTCCGCTTCGCGCTGCGGGAGGGCTGACGGTCGCGGTCGACAAGGGACTGGAAGTGCTTGACGAAGCGGACCTGATCGTCGTGCCCGGCTGGCGGGCGATCGATGCGCCGGTGCCGGCACCGCTCGCCGTAGCGCTCAGGGCAGCGCATCAGCGCGGCGCGCGCATCATGTCGCTCTGCTCCGGCGTTGCGGCTCTTGCCGGATCGGGGCTGCTTGCCAACCGCAGGGCGACGACACATTGGCGCTATGTCGCCTCGATCGCCGCACGTTATCCCGACATCACGCTCGATGCCGACGTTCTCTACATGGACGAAGGCAGCCTGCTGACGGCGGCGGGCAGTGCTGCCGGCATCGATCTCTGCCTGCATGTGGTGCGCGGCGATTTCGGTTCGGAAGCTGCAAACAGCGTGGCAAGACGCCTCGTCGTGCCGCCGCACCGCGAAGGCGGACAGGCGCAGTTCATTCACGCGCCGGTTCCCGTGGAACGCGAGGGCATCCGCTTGGGGCCGCTGATCGAATGGATGCGCGAAAGCCTTTCCGAGGAGCAGCCGATCAGCCTGCTTGCGAAAAGAGCGGGCATGAGCATGCGCACCTTCCAGCGGCGCTTCGAAGCGACGACGGGCCTCAGCGTCGGCGAATGGCTGCTGAAGGAGCGGCTGCGGCATGCCCGCGATCTGCTGGAAAAGGAACTTGCGGCTTCGCTCGACGATATCGCCGCCGCCAGCGGCTTTGGAACATTGGCGACGATGCGGCATCATTTCCGCAGGCGCCTCGGAACGAGCCCGAGTGCCTATCGGAAGTCATTCGGTGATTAGAGCATCCCATGCTTGCATTTCTTTGCCATTTCACCTAAAGGGGCGCTCTCGATGTTTCTGGAAAGGGAGCGCCACGATGACGAATATCTCAGCACGCCCCGAGAGGGTTTCGGCTTAACTCGGCCAACGGGTCGATGAATGCCGGTTGAACATCGCCGTTTTTGGCGATGAAAGACCACTCATATCCAGAGTTCATTATCATGGGCAATTCCATTGGGAGCGGAAGCTCCCCGATGACGTCGTCGGCACATCCGGCACTCATCAATCGTTTCTTTTCCGGTAGCGCCTGGATCGAAGGCGCCGCTTTAGATCAACTTGACGAAATGTCCCGCCTGCCGGGCGTTTTGGGGATCGCCGCCTTTCCAGATTTGCACCCGGGCAAATATGGTGCGACCGGCGTGGCACTGTTGTCCTCTCGGCTGCACCCGCTGCTGATCGGCAACGATATCGGCTGCGGCATGTCGCTCTTCGGCTTGGATCTTCCGCTGCGCAAACTGAAGATCGACAGGGCGGCGGAACGGCTTCGCCGGTTTGAAACGCAGGCGATCGGAGATGCCGCGGAATTTCTCACGGAGGCAGGTCTGCCCACTGATCTGACACCCGGTGCTCTCGGCACGATCGGCGGCGGCAATCATTTCTGCGAGTTGCAGGCTGTGGAGAATCTCGCCGAAGGTGGGTCTGCCGACGGTCTCGATGATCAGGGGCTCTATCTGCTGGTTCATTCCGGTTCGCGCTCTCTTGGCGCCACCATATTCTCGGAGATGGTGGCCGCTCATTCGGGGCTCGCAGTCGGTCTTGATCCCGGTTCGGAGGCCGGCGCCGCCTGGCTTATGCGCCATGACCAGTGCGTTGCCTGGGCATCGTTGAACCGACGGCTGATCGCAGAACGGGCGGCCGCAGCGCTTCATGCCGATCTGCGTCTCATCGCCGACGTGCCGCACAATCTCGTTCGCCCGTCCGATCGTGGTTTTGTACACTACAAGGGTGCGGCAGCGGTCGTAGCCGGCGAACTCGCGCCGATTGCGGGATCTCGAGCGAGCCTCAGTTATGTGGTTCGTCCGACCGCTGGCGTTGCCCGTTCGCTGGGTGGCATCTCTCACGGGGCCGGTCGCAAATATGACCGCGCCACCATGCACGGGCGTGTCGGCCGCAATCGCTCCGAACGAGAACAGCTCTTGCGCAATTCCTGGGGCGGTATCGCCATCTGCGACGATCGCTCCCTTGTCGTCGAGGAGGCGGCATCCGCATACAAGGATGCCGGGCAGGTGGTGACCGATCTGGAAAACGAGAGCCTGGTCGTGAGGCTTGCCAGCTTTCGGCCGCTTGTCACCTTCAAGAAGGCGGTTGATGAAGCGGAGGTTGAGCAGCGCCGGCGAAAACCCCAATATCGCAGGGAAGGAGGACGTGGCCATGAGCGCTATTGATCTTCTCATTACCGCAGGCAACGGCCCGGTGGAATGCCGCATGGCGCTGTCGGCGCTTCTCGGCATCCTCGAACGGGAGGCCGTTCGGCTCTGCTGCTCTTTCGAGACCAGCCTTGGCCCGATGCCGGATCAGCACGGTGCGAAGTCAGCGATCGTCAGCCTCAAAGGTTTCGAGGCTGAGCAGATTGCCAGTGACTATTGCGGCACGATCCGCTTCACCTTCAGGAGCCAGGTGCGTCCGGGTCACAAACGGCAGAACTGGTACGTCTCGGTTCAGCGTATCGATACCAAACCGGAAGGTGGCGAGGTGACGATCGATCCAGCCGACCTGCGTTTCGAGACGCTGAGGGCCGGCGGACCGGGCGGGCAGCATCAGAATACGACCGACAGTGCGGTTCGTGTCCTGCATCGGCCGACCGGTCTCGTCGCGACGGCGCGCGACGAGCGTTCCCAGCACCGCAACAAAGCCCTGGCGCTCCGGCGTCTTGAGGCGATGCTGCGCCATATCGAGGCGGAAAAGCAGGAGGCGGCCAAATCCGGGCGCTTCATCGCCAACCGGACCATCGAGCGCGGCAACGAGGTCAAAACTTTCAAGCTGTAATCGGGAATAGCGTGGCCTGACCACAAACAACAACGGCGCCCTTTCATGAAGGGCGCCGATTTCACTGGTCATGACCCGCCGCAGATCTCCGCGGCGTCGCAGATCCTTACTCCGCCGCCTGGCGCGCCATCGGGTTGTTCGGGTGTGTGGTCCAGTTGGCATAGTTCGGGTCGACGACGCGGCCAGTGCGTTTGTCGAGGGTGCCGGCGGGAAGCTGCTCCATGGTGATGCAGTTCTCGACCGGGCAGACGCTGACGCAGAGATTGCAGCCGACGCATTCCTCGTCCATCACCTCGAAATGGCGAGCGCCGTCGACGAAGTTGGTGATCGCCTGGTGCGAGGTATCCTCGCAGGCGATGTAGCAGCGGCCGCATTTGATGCAGGCGTCCTGGTCGATCTTCGCCTTGGCGATGTAGTTGAGGTTCAGATATTGCCAGTCGGTGACGTTGGGGACGGCACGGCCGGTAATGTCGTCGAGGTTGCGGTGGCCCTTTTCGTCCATCCAGTCGGAGAGGCCAGTGATCATCTCCTGGACGATCTTGAAACCGTAGGTCATCGCCGCCGTGCAGACCTGGACGTTGCCCGCGCCGAGGACGAGGAATTCGGCCGCGTCGCGCCAGGTGGTGATGCCGCCGATGCCGGAGATCGGCAGGCCGTAGGTTTCCGGATCGCGGGCGATCTCGGCCACCATGTTGAGCGCGATCGGCTTTACCGCCGGGCCGCAATAACCGCCATGGCTGCCCTTGCCGCCGACCGTCGGGTTGGGGGCGAAGTTGTCGAGATCGACGGAGACGATCGAATTGATCGTGTTGATCAGCGAGACGGCATCGGTGCCGCCGGCCTTGGCGGCGCGGGCGGGGCGGCGGATATCGCTAATGTTGGGCGTCAGCTTGGTGATGACGGGCATGCGGGTGTACTGCTTGCACCAGCGCACGACCATCTCGATATATTCCGGCACCTGACCGACGGCCGAGCCCATGCCGCGCTCCGACATGCCGTGCGGACAGCCGAAATTGAGCTCGATGCCGTCGGCGCCCGTTTCTTCGACCAGCGGCAGGATCGCCTTCCAGGCCTCTTCCTCGCAGGGCACCATGATCGAGGCGATCAGCGCCCGGTCCGGCCAGTTCATCTTCACCTGCTTCATTTCCCGCAGGTTGGTATAGAGGTCGCGGTCGGTGATGAGCTCGATATTGTTCAAGCCGAGCAGGCGGCGGTCGGCGCCCCAGATCGCGCCGTAGCGCGGGCCGTTGACGTTGACGACGGGCGGGCCTTCCTCGCCCAGCGTCTTCCAGACCACGCCGCCCCAGCCGGCCTTGAAGGCGCGCTCGACGTTGTAGGCCTTGTCGGTCGGCGGCGCAGACGCCAGCCAGAACGGGTTCGGGGATTTGATGCCGACGAAATTATTACGGAGATCAGCCATTGTTCATTCTCCCCTTCAAGCAACCGCGACAGCCGGAGCGGCTGCTGCGGTGAGGCCACGATGGATGGATTCAGCTGCGTCGCGCCCGTGGGCGACGGCCGAAACCGTGAGATCGTCGCC
Organism: Rhizobium sp. WYCCWR 11146; assembly: GCF_013591995.1. NCBI lineage: Bacteria > Pseudomonadati > Pseudomonadota > Alphaproteobacteria > Hyphomicrobiales > Rhizobiaceae > Rhizobium > Rhizobium sp. WYCCWR 11146. Next base: position 184,817 of record NZ_JACCEY010000001.1, read on the forward strand.
GCCGAAGACGCAGTCGCCGCCGGCCCAGACGCCGTCGAGCGAGGTATGGCCTTCGCCATCGACGGCGATGCGGCCGGATTCCATGCGCAGCGAACCGAGACCAGAGGCGTCAAAGCTCTGACCGATCGCCTTGAAGATCTGGTCGGCGGCAATGACACCGGTTTCGCCGGTGCCGACGAGGCGGCCTTCGAGAAGCGTCGTATATTCCACCTCGATAGCGGCGACTTTGCCGTCCTGCGACAGGATCGATTTCGGCGCCAGCCAGTGCCGGATGATGACGCCCTTGGAGCTTGCCAGATCCTGCTCGAATTCGGAGGCGTTCATCTGTTCCTTGCCACGACGGTAACAGATCGTCACCTCCTCGGCGCCGAGCAGCTTTGCCTGCACGGCAGCGTCGATCGCCGTCATGCCGCCGCCAAGGACGACCACGCGGCGGCCAATGGCGATTTCGCTTTTGTCTTCGGCCTGGCGAAGGGCCGCGATGAAATCGACGGCATCGTCGACGCCCGCAAGGTTTTCGCCCTCGATGCGCAGCGCGTTGACGCCGGCAAGACCGATACCGAGGAAGACGCCGTCATATTGCGCCTGCAGATCGGAAAGCGAAAAATCGAGGCCGAGACGCTGCCCATGCCGAACCTCGATGCCGCCGATCGAGAGGACGTAATCGACTTCCTTCTGGGCGAAGTCGTCGACCGTCTTGTAGGTGGCGATACCGTATTCGTTGAGGCCGCCGGATTTTTCCCTGGCATCATAGATGACGACGGAATGGCCGTTCACGGCCAAACGATGGGCGGCAGCAAGGCCGGCCGGGCCTGCGCCGACAACGGCGATGGTCTTTCCGCTCGGTTCAGCCCTGGCATAGAACTGCCGCCCGGCATGCATGGCGGCATCGGTCGCATAACGCTGCAGGCGGCCGATCTCGACGGGCCGCTCTTCAGCCGTGTTGCGCACACAGGCCTGTTCGCAGAGTTCTTCGGTGGGACAGACGCGGGCGCACATGCCGCCAAGGATGTTCTGGTCGAAGATCGTCTTTGCCGAGCCGATCGGATTGCCGGTCGAAATCTGGCGGATGAACAGCGGAATGTCGATCGAGGTGGGACAGGCCGTCATGCATGGCGCGTCATAACAGAAATAACAGCGGTCAGCGGCGACCAGCGCCTCGTGATTGTCGAGGCGCGGATGAAGATCGGAAAAATTAGCCTCATACTCGGCGGGCGAAAGCCGGCCGGCATGAATCCCGGTTTCCAGTCGTTCCATTGAAGTTCCCTCATTATTGGTAAACGGCCTGTGAGGGAAAGCGTAACTCAGGTTTAAAAATTTATCAAACGGTAAAATTTTTACGATTTTCTCTTGTGGCCTCCCAAGTAATGCACTGTTTTCGTTAGGAGAATTTACCCGACGGTGATGGGTGAAATGACTGGGTGTTCGACACGAGAAAGGCATCCGAAAAAAGATTCAAAAAAGTCGAATTTTTTGTTGGCGGCAGGGAACCAAAGTTTGATGTCGTCGTTATTGCGATATCCGGATGGTGATCGCATCGACCCAACATGCGCGCCCCCAACCCACTATCCGGACGTACTCACGGTCCCCTCCCGGTGAGTGAAGACAGCTGGTGCGCCGCCCTCGCACCGGCTGTTTTTCTGTTTTCGGCTGCCTCCCGGCTTTTCACACGCGCTTGAAGATCTCGAATTCGCTTTCCGGAATGGTCAAACGATATTCGATGCGACCGGGAATGAGGTTCAACTCCGCTTTGCCATTGACCGACGAGGGCACGACACGCTCCAGCACGGTACGTCCGAAGCTGTTGTCGCTGAATTCGTGGATTTCCGACTGATCATGCAGCACTTCCGCCCAGGCGATTTCGATCGCCTTCCTGTCGTTGAGCATGGCTTCGCGGCAATTCAGCGTGATGGAGGCGGCGCCGCCTGATATCGCGCCAAAGGAGGCGGAGTTGACGATGAGTTCGTGGAGGGCGAGCCCGAGATGTACGGCGGCATTCGGTGTCAGGTGAGCGTTGATCCCGTAGATCGGCATGGAGCCGGCCGTTTCCGGCCAATAGGGGGCAAACTGCTTTTCGGCGAGTTCGAAGAGGTAGGCGCCGCGCCAGCTCGAATCCGTGATCAGGTCCTGCGAATTGGACAGCGATTGCAGCCGTCCGCGGAACTTAAGGAGGAAGCTGTCGAGAGAGAGCGTGTTGCGCGCCGTCTGCGTGGCAATGCCCTGGATGATGGCGAGAAGGTTCTTCGAGCGGTGTGAGAGTTCGCGCAGCAACGACTTCAGAACTTTTTCGCGATGCCGGCTTTCGGTGACTTCAGCCATGACGGAAAGAAGTCCATATGCGCCGCGTTCGCCGGTGCGCTGGATCTTCAGTTCATAAGTGCGCGTTTCGCCGTCAACGTCGATCTCGACCTCGGCATTGTTAGGGATGCCGGTTTCCAGCACCTTGTGTTTCAGCGCAGTCAGATATTGCCCATGGGCGTCGCCAAAAAGGGCGGCGTCGCTGCCGCCGGGCATAAAGAGCGACGCGAAATGCGGCGGCAGATTTTCGGCGTAGAAGATCGACAGTCGGGCGTCCTGGCAGAGGATCGAAATCCCGGCGCTGCCGAGCGCGCGTTCCATCATTGCGGCTTTGCCTTCAAAGGTGAAAGGCATGCCGGACAATGGTTCAGTCGTATTCACTCGGCCGCCTTTCCTTGTGACATCTTGAACGTCGCTGAAGGGAGCGCCCTTCCAGACACCGCCTGCCAACTTTAGAACAAAGCGCTGCAAAAAACCGTTAAAGCCACCGGAGCGTCCCGGTAGCACCGGAACGCCTGCTTTGGCGATTTGGTTCCGAAGGCCGGAAAATTGCGTCTCAGGCGGCTACTCTGGTGGATTCATTGAAGAAAAGAGCCTGACTGATCAGTGCCTTGACCATGTCGGGATTGAAGGGCTTGGTGACAAGGAAAGTCGGTTCCGGGCGCTCGCCGGTCAGAAGCCGTTCCGGGAAAGCGGTGATGAAGATCACCGGTACGCTCGACGTCTTGAGGATGTCGTTGACTGCGTCGATACCGGAGCTGCCGTCGGCAAGCTGGATGTCGGCCAGCACCATGCTCGGCTTGGTCTTATTGTAAAGCGCCACGGCCTCGGCATGCGTACGGGCAATGCCGGTGACGCGATGGCCGAGGCTCTCGACCATCTGCTCGATATCCATGGCGATCAGCGGTTCGTCCTCGATGATCATGATATCGGTTGCGACCTGACGGGAAATCTCCTGCGACGCGACGTCGAGCAGATGCATGACATCCTGTTCTTCGGTTTCCAGAATTTCGGCGATTTCGGCGACGCGGAAATTCTCCACGGATGCGAGCAGGAAGGCCTGACGGGCGCGCGGCGAAACCTTGGAAAGGTTCAGCGTGGCGCGCTGCTCCCAGGCATAGGGCGAGGTCGGCTCTGGAATCTGGACGGCGGTGGAACCAAACAGTTGCGTGAACAGTTTGTAGAGTGCGACCCGGTCATTCGCCGTATCCGGAAAAATCGACAGATCGGCGATGATGGCTTCGAGAACGGCGGCGACGTAAGCGTCGCCCGAAGTCTGTGTGCCGGTAAGGGCGCGGGAATAGCGGCGCAGATAAGGAAGGTGCGGCGCAATCCGAGTAGAAAGTGTCATTAATGGGCTCCTGCATACAGGCCGGCATTGGCTTCAATGAGCGGTTAACGCCGACTTGATAAAAAAGTTCCGGAACGGCAGGAACTTTTTTCGTTGCGCCGCATTATTCCAGCCGACGAAGAAAGGGCGTAGCGTTTTGACCCATGCAACGGCAAATGCCAGCGACATCGACAATGGAACGTTCGATGTCGATGGTTGAAATCGTTTTTGATCCCATCCACGCTCCTCGAACAGACAACCGGCGAGAAGACGAATTGATGACTACACGCAAGAAAGAAGCAGCCGATCAGCGAAAGCTGGAGCTGCGGGCAAGCGACATCCTGGACCCGAACAACCAGATCGGCGTCAGGCTGCGGTCGCTCTATTCGGCCGCTCAGGATGAGGCGATTCCCGATCGTTTTCTCGACCTTCTCGAAAAGCTCGACCATGCTGAAATGATGGCTTCTGCCAAGATGGCCGAATAGGATCGCCGCATGGAAGACAAATCGCAACCCAGCTTCAAGCGGGAACTGCTGGCGGCACTCCCAAGCCTTCGCGCCTTCGCGATCTCGCTCATCGGGCGGCACGACCGTGCCGACGATCTCGTCCAGGACACCATCATGAAAGCCTGGGCCAAGCAGGATCATTTCGAGATGGGCACCAATATGAAGGCCTGGCTCTTTACGATCCTGCGCAACGAACTCTACAGCCAGATGCGCAAGAGCGGCCGCGAAGTGCAGGACAGCGACGGGCTGTTTACCGAATCGATGGCGATGCACCCCTCGCAATATGGTGCGCTCGATCTGCAGGACTTCAAGAAGGCGCTCGACCAGCTGCCGCCGGATCAACGCGAGGCGATCATCCTCGTCGGCGCCTCGGGTTTTTCCTACGAGGAGGCGGCCGAAATCTGCGGCTGCGCCGTGGGTACCATCAAAAGCCGCGTCAACCGGGCCCGTCAGCGGCTGCAGGAGTTGCTGCAGATATCAGGCGAGGCTGATTTCGGCCCCGACGCCACCTCGGCGCCGCTGACATCGAAGGCTTTCGCGTTCTGACAGGAGTTGTATTTGGGAGGAAAGCCGGCCGCCTTCGGGCGCCGGCTTTTTTGTGTTTGGCGGTGTGTGAAGGACGCGTTCCACGGGATGGACGGCCATTCGAAGCACTACCTCTCCACCCTCATTCCTGTGCTTGTCACAGGAATCCAGTGCGCCCAAGTCCTTGGGCGCGAAAGACTCTTTCCACTTGGTATTGGTTTATTCACGGCGCGGACGCGCCGTGGCTGGATTCCTGTGACAAGCACAGGAATTGTCTCTCAAATCCATGCTTTAATGTTTGGGAAGCTGGGATCGAACCCCGGGATGGCCATCCCGGGGTTCG
>NZ_JACCEY010000010.1:0-106875 GCF_013591995.1 Rhizobium sp. WYCCWR 11146
GCTGGCGATCCGAGCCGCGCCAAGACAACGTCTTCGCAAGAGCGCCAAGGCGGTCACCGGCGACGTCCTGGCAAGACTGCTGGCGACCTGCGCGACCGACAGTCTGCGCGATCTGCGGGACCGCGCGATCCTGATGGTCGCCTTTGCCTCCGGTGGTCGCCGGCGCAGCGAGATCGCCGGGCTGCGCCGCGAACAGTTGACCGTCGAGCCGCCCATTCCGGTCGAAGGCGGGAGCCCCCTCCCCTCTCTCGCCATTCATCTCGGCCGCACCAAGACGACAAGCGGCGACGAGGACGATACCGTCTATCTGACCGGCCGGCCGGTGGAAGCGCTGAATGCCTGGATGGTGGCCGCCAAAATCGAGAGCGGGAGCGTGTTTCGGGCGATTGGGCGTTGGGGAACGGTTTCGCGACGCGCGATTGATCCGCAATCGGTCAATGCGATCCTCAAGCAGCGGGCGGAGATGGCTGGATTGGACAGTGCGGAGTTTTCTGCGCACGGGTTACGCTCGGGCTATCTGACCGAGGCGGCGAACCGTGGCATTCCCCTGCCCGAGGCAATGGAGCAGTCACGACACCGATCGATACAGCAGGCATCCAGCTACTACAACAACAGCACACGACGGACAGGTCGGGCAGCCCGCATGATTTAACCGCGATAGCGAGCGGTTTCTCTATTAAACTCCTAGCGTGGTTCGCCCAACGAAAAATGATATGCAAGTTGTGAGCCTCGGAGAAGGAGCGATGAGGATGAGCGACAATCCGGCAGTCAGGGTAGTCCTTTTGAATGAGCAAGCCACTCCACCAGAATACAAAACGAGCGGCTCAGCGGGAGCTGACCTCTTCGCGGCATTCAACGGCCCAGCCATAATCTTGGGGCCGGGCAAGCGAGCAAATATTCCAACGGGAATTTGCATAGAAATTCCCGAATCCATGGAAGCACAGGTTCGTCCGCGATCGGGCCTTGCGTCGCACCATGGACTAACGGTCCTGAACTCCCCTGGTACGATCGACAGTGACTATCGCGGCGAGGTTATCGTCATCCTTTTAAATACCTCCGAGACCTCCTACACAGTCAAATCAGGAGATCGGATCGCACAGATAGTGATCGCCCCGGTGGTCAAGGCGGCATTTGACACCGTTACGAAGCTTGGTAGCTCCGCCCGGGGCCATTCCGGTCTGGGGAGTACCGGAAGCTAGCCCCAAAATGTCGCACTGCGCCACCTTCAGTATGTCCATGGAATCTTCTTAATGATCCATTGGTTCACTTCTGAGAGATCCGGGGCACTGGCGTCGAGTTTGGCTTTCAGGGACTTTTCACTGGCGGGCGTCAATTTCAATCTTTGAAGCGCGAGGCTGAGTAAGAATTCGCTTAGCGCTTCGCCGTGCGGCAGATGCTGCAAATCTACCATTCTCCCGACTAGGTCCGCCATACGTTCACTTTCGATTGGGGCATCGCGATAGTCGAGTTCGATCGGGAGGGACGCCCTGATAAAGGCCGCTTGTATTATCCCGTCGTTGAAGCGGAAGAACGTCTCTGCTGCAATAACACAGTGGTTATACGCATCATTGAGCAGCCGTTCGGATTGCATCGTGTCCTTTCCCGAGCGGATGTTTGCCACAATAGCCGCTATCGTGGTGAACACGTCTGCTTGAGACGACGTTGAACAGTTCACGGTACGGGGCCAAAAAGCGAAATTATCTCTTAGTTTAAGTTTGCCTCCCAGCCCTTCAAGGAACAAATTGTCGATGAGACCAAGGGAGCTATCCAACTCCCCCAAGCGCTTTTCGAGTTCATTTGGAAGATTGTCGTCCTCAACGAGCAGCGCTCGTTCCGCCTGCCAGCTCTCCGCTAGCCGTTCTCGATCAATTAAGATGTCAAACCATTTATGGAACTTATACGTAGGCTGCTCCAGGTTGCTCTTCAGCGCCGAGGAGAACGCAGGAGAGGAAGGCATCGCTGCAGTAGTAATGTAGATCCTGTGAGAGGCAGGCGCGTATTGCCGGAGCGCTCGACTCGCCATAAGGAACTCCGCGCCGTGGCCAGTAGCGCCTCCAACAACTACGACTGGGGCTTCGCAGATTTCCCAATCCATTTTTCCGGACTCGATTTCCTTCAGAGTAAGGGTCCGGCACTCCACCAATCGTCCTCCCTGCGCGTGCACTTCAGCCGTGATGGCCGAAGCAAGTGTTTTGGACGAGGGATCATCGTCAAAATGAACGATCGCACGTGTCGAAGCCGGAATACTCGTCGCCACGAGTGTTCTAACCCATTTCCTGAAGAAGTCGGTAAGGACCAATTTTTCTACGTCAACCCAGATAGCTCTCCGGGAATTGGCGATAAGGCTTGACTTATAGGCTCGAAAGACTTCCTGCCCTACTAATTGGGGCAGAAATCCTTTTACAACGTCAGGTTTGTCGTCAAGCTTGGGAACGATCGCTCTGGGACCGTCGGGAACCGCATGGAAATGCTCACCGATCAGGTTGATAGGCCGGCTGTTTTTGGGGTCAATTCGCGTGGTCTGCGGTCGGATTCCATTTGGGTTCAGCTCGCCATCGTAAACTAGGTCCGCAAGAGTAGTAGTGTTGGGAGCGCTGGCCGGAGCCGTGGAAAACAGCGTCACAACCATCTTCGGGTCGGCAACCACCTTCGAAATCCCCTTAGCCATTTCCCCCGACTGGGAGGCTGAGATAAGCACCAGCTCCTTCCTGTCTTTGTGGAAGGGGTGCGTATCTTTGCCATCGTAGGACTTGAACGTTGTTATGACTGGAACGGTTTTTCGATCCTTCATAAGTACGGCCGCGAAGGCCAGGCTGGCGATCGCCGACGTGTCGACATGGATCCTCTGAACGTCATCGGTCAGCAATTCAAGGATCCAGAACGCGCAGAAAAAAATTTCCGCCCCCTCCGCCAATGCGTGTGCTGCTCGCAGAAAGCGACTGTCTGCTCGGCCGGAAGGCTTCATAAAATGCGCGGTTGGCCCGGCTTCTAGTAATCCTCCGCGATCGCGAAAGAGCTTGGTCAGCCCCTGCCGCCGAATTGGCTCCAAGTTGAGTGTCTTAGGAGGGTCAGCTCGGAAGGCCCGCAAAAATCGCACATGTCCGCAGCGGTCGTATAAATAAGCGCCGATTGGAACGTCACGTGCAATTGGCGCAAAGATATCATCCAACTCGTCCCCGAGATCGGTGAGAACCTTGGTCAATAATTCCGGGAATAGGATTACCACCAATTCGGGCGACAGATCATTTCTCGTCTGGTCGGAAACTGCTGTCGTCAGATCGTTGGCATCGAATTCACCTGGCCCAGAAAAGATTACGAGCGTTGAAGCCCCATTGGGCGCCTCAGCGCTCCGGCATCGAAACGAATAGAGGCTATTCATTGATTACGCTCTCGGTTCAAAGGCAACATTGCGGTTATGAGAGTTCCATCTGCCCATGCGCGAGGCTGATTAGGTCGGCCACCGTCAATCGAGTCCTCCAGACCTTCGTCAACGTCGGATTGGTGTCCAGGTACGCCGGCGACGTGGACAAGTGAAAGCCTTCCAGAACGAACGCGAATGAACCCACCATTATCGCTGACAACGCGCATTATTCTAAAAAGCCCGTTGCCGCTCGTCTCGCCTCCCTTGGTTGTCCCACCCTTTCGAAAGCATGAAAGTACCGCTTGGAACTCATCCTCGATTGATATCTGACCACCAAGAATTCCCGTGGAAACTCGCCCCTTCTTCTGTAGCCACGTTTGGGCCATCCCAGCGCCGCTGTCAAAAATAGACATCTCCACAAACTGTGCATGTTGGGCTGCTGGGTGATCGGGCCGCCAGGCTTGAAAGTAGTCCTCAATCGGTCTGTGCCCCGATGCACTTGGAACAAGCTTATCTCGCTTAATGTACCTGGAGCCGATGAGGACCCCTCGGACGGACCTCCTATATGCATTGCCTGCGGCGTCGGCCTGCGCGTGTTCATGTGTGTTCAGAAAAGCCTCGTACATCAGGCTGGCTGCAGCACTTATTAGTCGCGGATCACTGATAGGACGAGATCGAGGAATAATCACCCCTCCGGCTGCATGGAGCAAATCGGCAAAATCGCGGCGGCTTCTGACTTGATCGCTGTTTGGGCTGTAGAGACGGTTGGGGCGTGCCAGACGTTTAGCGTTATCGATGCATATTAAAGGAATGGTCGTTTTTGCGAACGCTCGGAGATCACTGAGGTGGCCGAAGTGCATCGCTTCAACAAACGGCAAGGCTGTTTCCATAGCCTCAGATCGCTCGATCGCGGCATCTCCGTATCCGCGAATTGCGCGAGCAAAATTCAACGCCACCAGACCAACCGCGGTACGCGAAAAGTGCCCAATCGACACCTCGTCGTTCCCATCCGCGTAAATTCGCAAAGCGGTGTTTTCAGTTGCTCGACGGGCCCAGGTGATAACCAGCTGCAGGAGAGACGCCTGACCGCCAATCGCATCAGCTTTTAACGTGTTCGGTAGTCTTAGTTCCTGTTCAGGATCTGCCCAGAGATTATCGAGATAGGTCTCGAAATCACCGAGCGAGAAGCTCTTCTCGACACTAAGCAATTCCTTCTTCCTCCAGCCCTGAGCGCGATATCGGCAGATCTACCAGCCTGCTGGTTTCAATTGTCTTATAGTATCGGCCTACAGCTTAGCCCAATGGAACCCGCTCACACATTGCCGCACCTGACTTGGTTCACAGGGCTCTGACGGTCAGCAGACAACGGCTATACTCTGGAGAACCAAATCGACGGTGTCCAAGGTCTGAACCGCACCTGTTTGCGGGAGGCGCTGAATGTGACCGAGGTTACCGGAGGACGTTGGTTAGGTTATCCCGCCCATGCCTGATGCGCTTACCATATGAGGTTCAGCAATTTCAATGGTTTAATGTGTCGTCAGCTGACAACAGCGCTCACTTCAGTCTTTCAGACAGATGTCACCAGCTAGTTCGCCTCTTCATGCACGCATCGCCCCTTCTGAATTGACCTTGAGGAGCGCCATTAGCATCGGGCCGAGAGAAAACTCGCCGCGCCGTGTTCTTGACGTGAGATCACGAAGATATCCCCCGGCCGAATTGATGTGCCCTGCCCTCTCAAGTATCGCAGCCATCGCCACGGCCGCGTTCTCGGCGCCCATAGCCTCGCAAGCGTCCTGATAAGCTGAAGCGCTTACACCCAAGGTCGAACGAACGACGACCGCGGCGGACATAAGGTCTCGCCAGCCTCGAACCTCCCCTCCTGGAGCGTAGGCTGCTATTTCAGGGCACGCCCGCATTACCAATCCAATTGGGAAAGTCTTCAGCGGCTCGGCATGCCGGACAAGATTTTGCCCTGACCTTTGCCCCTGCTCTTTTTCGGAGCGAGGTTCAAGTTCACTTATAGAGTCGGTATTTGAATTCTGTATGTGCTGACGGATATCGTTACCATTGGTGTCGGAATCTCCTGAAAAAACTTGGCATTCCAGTACGTTGAGGACGCCTTCACGCAGAAGCGTCAATTCATCTAGAACCGCTTCAAAATCCGGCTTCGATTTGGCCCCTTTTAACTTGGCCACGGCCGCGACGTAGGTTGCCTCCATCATCTCCCAATCGTCGGCCGCACCATCTTCAACGGCAGCCGTGATGAGCTTACGGACGTCCCTGCGAGTGATAGTTATGCGTTCTTTAACGACCTTCAGGCGCCTAGCGTCCTCGGCAACCTGCTGCGCCATGAGAGCGATTTCGTCTGACCGTGCAAGCAAGGGAGCAAGACTGAACCCGTAAGCTGTTTCGACCGCACCATCCTTGCCCCGCCTCACGTAGCGCTTGCCATTGGGGCTATCGTTGCGATTTATGAGGCCGGCATCAACCAGCACAGCCAGGTTCTCTCTCAGGGTCGTGCCGGCGATACCGTTTGCGCGAGCGATCAACTGGGCATTAGACGGAAAGACCACAAGGTTTTCATCGTCGCTGAGTTCCGCTTCAGGATAGAACGACAGGAGGGCGTTGAGTACGGCAAGCGCACGATCGCGTAGTCCGAGCAGCGTTCGAGCGTCACAGACGTCACGATACACTTTCCACTTATCCGCAGTCTTTCCCGTTCGGAGGTCGGAGATCTTGAATTGTGCCTTGACCAAGGCAAGCGTCACCTGCCGCCGCCCGAAGGGCGTCGTTATACTTCCACTTTGCATTCTTCTTTCACCTTTCGATCGGCAAAAGAAATCCACTCACCAAAACGGCGCCAAAGACTCTTGACTGGGATTCATGGAAATGCGATTCTCAGGCTGCTTAGACCAATGAGAGAGGCTTCCACGACGGCAACGTTTGGGGGCCTTTTTCTTTTGCGGTTTCTTCCTTTTCTAACTTTCTGACCCGGACGCGGTCTGCCGGAAGTTCTCGTAAAGATCGGGAATACGATCCATCAAGAACTTGGCAAATGCCTCGTCGCGATCCCTATCTATCTGGATCTTGCAAACCTTACCTGTGACAGCAAGGGTCGCGATCTCGGATCCATCTGCAGACTTTGCGCTAAGCGCATGGGGTTTCACCGAGCTTAGCTTATCAACTGCCTTGACGGCACGAAGCACCGCGATAAAGCGATCATCTGACGACTTGTGGCCGAAAGACTTGTCGCCCATTGCTTTGCGCGCTTTTGCTTCCGCACCTTCAGTCTTGAGAAGGTCGGCGAGCTCCTGCCACCGGGGGCGGCCGATTTTCGGGGCTCTTCCGATCGCCTGGCTCAACCAGACGGGCACTGCGCGACCTACATTGATGAGTTTCGACGCTTCCTGACGATCAACCGAAAGAGCAGTCTGAATGAGCGTCCGATCGAAGCCACCATCTTCGAGTTTCAGCGCGAACGTCGAGCGCTCAATGAAGGTAAGGTCTTCGCGCGCGGAGTTTTCTATGCCTTGCGCAACAACGAGACGGTCGTCTCCTAGCTCGCGTACGTAAGCTTTAACCTTGACCCCAAGTTCACTAGCAGCGCGCACGCGGCGATGGCCGTAAGCAATCTGATAGCGGCCAGGCTCGCTCGGATGGTTGCGAACGAGGATAGGTATTTCCTGCCCGTGCTCCAGGAACGAGGTCTTGAGCGCTTCGACAGCGGACGGATCCTGATCCGCAAAACGATCGGCGAAAGGAGAGGGGTCGATAAGTAAGGGATCAAGGTCAACTGGAAGGGCGCCTTCGGCAACCCGCTGCTTGAGTTCCTCGTAATCCCTCTCAACTTCCGAGAAGGTGTCCTTCAAGGACCTCACGGCGCCTGACGCTACACGCTGCATCGGTTGACGGGTCTCCGCCGTCGGCACCACATCCGGCCCAGCGGCAAAGAGATTGCGAACTGACTGAGTTCGTTTACTCATCTTTGGTCTCCCCGATCAAAACGTTTCTCTTGTGGGCGCACCGACATGGCGTCGTCAGCTGACAACAAGCTAAAGGATTGATTCCTTTGAGCGTGAAGCATGATCATCTGCCCCACACGTCATTGATCAAGCCGACGGCTTCATGGTTCACGGCATTGATAGATTCCATGGCGCGATCGTACGTCGACCGACCTACCGCACCACGCGACAACTCAAAGAGAGATTGTTTGGTCAAACCGGCATTGGCGATCGCAGTCGACTTCCAGGCTGCCGCAGCCATCACATCAGTTCCGAATACATCGCGAAGGAGACCGACGATTTCTTGCTCGGGGACGTCTCGCGGATCATGGCGGGTGATAAGGAACCTTAAGAAGTCATAGTCGAGCTTGCCACCCGCTTCTTCGATGACCGATACAAGATCGGACGTCATGAGAAGGAACTGGCTCATAGACGCGACGTCCACCATTTGCGGATGAACAGTGACAATCATGCCTGTCGCAGCATTAAGGGCGCCCATTGTAAGGAAGCCCAGCTGGGGCGGGCAGTCGATAACGACGATATCGTATTCGTTTTCGACCTGATTGATGGCGCTTGCGACACGCCTGAAGAAAAGATCTTCCGGCCGTCCTCGGTTCTGAAGCATGAAGCGCGGCGTTTGATGCTCGAACTCCATCAGTTCGAGATTGCCAGGGACAATGCTGATGCCCGTGAAGTAGGTCGGTCGAATCACATCCATCATCGGTACGCGCTGGTCGTCATACCGGATGGCGCCGTAGATCGTGGCATTTTCGGCAACGTCAAACTCGGGCTGATACCCGAACATCGCGGAAAGCGAGGCCTGGGGATCGAGATCGATTGCGAGAACTCTGTAACCCTGTAGCGCCAAACCCTGCGCGAGATACAGTGAGGTGGTCGTCTTGGCGGACCCACCCTTGAAGTTTGCGACGGTTATGATTTGAAGTTTATCACCTTCACGACGACGCGGCCAAAATCGCCCAGCTTCTTTCGGACGCGCCTCAGCGAGATATCGCCGCAACTCATTGATCTGTTCCAGCGTATAGGAGCGCCGCCCTCCGGCACCAATATCCGGCGTCGGGCCGAGGCCATCCAGCGACAGTTGGCGCAGGTACCCGTCAGACACGCCGACTATCTCGGCCACTTCGCCAGACGTGAAAGATCGAAGCGACTTCTGCGCTGTCGGAGGAAAGGCGCGTTCGCCAACCGCACGGAGTCGCGCAGATAGCGCTTCAGCGCGCTGCGTGATATGTGCAGACGTTGCTGTTCTACTGATGTGCCTGTCGATCACGTTCACTTTAGCCTCAGGTTCAAGACGGTTTAGAAGCGTCAGACGCGCTTATGCCGTCTCAAGATAACGCACGATTCTAACAATGCTGCAAGAGAATTAGAGTTAACAAGAAGTTAACGCCATTTCCTGAAATTCCGGCGGCGGTCGCAATTCTCAATATGTATCCGCAAGTTAGGCCGATTCTTCGCTGAATATCTATTCCTTGAGCTCTGCAGATCTGCAGACAGAATCCTGTGGTTTAGCCGTGCCTGGTTAGCCGAAGACGCAGGTCCATGCCGACTCAGCTTGCTGCAGATCTGCAGATAGCCATCCGTGTTTTCAGATGATCTTTCTCCGGCATGTCCACGTCATGCGGAGATCAAGATGCAGGTTTTAACCATTTCGCCAGATCGATATGTCGGTCATTCCAATCATCTAAGGCAGATGCACAGCCTACGCGCCGCAGTCTTTGGCGAACGCCTGGAATGGGATGTCTCCATTACCGACGCGGGTGAGCGTGACGAATACGACGATCTCGACCCGACCTATATCCTTGCGGTCACAGACGGCCAAAGGGTCGTCGGCTGCGCGCGCCTGCTGCCGGCGTTGGGGCCGACCATGCTAGAGCGGACATTCCCGCAATTGCTGGCATCCAATTCACTCAACGTGTCTGCCAACATGGTCGAGAGTTCCCGCTTTTGCGTCGATACGTCCTTGGCTGAGGGAAGGGGAGGGGGTCAGCTCCATCTCGCAACCCTCACCATGTTTGCGGGTATCATCGAGTGGTCGGTGGCAAACGGCTACGAAGAGATCGTGACGGCAACGGACCTGCGCTTCGAGCGCATTCTGAACCGGGCCGGATGGCCGATGAAGCGGCTCGGCGATCCTGCAGCTATCGGTAACACCGTTGCCGTCGCTGGAGCCCTGCCAGCCGATCGGGAAAGTTTTGAACGCGTTTGCCCGCATGGTTACCACTCGATCGCCGGACATCACGGCCGTCAGATCCGGAGCGCTGCGTGACCCAACTCCGCTCCCATCCCCGTCTGGTCCGCAAACTGCAGGATGCCCTCGGCGATCAGCTCTGCGTCGCGCTCGATGATACGACCGTGGTCGAGATCATGCTCAATCCCGACGGTCGGCTGTTCATTGAGCGGCTGGGACACGGCGTGGCACCAGCTGGCGCAATGAGCACCGCCGCAGCCGAAGTCGTCATTGGCACCGTCGCCCATGCCCTGCAATCTGAGGCTGACGACGAGCGGCCGATCATCTCCGGCGAACTGCCGATCGGCGGACACCGCTTCGAAGGGCTGTTGCCACCGATCGTTTCAAGTCCGGCATTCACCATCCGCCGCCGTGCCTCGCGTCTGATTCCGCTCACGGAATATGTAACCTCGAAGGCGATGACTGAGGCACAGGCGTCCGCCATTCGAAGCGCGATCAATGCGCGGATGAACATTGTCATCTCCGGAGGCACAGGGTCGGGCAAGACCACTCTCGCTAATGCCATCATCGCCGAGATTGTGACTGCCGCTCCAGAGGATCGGATTGTCATTCTCGAAGACACCGCCGAGATTCAATGCGCGGCCGAAAATGCCGTGTCACTGCATACCAGCGACACCATCGACATGGCGCGCCTGCTGAAGAGCACGATGCGCCTGCGGCCCGACCGCATCATTGTCGGCGAGGTCCGCGACGGCGCGGCACTGACGCTGCTCAAGGCCTGGAACACGGGACATCCGGGCGGCGTCACAACGATCCATTCCAACACGGCGATGTCAGCTTTGCGCCGGCTGGAGCAGCTGACGGCAGAAGCCAGTCAGCAGCCGATGCAAGAGGTGATCGGCGAGGCCGTCGATCTCGTCGTCTCCATTGAGCGAACGGGAAAGGGGAGGCGGGTCCGTGAGGTCATCCACATCGAGGGATACCGCAACGGCCGCTATCAGACCGAACACTATGCCCAGATCGATGAGGACAGCCATGTCGCGTAGAATCAATTTTCTTCTCACCTGTGCGGCACTGGCCGCCGTTACAATCGGCCTTCCAGATTCAGCACTTGCCTCTTCCGGCGGCGGCAGTCTCCCGTGGGAAGCGCCGCTGGAGCAGATCCAGCAATCGATCACCGGGCCTGTCGCCGGGTTCATCGCCCTCGCCGCCGTTGCCATTGCCGGCGCCATGCTGATCTTCGGGGGCGAGCTGAACGATTTTGCGAGAAGGCTTTGCTATGTCGCGCTCGTTGGGGGTGTCCTGCTTGGAGCCACCCAGATTGTTGCCCTTTTCGGCGCGACCGGCGCATCGATCGGCGAGGCCAACGCACAGGCCGAGCAAAGCACTCCCGAACCGACGATGACGCCGGCCACTGAAGGGGAGGGGGCTCATGGCTGAGGTGGGCTCCGCTCTTATACGCTCGCGCGTGCACCGGGCGCTGTCGCGCCCGAACCTTCTGATGGGTGCCGATCGCGAGCTGGTGCTATTGACGGCGCTTGCGGCCATCATCCTGATCTTCGTGGTGCTTACCTGGTATGCGGCGCTGTTCGGCATCGCGATCTGGCTGGTCGCGGTTGCTGCACTCCGCATGATGGCAAAATCCGATCCGCTAATGCGGCGCGTCTATCTCCGCCATATCTCCTACAAGACGTTCTATCGCGCGACCTCGTCGCCGTGGCGCAAGTTCTGAGGGGCTGCTGATGGTCGCCCTCAAATCATTTCGCCATTCCGGACCATCCTTTGCCGATCT
This sequence comes from Rhizobium sp. WYCCWR 11146, assembly GCF_013591995.1. Lineage (NCBI taxonomy): Bacteria > Pseudomonadati > Pseudomonadota > Alphaproteobacteria > Hyphomicrobiales > Rhizobiaceae > Rhizobium > Rhizobium sp. WYCCWR 11146. The sequence continues at coordinate 11,364 of NZ_JACCEY010000010.1, forward strand.
CGTGCCCTATGCCGGCCTCGTCGATAACGGGGTCATCCTGCTGAAAGACGGCTCGCTGATGGCCGGTTGGTATTTCGCGGGGCCGGATAGTGAGAGCTCAACCGACGCCGAGCGCAATGAGGTCTCGCGCCAGATCAACGCCATCCTTTCGCGGCTCGGCTCCGGATGGATGATCCAGGTCGAGGCCATCAGGGTGCCGGCCGGTGATTACCCGACCGAGGCGGATTCTAACTTTCCTGATCCTGTCACACGCGCCATCGACGATGAGCGGCGGGCGCATTTTCAGAAGGAGAGGGGGCATTTCGAGAGCCGGCATGCGCTGATCCTGACATGGCGACCGCCGGAACCAAGGCGCTCCGGCCTGACGCGGTATGTCTATTCGGATGCGGCCAGCCGTTCCGCTACCTATGCCGACACGGTGTTGCAAAGCTTTTTGACCTCGTTTCGTGAGGTCGAACAGTATCTCGCCAATGTCGTCTCGATCCGCCGGATGATGACCCGGGAAACGCCGGATCGCGGTGGGTTCCGTGTCGCGCGCTACGACGAGCTCTTCCAGTTCATTCGCTTCTGCGTCACCGGCGAGAACCATCCGGTTCGCCTGCCAGACATCCCCATGTATCTCGACTGGCTGGTGACGGCCGAGTTGCAGCACGGCCTGACCCCAATGGTCGAGAACCGGTTTCTCGGCGTGGTGGCGATCGACGGTCTGCCGGCCGAAAGCTGGCCCGGCATTCTCAATACGCTCGACGGGATGCCGCTCAACTATCGCTGGTCGTCACGCTTCGTCTTTCTCGACGCTGAGGAAGCAAGGGCAAGGCTCGAGCGCACCCGCAAGAAGTGGCAGCAGAAAGTACGGCCGTTCTTCGATCAGCTTTTCCAAACCCAGAGCCGCTCGGTCGATCAGGATGCCATGCTGATGGTGGCAGAAGCCGAGGACGCCATTGCCGAAGCCTCCTCGCAGTTGGTCGCCTATGGCTATTACACACCGGTCATCGTGATATTTGAGGAAGACCCCACCCGCCTCCAGGAAAAGTGCGAGGCTATCCGTCGCCTGATCCAGGCCGAAGGATTTGGCGCACGCATCGAGACGTTGAACGCCACGGATGCCTTTCTCGGCAGCCTGCCCGGCGTTTCCTACGCCAACGTTCGCGAGCCGCTGATCAACACCCGCAATCTCGCCGATCTTATCCCGCTGAACTCCGTCTGGTCGGGCAGTCCGAACGCGCCTTGCCCGTTCTATCCACCGGCCTCGCCGCCCTTGATGCAGGTGGCGTCCGGTTCAACACCTTTCAGGCTCAACCTGCATGTCGACGACGTCGGCCATACCCTGATTTTCGGCCCAACCGGATCGGGCAAGTCGACGCTCCTGGCACTGATTGCCGCGCAATTCCGCCGATACGCAGGCGCGCAGGTATTCGCCTTCGACAAGGGCGGCTCAATGCTTCCCCTAACGTTGGGCGTCGACGGCGATCACTACCAGATCGGTGGCGATATCGGCCCGTCGGCGAACGGTGAGGTGAGGGCTCTTGCGTTTTGCCCGTTGGCAGAACTATCGACCGATGGTGACCGTGCCTGGGCGGCCGAGTGGATCGAGACACTGGTGGCATTGCAAGGTGTGACGATCACGCCGGATTATCGCAACGCCATCTCCAGGCAGTTGGCGCTGATGGCGGAATCCCGCGGCCGCTCGCTGTCGGACTTTCTGTCCGGTGTCCAGATGCGCGAGATCAAGGACGCGCTGCATCACTATACCGTCGATGGTCCGATGGGCCAGTTGCTCGATGCCGAGCAGGACGGTCTGGCGCTCGGCGCCTTCCAGTGCTTCGAAATCGAGGAGCTGATGAACATGGGCGAGCGCAATCTCGTTCCCGTTCTCACCTACCTGTTTCGCCGCATCGAAAAACGCCTGACCGGGGCGCCTAGCCTGATCATCCTCGACGAGGCCTGGCTGATGCTCGGCCATCCGGTGTTTCGGGACAAAATCCGCGAATGGCTGAAGGTGCTGCGCAAGGCCAATTGCGCCGTGGTTCTTGCCACCCAGTCGATCTCGGACGCCGAGCGATCCGGGATCATCGATGTGCTCAAGGAGAGCTGCCCGACAAAAATCTGCCTGCCGAATGGCGCCGCGCGCGAGCCGGGGACACGCGAGTTCTATGAGCGCATCGGCTTCAACGAACGGCAAATCGAAATCGTCGCGACGGCCACTCCCAAGCGCGAATACTATGTCGTCTCCCCCGAAGGTCGTCGTTTGTTCAACATGGCGCTCGGTCCGGTCGCCCTCTCGTTTGTCGGGGCGTCCGGCAAGGAAGATTTGAAGCGCATTCGCAGCCTTCATTCCGAACACGGGGCCGGATGGCCTCTCCATTGGCTCCAGCAAAGGGGAATCACCCATGCCGAGACACTCTTCCCGACGTCCTGAAACTATTCATGTGTCCTTCGTCGTTGCCACCGCGCTTGCGATCGCCTTGCCGCTTCCGGCTTCTGCGGGCGGCGTGACGGGGGAGGCAACCGAATGGACGCAGCTCGCCAACAATGCCGAGCTGATCTCGCTGGTCGGCAAGTCGGCGGAGCAGGTCAACAACCAGATTACCCAGATTTCGCAGCTTGCCGAGCAGATCCAGAACCAGATCAACATCTACAACAACATGCTGCAGAACACAGCTCAATTGCCGAGCCACATCTGGGGTCAGGTCGAGAATGACCTGAAGAACCTGCAGAACGTCGTGGAGCAAGGGCAGGGCGTCGCGTTTTCGATGGGCAATATCGACGACGTGCTCAAGCAGCGCTTCCAGAGCTTTGCCGAGATGAAAAGCAACCTGCCCGACGGGGCAGGCTTCTCTTCCACCTATCAGAACTGGTCCGACACCAACCGCGACACGATCGGAGGCACCTTGAAGGCCGCAAACCTGACAGCCGACGAGTTCTCAAGCGAGGAAAGCACGATGTCATCGCTACGGTCGATGTCGGAATCGGCCGACGGGCAGATGAAGGCGCTGCAGGTCGGACATCAGATCGCTGCCCAGCAAGTCGCACAAATGCAAAAGCTGCGGGGTCTGGTTTCCCAGCAGATGACTATGATGGGGACATGGTTCCAGTCGGAGCAGGCGCAAAAGGATCTCGCCCAGGCGCGGCGCGAGCAATTTTTCAGCGGAAGCGAGCATGACATCCGTGGCGGGCAGACGATGGAGCCTCGCTGGTGAGCCCGCGTCTTGTCATCATCATGGCTGTCGTGGTGATCATCGCGTCCGGTGTCGGCGTCACCAGATGGATCGTCCAGCCACCTCCAGCAGCCCTGTCCGGAACGGGCGAAGCATCACCGCAAGCTGCATCAGACGCAGACCGCCGGGCTCACCGGGAAAAGTTCTTTGGCGGCAACGCCGAGCGCGACATTCGCGGCGGCCAGGAGATGAAGCCGAGATGGTGATCGTTCATCCCTCCCGGCGCATCGAGCGCGCCGTCGTCGCAATCGGCCTCGTACTGGTCGCGAGCACGCCGGCTATGGCGCAGCAGGGTCAAGTGCTCACTACGCTGGAGAATTCCGTCGTTGCGGCCGCCAAAGGCTGGGAGACGACGGTAATGAATGCGGCGCGGTCGCTGTTCTGGATATTGGCGGGCATCGAGGTCGGCATCGCCGCCGTATGGCTGGCAATTAATGCCGCGTCGCTCGACAGCTGGTTTGCAGAGCTCGTGAAGCGCATCATGTTCATCGGACTGTTCGCCTTCATCCTCGATCAGGGGCCGGCCTTCGCCAAGGCGGTCGTCGATAGCCTCTACCAGATCGGCGCTGGCGGCGGGTCGGCCTCTCCCGCCAACATTTTCGACGCCGGTATTCGTGTCGCGACCAAGATGTCCGAACAGGCGAAATTTGGCCTGTTCGAGGATAACTCCCTGGCGATCGCCGCCGTCTTCGCCATGGTCGTGGTCGTCGTCTGCTTCTCCCTCGTTGCCGCGATCTTCGTCTCGGTCATGGTGGAGATGTATGTCGGCTTGCTCGCCGGCATGATCATGCTCGGATTGGGCGGTACGTCATATACCAAGGACTTTGCCGTCAAATATCTGGTCTACGCCTTCTCGGTCGGCATGAAACTGATGGCGCTGGTGATGATTGCCAAGATCGGCTCCGACATTCTGCTGGGCCTGGCCGAGGCACCGACAGCCACCTCCGAGCAGTTCATCACCACACTTGCAATCGCCGGCATTTCGGTCGTGGTCTTCGTCATCGCCATGTATGTGCCACCGATCCTGCAGGGCGTCGTTCAGGGTGCTTCCGTTTCCGGTGGCATGGAAGCCATCCGCCATGGCGGACAGGCCGCATCCTTTGCGGCCGGCGCCGGCTTTTTGGCGACGGCAGCAGCCAGCAGAGGTTTTCAGGCAGCAAGAGCGGCAAGGGCAGGGGGAGCGTCCCTCGGCAGTGCCGCGATGCGCGGTATGGAAGCAGGCATCGGTGGTGCGGCAGGTGCCGTTGGCTCGGCGGCCAAGGATAAGGCGATCGCTTCCCCCGGTGCCTATGCCGGTTCGCTGCTGGGGCTTGCCAACGCCAAACTCGACCAGCAATCGGGACGAACCACATCACCGCCTCCACCCCCGCCGATCAACGAGAACAAATAACTGGAGGCCGATCAGTCATGGCCGGACACAATCCGCTTGATCATCCCGATCTTGCCAATCCCTATATCGCCGCTCGCAACGAATGGAACGAGCGTTATGGCTCCTATGTCAGATCAGCCGCCGCCTGGCGCATCGTCGGCATCGCCGGCATGACCATGGCTGTGATCGGTTTTGGCTACGCGCTTTATCAAAGCACGCAGGTCAAGCTCGTTCCCTATATCGTCGAGGTCGACAAGCTGGGCACGGCCGTCAATGCCGGCTTCCCGCAGCAGATCGAATATGCCGATCCGCGCGTGGTGCGTGCGACCCTCGGCAGCTTCGTGTCGAACTTTCGAAGCGTGACTCCGGACGCCGTCGTGCAGAAGCAGTACATCGACAGAACTTATGGGCTGCTGAGGACATCCGACCCGGCCACTGAAAAGGTCAATGCCTGGTTTCGCTCCAACTCGCCGTTCGAGAAAGCGAAGAACTCGACGGTGGCCATCGAGGTGAACAACATCGTCGCGCTGTCGAACCAGAGCTACCAGGTAGACTGGACCGAATTCGAGCGCGACCGGCGCGGCAAGGAAACCGCCGTACGCCGCTTCCGTGGGATCGCAACCGTGACCCTGACGCCGCCACAAGACGAGGGCGTCATTCGCTTGAACCCCATCGGTCTTTATCTCCGCGACTTCGACTGGACAGCACAGCTTTGAAAGGCATGGCCCCGAACATGATCATCCCGCGCACAAGAACACGGGCCAGCCTGACGGGCGCGCTCGCCTCGGCACTGTTGGCGTATTCAGTGGTCGCTCCGCTGCATGCATATGCTGCCGATAGCGTCACAGCCAACGAAGCAAAGGGCATGGGTATCTCCACCCAGTGGCGCGGGTCTCGCGGTCTGGTTACCAAGGGTGCCGACGGCAAGGTGATCTTCCTTTATGGCGAGGTTCAGCCATCCGTCGTTTGCTCGCCGCTACAGGTTTGCGATATCGAACTTCAAGGCGGGGAGGTCGTCCGCGACGTGCTGGTCGGTGACACCGTGCGCTGGAAGGTGGAGCCCGCGACGTCGGGTGCCGCTGGCGGGCAGGCCATCCACCTGATCGTCAAGCCGTCGGAGCCTGCTCTCGTCACATCGATGGTGGTGACGACGTCCAGGCGTACCTATCACATTCAGCTCAAGTCCCACTCGACGCAGTATATGGCGCGTGTCGGCTTCGAATATCCGGAGGATGTTTCGGCGAAGCTGGCCGACATCAACGCCCGGATCGAGGCGACCACCATCCCGGGCGCGGGTGTTCCGGCCGAGCAGCTGAACTTCGCCTATTCTGTTTCGGGCAACGCGGGCTGGCGACCGACGCGGGTCTATTCCGATGGGCTCAAGACCTACATCCAGTTTCCACGCTCGATCTCCGGCCAGGATGCACCGGTTTTGTTCGTCACGTCAGGCGGGCAGAACCGGATTGTGAACTACCGCATGAAGGGCGACATGATGGTCGTTGACTACCATGTCGATCGCGCGGTGCTCGTGTCGGGGGTCGGTTGGAAACAGGAAAAGATCTCCATCAAGCGGGGAGGGCGGTAATGAACATCCCTCTCTCCCATTCGCGCCTCTTGCAACGCCTCCGCAATTTTGCGGCAACCTGCGCCCTGGCCGCCCTTCTTTCCGGATGCCAGTCGGCCGGAACAGAAGGGCTCGATTCCAGCACCGCGCCGCCGGAAATCTCCGGTCCTGCAGCCAGCGCAATCGCCGGCGATATGGTGAGCCGCCTTGCTGAACAGATCGGGCCGGGAAAGGCGACCGTTGCGCTCAAGACTGATACCTCGCCCTTCGGACAGGCGCTGGAAGCGGCGCTGAAGGGATGGGGCTATGCCGTCGTCACCGACCAAAAGACAGATAGCAGCGCGACGGTCATCCCGCTCGCCTATGTGATCTTGACTGTCGATGGTCAGGTGTTGGCTCGGCTTTCGACAAATAGCATCGAGCTCGGCCGTGCTTATTCCGTCACGGCAAGTGGCGCGACGCCAGCGAGCGCCTTGTCGCTCATGCGGCGCGGGTAAGGGAGGATCATATGGTGCAATCTCTCAATCTCGGCGGCGCCCCAAACAGCCAGGCCTCATCCACTATCCGGCGGATCAACCGCCTGCCAGTCGTTGTCATCATCGTTCTTGCGCTCGCGTTCCTTGGCGTCATCTTTTACGGGCTTGCCTCGCGTGGGCTCTACTTCGGCAAGGACAGCGGCCCGGAGACCAGTTCAGGCAATCCCGCTTCCACCTACGCCGACCAGATCAAACGCGGTGTCACCGACGGTATCATCGGCGAGCCACAGCAGCAGACCACCTTCCAGCCGACGCCGGTCGAAACAAAACAGGTCGATGAAAAGGCCAGTAATCCCTTCACGCCGCAGCCGGGGCAACACGAGGTGCAGCAGCGCGGTCAGGACCTCGAAGCGGAAGCGGTCTGGCGGGCTCGTCTTCAGCGGGAACAACAGGAACAGGTTCTGCGGGAACAGCAGCGCCAGCGGATGGCCCGCCTACAGGCGAACAACGCTGCGTATGATGCGCCGCTTGCCATCGATCGCAGCAAGCTGGAAGCCCGTGCTGAGACGAATGATGCGACCGCCGACACGGCGGCAAGAGCATCGACAGTTCCGACAAACACCCGAAGCTCTCCCGATCTCTATGCGGCCGCGTTGCGCGCCGGGCTCGGTGGTCAAAACGTTGATCCCAATGCCCAAGGCGCCAAGGAAGACTTCCTCAATGCCGACCTGAAAGAGCTTGGCTACCTGCCGAACCGTGTCGTGCCCCAACAATCGCCCTTCGAGCTGAAGCGCGGCTCGGTCATTCCGGCAACACTGATCACTGGCATCAATTCAGATCTGCCGGGGCGGATCACCGCCCAGGTGAGCCAGAACGTCTACGACAGCGCGACAGGGCATCGTCTGCTCATTCCGCAAGGAACGAAGCTCTTCGGTCGCTATGACAGCAAGGTGTCCTTCGGACAGAAACGTGTTCTCGTCGTGTGGACCGACATCATCTTCCCGAACGGCTCGACTTTACAGATCGGCGGCATGTCGGGGACGGATGCGCAAGGATATGGCGGATTCAGCGACAAGGTGAACAACCATTATTTGAAAACGTTCGGCTCAGCCGTGCTGATTGCTCTGATCGGGACAGGTATCGACATGGCCGTTCCGGAAAGCTCGACGCTCGCGACCCAGGACACGGCCTCGGATGCGACGCGGCGGAACTTCGCAGAAACGTTCGGGCGCGTCGCTGACAGGACGATACAAAGGAACATGGATGTTCAGCCCACACTGGAGATCAGGCCAGGGTACAAGTTCAATGTGCTTGTTGATCAAGACATCGTGTTCCCGCATGGATACCAGTGAGAGTTAAGAGCGCTTTCGAGGATCAAAATCTCCTCCGATTGCGTCCATTGACTCATTGATTTGCATTGCGTGGCAATTAGGCATCGGTTCCCTCCACAGGAAGCGTCGAAAACCGTTTAGTCGGCTTACTATCCTTTGACGCCAGTTCCCAACGAAGCTTCAGCCACAGCGTTCACAACGAATATTTAACATATTAATCATGTGGCGACCTGTCAATAGTGGGTCTCATTCATTTCCGAACTGAGACACGATTGCGGTGTCTTAACGACTTTCGAGGATACCGACATGAACAACAGCTTCTTGCCGAAGATTGGACTAGGAACGTGGTCTCTGCAGGGCGATGTATGCGTAGACGCGGTTAGTAACGCGCTTGAGGTAGGGTATCGTTTGATAGACACTGCAGCCTTTTACGGTAATGAGCGGGAGGTCGGAAAAGCGGTCCGGGAAAGCGGGATATCATCCAAAGACATCGTGGTAACGACGAAAATTTGGCACACAGAGTTGCAACCCGACGCAATGAAACGATCACTTGAAATTAGCCTCGAGAATTTACAGACGGACTACGTCGACTTGGTCTTGATGCATTGGCCTCCAAAAGACCTGCGGATCGAGGAGCCGCTGATGCAGTTGGCAAGTTTCGTTGAAGCCGGTCTCGCAAAAAGGGTCGGAGTCTCTAATTTCCCACAACAGCTTCTCGAAGATGCGGTAAGAGTGACGCCTGTCCCGTTGGCTTGCAATCAAATTGAAATGCATCTGGGCCTGCGCCAGAGAAGTCTTCTACAAATGATGAAGGGGGCAGAAATTGCTGCGGTTGCGCACTGCCCACTGGCCAGGGGGATCTACGGACAGCACCCGGTTTTGAAGAAAATAGCTGCCAAGTACAGCGTGAGTTGGCAGCAAGTGGCGCTAGCTTGGCTAGTTCGACAACCCAACGTCCACGCGATCCCAGGCGCACACGATCCGGCCCATCAGCGCGACAATCTTGCCGCTCTCGAGTTGATCCTCGATAATGACGATGTTGCCAGCCTCGATACGGTTTCTAACGGCACGCGGGTTTCAGTCCATCCTTACCCAATTCCAGGGCTTGAGGAATGAATGGTCCTAAACGGAGGGATCATCGGCGCTGATTGGCGCCGACTTCCAAACCGACAGTGTATGCCGCCGTCAGGATCGGACCGAGCGAACCACCGTGGCCGGGGTATCCTTTTCCGAATATACTTGCTGCAACATTGCCGCACGCAAAGAGTCCATCAATCGCGGATCCGTCCTCACGAACGACCTTACCGCGAGATGTCGTCTTCAACCCGCCCTTTGTGCCGTTGTTTCCCGGTAGAACTTCTACTGCGTAAAAGGGAGCAGCATCGAGCGGCCCCACACAGGGGTTCGGGCCGTGCCCCGGATCTCCATAATAAAGGCCGTGAACATCATCACCTCGCGCGAAATCTGGATCAGTGCCCTCACGAGCATTCACATTGAATCGATCGACTGTTTCGGTGAGACCTTCAACCGAAACGCCAAGTCTCTCAGCGAGTTCGGCAATCGATCCCGCACTGACCATCCATTCGGGTGCGGCCTGTTGCGGGGAGACAGAGGCGACAGCATAGCGCGACTTGAACGTGTGGTCGAAAATCAGCCAGGCGGGACGGTTCGGGTAAGAGAAAGAACCAGGATCAAACGTGTTGAACGCCATGCCGAGGTCATTGTATGAGCTTGCTTCGTTTACGAAACGCTCTCCTTTCTGGTTGACCATGATGGAGCCTGGCAAAGCAAGTTCGCGCACCATGTTGCGCGTCAGTGGTTGTCCATCAAGAGCATCCCCTGGAATTCGATATGCAGCTGTCCACCATGCTTCCGTCATATTGGCGACAGCGGCGCCAGCTCGAAGAGCAAGTCGCAGGCCATCTCCTTCATTACCAGGCGGTGTGGTCGGTACACTCGAAAATCCGGGCAGGTAAGCCGAAACGAGGGACGAATTCCACTCGAATCCGCCGGTGGAGAGGACGACGCCGAGCCGGGCAGATATCAACCCGGAAACGGTTTCGACCCCTACACAGCGATCTCCGTCAAACGAGAGACCTATAGCGGCTTCGTTAAGGTGAAACTGAACACCTAGTCTCGCGCATGCCTGCGCTAGCCCGGCGACCAAGGCGGCGCCTTGCGTTCTCATTCGACGCTTCTGACGGTCTTCGATTATTTCTGGCGTCAGTCCTTTCCGACCCTCTGTCGAGGTCACGGGCTGACGCAAGTGCGAATACCGAAGCGTCTTAAACAACGTCTCGTCCATTGCTGGCTCGAATGGTAGCGGCTCGACCGAACGGCCGGCACGTGCGCCGGGCCAGCCAGGATGGTAGTCGGGGCGATCTACACTGAAGAAACGCAGCTCTGACTGCTCTTCCAGGAACGACAACATATCAGGCCCGGTTTTCAGAAAATCGATCAGAAGGCTGTTGTCGACCTCGCCAAGAGTCAGTCGCGTCAGATAGGTGATGCCGTCTGCCTCAACGTCCTCAAAACCGTATTTTTGCATCACATGGTTTTTTGGTATCCAAATGCCACCCCCGGAGATCGCAGTGGTGCCACCGATGAGATGGGATTTCTCGAATACGCCGGCGGTCAGGCCTTGGGATGCAGCTGAGAGAGCCGCGAGTAGTCCTGCACCACCACTACCGAGCACGACGACATCATACTGCATTTGTTTCATAGTTTTATCCGACTGACCTGCTCAAACGCTGGTCGTGGTTGTTTACGAGATTGCGATGCGTTTCCTTGGTGAGCAAAACGATATTCGCTCGCACATGTGCTTCGATCTCTGCGGGCGACTTTCTTGAACGGTAGGCGGCTATAATCCATTCATGACCTTGGAGAGTCGACCGCCCACTGTCCTTTCCAAGAGTGTGGAGAATCGGTGCCTCGGTTCTCGGCTGAAGGAAGCGGTTGATCATTGCGATACGAGAGCGCAGTTGTGCGATCTGCTCAACCATCGTTTCATTGGGGCACCGTTTATTTATGACGGCATGGAAATCCAAGTTTCCTTGCGTCCAACCCGATAGATCGAACGAAACGAGGGACTTTTCCATACGTTCGTTTATTTCTTCAAGTTGCGCCACATCCCGATCCGTTATTCTTGGCGCGGCAGCTCCCGTCACGTAGCCCTCTAGGAGCGCCAGAAGCTCCATCTGTTCAGCCCAGAGATCCGGATCAGCGCCAGCAACGATTGCGCCGGAATTCTTACTGAATATGACGAGTCCTTCCGCCTCTAGGCGCCTAATGGCTTCTCGTACCGGTACCGGGCTGACAGACAATTCTTTAGCGAGCGTGTCGATAACGAGTCGCTGACGCGGGGCATACAGACCGCGATCGATACCATCTTTGATGTAACCGTAAGCGAGTTGCTGCTTGCTTTTAGCCTCTGTGGCGTTTGCCACCAACTTTGCCATCCGTCACTCTCCAGCGATAATCAAATTGAAAATCAGATTTGATTTCCATTCGACCTAAAGACTTCACATGGCTTCGGCAAGGCCTAGTGCTTCCAGGCCAGTCGCTGCTCGAGGATCATGCTTAGCCTTGAGAGGACGAAAACAATGACGATGAAGATGAGGCCGACCGCGGTCAGATACTCAAACTGCTTGTATGTGATCGAGGCCTGAGCGTTTGCGATGTAGACTATGTCTTTAACGCCAATTATCCCCACGATAGCGGAATCCTTCAAAATCACGATGAACTGGTTGAGGAGCAGCGGGATTGCGGTGCGAAGGGCCTGCGGCCAGATAATGATCGAGTTGGTTTTCCAAGATGAGAGACCCATGGCGGCAGCCGCTTCCCATTGTCCACCATCAATGGTGAGCAACACGGAGCGGTAGATTTCCGCAACGTAAGCCGTGTTCAGCAAGGTCAAGGAAATGATGGCGGCCGTAAGAGGGTCCATCTTCCAACCTGTCGCCCCGGCCAGAGCGAAGTAGACTAGAAGTACGTAGACGTAGGGCGATAGCGAGCGGAAGACCTGGATGTAGAGAAACCCTATCGCTCGGATGCCTGCAGATTTGCTCCTGAGAAGGGATACCACGAGCCCTCCAAAGACCATTGAAAGAGCGAGCGATATGATCGCGATCAAGAATGTGAACCGAAGCCCGTAGAGCATGTCGGGCAGGTGGTTGAGTACAGGATACCAGCTATTCATGCGTTCAAGCCCCTTTGCCTTCATTGAGACGGTTTTCGACGACTTTGACCAGCGAAGATAAAACCAGCATCGTCGCGATGAGTAGGGCGGCGACCGAGATGTAGGCTTCGAACGGCCTATATTGGTTGAGACTGATGTCCTGGGCCGTAAAGACGAGTTCCGGGACAGCGACCACTGCGGCGTAAGTCGCCGCCTTAAAGCAGATCACGAAGACGTTCAGCAGGGGCGGGATCACAACCCGAACGACCTGTGGAAAAAGGATAGTGCGATTGATCCGGAAGTCGGAAAGGCCGAGTGCCTTGCCGGCTTCGATCTGGCCGACGTCAATCGAATTGTAGCCGGTCCTGAAAATCTCGGAAGCAAATGCCGAGCTCATAATGGCGATGGCGATGATTATCGCTTGGGGCCCCGTTAGTGCCAAGCCGAATTTCGTTGCGAGCCCGAAGTAAATCCACAGCAGCAGCAGGTACATCGGCAGGCCTCTAACGATCTGCACGTAGGTGTACGACACTGCTCTAGCTATCCGTGAGCGTGAGGCGGATCCCAAATACGAAAGAAACCCGATAAGGCAGCCGAGCGCAAAGCCAGCCAGTGCAAAGTAAAGATCATAGCCCAAACCCCATAGAAAGCGGGGCCATTGCGCCAGAATGATCGAGAAATCGAGGTTCATGACGTTCCCTTTTTTTTGCTCGGCTTCTTTTTCGATATGGCTCAATCGATAAACCTGAGCGCCGGCTTCGTCAACATCATATATGATTTCATATTGCAAGACAGATAGATTCAGGTCATAGATGTCAAAAAGCGATCCCAATCGGTCGCGAGAAAAGCAAATAATGGGAAGTTAGAAATGCGGTTTTCAGGAAAAACGGTCCTCGTAACGGGGGTCGCAAGTGGGCTCGGGCGCGCCGTTGCGCAGGCACTGGCGAATGAAGGCGCGAGGCTTGTTCTTGTTGATCGCGCAAAAGATCAGCTGGAGAACTTGGTGCTGCTTCTACGCGGAGAGGGAGCGGACGTCGTCGAACTCGTTGGCGATGTTTCCCAGGAGGAAACCTCACAGCAAGCAGTCGAACTGGCCCGGTCACGCTTCTCATCCCTGGACATCTTGATCAACAATGCCGGTATCAATCCTACAGGTACGATCTCGCAAACCGATCCCGCAATGTGGCAACAGGCTTTGGACATAAATCTGAAGTCAGCCTATCTCTTCTGCCGGGAAGCCATTCCGCACATGGTCGAGGCGGGCAAGGGTGTGATCGTCAACACGGCCTCTATCGCGGGCCAACGTGCCTCGACAGCTGAGGCGGTATACGGCGTCTCGAAAGCCGGGTTGATTATGCTGACGCGTACCATCGCCCGGGACTATGGAGCAAAAGGGATTCGCGCGAATGCGATCTGCCCCGGCGTCCTTGAAAGTGTCATGGCAGACAGATTGACCCGCATGTCGGCCGAACAGGTCGCAGCACGTGACCAGCGCTTTGCACCGACGGTCCCTCTCGGTCGCCTTGGGACATACGAAGAAATCGCCAAAGCCACGCTTTTCTTGGCGAGTGAGGATGCCAGCTACGTGAATGGCGCGCAGCTGACAGTCGATGGCGGTCTTACCGCCTAGCAAAAGCTGTACCCCACGGATCGTGGGTTCCAGGCCGAAAATTTCATTGTGGAAACAACAAGGGGAATGCTCATGGATACGAAGCACGATAATGGAATGCAGGCAAACCGCCGTTCGCTACTGACAGCAGGTTTGTTCGCTGGCGGTGCAGCTGCTGTTGCACTTGGTGCGACGACACCTGCGGCCGCGCAGGATGCAGCCAAGGAATCCGTCCTGGACAAAGCGATCCGCACCAAAAAAATCGTGGTTGCGGCGAGCCTCAAATATCCGCCTAACCTGTACATCAATGACAAGGGTGAGCCGGACGGCTACGAAATCGCCCTCATTCGGCGAATGATGAAAGATGTCTCGCCCGATATCCAAGTCGAATTCGCGGACATGGATTTCGGTCAGATGTTTGCAGCCGTCGAATCCGGCCGTGCCGATATAATGACAACCGGAACCATCTTGCCGTCCCGTTCGCTACGTGGCTGGTTTGCAGGCTGTGCCGTGACATTCCAACCGGTCTACGTGGTTGGTCGTGACGCGACAGACTTGACTTTCGACCAGATGAACTCGCCGGATTTCAAGTTCGCCGCTCTTCAGGGAAGCTCGCAGGAAGCGAAGATCCGGGCGCTCTATCCGAATGCAAATGTGTCGGTATTCCCTGACCAGACGGGCGCCATCGGTCAGGTCATGTCAGGACGCGCGAACGCAACCTTGCAGTCGCTGTTCACTATCGTGAACACCAAGAAGCAGGGAGTCGCGCTCCAAATTATTGGCAAGGAGCCGGCTTATGTTGATCACAACACCTTCTTCATGCCGACAGGCGACATGAAGATGTACATGTTCGTGACCAACTGGTTGCTTTTCAATGCAGCGGGCGGAATCCTCAACTCCGTATTCCGCGAGTATGTTGGCAAGGATGCGATTGCTGCAGGACTGCCTTATCTTGCGGTTGGTCCAGGCGGTAGCCCTCTCAAAGTTGCAGCATAAGATTCGTGTCGGGGCGGCCGAACGGCTGCCCCGCTTCTTCGAGGGAGCGGAACATGGAAAATTCGGAAGAAAGAAAAACAGTCATCTCACTGCGGAATGCAAGCAAGTGGTTCCCCAGTCGTGCCCTTCCCAATGTGAGGGGGCTGAATTCGGTGTCGCTTGACGTCCTCGAGGGCGATGTCGTTGTCCTGCTCGGACCCAGTGGATCAGGCAAAAGCACTCTTCTGAGATGCCTGAATCTGCTTAACATTCCCGACGAGGGCCAACTACGGGTGGGCTCTGTAGAATGGGATGCCAAAGCCTACTTTGCGACACGCTCGAAAGAGCGCCGTTACAGCCGTGATTTTCAACGGCTCCGCCGGGAAACGGGCATGGTTTTTCAGCACTTCAATCTCTTCCCACACATGACCGTTCTGGAGAATGTGATGTGCGGTTTGGTGCACAGCAAAGGCATGTCCAAAGACGAGGCGCGTGAGATTGCGCGCGAGGAGATCAAAAAGGTCGGGCTGGCTGACAGGGAAGGACACTACCCCGGGCAACTATCGGGCGGTCAGAAACAGCGGGTTGCCATCGCACGAGCCATCGCCACCAAACCGCTTGCGATGTTGTTCGACGAACCTACGTCAGCCCTTGATCCCGAGTTGCGAGGAAGCGTTTTGGCGGTGATGCAAGATCTCGCCAAGGAAGGAATGACTATGGTCGTGGTCACGCACGAAATGGGCTTTGCGCGGGCAGTCGGCAACCACATTGTGTTTCTCGAAAGCGGCGAAATCATCGAGGAGGGGCTTTCGAACGATTTTCTCGACAACCCAAAGACCGAACGTGCTCAACGGTTCCTATCGGAGATCGCTTGAAGCCAAACTGGCGAAACAGGTCTCCTCTCGGCAGAATTCGGGCATCCAATCCCGGAAAGACATAAGAAAAGGGACGCCGACTTCGTCGGCGTCCCTTTTCTGTATCTGGCAACCCGTCTCTTACTGAAAAATGACCTGAATTGTCGTGTATTCGACCAAGCCCTCTTCAGCAAATTCAACGCCAAGCCCGGAGCCCTTCACCCCGCCAAACGGGATGTTCGGCTGGATAGCTCCGTGCTTGTTGATCCATACGGACCCACATTCCAACTGACTTGCCACTTTCTTTGCTTTCTCAATGTCTCTGCCCCAGACAGAACCACCAAGGCCGTTCGGATTGTCATTCGCACGTCTGATAACTTCATCGAGATCAGAATACTTGATGATCGGCAAGGCCGGTCCAAACTGTTCCTCATCTACCAGACGGTCGCCGTTATTAAGGTCGGCGACGAGCGTCACGGGATAGAAATTTCCAGGAGCGTTGTCGTCCGAATCCCCTCCAATGAGAATGCGCCCGCCACGCCCCTTCGCATCTTCCACCAGATCTTTGACCTTCTGGTACTGCATGCGGTTCTGGACCGGGCCCAGGATACTATCTTCCGAAAGTCCATCACCGACTTTAACTGTCGCTGCAAAGCTTGTCAGCTCACGGCAGACGTCTTCGTAGATGTCCTCGTGAACATAAAGTCTCTTCAATGCCGCACAGGTTTGACCGCCATTGATGAAAGCTCCCCAGAACAGTCCCTCGGCAATCTGGCGGGGATCGCAATCGGGTAGGACAATGCCAGCATCATTACCACCAAGTTCAAGAGTCAGGCGTTTCAATGTCGCCGCGGCGCCTGCCATGATCTTTTTGCCGGTCTCGGTCGAGCCGGTGAAAACTATTTTGGCAATACCAGGGTGGGAGGACATTGCAGCCCCGATGTCGTTTTCACCCGTCACACAATTCAACACACCTGCCGGCAGAACTGTGTTGAGCAGTTCGATCATCCGAATGGTGGACAGCGGGGTGAGCGGGGAGGGCTTGATCACAACGGTGTTGCCGGTTCGTATGGCCGGTACAATGTGCCAGATCGCAATCATCAACGGCCAGTTCCAGGGCGTAATTGATCCTACAACGCCCACCGGTTTGCGGTGCAGTTCCACCCGGCCCTGATTGTCATCCTGCAAAACCTTGACCGGCAGCTCCAGACCGGCAGTGTATCGCGCCCAAGCTTCGGCCCCTCCGAGCTCATACCGGGAGCCCATTCCATTCAGCGGTTTTCCCTGTTCCAGGGTGAGAAGCTGGGCTAGCTCCTCCGCATGATCGCGCAAGGTGTCTGCGATTGCTAAACAGGCCTTCTGGCGCGTCGCGTCGTCAGCTTTGCTCCAAATTTCGTAAGCTGTTTGCGCCGCGGAAACCGCCTCGTCCAACTGGGACACGGTTGCCTTTGGCGCTGCCCCCACGACTTGGCCATCTGAGGGATTTAGCACCTCGAATGTTCCTTGGGTTGCGATCGACTGGCCGTTGATAACAAGCCTATATTGCTGGTCCGCCATGGGAAAACTCCTCCTGTTTCCGTCGCTGAATTATTAAACATGTTAAGTAAATGAGCGAGAAAAAGCAAGTGCCCAGGATGGGCTAACGCGTCGTCGCCTTGTCGGTGACCTCGTTAAGCAGTGCAATCAGCGCCTCAATCTTGTCGTGGCCAATGCGAAGCTCAAGGTCTTCATAAATTTTAAGACTCTCGGGCCGCACTTCTTCGAGGAGTTTAGTGCCTGCGTCATCAATCCGGACAAGCAGGCGCCGGCCATCAGCAGAATCCTTGGTCGTCCTGATGAGCTTACGGTCCTCAAGCGCCTTGATCATCCTTGTCAGACTGGGGGCAAGGAGCGCGGCACCTTGCGCCAATTCGGTGGCGTCGATCTGCCCGCGCTCACTCAAGAGCCGCAGCACACGCCATTGCTGCTCGGTCACATTGTGCTGCGCAAGCATCGGTCGAAAATGACCCATCACTGCTTCTCGCGCCTTCAGCAGCGCGATTGGGAGTGCCTGACGGGTGCTACGCAGAAGGCGCGGGTGATTTTTATCCTGATCCATATGAGGTGTCTAAGTGAGAATTCACCGGCCCGTCAATATTCGATCAGGCCGAGATCACCGACAGTGGGTTGACAAACGCTCAATAATTGTTAACGTGTTAAGTATCGGAGGAGCGATAATGCCACATTTAATCATTGAAGGGTCTGCCAACCTAAAGCCGCACGTCGATTTTAATTCACTGTGTGAAGTCGTTCATAAAGCGATCCTTGATAGTGGGCTGTTCGAACGTGGGGCGGTACGCGTCCGAGTTCTCCTTAGCGATCACTACGCGATCGCTGACCTCGATGAGCGCAATTCGTTCATCGATATGAGCTTTCGCATTGGCGTGGGTAGATCATCCGAAGAAAAGAAAAGTGTTGGCAACGCCATCATGGCCGCCGTCAAGGCTGAGTTGCTGAACCTTTTCAGCGAGCCCCATTTTGCTCTCTCCCTTGAGGTCCGCGAGATCGATCCAGCCTTAAGCTGGAAAGACAATGCGATGCATGCGCGCCTACGGGCGGGGACTTAGAAAAAATACCACTGGACCATTGGCTGAACGAATGCTGCTGCATTCGAATGGAGATCTCATGACGAATTTTGAAGAGAACAAGAAAAAGGCCGAGGCCTATCTTGCTCGGTTTCGCGCCGACGGCGTCCTCAACCACATTGCCGGAGAAGCTGTCCCGGCTTCAGATGGCGCCACTTTCGAAACAATTTCGCCCGTCGACTTGCGGCCTCTGGCGCAAGTCGCCCATGGCAAAGCGGCCGACATTGATCGTGCTGCCAAAGCTGCATCTGAGGCATTTCCTGCTTGGGCGGCGATGCCTGGTGACGCTCGCAAGGCGCTCCTGCACAAGATCGCTGACGCGATCGTTGCTCGCGCCGAGGAGATCGCGTTCGTCGAGTGCGTGGACACCGGACAGTCGCTGAAATTCATGGCCAAGGCCGCACTACGCGGCGCAGAGAATTTTCGCTACTTCGCAGACCGAGCGCCAGAAGCGAGAGACGGCAAATCAATCCGTATTCCTGGCCAGGTGAACGTAACAACGCGGAACCCGATAGGTCCGGTCGGTGTGATCACGCCTTGGAACACGCCCTTCATGCTATCGACCTGGAAAATAGCACCGGCCTTAGCGGCTGGTTGCACGATCGTCCACAAGCCAGCGGAGTTCTCGCCGCTGACTGCGCGCCTTCTGGTCGAGATTGCCGAAAGCGCCGGTCTTCCTAAAGGTGTTTGGAACCTCGTTAATGGTTTGGGTGAGGACGCCGGCAAAGCGCTGACAGAACATCCACTGATCAAGGCTATCGGTTTTGTTGGTGAAAGCCGAACCGGCTCTATGATCATGAAACAGGGTGCCGACACGCTCAAACGCGTTCACTTCGAGCTCGGCGGTAAAAACCCGGTTATTGTTTTCGCCGACGCTGACCTGGAGCGAGCGGCGGATGCTGCCGTGTTCATGATTTATTCGCTCAACGGCGAACGCTGCACATCCTCATCCCGATTGCTGGTCGAGGAAAGCATCTACGGCAAGTTCACGGAAATGGTTGCCGAGAGGGCCAAACGTATCAAGGTCGGTCACCCGCTCGATCCGCAGACAGTCGTCGGACCTCTGATCCACCCTGTCCATGAACGTAAAGTGCTGGAATACGTCGAGATTGGCAAAGCCGAAGGCGCAACTGTCGCCGCCGGTGGCCACAAGGTCGATGGACCGGGCGGCGGGTGCTACGTCGCTCCTACTCTCTTTACAGGTGCGAACAATGAAATGCGGATCGCCCAGGAAGAGATCTTTGGACCGGTTCTGACCGCAATTCCGTTCAAAGACGAAGCGGATGCTTTGAAGATCGCCAACGATGTCCAGTACGGTTTGACCGGTTATCTTTGGACTTCCGACGTCACGCGCGCTTTCAGGCTGACCGACCAACTCGAGGCTGGCATGATCTGGGTCAATTCAGAGAATGTCCGCCACCTGCCGACCCCGTTCGGCGGCGTGAAGAATTCCGGTATCGGACGAGACGGCGGAGACTGGTCGTTCGATTTCTACATGGAAACCAAGAACATCGCTTTCGCCACGACTGCCCATGCCATCCAGAAATTGGGCGGCTGACAGAATTTCGCGACACTCTGGCCGCGTCAATAGAAGACGCGGCAGCTTCGTAACAACAAGCGCCGAACACGGGTTGTCTCGGCCCCGAGGAGGAAAACATGCCGCTCCCGCAATTCAATCTCTACCCAGCCTTCAACACGGTCCGCCTTAGCCATGTCGAATTCCTAGTCAAGGATCTCGCTGCCAGCCGTGCCTTCTATGTGGACATGCTCGGCCTTCAGGTCACAGACGAAGACTCTGATACCGTCTACCTGCGTGCCATGGAAGAACGCGGCCATCACTGCATGGTGCTCAAGAAGAGCGATACTTCGGCAATCAGCTACCTTGGTTTGAAAGTCTATTCCGAGGAAGATCTAGACAAAGCCAAGGTCTATTTCGATACAAAAGACCATAAGACGGAATGGGTGGAGCGCCCTTTCCAGGGGCGTACACTTCGCACCCATGACAACTTCGGAATTCCGCTTGAATTCTACTTCAAGATGGATCGCCTGACGCCTATCCATCAAAAGTACGCGCTTTATCACGGGGTCAAACCACTCCGGATCGACCACTTCAACTGCTTCACGCCAGACGTCGATGCATCCGTAGCCTTTTACAACGACATTGGTTTCCGAGTTACGGAATACACTGAGGATGCAGAAAGCAAAAAACTGTTTGCCGCCTGGCTGCATCGCAAGGGTGGCGTCCACGACATGGCGTTCACGAACGGCGTCGGCCCGCGACTGCATCACACAGCATTCTGGGTCCCAACACCTTTGAACATCATCGATCTCCTCGATTTGATGTCTACCACTGGATACCTCGCAAACATCGAACGAGGGCCGGGCCGTCACGGCATCTCCAATGCATTCTTCCTCTATATTCTTGATCCAGACGGCCATCGCATCGAGATTTACTGCTCGGACTACCAGACTGTCGATCCCGACCTGGAGCCAATTAAATGGGACCTGAAGGATCCGCAGCGTCAGACACTGTGGGGGGCACCTGCGCCGAGGTCGTGGTTCGAACACGGCAGTTTGTTCACCGACCTTCCAACCCAGGAGCCGCTTCTCAAGGCTCAACCGATCATCGCGCCCTGATCTCGTTGCGAACACAGACGTCGAGGGACATTGGCAAGTCCTGTGTCCCTTTTCTCTTAGCCCACACGGAGTGACCAAGCGATGCACCTGAAAGACCCAACGTTATTCCGCCAGGCCGCTTACATTGGCGGCGACTGGATCGAAGCAAACGAGATGGATGCCATTGCGGTCACAAATCCCGCAACCGGCGAGAAGATCGGCTCCGTTCCCAAACTGGGGGCGGCAGAAGCACGTGCGGCTATCGCACACGCCGAAGAAGCGCAGAAGGAGTGGGCCGCGCGAACCGCAAAGGAGCGCAGCATAGTCCTGCGGAAATGGTTTGAGTTAATGATGTCCAACCAGGATGACTTGGCGCACATTCTCACACTCGAACAAGGAAAACCGCTTCTCGAAGCAAAGGGTGAGATCGCTTATGGGGCGAGCTTCATCGAATGGTTTGCCGAAGAAGCCAGACGTATCAACGGCGACATCATTCCCGGGCATCAGCGCGACAAACGGATTTTGGTGATGAAGCAGCCGATTGGCGTCGTTGCAGCCATTACCCCTTGGAATTTCCCGAATGCGATGATTACGCGAAAGGCAGGCCCCGCAATCGCAGCGGGATGCGCAATGGTACTGAAACCCGCTGCTCAGACGCCATTTTCCGCAATCGCATTGGCGGTACTGGGGGAGCGGGCAGGATTGCCGGCAGGATTGTTCAGCGTGATCACCGGTTCATCTCGTGAGATCGGTGCGGAGATGACCTCAAATCCCGTCGTACGTAAACTCACATTCACGGGTTCGACGGAGGTTGGCGCCGAGCTTTACCGTCAATCTGCTCCGACGATCAAAAAACTTGGTCTGGAGCTGGGCGGTAATGCACCCTTCATCGTATTTGATGATGCAGATCTCGACGCGGCCGTTGAAGGCGCCTTGATCGCGAAGTTCAGGAACAATGGTCAGACCTGCGTTTGCGCAAATCGCCTGTATGTTCAGGATGCGGTCTATGACGCCTTCGCTGACAAGCTGGCCACAGCCGTCAGCAAACTTCGGACCGGAAACGGATTCGATGAAGGTGTTGCCCTTGGCCCCTTGATCGATGAAGCGGCTCTTAAGAAAGTCGAAGAGCACGTTCAGGATGCCGTATCGAAGGGCGCGACCATCGTTCAGGGCGGAAAGTCGCATGAACTTGGCGGCACCTTTTACGAAGCAACTGTTCTAACAGGCGTCACGCAAGACATGGCCGTGGCATCCGAAGAAACCTTTGGGCCTATCGCGCCGCTCTTTCGCTTCGAGAATGAGACTGATGTGATTGAAAAGGCGAATGACACGGAATTCGGTCTCGCCTCCTATTTCTACGCCAAGGATCTGTCGCGGGTATTCCGAGTAGCCGAGGCCCTCGAATATGGAATGGTTGGTGTGAATACCGGCCTGATATCCACCGCTGAAGCGCCGTTCGGCGGCGTCAAGTCGTCCGGCCTAGGCCGTGAAGGCTCCAAATACGGCATCGATGACTACCTCGAGCTCAAATACGTATGCCTTGGTGGCATCACAACAAAAGAACAATAAAGGAAAGTCCGTATGCGTCCCCGTTTTGCATCTTTTTCGAATTCCGGTCGCCAGGGTTACGGCCTAATCCGCGAAGATGGCGTGGTGGACCTGTCCGTCAGGTTCCGCCCGCGTTTTCCGACCCTGCGCGAAGTCATTGCCGCAGGTGCGTTGGACATGCTGGCTGAGAAAGGTCAAGCGGCTCCCGTCGACTACCCCTTGGCTGCTGTCACATTGGATATTCCAATTCCGTCGCCCGAAAAGATCATCTGCGTCGGCGTCAATTTCCCTGACCGTAACGAGGAATACAAAGATGGGCAGACAGCGCCCAGCAACCCGTCGCTATTTATCCGCTTCCCGCGATCCTTCACGGGTCACGACCAGCCGCTGATCCGGCCGCCGGAGAGCCCTCAGCTCGACTATGAGGGCGAAATTGTTATCGTTATCGGTAAAGAAGGCCGACGCATCGCTGAAAGCGACGCTCTCTCTCATATAGCGGCTCTTTCGATCTGCAACGAAGGGACGCTGCGGGATTGGGTTCGGCACGCGAAATTCAATGTCACGCAAGGCAAAAACTTTGATGCCTCGGGCTCTATTGGCCCATGGATTGTTCCGTACGCTGACGAAAGTCAGCTGGCCGACATCAAGCTCGAAACGCGTGTAAATGGTGAGGTCCGCCAGAGTGATCGAACCAGTCGAATGATCTTCTCGTTCCGGAAGATCATCAATTACGTATCAACATTTACGACCCTCGTGCCAGGCGACGTGATCGTCTGCGGAACACCTACCGGTGCAGGAGCACGTTTCGATCCGCCAATCTGGTTGAAGCCGGGCGATATTGTGGAGGTCGAGGCCGACGGTATCGGTCTGTTGCGCAACACCATTGCCGACGAGAGGATCTGAAATGCTGTCGCACCCAGACATAGAAGCAGCTGTTGCAGCGCTGGACGAAGCAGAACGGACGCGCGTTCAGACCGGGCTTCTGTCACTTCAGCATCCGGATATGGTGATGGATGATGCCTATGCGATCCAGTCCGCCTGGGTGAAAAAGAAGGTTTCCGACGGGCGTAAGGTAGTGGGCTGGAAAATTGGTCTAACATCCAAGGCAATGCAATATGCCCTGAACATCAACATCCCAGACTCAGGGGTCTTGCTGGACGACATGGTCTTTGAGGACAGTTCGGTCGTTCCAAAAGACCGGTTTATTCAGCCGAGGATCGAAGCTGAAATCGCCTTTATCATGAAAGCGCCTCTTAAAGGGCCGAACGTGACCGTCTTCGATGTCCTCAATGCCACCGATTATGTCACTCCAGCCCTCGAAATTCTCGACACGCGGATTCTTCGGGTGGATCCCCACACGAAAAAAGCCCGCAACGTGTTCGATACGATCTCTGACAATGCTGCGAACGCCGGCATTGTAACGGGCGGCCGCGCCGTGCGTCCGGATCAGCTGGATATGCGTTGGATGGGCGCCATCGTGTCTCGCAATGCGGAGGTCGAAGAAACTGGGCTTGGTGCAGGCGTTCTCAATCAACCTGCTCGTGGTGTTGCGTGGCTTGCCAATCGGCTGTCGCAATATGGAGACGGAATAGAAGCAGGGCAGGTCGTTCTTGCCGGGTCGTTCATTCGACCGATTGAGGCCCGTCATGGAGACACGATCGTAGGCGATTTCGGGCCCTACGGAACTGTAAGCCTGCATTTCGAATAGGGGGAAACCATGCCAGCTCCAATCAACACCTTCAAAAGGGCGCTTCAGGAAAAGCGCCTACAAACCGGATTTTGGCAGGCTTTGGCAAATCCTTATACGGTGGAAATATCAGCCGACGCCGGCTTCGACTGGCTCCTTCTTGACGCCGAACATGCACCAAACGACATCCCGCTCCTGGTCGCTCAACTGCAGGCGATGAAAGGTTCAGCCAGTCACGCGGTCATCAGGCCGCCCATCGGCGAGACATACATCATAAAACAGCTGCTTGACATCGGCGCGCAAACACTCCTGATCCCGATGGTTGACAGCAAGGAGGCCGCCGAAAATTTGGTGCGAGCCGTGTCTTATCCCCCGCGCGGAGTCCGGGGCGTTGGTGCAGCGCTCGCCCGTGCATCACGTTTCAACCGGATTCCGGACTACCTCCAGACAGCAAATAACGAGATCTGTCTCTTGCTTCAGATCGAAAGCCGCGCTGGGCTGGCAGCTCTAGATGAAATTGCATCCGTCGACGGAGTCGATGGCGTGTTCATTGGGCCAGCGGATCTCGCAGCCGACATGGGCTTTCTTGGCAAGCCGGGAGCCCCGGAAGTCCAAAAGGAAGTTGAGAAGGCCCTTCAGCGCATCCAATCCCATGGGAAAGCTGCTGGAATCCTGACCGCCGATCTGTCGCTTGCCAGGCGCTACGTCGATCTCGGTGCAACCTTCGTTGCCATTGGAAATGACGTCACTTTATTTGCGAACGCCACGACGCGGCTAATTGAAGAATTCGGACGCACCGCTTCTGGCCTAGCCTCCGCGAACTCAGGGAGCGTGTATTGAGGTCGTATTCTGAAAAATCCAGGGTAGACCGTGTCGCCCTAAAGCAAGACGGATGGCTATGTTTTTTTCTGCTGCTCGTCGCGTCGGCTATCCTTACAATATGTTCCCTCATCCTGGCTTATCGTCCGGATGCTTTCTCTGTAGCGATCGCTCCAGCAGTCGTCGGGATGATTCTAATGACAATTGCATTCATCAAATTCGCTCTTAAAGCGTCGGTTTGGTGGAGAAGTCGCTATATTCGTCTGACAGCTTCAGTTGGAGGAATGGTCATAGCGTCCGGTTTCGTCATTGCAATCGTCGACCGAGCCGCGATATCGAAGGTAGCTGATAGCCTGCTTTTGGCGTTGTAGTTGATCCCGCTAGGTCTGAATAATCTGCAACGGGAGTTCGGTACTCTTTTTGAGGGTTCGTAACACGATGCTGGAGGTGACCGACGCCAGGCCACCCGTCACCTTGATCATGCGTTCCAAAAAGATGCTGAGGTGGTCAAGATCGCTCGCTACGATCTTCATCAGGAAATCCGCATCGCCCGTCTGGGAATAGCATTCCAGAATCTCTGGCGCCGTTTCGATGAAGCGGTGCAGTTGAGTATTTCCTTCCTCTGTGTGGGACCGAAGGCTAACCAGCGTGTGCGCAACAACGGAAAAACCGAGTTTTTCCGGGTTCAAAATCGCCACAACGTTCTGGATCAATCCTTCGCTTCTCAGGCGGTCAAGCCGCCGCGAGCATTGAGCTGCTGACAGATTGACGACTTGCGACAGTTCAGTCTGCGTCATTTCGGCATTGCTCTGAATTGCCGCGAGAAGACGGACATCGAATTGATCCAGAGTATATAACTTTGAGGTCATGTCAAAATATCTGCATACTTCGCGGAAATGTGGTGATTTTCATGCAAGACAATACTCCCGTCCGATGAAAATTGCAAACTTACCTCACTAGAACGCATGTAGGTTTAGATCACGTTCTTAGGAGGTAGACTACATGTTTGAGAAACTCACCGCGCAACCAGCCGACAGCCTACTCGCGCTCATCAAAGCGTTTCAGGCCGATCCAAGAGGCTACAAAGTCGACCTCGGCGTCGGCGTCTACAGAGACGAACAGGGGCGAACACCGGTCATGCGGGCCGTTAAGCTCGCTGAAAAGCAGCTCCTTGAGACCCAGGACAGCAAGCGGTATCTCGGGCCTGAAGGGGACCTGAATTTCGTCAACCTCCTGAAGCCGATTATTTTCGGCGCAACTCATGATGCCGGCAACGTTGCGGGCATCCAGACGCCAGGTGGAAGCGGCGCTCTGCGACTGGGCGCTGAACTCATCGCCTCTGCAACGCCCGGTGCGAAAGTCTGGCTTGGAACACCAAGCTGGCCCAACCATGCTCCGATTTTCGAGTCGGCGCGCTTGACCGTGAAAGACTATCGTTTCGTCGACCTTGCCAAGCAGCAAATCGACTTCGATCGTGTTTTGGAGGCACTCGACGCGGCGCAGGCTGGTGATGTGATCCTGCTACACGGCTGCTGCCACAACCCAACTGGCATTGATTTTGATATCGACCAATGGAAGCAGATCGCTGCAAAGCTGGTGGAGCGCAAACTCCTTCCCTTCATCGATCTTGCCTACCAAGGCCTGGGCGACGGCCTCGAAGCGGACGCAGAGCCAACCCGCCTTATCCTCGAGGCAGTGGAAGAAGCGCTTGTCGCCTACTCGTGTGACAAGAATTTTGGCCTTTATCGCGAGCGGGTTGGTGCTCTCTACCTTGTTAGCCGCAATGCGGACCAGCTCAAGATTGCCGATGGCAACATGGCTTCGTTGGCTCGTGTCAACTGGTCGATGCCCCCGGACCACGGCGCGGCCATCGTACGCGTGATTCTGGAGAGTGCGGAGCTGACTGAAATCTGGAAACAGGAGCTGGTTGAAATGTGCGCTCGGGTCAACGGTAACCGCGCCGCCCTGGCGGCTGCCCATCCGGAACTGAGCTTCATCGCAAACCAGCGAGGGCTCTTCTCGAACCTGGCGATGTCGAAAGACACGGCAGTCGCATTGCGCCACAAGCACGGTATCTACATGGCCGATTCAGGTCGCATGAATTTGGCGGGGATGCAGCCCTCCGATGCTGGCGCGATCGTCAAGGCTCTGTCGGCAGAAGGCACGCTAAGCACCCGCTCGGCGGCCTGAGCATCCCCAGAAACCAGGTTTGGACATTATTATGAAGAACAAAGAAACCACAGGGCAGGCCATCGCTCGTTCCCTCGTCGAAAACGGTGTCGACACTGTCTTCGGCATTCCCGGCGCCCATATGTATGACTTCAACGATGCTCTTTATGAAAAGCGCAACGAAATCCGTTTCATCCATACCCGCCACGAGCAGGGTGCGGGCTACATGGCATACGGTTACGCGAAGTCCACTGGACGCATTGGCGCCTATACGGTAGTGCCCGGCCCAGGTGTGCTCAATTCCGGCGCCGCCCTATGCACTGCCTACGGAGCGAATTCCCCGGTCTTGTGTTTGACGGGCAATATCATGTCGCATTTGATCGGTCAGGGTCGGGGCCAGCTCCACGAGCTCCCCGATCAGTTGGCGACCATGCGTGGGATCACGAAAGTCGCAGAGCGGATTGATCATCAGTCCCAGACGGGCACGGTCATGGCCGAGGTCATCGGGAAAATGCTCTCCGGACGTCAGGGACCCGGGGCGGTCGAGGCGCCGTGGGATGTCTTCGGAATGAGCGGCCCGGAGCTGGACCTTCCAGAAACCAGACGTGCCGCGGAGCCGCAGGTCAATCCTGACAGTATTCAAGCTGCTGCTGCAATCCTGGCAAACGCCAAGAACCCCCTTATTATGGTAGGCGGCGGGGCTGTCGATGCGGGTGCGGAAGTTGCTGAGCTGGCCAAAGCGCTTAACGCGCCTGTTACGTCCCATCGATCGGGAAAGGGCGTCGTAAGCGACGATCATCCCAACTATCTGAATTTTGTCGCTGCGTTCGATTACTGGAAAGAAACCGATGTCCTCATCGGTATTGGCAGCCGGCTTGAGCTCGAATTTATGCGATGGAAGTGGCTTCCGAAGGGCCTCAAAGTTATCCGAATTGATATCGATCCAACGGAAATGGTCCGGTTGAAGCCGGACGTTGGAATTGTCGCGGACGCAAAGGCCGGCACCGCAGCTTTGAGCAAAGCTGTGGGAACGCCAAACAGAGCGTCGCGTACTAATGAGTTCGCGGCCCTGAATCGCAACGCGAAAGAGCGATTCTCGGCCGTTCAGCCTCAGGTCGATTATTTGAATGCGATCCGGGAGGCCCTGCCGCGCGATGGTTTCTTCGTCGAAGAAGTCAGTCAAATGGGCTTCACGGCCCGGTTTGCCTTCCCCGTCTACGAGCCCAGACAGTATGTGACTTGCGGCTATCAGGACAACCTCGGGTTCGGCTTCAATACCGCCCTCGGTGTCAAGGTCGGCAATCCGAATAAGGCAGTCGTTTCAGTGTCGGGCGATGGTGGCTTCATGTTCGGTGTGCAGGAGCTGGCTACAGCCGTGCAGCATAACATCGCGGTCGTCGCAATCGTGTTCAACAACAATGCCTACGGAAACGTATTGCGCGATCAGAAGCAAGCCTATTCCGGTCGCTACATTGGCTCAGACCTCACCAATCCCGATTTCGTAAAACTCGGCGAGAGTTTTGGCGTGAAAACGTACCGTGTGACCTCGCCGAATGAACTGAAATCGGCTGTCAGCGAGGCTCTGGAGCTGAACGCTCCCGTTCTTATTGAAGTGCCGATCGAGAAGGGGTCCGAAGCAAGCCCTTGGCCCTTCATCCATCCCGCACCGCCTGCTGCATAAGAAATCATTCAACTGGGTTTTCAAGAATGACAGACATCTATTCCGGTCCCGTCTTTGATATGGCGAGGACCCAGTTCAACCGTATTGCCGACCGTCTGGAACTCCCAGACGGTCAGCGCAATCGCCTTCTTTATCCGAAGCGGGCGATAACGATCTCATGCCCCATCCATCTCGACAGCGGAGAAGTCGCGGTGTTTCAGGGTTACCGCGTCCAACATCATTTGACGCTCGGCCCCACAAAAGGTGGGACGCGATTTGCGCCGAACGTTGACATCGGTGAAGTCGCAGCCTTGGCGGTTTGGATGAGTTGGAAATGTGCACTTGCCGGACTCCCCTACGGGGGAGCCAAAGGCGGCATCACGGTTGACCCTCGACAGCTTTCAATTCGTGAGCTGGAAGCTCTCTCGCGCAGGTATATGCAAGAGATGATTCCTTTTGTAGGTCCGCACATCGATGTGATGGCCCCCGACATGGGAACAAATGAGCAAGTGATGGCGTGGTTTATGGACACGTACTCCATGCACCAAGGCAGAACCGTAAGTGAGATCGTCACGGGCAAACCGGTTAGTGCCGGGGGTATCCGGGGGCGGCGGGAAGCGACAGGACTGGGGACGGCCCACCTGATCGAACGAGCACTGCAGGTTATCAAACTGGAGCCGGCAAACGCGACTGCTGTAATACAGGGTTTCGGAAACGTTGGATCAGTCACCGCCCTGGAACTTGCGCGACGTGGCGTAAAGATCGTAGGCGTCTCCGATCATACGGCGTGTTACGTAGACCGCAGAGGACTCGATGTTGAGGCTCTCGATCGATACGCGACCGCGAACGGTTCGCTACAAGGCTTTAGTGATGAGCTTCTTGCTGATCCAGAAGCGCTCCTGACGATGGAATGCGACGTTCTCGTGCCGGCCGCAATGGAACGGGTCATCGATGCCGATGTCGCTCGAAAACTTGCTTGCCGGATTATCGCTGAAGCAGCGAACGGCCCGACGACGCCTGATGCAGACGACATTCTCGAAAACGATCGACCCGACATCCTGGTTATCCCAGATATCCTCTGCAACTCCGGCGGAGTGATCGTAAGTTATTTCGAGTGGGTGCAGGGTCTTCAGCAGGTTTTTTGGAATCGCGACACCGTCGTCGCCAAGCTTTGTGAACTGTTGGACGACGCTTTTTCCAAGGTGATCGCGAGAGCGACCTCGGAAAGAATATCCAATCGCACTGCGGCGATCACGATTGGAGTGCAGCGCATTACCGACGCCAAGCAGTCTCGGGGACTCTTTCCTTGACGAGTGACTGAGAAAATAGGGCTATCTTATCCCTCATAAAGCGAGTTCGTAATGATCAGGCGCAACATCGTAATAGTGGGGGCTGGCTTCGGCGGCCTTCAGGTCGCCAAACAGCTCCGTGGCCTGGAAGTCGACGTGACGATAGTCGATCGGCGAAATCATCATCTTTTTCAGCCGCTTTTGTATCAAGTTGCCACTTCAGTCCTAGCAACTTCGGAGATTGCATGGCCAATTCGGCAGATGTTCCGAGGAAGTCCCAATGTACGAACGTTGCTTGGCGAGGTTGTTGGGATTGATCGTGATCAGCAGGTCGTATCATTGGCCGATGGGACTGTTCTTGCCTTCGACACCCTCGTATTGGCAACGGGTGCGCGGCACATGTACTTTGGTCACGATGAATGGGAAATGCCCGCTCCAGGGCTAAAGACACTTGAAGATGCAACGACTATTCGGCGTCGGATCCTCATGGCTTTCGAAAAAGCAGAGGTCGAACGTGACGAAGAACGCCGCAATGCACTGCTCACATTCGGCATTGTCGGGGCTGGCCCAACAGGTGTTGAGCTGGCCGGTATGATTGCGGAGCTAGCCCAGCGAACGCTGGTCGATGAATTCCGGGCGATCGATAGTCGAGCAGCGAAGGTCTTGCTTATTGAGGCGGGGCCAAGACTTCTTCCTACGTTTTCGGAGGATCTGTCTGTCTACGCTGAGAAATCGCTGCAGAAGCTGGGCGTCGAAATTCATAAAGGCCGCCCAGTCACGGCTTGCACCTCAACCGGCATAAATGTCGGTTCAAACTTTATCGCTTGCGAAACAATCATTTGGGCAGCGGGTGTGAAAGCGTCTGATGCAGCGCAATGGTTAGGGGTCCCAGCGGATCGCGCAGGGCGTGTAATCGTGAGATCTGATCTGACGATAGAGGGAGCAACGAACATCTACGTGATCGGCGATACTGCAGCCGTTGTATGGAAAGATAGTGCAAATGTTCCGGCAATCGCGCCGGCCGCGAAGCAGCAGGGATATTACGTGGCTCGGCGCATTCGAAACGAGTTGCTAGGCAAAGAGTCAGGTGATGAGTTCAGGTATCGCCATCTTGGAAATCTGGCCACGATTGGACGCAATTCAGCGGTAATCGAATTTGGCAACCTTAAAATTCGAGGATGGCTCGCCTGGTGGATCTGGGGCGCCGCCCATATCTATTTCCTGATCGGTACGCGGAGTCGCCTAGCAGTTGCGATGAGTTGGCTCTGGATATCCTTCTCGCGCCAGCACAGTGCTCGCTTAATTACTCAGCGAGACGTTTCTGTCGCTCAGAAACCATTGAGTGAAGAGACGACCCGGACGTAGTTCGCTTCGCATATGGCGCTTTTCGGCGCTACCGAAAAGCAGCCATCTTAGGTTACACAATTACTGTAATGCACTCTAAAACTGTTTTATCAGTTATATAATAACCGTTGAGGAGTTCGCGTGACCTGTTCCACCTGACCACCAAAACGGAGTAAGAAAATGCAGCACTGGCTGGACAAGCTGACCGATCTTGCGGCGATACACGGCGACGAAAGCATCCTCACCCAAGGCCTTTCCGACCTCACCCAACATTTCGGCTTCACCGGCTACGCCTATCTCCATATCCAGCACAAGCATGCCATCGCAGTTACCAATTATCATCGCGAGTGGCGGTCAACCTATTTCGAGAAGAATTTCGACAAGCTCGATCCGGTCGTCAAACGCGGGAAGTCCAGAAAGGAAATGTTTGCGTGGTCTAGCGAACAGGATCGCGCGAGGCAGTCGAAGGAAGAGCGTGCCTTCTACGCTCTCGCTGCTGATTTCGGCATTCGCTCAGGGGTCACCGTTCCGATCAAGACTGCCAATGGCTCGATGTCGATGTTCACATTAGCGTCGGAAAAGCCAGCGATCGATCTCGAACGAGAGATCGACGCGGTCGCAGCCGCGGCTGCCGTCGGACAACTCCATACCCGCATCTCGTTCCTCCAAACCACTCCGACCGTGGAAGATGCTGCCTGGCTCGATCCTAAAGAAGCGACCTATCTCAGATGGATCGCCGTCGGCATGACGATGGAGGAGATCGCTGATGTGGAGGGCGTCAAATACAACAGCGTCCGCGTCAAGCTTCGCGAGGCGATGAAGCGCTTCGAAGTTCGGAGCAAGGCCCATCTCACCGCGCTTGCAATTCGCAGGAAGCTGATGTGAGAGCGCCGATGGCGAGTCGCCCACTAGGCCTGTTCCTGAAACCCGATCAGTTCACGGTCACTTTCGGGACGTAGCCGAGGATGCTGATCAGGGAACTCACTGCGCTCATCTGAGCATGCATTTCGATGCTGGCCTCAATGTAACAAAGATGCTGTGAGCCACCGGTCAATTCCCCCGACTTGTATTCTTCCGGCAGTGCCTGGAACAGTTCGTCAGCCTTTTCGACTAACCGCCGGTGCGTTCGGATCGCGTCGACGGTAAGAGTTTCCAAGTCGGCGGGAGGAAGACCCCGCGTTAGACCCACCACTGGCCTGAGCTCCACTCCCTTAGACAAGCTCACATCTTCCGATTCCATGCTTCCAACCCTGGTTTTGTCTGCGGTCCGCCCCCGCTGACGTTGAACCCTATGAACCCTAGCCGGGGGTTAGAATCCGAGATGAATCGGCCCTGAGACCTTTAGCACCGAAGCGCCTGGACATGAGTCACAGGCCCCCGGCCATAAGGTCAGAGGATTCCTGGCGCCATTTCGGTCAGCGCCAACCTTTCATCCGCGGATTCTAAGCCGCAACACAGCACGTACTGCGTCAAGGTCTTTATAAGAGTCATTTCAACGAGATGCCAGTGGGGATTGGAATAGAGAAGATGCAAATCTTCACATCCTCAACACTCCGAATGCCGTTCCGATCGGAACCTTCAAGCGTAGTCCAAACACTCTGGAACCGTTGCTGGGGGATTGCATTCGATTGGTCAACCGGTGGCACCACTCACTTGCGATGAGCACCGATGCCAGAAAGATCAATCCGTATCCCTGCCTTGTTGGGGTCGGTAGCGCCGACCTGCGCAGCAACGGAATCGTTGGTCGCACCACCTTCCGCACGTTGGCTGGTGCTATCATCTTCCCGCTCGGGCACTGGGCCTGCAAGATTCGCCTTGCCGGGATCGGCGGCCCGAAACACAGCTGTTCCCTCGAAATATCCCGTCTGCCAGGCGATAATAGCGTCGTCGAACACTTGCGGCAGGACATCGCTGGCCGTCGGATTCCCATACCATTTGATGACGATGCGGTAGACCTTGGCGAACAATGCAGTGCCCACGCGGATGTTCTCGCAAGCATCGACCAGGTCCGGCTTCAGTTGGCCCGCCTCCACGATGCCGAGCCCGGCGGGATATTGTGTGATCCCGACGCGAACGGTATTGCGACCGAGGTTGTCTCGGATAAGCGCCAACGCCTCCTCCGGCGTCGCAGGTTTGGGCACGAGGACGAGTCGGTTGCCGGAGCGGACCGTCACGGCAAGGGGATCCTGAGACCCTGCCCGTTCGATGAACTGCGCGATGATCGCAGGCTTCAGGCCGGGATCGCTGCATTCCTTGATGAGAGCGGCATCGATCATCGACAAATCTCCTATGTGTTGAAAGCCGTGACGACGGGCAGTCCGAACAGTTTTGCCCAAGCGGTCACGCTCGCGTCCTGAATGGCGACGATCGACGTTCCCGCGGTCCACCAACCGTTGCCCGGGGCGACGATTGCGGTGGGGGAATGCAGCATCGACTGCAGGACCGGCCAAAGGAGGAGTTGCTCGTAGCAAATCAGCGCGGCGATCTTCTGGCCGCCGATTTCCATGACTGGATTGCCGAGGAGGTTGGCGCGAGCTCCATCGCCCTGCCCGGCCCATGCCCGCCATGGCTGCCACATAGACACCGGAACCGGCATGCGTTCGCGATAGAGAATTTGAGCCTCTTCCGCCGAAACCGCCACCATGACGTTGTCGTAGCCGCCCGGATCGATGACGGCCGCGCCAGCGATCACAGTGAGCTCCGAGCCTCGCAAGCCTTGGCTCCAGAGCCGCGCGACGGTCGGCGTCCAGAAGCCCAGTGCACTCTCGGGAAGAACGATGAACCGGGGTTTCTCGCCCGCAGCCGCGCGCACCGTTGCGATCAGGTCACGGTGGTAGGCGAGCGAGCCGTCTCGTCCGAGTTTCTCACCCTGTTCGAGGTCGACGCCCTTCCATCCCTCGGGTATATCAGGTGAAGTCCACGAAGCGGCGGACCAGAGCCAGAATCCTCCCAGGACGATGGCGACAGCCGGCCAATATCGCGATGTCATCATCGCGAGGCTGGCTGTCATCGCGACCAGCCCCCACCATCCCCATTCGGGAAAGAGCACACCAGTAGCGGTGAGCGGATGTGCCCAGCCGGTTATGCCGAGGGGCGGCAGTCCCATGAGCGTCGCCGCCACCTGATAGCGCGCCGCCATTGCCATTCCCGTTCGACCTTCTCCCGGAGACTTGCCCTCCGGTTGCCCCTTCCAGAACGCTGCATGCACGCAGGAGAAGGAGAGCGAAGCAGCTGCCCAGAGCAGAAGCCCAGGCCAGAGATCGGCGGCATAGAAGTTGGCGACGCCCTGCGGCAGCCCACGCGAGGCAGCCAGAAAATATCCGGCCGACACGAGCAACGCCGTCAGCCGTGATGGCGACATCGCCCATAGCGCCGGGAACAACACAGCGATAGGAAGCGCCAGCACATGACCGCTCCAGGCAATCCAGCCGCAAGCGAAAGATACGGCGATGAGCGGGCAGGAACGCCGCCAGTTATGGATCGAATGTGAGGACCGGCCGCGCCAGGCCGAGAAGGCCAGTTTCGGGAACCGGTCCAAAATACCGACTATCATAGGAGCTCGCAAAGGATGAGTGAAGAAACAGATTTCTTAGTGGCACGATGCCGGTTTTGAACGGTGTGATCGGCCGGCCCTCGCCATCGCTCGCGCGAACGATCGATGAGGCGAGAGGCCTGCCGTCGACAGTGACATTCGCGCCGATTTCGATGTGCTGTCCGGGAAGTGCCGCCACTGTCTTGATCAGCGGCGCAAAGCCACTCGGGCAGAGGCCACGCCTGACATAGCCACGGCGGCGTGCCTTCTCGAATGACGCGGTCGGCGGTGGGCATATGAACACGAGATCGCCAGCTTCGACCGGACGCTGCAGGGCCACGATACGCCAGAGCCCAAGCGGCTCGCTCGGTGTCAGGTTCAACCGAAAGCCGCCCATATAGGCGATTGTGGCCAGAGCGGCGATCGCTCCGCCTGCACCGGCCAGAAACAGGAGAACGCGCCGCGTCATTGTTTCATTACCGGCGTCTGGCGCTGGGCGAGACGAAGATCTTCGGCTTGCCGCAGGGTCTGGACGGTACGCTCGTGGGCGGCGAGCTGCTGGGACGTGCGCATGATCGGCCAGGCCTCCGTCAGACGCTCCTTCTGCTCGGGCTGCATTCCTTCCGAGAGTTTGTCGAAGAGCTTTCCGGAGGGTTCGCGCGCGGCATTTGTGAGCAAGGTACGCTCGCCGAAGCGTTCGGCGACGGCTTGGTTGAACCCGTCAATTTCCAGTTTGGTTTCCCGATTGCTCAGTGCATAGGCCATGGCCGACGGCAGATCGTTGCGGTCGATCGCATCACGCACGCGCTCCAGCACCATATGTGCTGCCAGCGACAGTGCCGGGATGTCGATCGACGCGCGCTGACGCAATGCCTGCTCGTCAGCCTGCAGCCGCTGTACGGCGGTCTCGCGCATCCTCAGATACTGCTCAAGATCGCGCTTCAGGGCGCGTACGTTCAGTTCTGCGACGCGACGGTCCTCGCGCTCAGTCTTGCTGGCAAGAATGCCCGTTTTGCCCCTAAGCTGTCCGATCGACGCTGGGGTGGTCGTCAGCGTCTGAAGCGTCAGTTTGGCCGCTTCCTTATCCACCAGAACCGCATCGAAGTTCATCGCCCGGAAGGCGGTCTCGGGATCGGCAAAGACGTAAGAAAAGCGGGTCGAGACCTCTTCCCATTGTTGTCTGAGGGCTGGATCGGTGTCGAGCTTGTTCTCCACCGTGTCGGCAACGGAACCGGTAAATGTCTTGATGCCTGCGACCATGGGCACGAACTCCTTCATCGTTTGGGTTTTCGGGGGCTGGTGCAGACCGAGACGTACTGCAAAGACGGCAAGGCGCTGGCCGAGATCGACCAGTTTCGTCTTCTGGCGTAGTGTCCAGTCGAGTTGGTCGCGTAGCAGCGTCCGCGCCACCTGGACGATGTTGAGGCCGCGACTTTCCGCGAACCGCAGCGCCTCGCGGTAAAGCTTCCCGCGCTCGTAATCGAGCGTCGTCTCCTTGGCATTCTTTCGGGAGAGCACCTTGGCAAGCCCGCCGTTAAAGGCGAAGGACCGGCGTCCGTAGTAAAGCTGCAAATCCTCGCGGTGGCGGGTCATCGCAACATAGGTCAGATGCCGGTCGAGCGAGAGGCTTGCCAGCACCTTCACGCGGTCGACGGTAGCGCCTTGCGATTTATGGATCGTGGTGGCGTAACCATGATCGAGATTGCTGTAGAAGCGTTGCTCGACGATGACCTGCCGGCGCTGATCACCCTCTCCGATGACAGCAACGATCCTGCTCGGTGCGGCCTCAATGATATGAGCGATCATGCCGTTCTTGACGCCGAGCGAGGTCTCGTTCTTCAGAAAGACGATCTGGTCGCCCACGTCGAACCGGCGAAAGCCGTCAGCCGTTTTGAAGACATGGCCCTCACCGACAATTCCGCGTTCGACGAGTTTTTCGCGGGCCATGACGTTGAGGATGCGCACGTCGCGGCGCAGATGCGCGAGGATCAACGTTGTCTTCATCTGATCGTAATCGTGGTTCCAGTCACCGATCAGCCGCTCGACCGCTTCGGTCTTGAGCCGCGTTCCCGTGATCCTGGCATTGACATCATAGGCGGTCAGCGCCCTTTCCACGTTGCCCCGAGCCAGATCGAGCGACGCCTTGCGCATCCAATCCTCGCGCTGGCGATAGATCGTCTCGAGTTCGGCATAACCGATGCGGTCAACGATGGCGCGGAAGGCAGCACCCGCCTCGATCGGCTGGAGCTGTTCGGGATCGCCGACCAGAACGATCTTGGCACCTGCCCTGACGACGGCATCGACAAAGCCGGCCATCTGTTTTGAGGCGACCATGCCTGCTTCGTCCATGACGAAGATGGTTTTGTCATCGAGAACGTCACGGCCCCGATTCCAGCGCAACTCCCATGATGCCAGCGTGCGGCTGTCGATGCCCGCTTCGCTCGAAAGACCCTCAGCCGCCTTGCCGGCAAGCGCGCCGCCGACCACACGATATCCGGCCAGTTCCCAAACTTCGCGCGCAGCTTTCATCATCGTGGTCTTGCCGGCGCCGGCGCGTCCAACCACGGCCGCAATCCGGGCGGGACCGGCGATCCGCTCGATCGCGGTTTTCTGCTCTTCCGAGAGCCGTTCATGCCGCCGGCACGTGGCGTCCAGAGCAGCTTCAGAGACAGCATGGCCGTCGCGGTTCGACAGCCACAACGCCTGCCGCACCATCGTCGCTTCCAGCCGGATCATCGCCCGGGTCGAATAACGGGCGGGCATCTTCTCTCCGGTCGCGAACTCGATCGTGTCGCGCTGCAAACGCAAGACTTCCGGGTTAAGGATGATGCGTGACATCAGTCGCCGGAAAACAGTCGCGTCATCGACATAGCGATGCAGAACCTTGGCGACATCGCGTTCATCGAAAACGCTCTTTTCTCGCGTGATGAGGTCGAGCACGATGGCTGGATTGTTCAGAATGCGGCGGGTGTTTTCCGACCTGCGCTGTTCGTTCAGTTCGAGCCGCTCAAGCTCTGGTCGGACGCCATGCTTCTGCGCCTTGCGCTCGATCGCCTTGGCGCCAACGCCGAGATGAATGGTGGGTTCAAGCTCGATGCCTTGCTTTTCGTAGGAACGGCCGTCGATCTTGAGATCGATGCCGCCGAGCGCCAGGTGATGGTTGAGCCGTTCGAACCATCCATCGCGCAGGGCGTTGAAGTCATCCGTCGACCCAGCCCAGAGCTGATAGAGGATTTTCCCGGACTTCGTGCGGACGGGCTGGCCATCCTCGCCAATGACCGCCACCTTCTTCGATCCGAAACCAACTTCGGTCAGCGGACGCAATGTGGTCATCAGGTGGATATGCGGGTTGCCGGGATTGTTGTGGTAAACCCAGTCGGCCACCATGCCCTTGGCGAGGATATGCTTTTCAGCGAAGTCCCTGACCAGGGCGATGTTTTGTTCGGGGGTGAGTTCCAGGGGCAAGGCAATCGTCAGGTCGCGAGCGAGTTGCGCGTCGGCGCGCTTTTCGAAAGCCTCGACCTTGTTCCAGAAGGCTTCGACTCCGCCCGAAACCGCGCGGTCAGCAATGAGCGATTTCACCCATTGCGGAGCATCGCCGGGCAGGACGAACTCCTCGTGCAATAGCCCCTGTTTACGGGTGTAATCGATGGTACGGGCCTCGCGCCCGTATTCCATCTTCGCGCAGTGCCGGTAGGCCGCAGACAGCACCGCGCTACGGCCGCCGCCGCGGCTGATGATGCTGGCTGAGAAATGGGCGATGGCCACCGCGCGGTTAACTCCAGATTCGAACCTCGTTCGTCGGGGGCGGCGGGCCACGGTCGGCCCCTGAGCAGGGCGTCGCGTCAGCGACGTATAATTGCGCCCTTGGATCCGCTCCTTCGGAACGGCGGGATCATCCTCCAAAGTGTCGGCCTTGCCGACGTGCAGATCTGCACATTCCTTCGGAAGTGCTTTTGAGGAAATCCTGCAGCGGAACAGAGCCGCCAAGATTTCCAAGGAGATGCGACCGGAATGAAGAAACCATCATCGAAGATCAGGGAAGAAATCGCCAGATTGCAGGATCAGCTGAGACAAGCCGAAACACGCGAGGCCGAGCGCATCGGCAGGATCGCGCTGAAGTCCGGTCTCGGTGAGATCGAGATCGAGGAGACCGAGCTACAGGTGGCGTTCGAGGAGATTGCAGGGCGGTTTCGCGGAGGTAAGGCACCTTCGACCGGAAGGAAAAATGCCGGGGATGGTCGAACCGGCGGTGAACCGGCGGCGACGATCGCGTCTGGCGCGCCTGCGGGCAGGCCTGGTGAGGCTTGAACGCATGGCCCGCACGATGACGAATGACGCGCGAAAGAAAGACACGCGCGAAAAAATCGAACTGGGTGGCCTGATCGTCAAGGCAGGACTTCGCTATGAGAAGCGGGCACTGCTGCTCGGCCTGCTGATCGATGCCAGTCGCCGCCTGAAGGGCGACGGTGCCGAGAAATTGCGCCTCACGGCGATAGGCGCGGAGGCGTTCGGTCGTGACGGCGAGTAGACTTTTCCTCGCTGCCATCCCTGTTACGACGATGATCGCCCTGGTGGTCTTGATGCCGGGGGTCGAACACTGGCTGGCTGCGTTCGGCAAGACGGCGCAGGCGAAGCTGATGCTCGGGCGGATCGGTCTCGCGCTGCCCTATGCGACCGCAGCTGCAATTGGCACGATCTTTCTGTTCGCGGCAAATGGCGCAGTGGGTATCAAGGCTGCAGGATGGGGCGTCGTCAGCGGAAATGGAGTGGCAATCCTCATCGCTCTCCTGCGCGAGGGGGTTCGCCTGGCCGGGATCGCTGGCGACACCCCGAAAGGACAATCCGTGCTCGGATACGCGGACCCCGCAACGATGCTCGGCGCATCGACAACGTTTCTCGCCGGCGTCTTCGCACTGCGTGTCGCAATGAAGGGTAACGCAGCCTTTGCCAAAGCCACACCACGGCGGATCGCGGGAAAGCGGGCGGTGCATGGCGAGGCTGACTGGATGAAGGTGCAGGAGGCGGCAAAACTTTTCCCCGATCCCGGCGGCATCGTCGTCGGCGAACGATATCGCGTGGATCGCGACAGCGTTGCGGCTGTGTCGTTCCACGCGGACGATCCGTCGACCTGGGGCGCCGGGGGCAAGAGCCCGCTCCTATGCTTCGGCGGCTCCTTCGGCTCGTCGCATGGCATCGTTTTTGCGGGCTCCGGCGGTTTCAAGACGACGTCGGTCACGGTCCCGACCGCGCTCAAGTGGGGTGGCGGGCTCGTCGTCCTAGATCCATCGAGCGAGGTCGCGCCGATGGTATCGGGGCATCGCCGCAAGGCTGGCCGGAAGGTGATCATTCTCGATCCCTCGGCGTCAGGCGTCGGCTTCAACGCGCTCGACTGGATCGGTCGACATGGCAGTACGAAGGAAGAGGACATCGTCGCCGTCGCGACCTGGATCATGACCGACAATCCGCGCTCGGCGTCTGCCCGCGACGACTTCTTTCGGGCTTCGGCGATGCAGCTTCTGACGGCTCTGATCGCCGACGTCTGCCTGTCCGGTCACACTGACGACGAAGACCAGACGCTGCGCCGTGTGCGGAAGAACCTTTCGGAACCCGAACCGCAGTTGCGGGCGCGCCTGACAAAAATCTACGAGCAGTCGGAATCGGACTTCGTGAAGGAGAACGTTTCAGTCTTCGTCAACATGACGCCTGAGACCTTTTCCGGCGTGTACGCCAACGCGGTGAAAGAAACCCACTGGCTGTCGTATCCGAACTATGCCGCGCTCGTCTCTGGCGGCAGTTTCTCGACCGACGATCTCGCCAACGGCGGGACAGACATCTTCATTGCGCTCGATCTAAAGGTTCTGGAAGCCCATCCCGGCCTGGCAAGGGTGGTGATCGGCTCGCTACTCAATGCCATCTACAATCGAAATGGCGATGTAAAAGGTCGCGCGCTCTTCCTGCTCGACGAAGTCGCCAGGCTGGGTTATCTGCGCATCTTGGAGACCGCGCGCGACGCCGGGCGCAAATACGGCATCACGCTGACAATGATCTTCCAGTCCATCGGCCAGATGCGCGAGGCCTATGGCGGGCGGGACGCGACGAGCAAATGGTTCGAATCCGCGTCGTGGATCTCTTTTGCCGCGATCAACGACCCTGATACTGCCGACTATATCTCGAAACGCTGCGGCGATACGACAGTCGAGGTCGACCAGACGAATCGCTCGTCAGGGATGAAGGGATCGTCGCGCTCACGCTCCCGGCAGCTGACCCGCCGGCCGCTGATCCTGCCGCATGAGGTGCTGCGCATGCGCGCTGACGAGCAGATCGTGTTCACATCAGGCAATCCGCCGCTCAGATGTGGACGCGCCATTTGGTTCAGACGTAAGGACATGAGCGCGTCCGTCGGAGAAAACCGTTTTCACAAGCCAATCACAGAAGGGGTGAAGAGCTATAAGGCCGCTCCGACGACAGACATTGAGGAGACATGACAGTGAGACTTTTTACGGCCGTCGCCAGCCTATCCCCCTTAGCCATTGGCTTCCTCGCGTCTGTTGACTCAGCCCAGCCTTCAAGCAGTGCAAGCAGCGTGGGAGAAGCCTTCTCTATCTGCGGAAACGGGCAACGGATCACCTGTGTGGTGGATGGTGATACGTTCTGGTTTCGAGGTGAAAAGATCAGGATAGCGGACATCGATACACCAGAGCTCAGCCCGCCGAGATGTGAGCGCGAACGCGAGCGAGGTCTTGCGGCGAAACAGCGGCTGCTCGACATCCTCAATTCAGGTCCGCTCTCGTTCAAGACGACCGCAAGGGATGAAGATCGCTTCGGTCGCAAGCTCAGGATCGTCTATCGGGAGCGACGATCGGTCGGCGATATTCTCGTCGCCGAAGGCTTGGCTCGGAAGTGGCAAGGATCGCGCCGGAGCTGGTGCGAATGATCCGGGCGCCGGCGGATCACTGTCGTGAATCGATGATGCCCGACCGATTCAAAACTGTCATTGGACGGCAGACTCCGAACGCGCGAATCTGCCGTCATGATCACGCAGCCCTACCACCTCTATGTCGAGCGTATCGCGCCGGAAAAGAACATGGCGCGGTTCTACGCACTTGCCGTTCAGCCGACACTGTTCGGCGAGGTGTCGGTGGTGCGCGCCTGGGGCCGGATCGGAACGCGCGGACAACAGATGGAACACCTGTTTAACAACGAGAGCCAAGCCATCAACCTGTTTCTCGACGTGCTTCGTGAAAAGCGAAAACGAGGCTATCGGCCAAAACCACCTGTGGACATCCAGCGGATCTGAACCTTGTCCCAATCCTCGCCGATGACAATCCGCTCATAAGCTGACACGGATTTTATCTTTGACAGGAAGATGCGAGGAATCTCATGACCACCACCAATGAAATCGCCGACAAGATCGCTGCCGACAACGGCCTGACGAAGGTTCAGGCCAAGGGTATCGTTGAAGCCGTGTTCCAGGCCATCGCCGATGCTGCAGGCTCCGACGCCGAAACCTCGATCCCTGGCTTCGGGAAATTCAAGGTAAAGGCTTCGCCTGAACGCGAGGGCCGCAATCCTGCGACCGGAGAAAAGATGACTGTTGCAGCTTCGAAGAAGCTGACGTTCGCGCCTGCCAAGGCGCTCAAGGATGCACTGAACAAGTGATCTAGTTAGTGGAGAGCCCCGCCGCAAGGCGGGGCATCCAGTCTCAGTCCCGGTTTGACCGGGACCAGATGAGGGAGAGGCCTTCCTCGCCTTCGACCTCGATCAGCGTTGCGTAGATCGGAGCCGGGAAGCTCGGGTCGTCGAGCTTGACCGAGAGGTAGTCGCGGCCTTCGTTCGAGGTCTTCTTCCAGGCTGCGCCGAATTCCGTGGCTCCCGCGAGGATGCGATAGTCAGGGCCCTTTTCGGATGTGCGCTCGACGGCGCGGATGGTTGCCTTGACGTTGAGGTTGAGGGTCTTGATGGTGCCGGAGAAGCCGTTGCCGGAAGCGGTGAAAGAGCCGATGGTTGCCATTGTCGTATTCCTTTTCGGTTGTTCGGGCCGCGTCCATCGCGGCCTCGATGGCAGTCGATAGGACCGGGGACGATCGGCCCGCACCTGAAAGGCCGAAACGGAGTGGAGGACGGCCAGGAGAGGCTTTCTTGGTCACCGCGAGGAATGGGCGCTTAAGCGCACAGGGGAAGAAAATGATCCGGCCGTTGCGGATGCCGATCGAGCCGAGCATCGCGAGGCGGTCTTTGGTCAGACATGCCCCATCGAGACCGCAGTGGACGTGCCAGTTGGCAGATAAAGGGGTACGGCAATTGCATCATCGGGTGGCGACAATGGGAATTGATGCATAGCGCTCACAAGCCCCGAGCGATTGGTCAAAGCCAATGACTGCATGCGGGAGATTGCCGGGAACGGTGCGTTGCTTCCTCGGGCAGCTGGTTGTGGCGTAATGCCTGGATAACAATACCGGGGGCGTGCTCATCCTTCACTCGCAGCTTCAGACGCACCACATCTCCGGCCAGAAGACCAATGGGATCATTTGCGGCTCGATGTTTTCGCCGATCAACCCGTTCTCTAAGTCACCACGAACGGCCGGGGGTCGCGACGGGCAACCCGGCCGCCAATAGACTTCACCAAATTTAGTCCTGGCTTAGCGTTACATCCGCGAGCGGGTCCGCTCCGGCTATGGCTCAGCAAGCGCCTTCAGCGTCGCGTTCAGTCGGAATGCCGCCCGGCGCCCAGTCGCCAGTAAACACTGCTGCGTAACGCTGTCAGGATTGCAATGTTGAACATTCGGTCCCTCACCTGCCGATGTAGGCCGCCAGTTCATCGGGTGTTCCGTTTGGAAAAGCCTGCTTCAGAAAATCCAGGAAGGCAGAGACACGCGCGCTGAGCAGTCGCCGCGACGGGTAAAGCGCCCACAGCGCGATCTCTGAGCCCTCGACATCGCCCCAGTGAAGCAAAGTGCCGTCGGCCAGATCGTGGCTCACCAGCGAAATCGGCATACGAGCAGCGCCGACGCCCGTTCGCACGGCATCCCGAACCATGATGAGTGAAGACAGGGCGAGGATGGGCTCTATCCCGATCGTGGCGGGT
Organism: Rhizobium sp. WYCCWR 11146; assembly: GCF_013591995.1. Classification (NCBI taxonomy): domain Bacteria; kingdom Pseudomonadati; phylum Pseudomonadota; class Alphaproteobacteria; order Hyphomicrobiales; family Rhizobiaceae; genus Rhizobium; species Rhizobium sp. WYCCWR 11146. The sequence goes on from NZ_JACCEY010000010.1 coordinate 55,313, forward strand.
CCTTCTGAAGTCACGACGCTCCAGGTCTGCCGATCGCCCGCCCCGCGCACGACACCAGGCACCAAGAGATCTGCCACTGGGCGGGGAAGGTCGGGGCTTGCCACGACGACCAGACGATCATGCAGAAAGGCTCGGCCGACCAGACTTTCGTCCGGGTCCGGATTGACCCGGATGACCAGGTCATAGCCTTCCTCGATCATGTCTACGGCTCGGTCCTCCGTGGTGACTTCCAACCGCACGTCGGGATATTTCAGTGCAAAGCCCGCCGAGATCCGACCCATCGCGGTCTGTGAAAACAGCAGTGGCGCGCTGATGCGCAACCTGCCGCGCGGCTTGTCCCCGCCGGCCGCGATGGTGGCCGCCGTTTCGTCGAGCTCCGTCAGCAGAGCGGCTGTCCGCTCGTGAAGGACGCGTCCTTCCTCGGTGAGTTTCAGGTTGCGCGCGCCACGTTCAAACAGCCGAAGCTGAAGGGCAGCCTCCAGTTCGGTCACGCGTCGAGACAAGGTCGCTTTGGGACGGCCGGACGCCCGCGACGCTTTGCCAAAGCCGCCATGGCGCGCAACAAGGTTGAAATCGGCAAGGGCCACGAGATCCATGATCGTTCCATCAGTGAGACGAACTGTCTAATTTAACAGTCTATTGGTTTAAGAATGAACCAGCCATATTCCGGGTGTCAAGCAAAACCAACCCGGAGAAAATCCCATGACCATTCTCGTTACCGGCGCCACCGGCAATATCGGCGGCCAAGTCATCCAGCATCTCGTCGATAACGGCGCTGATGTCCGCGCTCTCGTCCGCGACCCTTCCAAGGCCAACTTCCCGACAGGTGTTGCCGTCGTCAAAGGTGACTTTCTCGACGTCGACTCCCTGCGTACCGCCTTCGATGGTGTGTCGACGCTGTTCCTGCTGAACGCTGTCGCACCAGACGAGTTCAGCCAGGCTTTGATCGCCCTCAACGTCGCCCGCTCGGCCGGCGTTAAGCGGATCGTCTACCTGTCGGTGATCCACCCGGACATCTACGTGAACGTGCCGCACTTTGCGGGCAAGTTTGGCGTCGAACGGATGATCGAGCAGATGGGCATGAACGCCACGATCCTGCGCCCGGCCTATTTCATCCAGAACGACCTGACGATCAAAGACGTCATCGCTGGCTATGGCGTCTACCCGATGCCCGTCGGCGACAAGGGACTTGCCATGATCGACGTCCGCGATATCGCGGAGATTGCCGCCCTTGAGCTGCTGCGTCGTGAACAGGCTGCACAGCCGCTTCCTACCAATCGCATCAACCTCGTCGGTCCTGACACACTCACCGGCACGGATATCGCTGCTATCTGGTCGGACGTTCTTGGCCGTCAGATCAACTATGGCGGCGGCGATACGGCAGCTTTCGAACAGAACCTCAAGCAGTTCATGCCGCCGTGGATGGCCTACGACATGCGTATGATGGGCGAGCGCTTTCTGACCGATGGCATGCTCCCCGAAGGCGGTGACGTTGAGCGCCTGATAACGCTTCTCGGCCGTCCGCTTCGCTCCTATCGCAACTTTGCCGCGGAAACCGCTGCCTCTGCGTGAGGCAGGTAGCCGTAAAACCCAACAAGGACCACCATCATGATCTATTCGACCGCTACCATTCCGGTGAACCCGGAAGGCGAAACGAAGCTTACCCGCGAGCAAGTCTGGAAGGGCCTGGAACTGAAGGCGCGCGATGCGCGCTTGTTCCTTCCCCCTGGTCTCTGCACCCGTTGCGACGTCATCGAGGAAAGCCCGACGCACTTTGTACGCGAAGCCACCATTGCCGGTTCAAACATCAGAGAGATCATCACCCTCGAACCGCATAGCAAGGTCACCTTTTTCCAGGCCACCGGCCCCCGTGAAGGCGCCATCATCAACGAGTTGTTCGAGGATGAAGCCGGAGCGCTGCAGCTGAAGTTCTACTGCTATCTGGGCCTGCGCGGCAAGGAGCCTGATGGTCCCGAGGAACAAGCCGAGCAGACGCAGTTCGACAGCGACAAGGGCTACAAAGCGGCCCTCGTATCGACGCTGAAGCGGACCCGCGAACTGCTCGCAGAGAGTCGGCTCTGATTACCAATCGCGACAGACCCAACACGGCGGCCTCCTGAGAGACGCCCTGCCTTTCAAGAGGAGCACGACAATGAACACGTCCACGATCGACACAATACTCGCCGCTGCGCCGAAGATCCTGATCCTCGGCGCAACCGGGCCAACCGGCCGCCACATCGTCAGCCAAGCGCTCGCCCGTGGCTACGAGGTAACCGTTTTGGTGCGCTCGACGGAGAAGGCCGCGGACATGAAAGGAGCGAAGATCCTAGTTGGAGACGCCCGTGACGAGACGGTGTTGCGCCAGGCCGCCAAGGCTCGAGACGCCGTGATCAGCGCGCTCGGCACACCAGCCAGCCCATTTCGCGAAGTCACGCTTCTTTCGACTGCAACCCGAGCAATTGTCAGCGCCATGAAGGCGGAACACGTTTCGCGTCTTGTCACCATTACCGGTATGGGCGCTGGCGATAGCGCTGGGCATGGCGGTTTCTTCTTCGACAACCTGATCTTCCCGCTACTCCTGCGCAAGGTTTACGCAGACAAGAATCGTCAAGAGGTCATCATCAAGGACAGCGGACTCGATTGGACCATCGTCCGTCCCACCGTTCTCAACAACAAGCCTCGTCACGACACAATCCAGACGCTCACGGATTTAAGCCAGTTCCGCGGGGGCTCCATCTCGCGCGAAAACGTTGCGGCTTTCGTGCTGGATCAAGTCACCACGGATCATTGGCTGCGTAAGACGCCGTTGATAACCTGGTAGTGTTCGCCCCAAAAGCGCACCGAAAAGATGTCAGCGTAAGGGATTCCGTTGCTTCAGGCCACGAACGCATAGCTGCACTGCACAAAAATTAAGTGCAACGCGATGAAAATTCGGGCATAAAGACTTCAGCTGATGCACATGGCGGCTTCCTCCCAGTTGCGCCGCAACAGCTGTTCCCCTCTGGAGGTCCATGACCTTCACACTTTATGGGCCGCGGTTTTCCGTCGGCCCTTTTTTCTTTTTCCGAACCAGGTCGTAACGACGTTGCGGACGCTGGAAGAAGGCGGGGCCGAAGCCCCGCGATCGTCCTACTCGAAGGCTGACATCTGGGCAGTCGCGGCCTTTTGATCGACCGAGTTGGCGGCCTGCTCGACCGTGCGCTCGTAAGGCTTCCAGGTTTCACCTGTGATGTCCTCGTAGGCGGAGACGGCGCCTTCGGCTGCCATGCGAAGCACGTGGGCCTGCAGGCCCATGTCGGCTGCGAACTCGCGCTTGCGCTGGGCGCGGCTGTCGAAGCCGACCGGGCCGTCGAGGTCCTCGTCTCTGGTATCGTTGGAGAGCTTCGTGGTGAGATCACGGGCCTCGGTGACCGCGCGGCTGTAGAATTGCCCGGCGCCGTAGGCGGAGCCGACAAACGATCCGACGATGCGTTGCATGTGGATCTGCATGGCCTTTTCGGCGAGGCCATCCTTGAGGGCATCGGCGCTTTCGATCAACTGGCCGCGGTGAAGGTCGCGGATCCCGTCGCTGTCGATGAGGGCAAGGCCGAAGCTTTCGGAGATGCGGAGCGCCTGGCTCACGTCGGGGCAGGCGTGCCTGACCATTTCGAGGGTGGTGGCGCGCTGGGATTTGACGGAACGGTTCTTCTGGGTGGAGCGGTTGAGCGGTGCCATGATCGGATCCTTTATGAGCGATGTTTCAGCGAAGCCCGGGGTGCCGGTTGTCGTCCGGCTCAGCCCATCGGGTGCGGGCAAAAGGACATGGGCACCAGCGGCCCGGCCCAAGGTCAGGGCATTGCCAGGAGGAGCGGGGAAGGTTTGCGGACGGTGCGGCCCGCCCTTAAGCGGGCTGCGGCAGACGCGGGCCTGCCCTGCGACGAGGCGATGATCCTGCCGCAACGCGGCGCGCCAGCGACCTTTGACCGGGACGCGCCCATGTCAGACCGCAGCAAAACCGAGGTGCTGTGCCGGCCGACGATCTGGTTTCTCGGCAGCATGATGCAATCGCCATGGCGATCCGACCTTGGCAACGCCGCGTCACCCACAAAAGGGGACTGACAAATCCCGATCCCGGCACGCTCCGATGCAAGCCGGTAGCTCCGTGCCCGCGTCCGCGCTTCGATCAAAGCGTCACTACACCCTCGACTTGGACGGGCTTTCCGCTCGCACCCGGCTCCGTTGATATGCGTGCTAAGATCTGGGGTAGGCCATGCCGTGCCTTGCATTTCCAACGCGCCTTCGTTCGCTTTGTCCGCTCTGCCCGCCGGGACCGGCAATACTGCTGCCGTGCCCAGATGCCTTGATAGAACGCGCTGACATCGTTCACATGACTTCGGGGATCGTCGGTGTCAGTGGACACGACTGTCATCGCCGCGCCGCCCAGGTTACGAAGCTGGACGGACCGTCATATGGCTGGTGCTTCAGTGGATCGATGACGAAGCCATGCCGGCCGGTCGAGTAGTCGGAGCGTGGAACCAGGAACCGTCGTTCGCCAACCTCGCCACGGATCCCGCCCAGCGTCGCGATGCACTCGACAAAGCCAGGCTGGTGATCGGAATTGAGGGCTGCGATGACCACCCAGTCGTTGCGGTGGACACTCTCGAATTCCCGCCTGTCCCGCATGTGAGACTGACTGCCGTTCAGTATCGCGCCCGTGACGCGCTCGTAGGCATCAGGGAAATAGTCGCGAAGCGTCCGATCGGCGAGGCGCCGCTCATAGGCGGTGAACAGCTGCGGGAAAGCATGGGCAACCTTCGCCCATTCACAATCCTCCTCGTAGAATCCGTCGTCACTACGATAGAGGGCATGGACGGCCGAATTGGCTTTCTCGGCGAGATGGAAACCGCCGTGACTGGCGGTGGAATGCAGAACGATACCCTCGGCATATCGCCGCGAGACCTGCGCCATACCCCATGGCGTCGAGGCTTCTGCTCGTATCGTCGGCCGGTCCAATACCTGAAGCTCAGTCTCATGCGCCGCTTTTTCTGCGGCCATATCTTCAGCCATGTCATCATGGATCTCTGCCATGACAAGCTCCTTCTGATTGCCCGAAACGAAAACGCCGCCGGCATCAGCCAGCGGCGTTAGTTCAGATCCTGTTGCCTGGCGTTATTCGGCGGCCTCGCGGAAACCCTCGCCGGCCTCTTCCTCGGCGGCGGAATGGTCAACCAGGTCACCACCCGAAAGCTGATCTTCGAGCGCATCGAGATCGGCGCGGACATCCTCCGATCCGCTATCGACGCTGGCAAAACGTCCGACCCACGACCGCACGTCCTCAGTGGATGGTGCGAGCAGCGCTGCCGGATGCAAAAGCTTTCCCTCGACAAAATGCTCGACCAGAGCCGCACGGGTATCCTTCACCTTGATCCGACCGGGCACGCCCGCCGTTTCCGCCGCAGCTTCCAGCGCAGTGCGCGACAGGCATGAGAAGAATTCCTCTGTGCCCATATTGGGCAGGAACTCGTCAGCTCCGATAGCGTCGCCGGCAATACGGGCGATCAGTCCGCTATCGGAGCGATTGCGCCGCAGCGACAGGACTTCGATCAGCACCGAGCGTGCAGCCTGCACCAGTGTCTCGCGATCGAAGGACAGCTTGCCGTCCTCGCCGATCAACCGGACAGCATGGGGCCCGCATTTCGCATGACCATAGGGATTGTCCGATGCACCGCTGGCGACCGTGACATTGGTGCCGGTGAAGGCCAAGATGAGCAGGGCCATCAGCGTATCGTCCTCGATCGGCGCACGGCCGAGCGCCTCGTGTAGAGCATCGGTGCGCAAGTCACCGATCATGTCGAGACCCTTCTGGGTCACATCGGGTCGCACTTTCGGTGCCTCGACCTCCTCGACGAGGGTTTCGACACCCTCGGCGTCCTTGACCAGCTTGGGCTTCTTCACTTCCGGCATGCGGTAGGCGACCGATTGAACCGAGCCGTCTCGCGCATTGATATACCAACCGGTAAGATCACCCTTGCCCGGCTTGCCGTAGACCTGTTGTGCCTTGGCCGGCAACTTGGCCTGACCGTATTCGTTGGCTTCGATGACCGATCCGCGCTTGGGCAAGTTGTTGGCTAGCCACTCCTGCTGCGCTCCGAGAAACGCCTCGATGTCGGTGGTATAGCGGCTGTCCTCGTCAGCGGGTGCAAACAGGTCCTCGACCCAGCTGATGCCGTAAGCCTGTGCCAGTTCGTCGCCGAAGCTTGCGTGCTTGGCGAGCATCCGGGTCGTGGTCAGTGCGCGGGCCACCTCCCACCACGACACCTGCGGATCCTGCTTCTTCGGCTTGTACTTCTTCCAGACCTCGGCCTGCTCGTCCTGACCGGCGGCTGCGATCGTGCGCAACTGTTGCTCGTTCGGCATGTCGCCACGCGCCATCTGGTCGAGCATCGCGGGCAGGATGTTGGCGAGCAGCCGCAGCTTTCTGATCTGCCGGCTGGGGAGCGCCAGCGCCATGGCGATCGACTCTTCGGTCCATCCAAGCGCCATCAGCCGCTCAATGGCGCGCCATTGGTCGACGGGGTTCAGCGGTTCGCGGGCGATGTTCTCTGCAAACGACTGCATGGCGCCAAGATCGTCGGCTGGATCAGCCAGCAGCAGCGGGATTTCCAAGAGATCCGCGGCAATCGCCTGGGCGGCGCGGCGGTGACCGAAGACGATGATGTAGCTGTTGCCGCCTTCCGGATCGAGTTTGACGATGGGTGGCTGAACCACACCGATGGCCCTGATCGATGCGCAGAGCAGCGCGTCGGACTGTGGCGACGATTTCGACTGCCGGGACCGGTCGGGATTGTCTTTCAGGCTGCGCGGATCGGCTGTAATCAACTGCATGGGAATGACCTCTTGAGCTTCGGGCGGACGGACTGTCCTTGCCTCCTCATCTTCTTCTCGAAGACATCTCCCGAACCGCAGGACGGGCCGGCGGCTGCAATTGCGCCGGAGCAGACCTGGCTCGCGGGAGAGCGAGGCACACCTGCCTTGCGAGACAAGCTGGCCCGGTCTCGGCGACTGGCGCGATTGAGGGAACCATCAGCCGTTGGACCGTCCTTGCGAACCGGTTTCCTTCTCCTTTTCATCCCCTCCTCCATTCCCCGATGATGTCACACGATTTTAAGCAATTGCTGCTGAACTCTGACCATGACAAAGCCGCCGCGCCAAAAATCCCAACCGCTCTTGCGGGAGACGGACGCCCCGATCCGCTCGCGACCGCGCAAACCACGCGATCCGGCGCAGCCGCAGCTTCCCTTCGACCCGATGCCTGATCGCATCGAACCGTGCCTGGCGCTGTTGAAGGAAAAGCCGCCGTCCGGAGCGGACTGGATCTACGAGATCAAATGGGATGGCTATCGTGTGGCGGTCCACATCGAGCCCAACTCGGTTCGGATCATCACCCGTGGCGGTCACGACTGGACCCACAGGTTTCCGGCAATCGCAGGCGCCGCGCGCAAGCTCGGCGTCGGGACCGCCATTCTCGATGGAGAGGCCGTCGTGCTCGATGCCGAGGGCCGCTCGGACTTCGGGGCGCTGCAGCGTTCACTCGGCGGGCGCGGGGGCAGGAAGGCTTCAGACGAAGCGATCCTTTACGCATTCGACCTGTTGTATTTCGACGGGCATGACCTGACGAAGATGGAGTTGTCCGGGCGTCGTCACCTCCTGGAAGGCCTGATCGGGGAAAGCGAGGGAGTAATCCGCGTTTCACAGGAGGTCGAAGCCGATGGCGCGACACTTCTGGAGGCCGCGCGCGAGCACGGCCTGGAAGGCATCATCGCCAAGCACCGCGACAGCACGTATCGATCAGGCCGGCTCGGCGACTGGCTGAAGATCAAATGCATCCAGAGCGAAAGCTTTATGATTGTCGGATACGAGCCATCCACCGCGGCGCGCGGCGGGATCGGCAGTCTGCTGCTGGCGGCCTACCAGGGCGACGCGTTCGTCTACGTCGGTTCAGTCGGGACGGGCTTCAAAGAGAAAGATGCACTCGAACTGCGCCGGATGCTGGACACGCTGAAGACCAAGCGTGCTCCAGTTACGGTTGATAGGAAGGGTGTCGTGTTCGTTCAGCCGACTTTGATTGCCGAGATCGAATATCGTGCCTGGACCGACGACGGCAAGCTGCGGCATGCCTCGTACAAGGGCCTGCGGGAGCTGCAGGACAACGCGGCGATCTACAAACTCCCGGAATAGCGCCTGTAGGCCGAAAAACGAAAGGGCGCTCGACCCTTTCGGGGAGCGCCCTTCCAACCCGGACAGCTACGCACGCGCGGCAATCGCACTGTGAGGCAAACTATCGAAACGGGTAATGACCGATAGATGTGTATGGACCACACCCGTTTCAAGTAACCTCAGTATGTCGCCGATCACGCGGCCTGCTGGCGATCCTCCTCTGGTTCGTCGGCGGTTGCCGCCAGATCCCTTTCGATCTCGTCCAGCTGGCTCAGCTTGAGTTCGAGCTCGGCTTCAAATGAGAAGCTTTCACCCAGACGCGGCGTGTAGGAGGCAAGCCGACGCTCGGCGTCAACCAGACGATTGCGATGGCTCTCACGTTCCTTTTCAAACCCGCCGAGGGCATGCTCGAGCCGGGAGATGGCCCCGATCGGCGTCGTAGTCACTGGAAGATCGATCTCATAGTCGCCACCGGTGCGTTGAAGAAACGTGTCGTAGCGATAACCGTCCTTGCCGAACCGCTCACCATTGTATGCGAGGTCGAAGCCGCCGATCGTGGCAATGATCACTTCTTTCTCCTGCTGCAACTGAACCAGCGTCAGGATCTCCTTCATCAGCGCGCGGCCGGCGAGCTTGCGCTCGTCGAATTTCGCGTTTCCAACTTGCATCGCGAATACGTTGCCCGCGGTTGGGACAAGACGGTCCATGTCCTTGCCCACATCCTCGATCCGGCGAGTGGAAAATTCGGTATCCCGTTCGGCGTCACGGATCTGCCGCCGGATCGCGTGCTGATCGTCGATATGAGCGGCCCGCAGCCGATCGAGACGGGCGATCTCGGCCTCGAGCCCGGCCTTCTGCATCAGCCGCTCGTCGCCGGACGCGATAGCCTTCGCCATGGCGAACTGGTTCGCCTGCCCTTCACCCATGTCCTCAAGCCGCCGAACGCTGGTGTCACCCGATAGTGCCGCCGCAATAAACCGGGCCTTGCGCTCATTGTTCTGCCACATGGTGGCGTCGAGGCTCCCGAGCGTTGCGTAGGCAAAGACGTCGACTTCGTCATGCTGATTGCCTTGACGAATAATACGGCCCTCGCGCTGCTCGATCTGCGATGGCAACCACGGAACATCGAGATGATGCAGGGCTTTCAAACGGGCCTGAACATTGACGCCGGTCCCCATGGTTTCGGACGAGCCGATCAGCACGCGAACCTTGCCGGCATTGAAGTCGTTGAACAGCCGCTGCTTGGCATCCGACTTCTTGTAGTCCTGCATGAAGGCGATTTCCGAGGCCGGCACGCCCAATCGGACCAGTTCATCGCGGATCCAGCGATAGGCCGAAAAGCCACGGGTCGCCTCCACATTGATCGTGCCGAGATCGGAGAAGATGAGCTGGCCGGCGCCCGGCCGGTCGAACGGCTTGCCGTCCTTGCGACGATACTCCGCCTCTCCCGTTTCCTGCCAGATCCGGTGAGCATTGGTGACAAGCGCGTTCAGCTTGTTGGCAGCCTCGTTGCCCATCGCCTGATCGACGAGGCGCAGATCGATCGCGGCGTGACGTCCGTCGGTGATGACCGACAGCAGGATGTCATCGCCGGGCTTGGCCGGGCCATCGCGCATCTCGATCGCCTTGATGCGGGCATCGAGCTGCTTCTGATAGGCTTTGAACGCCGGGGTCGGCTCGGCGGTGACGATCTGGCGCTTGCCGCCAGCGACGTCAGGGACTTTCACATATGTTTTCAGATCGACCGGCAGCACGACGTCGGCGAAAGATCGGAACATGGCGATCAGTTCCGGCACGTTGACGAACTGGCTGAAGCGCGTGACCGGCTTGTATTTGCCCGACGGCTGCAGTTCGAGTTCGGTCGAGGTATCGCCGAAGGTCGACGCCCATGCGTCGAACTCGTGCAGACCACGTTCCGACAACGCTGCCGGATCCATCATCCTCTGCACTGAGAACATTTCGCCGAGCGTGTTGGTGATTGGCGTGCCCGAGGCCAGCACCAGCGCCCTGCCCGGGTTTTTGGTTTCGATAAAGCGGGATTTGACAAACAGGTCCCAGGCGCGCTGCGAGCCATTCGGATCGACACCGCGCAGCGTCGACATGTTGGTGGCGAAGGACAGCTTGCGGAACTCCTGCGCTTCGTCGACGATGATCTGGTCGATGCCAAGCTCGGAGATGGTCAGCAGATCGTCCTTACGGGTGGCGAGGGATTCAAGCCGTTCCTTGTGACCTTCCTTCATGCGCTCGATGCGCTTGCGCGACAGCCGGTCTTGGTCGACCTTAACCAGCAGCTCCTCGTAAAGCTCCAGTTCGTCCTGGATCATCTGGGCCTCGAAGGCCGATGGCACCGCGATGAACCGGAATGCCGAGTGGGTGATGATGATGGCATCCCAGTTGGCGGTCGCCGCTCGTGACAGGAAGCGATGGCGCTTTTCCCTGACGAAGTTGGTCTCGTCGGCGACCAGGATGCGGGCATTCGGATAGAGCGCGAGAAATTCGCGGGCGGCCTGCGCCAGGCAATGGCCGGGCACGACCAGCATCGCCTTGTTGATCAGGCCCAGCCGGCGCTGCTCCATGATGGCGGCAGCCATGGTCAGCGTCTTGCCGGCACCAACGGCGTGGGCGAGATAGGTGGCGCCCGCCGAAATAATCCGCCAGATGCCGCGTTTCTGATGACCGTACAAAGAAAAGGCGCCAGAGGCGCCGGGGAGTTGCAGGTGATCGCCGTTGAAGGTTCGCGGCGCGATGTTGTTGAACGTGTCGTTATAGACGCGCGCCAGCCGGTCGGTGCGATCCGGATCTGACCAGATCCAGGACTGGAAAGCGGTCTTGATCTTGGCGAGCTTTTCCTTTGCGGCCTCCGTCTCCACCGTGTTCAGCACTCGTCGCTCGGTCTCGCCGTCGCGGACGGTATCGAAGATCTGCGGCACGGACGAATTCAGGGCGTCGGAGAGAAGCTGGCCGGCATGGCGGCGGTGGGTGCCCCACTCCGTGGTGCCAGCAGCCGACCATTCGAGTTGACGGGCATTGACCGTCCATGTCGCCAGTTCCGGCAGATGATGAATGGAGATATCGGCCTCCATCATCTGTTTGACGAAGGCGACAACATCATCGGCCGGGATCCACGGCGCGCCGAGGCGTGCGGTGATATCCGAGGGCCTGAGATCGGCGGGCTGGACGCGCTCCAGAGCTGTCACGTTTCGCGCGAAGACCGGATCGAGCTGGGCGGCAGCCCGGGCAACTGTGAGCTTCGAGCGGACTGCGCCAGACAAATAGGCATTTGACATCTGCCAGGAGCCGTTGGACGGATCGCGGAAGATCGCGTCCCCCAACTCATCGATCACATCGTCCACGCCACGATGCAGCAGCTCGGCAATATGATCGGGATCGACATGGCCGCGTTCGTTCAGAACAACCGCGAGCGCATCTGATGCCGAGGTGATCACTGGTGCTGGCGGCGGCGCAATCACCCGCTGGGTAAAGATCGGACCCGGCTTAGCTGTATTCGTCTCCAGATCGTAGTCCTCGATCGAGGCCACCAACCAGCAATCGGGATCGTCGAGGAAAGGCGCGAGATGCGGCCGGCGATGGACCTCCCTGACTTCACCGGTTTCCGGATCCTCCGATGTCGAAACTGAGGTGAAGTTGATCGGGCCGAATTCGCGCACGAAGCTCGACCAGGCGATGCGCAGCGCGACCTGCGCCTTTTGCCACGGCTGGTCGCGTTCCTGAAGCTTGATGATGAGCCGGACAGCGTCGCGGATCGGGATCAGCTTTCGGATGATCAGGGCGTGCTTGGCAAAGATGCCATCGGTGCTGCGGCCCTTCCTGACTTCGACTGGGACAGCGACGCCGCCTACCACCTGCATCAGGGCCGTGGCCTTGCCGATGAAATAGCTGCCCTCGCGGACCTTGGGATCATCAGGCCGCTCTGCCATCGCATCCGCCACCTCATCCTCAAGTTCGAAATCGATTGTGGATGGCTCGCCGTCATAGATGTCCGCAGGAAGCCGTTCGATGGCAGTTTTCAAGATCGTTTCAAGATCGTCATCTGTCGGCTGGCAGGTATAGGTTTCGCCGAATGGACCTGACGTAATCGCATGGCGTCCCAGCACCATCTCGGGATGATCGACGAACCACCTGTTGATACGGACGCTGTCGCCCTCGCCTTCCAACTCCACATCCGCGAGATCGAGCCAGCTATCGTCTCCAGCCGGCTCGTCAGCATGACGCTTCCGGAAGAAGAGGATATCGACAACGACATCCGTGCCGGCGTCAGCGCGGAAACTGCCTTCGGGCAGGCGGATTGCTCCAACAAGATCGGACATGCCGGCGATGTGGTCGCGGGCTCGGGCATCGGCCTTGTCCATGGTGCCGGACGACGTGACAAAGGCGGCAAGCCCGCCGGGCTTCAGCCGGTCGATGGACTTGGCGATGAAATAGTCATGCAGCCGCAAGCCGAGATTGCGGAAAGCCGGATCGCTCTTCACCGGTCGATCCGAGAACGGGGGATTGCCGATCGCGAGATCGAAATGATCGGGCAGGTTCGAGCGCGAGAAATCACCTGTGATGATTTTCGCGCGTGGCTGGAGCAGCCGAACGATGCGGGCGGTGACGGGATCGAGCTCGACGCCGGTGACGTGGCTCACCTTGGAGAGCGCCTCCGGCATCAGCGCCGGAAACATGCCCGTTCCGATCCCCGGTTCCAGGATCCGTCCGCCTTTAAAGCCCATGCGGATCAGCCCTGCCCAGATGGCACGAACGATAAACTCCGGCGTGAAGTGTGCATACTGGGTGCAGCGCGCCAGAGATGCGTAGTCCCCTGCCGCGACGGCGCTTTCCAGATTGCCACCGAGCTCTTCCCAGCCTCTACGAAAAGCGTCTTCGCCGGGACGCCTGAATATGCCGTTTGCCAAATCCGAGGCGCCGAAGCCGGTAAAGCGGATCAACCTGGCCTGCTGGTCAGGTCGGGCCGGCAGGCCCTGACGCTCGATCTCGTTGGCCAACAGGATGGCGGCAATGTTGTCACGCGCCCGGTCGCGCCAGGACTTGGCGAGGCCGCGCGAGCCCTGCAGCCGAAAATCGACCTTCGTCCGTATCTGCGGCGTGGATTTCGGCTCTTTGCGAACCGGAGCGGCTGGCGCCGGTGTCGAGGGCTGCGGATCGATATCGATATCGGTCCCGAAGTCTGCCGCGAAACCCGGCACACCGAGATCGAAACCGGATGCGAGAGCTGTATTGCCGAACAGGTCGATAGTGAAGGGATCGTCATGCGCCATGAGATAACTCCTGTGAGGTGGCGCGCCGAGGAACACTCGCTGTTGAGTGCGGGTGTTGCCAAGACGCAGAATGGTGAGGATTGGGAGGTGAAGGCTGCGCCGTCAGGCAGCGATGGTTTCTGGCAGGAGACGGAACTGCACCGGCAGTTTTGCGGCGATCTCCTCGTCGGTCAGATTGTCGAGGAGCTTCCAGATCTTCCCCTGAGCGGAGGGATATACGAGCACGATCTGGCGATTGCGCAAGTCGGCCGGAAAGCGTGCGTCGGCATAACCACGAAAATCCGGACCGGTCGCACTCCAGATATGATCGAGCTTTTCCTGTCGGTTCATGGCGCGCACCGGGCGGGATTCGCGGGCGATGATCTCGGCGCGCATCCGGGCGTGCGACTGGTGATCGCCCAGGTCGCAATAGCCGTGAAACCAGCGCGAGCGATCATCGATCGTCAGCGCAAAGAACACGCTGGTGACGCTGGCAGCCAGAAACTCGCGCATGGCGAACATGTCCCCGCGATAGAAAAGCGGCGGCAGGATCTCGAACATGTGGTCGTGGTCGGCTTCCGTGATTTCGAACCATTCGCCGACATAGCGCCTGCCGGAAATACGGTCATCGTCGAATGGCGACTGGCTGTGGCGGTTGAACAGGGCGTACATCTCGTGGCGGGTGGCGACGCCTTCGAACACTTTACGGATAGTGGGGGAAACGAACATCGGCTGCTCCTTTGGGGTTGGGGACCGAAGCGGAAGCCTGAACGACCTCTTCTTTCAGTCCTTTGATCACCCCTCCTCAGCCGGCGCCTCGCGGGCAGCGGGTCAAGGGCCGCCGTCAGGCGGGCGCAGCTTCACCCTTGATGCGCTGTCCGCGTATGCGGCAGCTCTCCTTTCTCCCTCCTCCCCTTCAATTCCTCATTCCAATCCTCAGCTTCCGGCCGTAGCCGCGAGAAATCGCAACCGGCGCGATCTGCCATCTGGCGCAGGCGATCGGCAAAAACCTCACCCTGAACGTTGTTGTCGGTCGCGGCCACCAGCCAAGCGCCTTCCCCGGAAGCCAGGGTCTCCAACGCCTGAGCGGTCAACGGCGACCAGCCGCCACCTGTGCTGACATAAAGCGTGTCGGGTATCGTCTGTTCGATCGCGGTCAGGCTAAGCGCATCGATTGCCGCCTCCGTCACACAGATCCGACGGGCATCCACCTTTCCAAACCGGAAGAGCGCCTTGGCGCCGCCGGTGGAAAACCCGCGCCACTCGGGGCCGCGCTCCTCCCAGCCGATGACGGCACCAGCCTCATCGACATGTTTTGCCCACATCGAGCCATATGGGCCTTCTCGAAGAACGTCCGCCTCAATCGCCGCAGAGATGACCTGCCACGGCAGCGCCCGGCTCTGTCGAAGATAGCTCCATGTCGCCGATGCGCGCCACGGCCGCTTTCTGTGGCGCCAGCGGTCAGTGATCGAAGCCATTGTTTGCGCGTGACCGATAGGTTTTTCCCAGACCGGTGCAGTTGGCTGAAACGCGACCAAGTCGCCGACAGCCGCCAGGGCTTCTGCAAATCCGATCCCATGCAGATAGCTTGCAAGAGCGAACACATCGCCCTTGGCGTCGGAACGGGCATCGAACCAGCCTCTGTCGTCGTGGATCACGATGACGATGTCATCGTCTCGCCGGAATTTGACTGCCCGGCGCGTGCTTTCTTTCCTGTCTATCGCGAAGCCCTCATGCTCAAGGACGGCTGCGCATCCCACCCGGGTACGCAGCTCTTCGATGTCATTCTTTTCCATATCACCTCCTTTAGCTTTCCTGACTGTTCGGACTGGCTGCGTCCAGGCCGCGAAGATGGAAGCGTGCAAGGGCGCGGTTCGCAATGTGCAGATCTGCCGGGAAAGATCGCGGCGAAGCCTCCCTTGCGCGCGCATCAGCGCAAGCGGCACGCCTTCCCCCCCGAAGGGGTGATCGGCTCAATGAGCCGATCCATAGGCAAAGGGGTCATATTCGTTGATGATGGCGTCCTCGTCGCCGTCATACTCGGCGGAAGGCATGACGCCGATCTCACCATCGATTTCGAAGAGGGTGACCGGGACCATCAGGGTCTGGGCAAGATCGAGTGCGTGGTTTTGTGCGAGGCTGAGATCCGACATGTGAGGCTCCATCCAGTGGCGGGGCCGATCCCCGCTCGATGGCACCCGTTTGATCCGGGCCTGACCGCGGTCACCTCGGCGGCGCAGCCAGAGAGGTCGCAGGGACTGCGAACCCCTTGCGGGTTGACCGTCCAAGGACGGGACTGGATTAGGGATGCCAGACAAGAGAGCTGGGTTCGGCAACGCCATTGGTTGGAGCGCAATAGCGTTCGGTCTGAATTGCACGGCCACTTTCGTGATCAAGCAACCTGCTGGTTCGGCGACGACGAAGGGATGGAACTTCGCGCCATCGGCCTGCTGGGATGGGAACATTGAGGTTACCTCACGTGTTGCTAGAGACGCTGATCGACGCACGCGTCAGGGATGACAGCCCGAAGGGTGAAGACTTGAAATTCAAGGCTTCAGCGCAGCCAACAGCCCGGTCCCGGAGGGTGACGCCATACTCAGGAAAGCCAGGTCTCGCCTATGTGCAACGATTATGAACAACACATCCGCTACGCGGAATACTGCAAGATGATGCAGGACCTGGCGCTCGGTATCCCCACGCATCAAACCGAACTGGATATGCCGCATGCTGACGACATCAAGATCGGTGACAGCGCCCCGGTCATGCGAGCTGCCGACGACGGTATCGTAGAGTTGGTACAGATGAAGTTCGGGTTTCCCGCGACCGGCAAGGGCGGCTCGGTTTTCAATTTTCGCTCGGAAGGCAGACATTTAGGCGACAGCCACCGCTGTCTTATTCCAGCCAGCGCCCTTTTCGAGTTCACCGGGAAGAAATATCCGAAGGCGAAGCACCAGTTCGCGCCCAATGGTGCTCCATTCATGGCGGTAGCGGGAATATGGCGCCAAGGCGAGGGAAACCATCCGCCGGCGTTTACGATGCTGACCACAGAACCCGGCCCGGATGTGAAGCCATACCACGATCGCCAAAGTCGTCGTCCTTCAATCCGAAGATTGGAGTGCATGGATTGACCTGACGAAGACCGAGGCAGAGTTGCTGCGGCCACTTCCGCAATGTTCGCTAGCGGTTGAGACCGTGCGGTCAGGAAACGATTAGGATCAGCACTTGTTAGCGTCATGGATATTGATGTTCTCTATTTGTTCTCCTATAAGGTGTTAAGAATGCGTTGGGCGGCTCGATTAAGCTTGACGCATCCTTGCCATGGCATGTGAATGAAAAAAGAACTGGGCAGGCAAAATGAAGCAAGCGACTCTTTGGAACGTCAAGAACGACGTGGGACCTTTATTTGATCCTATCGATGCCGCGCTGGAACTTGGCGCGTACGAGGCAATGTGGACCGAACAAAACGCAAGCTTCAAATCACTTGCAGAAAAGTTCGCAGAATCTCCTGATGCCCGACCATCTGATTTCATCCCCCCGGAACAGGCAAGGCTGGTCGCAAGCCGGGTTATTGACAAGCTCCGCGGTCCTGATGGGACGCGTTTTGATGTGCGGGTCAGGGGCGAACTCGAATATCCCGAGCGGTTGCGGCAAGCCACCCATCCCGTGGAACTCCTTTATTTTCAGGGCCGGTGGGAGCTGATTGCGACGCGATCAGTAGCCGTTGTGGGCACCAGAAAACCAAGTGGCGAGGGGTTGAGCCGGGTTAGGCATCTTGTGAAGAGGCTCGTGCAAGATCAGTTTACAATCGTATCGGGCCTCGCTGAAGGCGTCGATACGGAAGCTCACAACGCTGCAATTGCAGCTGGTGGTGAGACGATCGCGGTCATCGGCACGCCCTTGAACCATGTCTACCCGAAATCGAACGCGAGCCTGCAGGAGCGTATCGCGAAGGACCATTTGCTGATCAGCCAAGTCCCGCTAGAGCGATATGAGGCTCAAAACTTCCGAGTGAACCGTTTCTTTTTCCCCGAGCGGAACAAGACGATGTCGGCCCTCACGGAGGCGACCATCATCGTTGAAGCCGGAGAAACATCCGGAACGCTGGTGCAGGCGAGAGAGGCTCTTAAGCAAAAACGGAAACTCTTCATTTTGAACAGCTGTTTTGAACGATCGGATCTGACGTGGCCGACGCGGTTTGAAGCCGAAGGCGCCATAAGAGTACGCGAATATGACGACATCAGACGCGAGCTGGTCAGCTCGTCTTAGGGTCGTAGGCGATCTCGAGCGCCCCGATCACTTCTATCTTGATGATAGCGATACCTGCGCGTATTTCGGTACGTATACGCCGCGGGCGGGATTCGCTCACAGTTATACAAATCAGATCATCAGCAATCTAAAGAAGAGCCCCTCCGTTCGCAACACCGGACAATGGCAGCACAAGCAGCGCGCGATTGCCAATGTCGGGGCCGCGATTGCCCAGAACGTCAACGCTAACAGCTGGCAGAATACAGTATTTGTCCCCATTCCGCCGTCGAAACGGCGAGATTCGCAAGAATTCGATGACCGAATGTTGCGCGTGGCTCAAGCGATGGGACACAACGCAGATGTGCGCGAAGTGCTTTATACTGCGGTGGAACGAGAGGCCAGACATACAAAGACTGATCGACGTGACCGCGATGCGTTGCGAGCATCGCTAGCAATTGATCCTCGCTTTGTCGCCAACCCCAAGCCGCAAGTCGTTCTTCTCGATGACGTACTCACGACCGGATGTAGTTTCAAAGTCTGTAAAGAGATGATTGGCGAAATCTGGCCCGAATCGTCCATCATCGGCGTATTCGTTGCACGCCGCGTTCCGCAGAATCCGTTCGCTGACTTTGATACGGAATAGCTGCCAGCTGCGTCGATGCTCTCACGCGTGAACCTACGGCCAGTCCCACGCCGAATATCGTTTGAAGGCGTCCGCGACTTGCTCTGGTGCCTGAGGGTTTCGAATTTGCGCACCGTTTGGAAAGACATTTACTTGCGTTGTTGCCGTAGCATACGGCTTGTAGGGATCCTTGAGTTCAGGGGCGGTGCCCGCCAGGGCACGGTAATGATTTCCTCCTGGCGTTTTCAGCCAAGCCGCGCAGATGACGTCAGCTCCCGTCGCTTTAACGAAAGCTCGGGCCGCCTCAAGGGAAAAACCCTCAGTTAAGATATCGTCGACGACCAAAACGGTCTTGCCTGGCTTAAGAGGACTGGCTTTATATCGACCACCGAGAGCCCCTGTCTTCAATGGGTCACGGCGAAGCCTAATCGTGGACAGCTGATTTCCGTGGTCCAGGGCGATGCCTTGTTGACGGGCCGTCTGAGACTTTTGCGCCGGAGCATGGCGTTCCACAAGATCGACCAAATAGCTGGCACGCAAGGTATCAGCCACAATCTTAAGAGCGTTCGATAGAACCTTCTGGCTGGAATTGGGATGATGGCCTGGATAGGGTGCCACGTAGTTGATGACCCTCCCCAACCCGGAGAAATAGAGGCGCGCGCCCATCAAGCGGCCCCAGAACCGCACATCGCCTTTATTGAATTTCACGGCCTGTTTCGCATCGGTAGAATAGGCACCGGCGGTTGGATAGGACTTGGAATACTCTGCAAGAGGGGCGATGGAATAGACCTTCAGGTCGCCCTGCTCGATCGCCCAAAACCAGTCACCGATTGAAAGACAGCAACAATCGACAAACCGAGCGATGTCCTTCGGCGACTCGAATTCGAACCCGTAGGCACTGTTCTGCGCGTGCCAGCGGGCGTTGAGAAACATAAGTTTCCCGTTTCTGGCAGCGATCATATCCTCCTTCGTCGAACCGATATAGATCGCCTCCTCCGGCTGCCAGTTTTGAGTTTTCAAAACATGATCCATAGCACCGGCAAACTGCTTCATCGGCATATCGCGGCCACCCCGATAGTAGGGGATCTTGTGACCGACGACCTCGCTTAGGATATCAGGGATCTCACGCTTTGACGCCGTTTCGATCCAACTGCTGTTGCTGACGATCACCGGCATGACATTTCTGTTCGTTAAGAACTTCAGCAGCTTGTTGGTCTCGTCCATTAACACAGGATCGATGCTACCCTTGACAACGAGGGTGTCGCGCAGAGAAAAGATCGCGCCTTTCAAGGTGTACATTTTCACGCGCCCCGCTAAAGAAAACTAGTCTGTCGATACTGTTGGTCGTCATGTACAGATCGCTCTACGAAGTCCCGAAAGGCTTCATCCTGCCCCGGCACGGTGAAAACTTGCCGAGGCCCGCGTCCCGCCGGAAGAATTATCGGTCGATGATCCCATGTGGGTAGCCGTAGACCGGCGATTGCCCTGCCAAGGCCGGCTGCGTACCGAACTGTATGGGCCGTGCCACTGCGTTCCTTCCACTCGACCGGGATGAGCGCTCTGGCCAATGCCGCCTGTAACCTGTTGCGACGAACAAAGTTCATGGCACTGTAGCTTTCCCCCGGTAGATATTCGGTGATGATGGCCCCGCCGGCACCAACAATTTTCTCACGAATCGGCCCAATATTTTTTGGATAATCCGCAGTTATCCCGGTTCCCAACACGGCAATTGTGGGCACTTTTGCAGTAAGGCTGGCATTGTGGATCGATTGATCAATCCCTAGTGCAAGCCCACTGACCGTGGGGTGGCCCCAATGGCTCAGAGTCAGGCCGACATATTCAGCGAGCCATAGCCCGTCGCTGGATGGATCACGGGTTCCGACGATCGCAATAGACGGCACGCTCAGGACTTCCGCATTGCCCTGAACGAACAACCAATGTGGCGGATCGTCGAGGTGAAGCAGGGTGCGCGGATAAAGTTTGTCGGACCGAAGGACGATCTGGATTTGCCTTGCCTCAAAAGTAGATTCAAGCTGATCGACGGATCTGGCAAGGGCGTTCCTTATTCCGTCCCAATCGGCTTTCGGGCTATTGGGAAGGCGCGCGCCTTTCGATTTGAGCAACTGGCACAGCTCCTCCCCCTGAGAATTGAAAACAGATTGAAATGATCGTTTCGACTCTGCGATCTGCCAGAGCGTCTGAAAGCCTACACCCTTCATCATCGCCAAAGAGAGGAACGCTGTTTTTTCGCTGGTCAAATCTGGCTGATTGTCCACGTGCACCCCACCGCCTTATTCTGTGCTGCCGGAGCGCTTGGCCGCTCGTGCAG
This sequence comes from Rhizobium sp. WYCCWR 11146, assembly GCF_013591995.1. Classification (NCBI taxonomy): domain Bacteria; kingdom Pseudomonadati; phylum Pseudomonadota; class Alphaproteobacteria; order Hyphomicrobiales; family Rhizobiaceae; genus Rhizobium; species Rhizobium sp. WYCCWR 11146. The sequence goes on from NZ_JACCEY010000010.1 coordinate 75,963, forward strand.
CTTGCCGCGCTTCCAGGTCTTCGCGCGCCATAGCAATGGTTTCTTCAACGGTCGGCGGCAGCTGACGCTGGGGCGTGAGTCCATGCTGTTCCAAAACTTCATGCAACGGCTCAATGCTTAATATAGTGAAGAATCCCGGCTCAGGTTTTCCGAATTGCTCTAGGCTCTCGATAACCATTCCGAGGACGAAGCCACGTTCGTGAAAGACAGGCCCGCCGCTGAAGCCACCGCGTGAAGGGCCCGACACCACGAAACGGACGTAGCGGTCACGATACGTATCCACGACGCCATTGACTTCAACGGTGGCGGCAAGCTGAATTGGATCCTTGGCGGTCGGCACCGGCGGATATCCGAAGACGATACCTTTTGTCAGCAACCAATCAGCATCCACAATCCAGTCATCGTAGTGAAATCCCAGCGCCATCGCGGGAGTGTTTCTATCGATGCCGCCCATGACGAAGGCGGCGACATCAATCGCATCATCATTGTGGAAAAATGGACCACGGAGGACGTGCGGTTTCTCGTGGTGCATGGACCAGATGGGGATTTCGCCATTGAGCATTCCACCGGTGCGCGCTTCCTCGATCAATTCGTCTCTGAAGATCCAGCCCCTGCTATAAGGAACGACGGAAAGGACTTCATTGTCTTCCAATACGTGCCGAGCCGTGAGGTAGACGCCCTCTCCAACGTGAAAGGCCGTCCCTATTCCTTCGTCACCCGAGGGCAGCTTGACCACGACAGCAGCACAAGCCAACGCACCAACTCTGAGGATTAACCGTTGAAAATCTTCAGACCATTCGGCGCGTCGATCTGCCTCCTCGATTGTCATGGGCCTGGGCGGGCCGCCTTCCGGCCATTCGTTTGTTCCGAGCGACTCGTTCATGTTGATGCAATCCATCCATTGCGAACTAGTGAGGCAGTACCCCATGACAGTTCAGGCGCTGTGATTTAGCCTTCCAATGAACGTTCCGGTGGAACCGCCCTGAAGACCATACGTGCCCGATGAACCGCAGAAATTGACCCCGCCCAGCCGGGCGAAGCGCAGGAGGATCATCGGGTCACGATACATACAGGGTGAGTTTCTCACCACGTTTATTTTCACCAGATCCGACGAAACCGGCGCCCGGCAATACCTTATGCATTGCGCACCTCGACGCACGCATCTCGCAATCTTCTTATCTACTGAAAATTCCTGCTCTTCACCTTCAACGTGTCGATATGGAGATCGGGGACGAACAAATCCCTCGACTTCACACCCATAGACGGCCGCTCCCGGCTATCCGGACTTCCCGGCGATCCATGCGCGAACTCGTCGCCCCGTCCTGACGGCAGCCGGAAACCATCCCGCTCGCCCAGGCTTGCCAGGTCCGGCGTGAGATCGAACATTCGTTGTGCCACTAAATGCACGACGCCGCCTTCGCGCTGTATCTTTCCGTTGATCGCCATCATAGCCGATCCGAGGACGACGCAGCGCTGCTTTTCGAACAGGCTTGGCCAGACGACAATATTGGCGACGCCTGTCTCGTCCTCGATGGTCATGAACATGACGCCCTTGGCGCTTCCCGGTTTCTGGCGGACGAGGACAAGGCCAGCCGTCATCAGCCATCGCCCGTCACGCGCCGTTGTCGCCTCGGCGCAGGTGACGATGTTTCGGCGGGTGAGATCGTCGCGCAGGAAGCTGACCGGATGGGCACGCAGCGTCACACCAGTATGCCCGTAGTCCTCGACGACATTGGCACCTTCGGTCATGTGCCGAAGCGTCACATCCGGTTCCTGCAGTTCGGCAATCACCGCCCGTTCGCGATCGGCAGCCGCGGCAAACAGAGGAAGCGGTTCATCGCGCAAGGCCTTGATCGCCCACAGCGCATCGCGCCTTTCAAGTTTCAAGTCCGGTCGAAACGCATCGGCTTCGGCCAGCTTGACCAGGGAGGCCGAGGATACCCCGGCGCGCCGCCACATATCGTCGATGGAGACGAAGCGCTCCTCGCCACGCGCCACCGCGATTTTTGCTGCATCCTGTTCGGGTAGGCCCTTTACGAGACGCATCCCGAGGCGCACGGCATGGTCGTCTGTTCCGATGATCTCCTCAAGCGTGCAATCCCACCGTGAACGATTAATGCAAACCGGCCGGATCGCCACCCCGTGAGCCCGGGCGTCAGTTACAATCTGTGCCGGCGCATAGAACCCCATCGGTTGCGCATTGAGGAGGGCGGCACAGAACACATCCGGATAATGACACTTCAGATATGACGAGGCGTAGGCGATGAGCGCAAAGGACGCGGCATGGCTCTCGGGAAAGCCATAGGAGCCAAAACCCTCGAGCTGCGAGAAGGTCTTTTCGGCAAACTCTTCCGTGTAGCCGTTTTTCACCATGCCCTGGACAAGCTTGTCCTTGAACTTCGAGACCCCGCCGGTGAACTTGAAGGTCGCCATCGAGCGTCTGAGCGCATCGGCCTCCCCGGCGGTAAAGCCCGCGCAGACAATCGCGACTTTCATGGCGCTCTCTTGAAATAGCGGCACGCCCAGCGTCTTTCCGAGCACCGCCTCCAGTTCCGGCTTGGGATAGACCACCGCTTCCTTGCCTTCGCGCCGTCTCAGATAAGGATGCACCATGTCGCCCTGGATCGGCCCGGGGCGAACGATCGCCACCTGGATCACCAGGTCATAATAGGTCTGGGGTTTCAGCCGCGGCAACATCGACATCTGCGCGCGCGATTCGATCTGGAAGGTACCGAGCGTGTCGGCCTTGCGGATCATCGCGTAGGTCGGCGGATCTTCCGGCTCGATGGTGGCGAGATCGAGCGTTATGCCCTTGTGCTCCTGCAAAAGGGCAAAACCCTTGGCCATGCAGGTGAGCACTCCCAAGGCGAGCACATCGACCTTCATGAACTTCAACGCCTCGATATCGTCCTTGTCCCATTCGATCGTCTGGCGATCCTCCATCCGAGCCTGCTCGATCGGCACCAGTTCGTCGAGGCGGTTATTGGTCAGGACGAAGCCGCCGGGATGCTGGCCCAGATGACGCGGCGCGCCCATCAATTGCTGGGCCAGTTCCAGTGTCAGCCGCAGGCGCCGGTCGGACATGTTCATGTTCAGCTCGTTGACCTGCTTTTCACCGACGCCCTCCTTGCTCCAGCCCCAGACACCGGCCGACAGCGCCGTGATCATGTCTTCGGGCAGGCCGAGCACCTTGCCAACGTCGCGAAGGGCGCCCTTGGCGCGGTAACGGGTGACGGTCGCGCAAAGGGCAGCCTTTTGCCGGCCGTAAGTCTTATAGATCCACTGGATCACCTCCTCGCGTCTGGCATGTTCGAAATCGACGTCGATGTCGGGCGGCTCGTTGCGCTCAGCTGAGATAAAGCGCTCGAATAGCAGATCGTTGGCGGCCGGATCGATCGCGGTAATCCCCAGCACGTAACAGACTGCGGAATTGGCGGCGCTGCCACGCCCCTGACACAGGATGCTCTGAGATCGCGCAAAGCGGACGATGCTGTAGACCGTCAGAAAGTAAGGCGCGTAGTCGAGTTTGTGGATCAGATCGAGTTCGTGATTGAGGGTTTTCACCACGTCGTCCGGCACCCCTTCGGGATAGCGATCGCACACGCCCTGCCAGGTGAATTTTTCCAGCGTCTGCTGCGCCGTCAGTCCGGGGATGATTGCTTCCTCGGGATATTGATAGGTCAGTTCGCTCATGTCGAAGCGACAGCGGTCGACAATCTCTCGGGTGCGGGCGAGCGCCTCCGGGTACCGGATGAACAGCCGGTACATTTCCTCCGGCGGCTTCAAAAACCGATCGGCATGCCGTTCGCGCAAGAAACCGGCCTGGTCGATGGTGGTGCGATGGCGAATGCAGGTGACGACATCCTGCAATTGCCGCCTGCCCGGCTCATGAAACAGCACGTCGTTGGTGACGACCGGCCGGACCTTTTGCCGGATCGCCAGGGTGTTGAGCTCATGCAGGCGCAGTTGGTCGTTCGGCCGCCGGCGCAGCGTCAGCGCCATATAGGCGCGATCGTCAAATATCTCTTTCATCTTGCGCAACTGGACGGCGCAGGCGTCATCGGCCTCGTCGGGGATCAGGATGGCGAGCAGGCCCTCTGCATAAAGAGTCACATCTGTCAGATCGAGGATACATTTTCCTTTGCCACCCCGTTCTTTGCCGAGCGACAGAAGCCGGCAAAGCCTCGAATAGGCAGCCCGGTCCGTTGGATAGACCAGCATCGACATGCCGTCTGTCAGATCGAGCCGGCAGCCAACGACCAGCCGGACGCCAGTTTCCTTGGCCGCTTCCCAGGCGCGCACGATGCCGGCAAGGCTGTTGCGATCGACGATGCCGAGCGCCGCAATGCCGAGTGCCTTTGCCGTGGCAAACAGCTCATCGCAGCCTGACGCACCACGCAGGAAGGAAAAATGACTGGTGACCTGGAGTTCGGCGTAGCGCATCAGCCGTAGATCCCATGCAGAAACCATTTGGCCGTTCCGGTCGCGGGATCCACCCCGTCGCCGGAGCGAAAGACCCAGAAACGATTGCCGTCCTCGTCTTCGACCGAATAATAATCCCTGACAGCCTCCATCTCGGATGAACGAACCCACCACTCGCCGAATACACGTTCCGGCCCGTCACCACGCTTAATGCGCCGGCGCTTGCCGCGCCACGTCATGGATGCCGGCGGATGGTCGGGTGTGAGCGCAATCACCTCGATCCGTTCCGGGTGCTTCAGCATCCGGCTCGGCCGGGGCCAACGGGTCGGCCAGGCCTGACCCAGCTTTTCGGAAATGGCGGAGACACGCCCGACATTGCGCTCGGGAACGTCGCTTTCAACCGGCGCCAGCCGGTACATGCGCTGGCCGCGATTTCCAAAACTGTCGAGCAGCGGCGTAACGTCGATGACCGTTTCTTCGACAAGCGAGGAGATCGACTGCTTCTCTTCGAACGGTTCGATCATGGTAGCAGTGAGGGACAGTTTTTCGATACCGAAACCGGGATCGATCTTCTCGATGCTGGAACAGAGAAGCTTTGTCAGATGAGGAATATCACGCACCGGCTTTGCCGTGCCGGCGCGAAGGGACTGCAATGTGTTGTCGACGCGGTAGACAATCAGATCGGCGCGACGAACGCCCTGCCCTTGCGTCTCCAACGCGGCGCAGAGTTCGACCACCAGCTTGCCGATATATTTGGCGATGGTTTCGGCAACCCCGATCGGTTCGGAAAAGGAACGGGCCACTTCGATCAGGTCAGCGGCGCGAATGGGGTCAATCGGTTCCGCGAGGCGCCCGAACATCTGATCGAGCCTGCGACCGACCTCCGGCCCGAAACGCAATGTTAGAGGCGCTCTCGGCGTTGCAGAAAGCTCGCCGACGGTCCGGAACCCGAGCACGGTCAGGCCGCTGACAATGTCCGGCGGCAGACGAAGGCTGGAAATCGGCAGATTGACGACAGCTTTGGCTGTCTCACCAACCGGCACGATAATCGTCTCCCGCCGGGTGGCACGGGCAATGGCGTGGGCGCTGCCCCAGGTATCTGCAATGGCGCCGCGCGCCTGAAGACCGTGTCCTCTCAGAGCATTGACAAGACCAGTGAGCATCGGCAATTCACCGCCGCGCAAATGGTCGGCGCCCTCGGTATCCATGACAATGCCATCGGGACTGTCCATCGCGACCACCGGCGTATATTGGCGCAGCATCCATAGCGCCAGGCGCTCGATCGCCAAGGCGTCGCCGTCCGGATCGGCATCAACTATGTGCAGGCCGGATATCATCGCCTGGGCTTTGGCGGCCGGCATGCCGATGCGGACGCCGGCCTTGAAGGCCGCAGCGTCGATCGCTGCGACGGTGCGTTTTGATCCACTGCGGGAAACAACCACAACAGGTGTTTCAGCCGAAATGCTGGGATCGGCGCGCCTGATCCTGTCCGTCGCGAGCGTGGGGAGAAAGACTGATACGACCCGTGGCATCGCAGGCACCTATTTCAAATTCCGCGGCTTCTCCCGCTCTTGCTCTGATCAATTCCGCCAGCCACCGCGCCCGCCCGATGCCCGGCACGGGAAGCGGCTCGGATGGCAAAACGCTGATGCGCCATCGTGTCGTGGCGGCCGTCGGCTGCCCGAAATCAGCGGCCTCCGTCGGGCGACGCCATCGTCGAAGCGCAATGCCAATCGTTCCTGAAGCCTCAGCCGCCAGCTGCAGGCGCCGCGAGGCGGTCATCGGCAGTCGGACCAACTCGGCGACCACGGCCCCCAGCCCGCCAAAACGCAGGCCCTCTTCGAAATTCGTGAGCACGTCCTCTTCCCGGTCGGCTTCGACATAGATCACGCGATCATGATGGAGCCCCGCCTGGGTGAGTGCCGGGGCAAACAGGTCGGGCCGCGTCAGACACCAGAGCACGTCGCCCTTGGTTCGCGCGACAATGCCAGCGACAAAGAGAGCGGCGGCGGCGCCATGCACGGCGTCGGCGCCACCACCGGCCACTTCGTGCAAGGAGCCGCAGGCCAGCCCACCACCGGGAAGCTTTGCGTCGATCTCGGCAATTCCGAACGACAGCACCTCGCCCTTGCGCGCAGTTCCGCCTTCAAGCCGCCGGATGCGGTCCTGAAGTTCGGAAATGACGGGGTTGGCGGCTGTGATTGGCATCGGTTTCCTACGTCAAGAGTGCATTTGCATAGTCAAAAAAAGCTGATATGTTCTGTTTTTGTTCTTTAAACGACGATGAGTCAACGGGCAAGAATCGGGTGGATAGCAGCCGGCATCACGAGACGGCTGTTGCTCAAACGATTCATCAAGCAGATTCAATTCGATGCTGAATGTGACAAAAAATATCGTGGATGAGAAAATAGAGATATGCCCGGCCTGCTGACGCTCAGAGATTTCAAGGGACCGGTGATTACCGTCGACTGCAAACCGTGCGGGCAACGGGGCGAGCTTGATCGCAAGGCGTTGGTGAAACAGTTTGGCGCCAGTATGCGTTTTGTGGATCTGCGCCGTCGCATGGCAATGGGTTGCGACAAGATGCACTGTTCTGACGGGCAGGATAGATGCGGGACGCTATTTCCCTGTTTGCTGGAGGCCGGTGTAGTTGTTGAGGCGCAAGAGCCCACGTGATCAGTGGGCATCTCAAAGCTTGATTGCGATCCGTAAGGGTCGGAAACTTCGCCTTGACCCGCATTGATAGGAGGACGGCAGTGTGTAATCTCTACAACGTGACGACCACGCGCGACGCGGTTCTGCAGTTTACAAAGGCGTTCCGGGATCGAGCCGGCTGGAATGAAGCCTCTTTCGATGTTTATCCAGGCTATCAGGCGCCGATCGTCCGCGTTGCCGAGGACGGACAGCGCGAAATTGCCCGGGCGACTTGGGGAATGCCGTCGCCGCCCGCCTATGTGAAAAACTACGATCCCGGCGTCACCAATATTCGCAATGTGAGTTCGCCGCACTGGCGGCGCTGGCTCGGTCCGACGAGCCGCTGCGTCGTGCCGTTCACGTCTTTTGCCGAGCCTGATCCAGCCAGCAAAGTGGAAGGCGGGCGTGTGCCGAACGCCTGGTTCGCCGGCAATGAAGGCCGGCCGCTGATGTTTTTCGCGGGTTTCTGGACGCCATGGAAGGGCGTGCGCAAAGTCAGGGATGGCGAGCAGGAATACGAGCTGTTTGGATTTCTGACGACCTCGCCCAACGAAATCGTCTCGCCGATTCATCAAAAGGCAATGCCCGCCATCCTGACCACGTCTGAAGAAGTCGAGACCTGGCTGACAGCACCTTGGGATGAGGCCCGCCATCTACAGCGTCCGCTACCGGGCAACATGCTGGTGATTGTGCCGCCACAGGCCAAACCGAAGCCGGACGAGGAAGGTCTGTTGCTTTGATCACCAGCACAGAGCACGACCAGGGCAGTCAAATGCCCGTTCACCAAATGCCGGCTTATCCTGTGGGCACTGACGTCATGGGGAGCGTGCAACCCGTGCGCAAAATCATCCATGTCGACATGGATGCCTTTTATGCGTCGGTCGAGCAGCGCGACAATCCGGAGCTACGTGGGCTACCACTGGCCGTCGGCGGATCGGCGGCACGCGGTGTGGTGGCAGCGGCGAGTTATGAGGCCAGAACCTTTGGTGTGCATTCGGCCATGCCGTCGGTGACCGCCAAGCGAAAATGTCCGGATCTTATCTTTGTGCCGCCGCGCTTCGAGGTTTATCGGCAGGTCTCCCAGCAGATCCGGGAGATTTTTACTGAGTACACACCGTTGATCGAGCCACTGTCGCTGGACGAAGCCTATCTCGATGTCACCGAGAACCTGAAGGGCATGGAGATCGCCAACGAGATTGCGCTGGAGATCCGCGCGAAGATCAAGGCGGTCACCGGCCTCAATGCGTCTGCCGGCATCTCCTACAACAAGTTCCTGGCCAAAATGGCGAGCGATCTGAACAAGCCGAATGGCCAGGCGGTCATTACGCCAAAGAACGGCCCGGGTTTTGTCGAGGCCCTCCCCGTCAAGAAATTCCATGGCGTGGGGCCGGCCACGGCCGAGCGAATGAAACGGCATGGCATAGAGACCGGGCTTGATCTTAAGTCGAAGTCGCTAGCGTTCCTTCAGCAGAACTTCGGGAAGTCCGGTCCTTATTTCTACGGCATTGCCCGTGGGATCGATGAACGCCGGGTGAGACCCGATCGCATTCGAAAGTCTGTTGGCGCCGAGGACACGTTCGTTGAGGACATCGGCGATCTCGATCTTGCCAAAGCCGAGTTGCGGCCATTGGCCGAGAAGGTCTGGCGCTATTGCGAGGCGCATGACATCACGGGAAAGACGATCACCGTCAAAATCAAATATTCGGATTTCAGTCAGGCGACACGCAGCAGGACCGTGTCGGGACCCGTGTCCGACGTCGACATGGTCTTGGAGAATGCTGAAACCCTGCTCGCCTCGGTGTTCCCGTTCAAACGGTCTGTGCGGCTATTGGGGATCACCCTGTCATCGCTCAAAACCGAAGAGAGCGGGCAAGAGCCGCAGCTCGCGCTCGGGCTCTGATACCACGGTCCTGAAAACGAAAAAGCCTGCCACGGGAGGAGGTGCGGCAGGCTTTTCGAAAAGAACCAAACAACGGCTGGGAGGAGGAGTGCCGCTGTTCCGACAGACGTCCCTTGGGAGGAGGAGTGGGCCGTCTGAAATCGAAGCTCTGCGGGAGGAGGTGCATCGCTTCGATGAAAACAAAAATACCCATTCTCTCCGCACATTAAATAGACTTTGCTGCAGTGCAGCTATGCGGGAAATGCACGGCCTCTCCTGACGAAGGAAATCTCCAACTTAGGGCTTCGTGGCAGGCCAGATACAGAAACGCCCGCGTCATCAGCGGGCGTAGTGTCATGCAGGATGGCCTGGGAAAAGCCGCTTAGCGAACGACCGACTGGCGGGCGACGCTGTGGATGTCGGCACGATTGATACCGAGGTCCTGCAGTTCGCGCGAGCTCATGCGGCCGAGTTCGGTAACCGTCTGACGATACTTGCGCCAGTTATTGAAGGAGCGTGCTACGTTCATGATGATCCCCTTTCGTGAGGTCTCTTGACGCCAGCAACCTTGCTTCGGTTCCAACGTCGTTTCGATGGTTGGAATATAGGCTCTTGTCCGCACGTCGATAAGGCACAAGGTCTCAGGTCGGCCATGCGTTCAAGGCATGGGTCCAATCAGAGATGTGCCGAAGGGGGCTGTCAGGCGCGGAACCGGTCGAAGGCAGTGAGGCGTTTGATGGGCGGATCGGCGTCTGGATAACGGTAGATTTCGGCCCTGAGATAGCGGAGCTCATCGTTGAGCGCTTCTTCGCCCACCTCGATCCACCAGGATTTGGGACGGCCGTCGCTTCCGTCGGACCAGCGATAGCCTCGCGCCTTCAGGTGATCCTTCATATCGAAGGGACTGTTTTCCGCAAAGATCCGGACACGCGACCGTTGGCTTGCCTCATAGAGTTCAGCAAAAGCGGAGAACGCAGATCCATCGTCCTGCCGGGCGAGAACTTCCAAGAGCGCGAAACAATCATCGACAGCGCGATGACCTTCATGAAAATAGCCCGCCTGCCCGATCAGATATCCGAGCTTGGTGCCTTCATATCCCCGCGACGACCAGTCGATCTCTGAGTTGGAGCAAGCCCAGGCCTTGCCGGAAAACAGATGGGAAAACGCCTCGCAGAATGGCCGGTCAAAACCGGCATTGTGGGCGATCACCAGATCCGCTGGTTCGATCAGCACCTGCAACGCAGCCATATCGATTGACTGCCCAGTTACCATATCATCGGTGATCCCGGTGAGCCTGGTGATTTCGGAGGGAATGGAGATGGTCGGCTGCTGAAGCCCTCCATAGATCCCGGTCACGTCACCGATGCTTCCTGCCGCATCGAAGGTGAAAGCGATCACGCCGATCTCGATGATCTCGTCCTTGCGCGCATTGAGGCCCGTGGTCTCGGTGTCGAGAATGATGCCCTTGAGGGGGTACTCCGGACGTGAGAATGGTGAGACTGCGCGCGGCATAAGTTTCTGCAGGATCCGATAGCGGCCTGTCTCCGACAGATGACGGACCATGTCCTCTTCACTCATCGGGATGGCATGCTTTTCGACCTTGGCGGATTTGGAGGTGCCAAGCGTGACCACATGGTCGCGCGGAGCCCGCTCCGAAAACATGTCAAACTGTTCTGCCATTCCTGTTGCCAAAGCCCCCGCCAATTTGCCACCTTCAAAACACGGCACGATCGGCAGATCAACCTTGTTGGTGGAGGTGCGAATTCAGCCAATCTGTCGAGCAAGGTTTACGATCGCGCAGTTTCACGCAGTGACAGTTCTTGGGTCGCTGCGCAGAAGCGTCCAAAGATAGGAAGGGCATACCAGCGGTAGCAGGAACTGCAGAAGCCGTTCGCCTCCCGCAAGACCGGTTAAAAGGGTTGCCGCAGGAGGTTTAGCATAGCGACGGCAACGCCGGAAAACGGGACCGACAGCCTCCGGCGCACGGGTCCGCTCTTAAACCAGCGGTCGCAGCAGTGCCGCTTCTGGGCGGTTGAATGTGAACGCATTGAAAGGTTTAGACTAGATAGGTTGTGCTCGCTCGCGATCTCTCGCTTGCATGTTTTTACTTAAACTAGAATATAGGTCGGGACGAACCTGGTAGTAGCAAGGATCAACATGGATAGCGCCCGCGCTGGTAAAAAATCGACTGGGGGAGTGGCAGGCCCGAGTGAACTTGAGTCCTATGTCGCAAGCCTCTATTCAATCCTTGGTTATAACGTCAAGACGAACGTCCCACTAGGTGGTCAACAGATCGATGTTCTGGTCGAACGCCACCTCGAAGGAATAGGTGTAACTCGGATAATAATCGAGTGCAAATATAAGACGAGCGGGTCCGTTAGTAATCAAGACGTTTTTGATACTATCAGTGCTTTCGACGCCCTGATGAAAGCTCAGGGCATCTCACATTGCGTAATGGTAACGAATACTAGGTTTTCACAGCAGGCCCAAAATGCAGCCGACAACAATAGACTCTTTAAATTGGTGCAACTCGCCGATCTTGAAGACGACCTTGTCAATGTGGCCGATTCTCTGCTCGCATTGAAAAAAGGGTACGAGTCCGAACAGATCTTCCACGAGTTTCTTCCTCAATCCGCCCATGGGAAGCTGCCTTACTCAAAGAATGAAGGCAGCATCGAAAATCTGTTGGATGCAACTATTGATTGGATAGAGAACTTTGGCGAGGGTTTTCTAACCATTCTCGGTGATTTCGGTGGTGGCAAAACAACCCTGTTGCGCAGGCTGGAATACGAGCATTCGTCACTCTTTTTGCAGAAGAAAACACGACACCGTCCGCTATATTTCACTTTGAAGGATTATTCTTTCTACGACGGACTTGACGATTTTATCGCGAGTTCAGCCCGCCAAAAATACCAGCGCAATATGCCCCCTAACGTTTTCTGGACCTTGGCAAAGGAAGCAGGATTTCTTTTTTTACTCGATGGTTTCGATGAAATCATCACAGGATCAGACCGCGCGGACCGGGCGAAGACATTCCTTTCCCTGCATCGACTAGTCACCTCGGGATCACCTGTTATCTTGACTTGTCGGCCAGCCTATTTTGTTTCAAGCGAAGAGTTGAATGACTTGATTCGCCAAGTTAATTCGAAGACCGGTCAGAAGAACGTTGGTTTACCAGCTCGCTGGGATGCGCATCTATTCAATATCGGCGAAACAAACGCGTTGACGCGGACAAATCAGTTCCTTTTCGAGAAGTACGTCGACAATACAACGCTTGATCCACTTCTTGGGATTTCCAACACAGTAGTCAATCTCGAAGTGTTCCGTCCAGCGCAAATCGACGAGTATCTGGCAAAGTTTGATGAGGATTTCCAACGGGTTAGTAACAGCGGGTGGAGAGAGGTCAAGTCGGAAATTGAGAAGATCTATGACCTCACTGATCTGATGAAACGACCGATCATGCTGTCCATGATCAAAGACACAATTTTACAGGGGCAGATAGACATACGTCGCAACAACGTCATTGGCGGTGCGTTCTCGTTGTATGATGCTTATACGAGTCTGAACTTGAAAAGGGATTGGGGGAAGAGCAAAGGCCGCAAACTTCTGAACGAAAAACAAAGACAAGAGTACGCCCAGCTCATAGCCCTAACCATGTTCAAACGAGGCTCACTGGATGTTGACCACTCCGAGATAGTTCAAGTCGCAAAAAAGACATCCACAGAATTTGAGCTTTCGGCGGAATTGAATCAGCACAATCCGGAGCAAATCGCTGCGGACATTCAAGTAACGACCTTCCTGTCGCGGCAGGGCTCCTCATTCCGTTTCGCGCACAAGTCGTTCATGGAATTTTTCGTCGCAAAATCGGTCGTTGAAAGGCTAAGCCATCCTCGCCTCAGCAGATCTTCGCTCGCTGAGTCCTACCCGCGCGAAATAATCTCCTTTATCGGCGAAGCCGCGAGCATCAATCTAAAGCTTCTAGGCAACGCGCTCGTTGCGTATCGCGCGGCGATAAACGCGCCACGCAAGACCGGTGAAACCGCCATGATCAAACGAAACGTGCTGGGAATTTTGTTATGTTCGCAGGATACTATCACGACGGACTATTTTTCCGACAATCATGTCTGGGAGCTTTCCGTACGCAAGCGTGTCATTGATGGCGTGGTTGTGCGTGAGACTTCCTGGGATTACTGCGGATGGCATCTTGTCACGCTTTCAAACTCATCCATAACCCGAAGCGCGTTTGTAGGCTGGCGGGTTGAAGGCGGAAACTGGCTCAACTCTTCATTCAGTGGCCGCCTTCAGGATTGTCACTTCGAGGACCTCGAGATGTCCGGGTGTGTCATTGCTGCGTCTACTCAAAAAACCATCTTTCAAAGCTGTCAATTTTCTGGCGGGGCACTCACCCTTCGCGGCGAATTCCAGATAAGCGGATCGCGATTCAAGAACACAGTGGTGTCAATTGAGATCGGCGTGGGCGCAATCTCGCGTCTAGCCTCCACGAGCTTTGAAGATTGCGAAATTGCCGATGTACTTGGCCCACAAACCAGACCCGTGATGATTGAACGCTGCAACTTTTCAGACTGTCATTTTGTCGGCTTTACTCCAAGCAGCAAGTTCGTCGAGCGACTAATCTACGAGAATGAGGTATTCTCAAAGGGCCTTACCGCCGATGACGAGAAAACAATTATCCTAGATCGGTGCGCCGGCATATTTTTCATCGACGAGTTCGATGATCGGATTAAGATCGGCAAACAGGGCTTTAAAGCAGTAGGCGATTTATTCTTGGTTGCTCAGGGCGCACTCCAAAGCAAGATCAAGTCGCGTGAGGCTTTTGATAAAGCGATACGAAAGCGCTTGGAGAAGCCATATCCTGAGCTTCTCGATAAACTTAAGGCAACCTTCCCGGCAATGTTCATACGTACCGCCGGCGTCTGATGGGCCCGAGGCAGCGGCGCCGCGCGATGAAATAAACCTTACGCTGCCCTAAAGAGGACACTTCAAATTAACGGTAACTGTGGGTGTATTCGAAGCTATACAATTTGAGTGCGGAAGGTGGCAGATGGCAGAGACCCAGATAGAATGGACTGACGCAACTTGGAATCCGGTTGCGGGTTGCACCATCATGTCGGCCGGATGCACCAACTGCTATGCTATGGCGATGGCGAAACGCCTCGAAGCTATGCACGTTGACAAGTATGCCGGCCTCACTCGAACAAGTGGAAACCGGACAATCTGGACTGGGATCGTGAGAGAAGATGAAGCTGCCCTCCGGATTCCCTTTACCTGGAAAAAGCCTCGGAAAATTTTTGTCAATTCAATGAGCGACCTATTCCACGATTCGGTGACTGATGAGTTCGTTCTAAAAGTTTGGCAGGTGATGCGTGAAACGCCGCATCACAATTATCAGATTTTGACTAAACGGCCTGACCGTATGGCTACCGTAGTGCAGAGAGTAATCGGAGAAGTCCTGCCTAATGTTTGGCTTGGAACAAGCATTGAAAACGAAGCTGTGGCAGAGCGCGTTGACCATTTGCGCAGTGTGCCCGCCGCTATCAGATTTATTTCCTTTGAACCTCTAATCGGCTCTGTAGGCGCCATTGACCTCACCAATATCCATTGGGCTATTGTCGGCGGTGAAAGCGGCAGATCTGCGCGACCTATTCAAGAGGAGTGGATCGATGAGATCTATGGCCGGTGCCTAGATTACGAAACCGCGTTCTTCTTCAAACAATGGGGCACGTGGGGGAAGGACAATAAAAAGCGGTCTAAAAAGGCGAACGGTCGAGAATACAAGGGGCGCACATGGGATCAGATGCCAACCCAGACGACAATCGTGTGAGCTGACCACGAGACATTTTCAAGATTCGGGGGACAAGTGGTCAGGAAGCTATATGATTGGAAAGGCGGCGCGCAACTTGACGAGCATTCGAAGCGGAAACACAAGATTCTGCACGAATATGTCCTGCAATATATCGTAGTCAGGTGCAAACATCCGCATCAACCACGCTTTCGATTCGCAATTGTTGATGGCTTCGCTGGTGCTGGACGATATGCTGGAGGCAGCCCAGGCTCGCCACTGATATTCATCGACAGAGTGAAAGCCGCTGCGGAGGCGATAAACCTATCGCGTGCAGTCGAGGGACTTCCGCACATCAACCTAGAATGTCATCTGATCCTGAACGACGCAGACTCATCTGTGACTTCTCTCCTAATGCAGAACGTTGCCCCAATACTTGCCGAGGTGCGGGAGACGAGCAAGAATCTTCAAATCGAAGTCAGCTTTTTAAACGAGCCTTTCGAGAGCGCTTATCCGAAAATCAAAGCGATCCTGACATCCGCGAAAATCACCAACGCCTTGTTCAATCTGGATCAATGCGGGCATAGCTATGTCGAACGCTCAACAATACTAGATATAATAAACACCTACCAATCTGAAATATTTTACACCTTCAGTATTCAATCGTTCTTGGCTTTTCTAAGCAGAACCGATCCCAATCTTCTGTTGTCGCAACTGTCTTTTCTGAATTTGCCAATTCGAGAAATCGAACAGTTGAACTTTCCTATGAGCAATGAACGATGGCTTGGCACCGCTGAACGCCTAGTGTTCGACGCATTCCAAGTCTGTGCGCCTTTCGTGAGTCCGTTTTCCATCCACAACCCCGACGGATGGCGATATTGGTTTATCCACTTCGCCAAGTCTTACCGCGCCAGACAAGTCTACAACAATGTCCTTCATGACAATAGCAGTGCTCAGGCCCATTTTGGCAGGGCAGGCCTCAATATGCTTAGTTACAATTCCCGCGACGCTGAAGGCCATCTTTACCTGTTTGATGAGCCCGGACGCACCACGGCGGTCGATCAACTAAGGGACGATATCCCGCGACTTCTCAGCAAAAAAGGCGAGGCGCTGAATGTTCTTGATTTTTACGATGGCATCTACAACCTGACGCCTGCGCATTCAGCCGACATACTCTCATCGTTAGTTGGTCATCCCGACCTCAGGGTTACGACAAAGTCTGGGGGCGAACGGCGCAAGGCCAACAACATCAAGGTAACGGACACAATCAGGTTAAACC
The DNA here is from genome assembly GCF_013591995.1 of Rhizobium sp. WYCCWR 11146. NCBI lineage: Bacteria > Pseudomonadati > Pseudomonadota > Alphaproteobacteria > Hyphomicrobiales > Rhizobiaceae > Rhizobium > Rhizobium sp. WYCCWR 11146. Next base: position 92,037 of record NZ_JACCEY010000010.1, read on the forward strand.
CGCAACAGACCTTCCATCGGGTACTGCTACCAGCTGGAATCCGATGAGTGGAAGTGCTCGGTAGTCAAGTCGCCCCCTTACGGACCTTGGGAAGTTTATCTCCCATTCTCAATATGTAGTCCGCACCCTCGAGCCCTTTGCGATGCGGCCCGGCCCACAGCAAATAGTAAAGTGGGGCACCCCGCGTGTTGCAGATCAGCCTCGGCGTCGACACAAAGCCAAATGCGTTTTTCAGATTCCGTCGGTACAATTCCAACAATCGGTCAGAATAATCGTCCCGCTTGCGAATCTCCGTGGAAGCAAACAGGCCGTGGGCATCGAAAGAGTAAACCTCATCGAACCACTCATGGCTGCCAAAGTAGCGGTCCAACGTGTCGGCCCAAGCAACTGGGACATCGCCGTCATTGGGAAGCATTCGATTGATTGCCATGTTGAGCGCGAAATTCACAACCACCTCGAACAGACCGGTGTTAGCCAAGGCCTGTACGCTGGACCATTCGAGTCTCGCTCCAAAAGGGTCGAGAAATGCCACGCCACGATGACTATTCTTCGAAATTGCTTGGCTGGTCACCCATGCAATTCCTTCTGCCGCTTGCGTTTTGAGTTTTGTTATCTGTCGGCGCTCTCCGAATTCGGCTGCCACATCGCTTAACTCCTCAGCGCGGTTCGCATCGGGCTCTATGAAAACATAACGTGAAAAAGGGTTGGAGATGCTAAGCGCTACTTTGGGAGACCCGTCAAGGAATTCAGCCTGATCTGTATCTTGTGCGATCGGTGCTTCTAGTAGTTCGAGCATCGCTAGCGGTTCGTTCTTGCTACGAACTTGCGCACGCCCTCCGCCTGCAAATGCGTCGACATAAATGGTGCGCCACCGCTGGTTCTTCAGGACCTTCGTGTAGAATTCGAGATATCGGGCCAAGATATCCAGCTTCTCTTTTGCCCACGGACCAACCTCAGCGACCATAAAATTCCTCATAGTGCTCTGCCCAAGCGAACAACTTAAGTTTGTTTTCGATGTCATTCAATTCGCGTGAGAACGCCACAGGAACTTGGTGTCGGTTTGGTGGCAGAACGACCATAATGTTGGATCGCAATCATCCTTGGCTTTCGCCGATCTGTAGGATTTCGCTAACGGCCTGAACGAAGTGGAGCAGGGCAGAGTCTAGAATTTGACGCCGTGCCAAGTGGCGCGATCGAACCTTGCGGCTGGCTGGTTTCTCCCGCCTTTTTTCCAGACACGCGCAAGACATAAGCTGTACAACCATAGGACAAGAATCATCATCATTCGGGGAGAACAAGATGTCGTCTTTGGAGCATCTGAGCCAGTCGACCTACAGATCCGGAAGGTTGAATAGAAATGTATATTGAACGGCTCAGTTTAAGTAATTTTCGGTGCTTCGGCCCTGACACCACAACGATTGATCTCACCTCCGGCCTCACCACGTTCGTCGGCGTCAACGGCGCAGGCAAGACCGCGGTCATGCAGGCACTGCAACGTCTGTTCGGAATCACTGGCGATCAGCGCCGGCTACGTCGCCAAGATTTCCACGTGGCGGCGGCAGAGCTAGCCGCACCGATTCAACGCACTTTCGTTCTGGAAGCAATCCTCGCTTTCCCAGAACTGGATGCTGGCGGCGGCGGCGGCGGAGCTATACCCGAGTTCTTCCAGCAAATGGCCGCCGACGAAGCTGGTCGGTTGAAATGCCGGTTGCGCCTAGAGGCGACCTGGACGGACGATGGTTCGCTAGAAGGAACAGTTGAGCAGAAATACCGGGCTGTTCGCGCTGTCGGTCCATTCGTGGAAGCCGATTGCATCGAGTTAAAGGCGCTTGATCGTGCCCGCATTCAAATGATATACGTGCCCGCATCGCGAGACGGCGCATCCCAGGTGACCGCTTTTCTACGCGGCCGCCTCTGGCGGGCCATCAACTGGTCACAGGGCGTCAGGGACACATTTTCCGACGCAGGTGCCACGCTCAACGGCGCGTTCTCCGGCGAAGCCGCGGTCGACATCGTGGCCACTGCTGTAAGACGACGCTGGCAAGAGGTCTACACAGCCGGTACCGACACGACACCACTTTTTCGCCCAGTCGACCTGCGTTTTCAGGAATTCATCCGCAAAGTCGAGGTGGTCTTCCGCCCTGACGAAGCCGGCCGCGAACGCGCGCTGGACGACCTCAGCGACGGACAACGCTCCCTTTTCCATTTGGCGATGACGGCCGCCACGTTGGACGTTGAAAGCAGCATAGCCGCTGATCCCGTCGCTGCGGGGTTCCAGCCCGGCGGCGTACCATTGCCAGCTCTGACGCTCATTGCCATCGAAGAGCCAGAGAACAACCTTGCCCCGTTCTATCTATCTCGCATCGTTCGACAGATCGACGATCTCACGAAAGGAACCCGAGCCCAGGCGGTTGTCTCCAGCCACTCTGCCAGCATCCTTGCGCGCGTTGATCCCTCGCAGGTCAGGCATTTTCGCCTGAACCCTGCCGATCGAACGGCGCGCGTCCGCGCCATCCGGCTTCCGGTCGGCCTAGAAGATGCATCCAAATTCGTGCGCGAGGCCGTCCGCACCTATCCTGAACTCTACTTTGCCCGCTTTGCCGTCCTTGGCGAGGGCGCTTCGGAAGAAGTGGTATTGCCCCGCCTCGCAGAGGCGATGGGCCTCGACATCGATCGATCTTTCGTTGCCGTCGTTCCGCTCGGCGGACGACACGTCAATCATCTCTGGCGCCTGTTGACCGATCTCGACATTCCATTTGCGACGCTTCTCGATCTCGACTGGGGGCGCGATGGCGGCGGATGGGGCCGTATCAAGACGGCGTGTGCGCAGCTTCTCGAAAACGGCGTCGCACCCGGTGCAATCTTCGCCCAGCCGAATGCCGCCGGCCCGCAGGCGAACCTCGCGGCCTTTGATGGCTTCGCCGTTGAAGACTTTGCTGGCCTGACCAATTGGGCAAACGCTATGCGCGGGCACAACGTCTTCTTCTGTACGCCGCTCGATCTTGACTATTCAATGCTCCGTGCCTTCCCTCTCCCCTACCAAGTCACCGAGCCTGGGCGACAAGGTCCATCGCCGCAAGGAGACCCGCGAACGGCTGTGCTCGGTGAATTCGGTCGCGGTGATCTTTATGCAGCGGACCAAGATCAGCTCCTGCGCTGGTATCGCTATCTGTTTCTCGGCCGCGGTAAACCCAGCACGCATGTTCGCGTCTTGAGTGGACAGTCAGCTCAAGCTTTAGCCGTCGGTGCGCCCGAGGAACTGCGAGCGCTTCTCTCGTCAATTTCCGCGCGCCTGAACCCGCCACCTCCACCTCCGCCACCGCCGGTGGCCTGATATGCCAATTGTCCCCCCACAAGACTGGCGACCACGAGGGATTGAGGATCTCGAACCTGATGCTTGGCGCGCGCTGCGCCATGACGGCTCTACATGCGTTGTCGCTGGCCCCGGTGCGGGAAAGACCGAATTCCTGGCGCAGCGTGCGGCCTACCTTCTCGAGACAGGGTTATGCCCAGCGCCCTATCGCGTCCTGGCGATCTCCTTCAAAGGCGATGCCGCCGACAACCTGGCCGCCCGTGTGCGAAAGCGCTGTCCGCCCGAACTGGCGCACCGCTTCACATCGCTGACCTTCGACGCTTTCACGAAAAGCCTGGTTGATCGATTCCAGAGCGCGATACCCGCCGACTGGCGGCCAACTCGACCCTATGAGATCGCGTTTCCGGCATACCGGCAGACCGCAGGCTTCCTCGACCTCTCTCGCCTCACTGCTCCGGCGCAATGGCAGGCAGAAATCGCCGGCCTTGGCGCGGGCAATTTCGAGTCTCGCTATGTGGGTGCCTACCGTCTGCCGATACTGCGCCCTGCACCCCAGACCGGCATTGAGTTCACTGTTCACCGCTGGTGGGAAGGTCAACTCGGAGCCCAACCCCAATCAGCCTTGAGCTTTGTAAGCCTGAATCGGCTCGCCGAACTCTTGTTGCGGGCCAGTCCAGACATCCGCCGCGCGCTTCAGTTGACCTACCCCTTCGTGTTCGTCGATGAATTTCAGGACACAACCTACGCCCAGTACGACTTCCTGCTATCGGCATTCAGCGGCGCCAATATCGCCGTGACGGCCGTCGGCGACGACAAACAACGCATCATGACCTGGGCTGGCGCGCGAATAGACGCCTTCGAACGCATAGCCGCAGATTTTGCGGGCGTTCGGATTCCACTCCTATTCAATTTTCGATCCTCGCCCGATCTCGTTCGAATTCAGCACGTCGTGGCCAGAGCGCTTGATCCGAACACGGCGCCGACAGTGGCCCAAGCCGCGCGGCAGGTGGACGGCGATGTCGCGCAGGTCTGGAACAGTCCGACCAAGGCCCGCGAGGCCGAACACCTCACGCAATGGCTGGCGAATGACATGGTGACCCGCGGTCGCTCGCCGCGTGACTATGCCATTTTGGTCAAGCAGAAGTCAGACGACTTCGAAGCCGAGCTTGCTGCACCACTGGCGCAGCAAGGTTTGCGGTTGCGAAACGAGAGCCATGCCCTTGGACGCACGACCCTCCAGGATCTCCTCTCTGATCAGTTCGCGAGAGTCGCAATCGGGCTGCTTCGGTTGGGAGCGACCCGCCGCGCGCCAGATGCGTGGCAACTGTGTTCTGCTGCGCTGCTGGAAATTCGGGCTATCACTTCCGACGACGATGTTGCGGAGGCGCGTACCGAGGCCGACCTGACGGCATTCCTGACAATTTTACGTACTGACATGGCCAACACGCCCCCCTCGCTGGCCAGCGCCGCGACCTTCGCCGCGCGCGTTCTGGCATTCCTCGATTTGAGCGCCGTCGCTCGAACCTACCTCGAATATGCGTCAGGCGATCTCTTGGCGATCATGGTCGATGCGTTTCAAAAACATCTCGCTGCATCGGCAAACGGCGCTGCAACGTGGGCGGTATGTCTGGATGCGTTCGAGGGTCTTGGACAGATCCCGCTGATGACGGTCCACAAAAGCAAAGGTCTCGAATACGACACTATCGTTTTCATCGGCCTCGACGATCAAGCTTGGTGGGCACACACGCCTGGCAACCCGGAAGGCCTTGCCACTTTTTTCGTGGCGCTATCCCGAGCTAAGCAGCGCGCGATTTTCGCCTTCTGCCAAGAGCGAGGCCAGCGCCGCCGCGTTGCTGAGCTGTTCCAACTGCTCACAGACGCTGGTGTGCCGGAGACCGCGATATGAGTCGGGCCTTGGCAATTGTTAGAACGCATCGCCCAAATGCTGAAACGGCTCCGACTGATGAGCGGTCGCCATTCGATGCCTGGGTGATGCAAAAGCTGGTTGCGCCGGCGAAACATCGCCCAAATAGTCGTGGACCGGCGCCGGGCGCTTTGAGCAATGACACGCGAGGGACAAAATGGATAACGGACAACAAACAACACTAGAGGAACAGCTCACGGTCGCGAGCAATTTGCTGAGCCTGCAAATGCAGCCATTCGTGACGCCCATCTCTGGAGGGCTCCATGACGGCGCTGCAGTTCATGTTGGAACTGGAGGATACATTGAGTGGCGCCTAAGACGTCTTTTACTAACCAACGAGCATGTTGCACGCGAGGTGAAGAAGTATTCGCTTGCTCGCAAGTGCTTTGATTCACCCGACTACGTTCACATCAACAACCCCTATCAAGTCCTGACGGCACCTGCGGATCTCGCTATCAGCCCCGTCGATGACCGCTGGAATGCCGTTGTGCACAGTGCGATGGCGTTCCCCGGGCACCGTTTCGAAGAAAAACATGCGCCGCTCCAGGGCGAGTATTTGTTCGTCATGGGGTTCACCGGCGAGAAAGCCCGTTACTCGCCGTCCTTCAACACGCTGTTTACGATCGGCACTCCCTACCTCACTCAGGAATATGACGAGACGCTAGAGCCAGAGCAAACCAAGCGTCCAATCAAGCATCCCGATTTCGATCCGGCCTGCCATTTCGCGATGCAATGGCATCCCGATGCCACCACACCTACCGATGGCAAAACAAGTTCGATCCCGCTCGACCCACATGGAATGAGCGGTTCACTGGTTTGGAACACGCGCTTACTGGAATTCGCCGTGAGCGGTGAAACTTGGACGCCCGGCGTTGCGCGCTTGACCGGGGTGCTTTGGGGATGGGATACAGGTAGTCGGTTTTTGTTCGCGACCCGAATTGAGCACGTCACAGCTTTCCTCGCCCACCTCTATCCAGAGAATCGGGACGTCACATAGATCCGTCCCAACGCCGCCTAGAGTCGTACAAGAGCGTGGGGCCGTGGCGGAAGCCGTCTCCGCCACATCTTCGGTGCCATCTTCCCGAAGAAGAGCAAGGCGGCCGTCCTCGTCACGCCGTAGTACGACACACGTATGCCATGAACCAGCATCTCACCAAGTTCCCAACGCACATCGATCAAGATGCGCATGCTATCCTGATCATAGACCAGGCGGGCTGGCACATATCAGGCAACCTCATAGTGCCCGCAAATATCACCATCACGCCGCTTCCGCCACATTTGTCCAAACGCAACCAAGTCGAAAGCCTCTGACGGTCCATGCGAGACAAGTGGCTGTCAAACATGTGGCACTATACATGCCCACATCTTATGTTCGAAGAACCTCGACCGAGCACGAGAAAAACAACAGTGGCGACTGCGCGTATTCCGTGTATATTGCGTAAAAATGTAGTGGAGGGGAAGATGAGCGATAATCTCGACGACGTTGTTCGGCAACTATTCAACTTTCTCCTGGGAGATGACGAAGCTCCTGGAGACAGTCGGTTAAGCATGCTCGATGTCAATTCGCTATCCACCCCGACGAAACTTCGTCTAATTGCGCTTCGATCACTTCTTGCGAAAGCATCATCTAACGGCATAGGTGAAGATCAAGAGCCGTTGAAGACATGGGGACGACAAGGGAAGGCACCTGACCTCGAACCCCTCAAAACTTGGGGGCGTCAAGGGAAAGTCGAGCCTTTGAAGACGTGGGGGCGCCAAGGAAAAGCGCCCTTCAAAGAAAGTGACGTAACAGAGTAAGGTGGCGGCCGTCGGTATGCAGCTTCGTGCGCCATTGTCACTGGACATCAATGTTACGCGCGAGTGTAACTTTCACTGTTCCTTCTGTTCGGCAACGCCCATTGGACGTGGGCTTGGTCGAGATGAGCTGACACTCAGTGAGATCGACAATATTTTCCGCTACGCCGATGAAAACGGCGTTTTCGTTGTCCGCATTGCCGGCGGCGAGCCCCTGGTGCGCCAAGACTTTCGAGAAATTGCGCGCGCTGCGTCTTGTTACTCATTCACAAAGATCCTGCTTACGAACGGCAGCTTGCTGGACGATGACAAAGTTGCGATGCTCAGTGAATCGAAGTTCGACTCCGTTGCACTAAGTGTTGATGGGCACGTCCCGTCAATACACGAGAAGAGCCGAGCAAGCCCAGGGAGCTTCGAGACCTTGTTGCGGTCAGTGGAGATTCTAAGGCGCGGTGGGTTGCCTCACACAGCCATGGTTACGGTTACGAAGTACAACGTCGAATGGTTGGTTGAGATTCTTGATCTTCTAGTTTCCATGGAATTTTATTCGGTTCGCTTCCTATTGCTAGCGGCTTCAGGAAAGGCTCGGCATCGGAAGGCTCTTTTTCCCGATTACGCAACATGGAGCAAAGAATTGCTCCGTCTCACCGTGCACATCGATCGAACCCAGCCATTGATCGACTACTCTGTCTTGCCCCCGCACGAAGACCCGATCCCGTACGAGCTATACTATCCTCTTAAGCAAGCAGGTCGTTTAGATCTTCTGGAAAGTGTTTGGAAAATTCGGTATTCGACCAAAACAGCGAAAAAAATCGGTTGCGCAGCCGGCCAGACACAAATGACAATCTTCGAGAATGGTGATGTCTACGGCTGCGATCTGATGCGGGATGCTCCTCAATGGCGTGCGGGCAACATAAGAGATTCTAGTCTCGACGAGATATGGAGGAATTCTGAGACTTTCACCGCCTTGAGATCGATGAAGAAATCGGAGCTCGGCGGTGCTTGCGGCAGCTGCAGCGTTTCCATCTGCGGCGGTGGCTGCCGCGCGTCAGCTCTTTCCACCTCGGGGCGCATTAACGGTGCGGACCAAACATGCATGCTTTAACACAACTACAGAACCTTAAGTTTGAAATCTATGGAACATCATTTGCTGCGAGGCCAGAGGACAATGGCACCTGGCTGATCTATAACTTCAATGCATCTAGCGGTATATTAGTTGGCTGCGATGTTTTGCTAGATTTGGCCGATTGCCTAGACGGCCGACCACCGACTTCAAAGCTTCAAGAAGTGCTCAGTCATCTTGGTGTTGGTGGCAACTCTTGACCAGTCTCAGCGTGATCGTCCCGGTTGGGAGGCTCGATTTTCTAAGGCCTCTTCTCAAATCAATACCCACCGGAGGCGCGCTAGAAAGCCTGATCCTGAGCTTAGATAGTTCAGTTGATCGAGAAGAAGCCGATCAGATCGTCCATTGCAGCGACTTGCAAGGACCTGCGATCACAATCTGTTCGCAGCAGGTTGTCGCCGCCTCGGGGGCATCGTCTACGCGGAATAGAGGCCTTGAGCACGCTGACACCGAGTATTGCGTTTTCCTCGATGCAGATGATGAAATAGCACCCAACGCTTTTGAAATCGTTCGCTCGCGTATTAAGGAGCTTGATCGTGCTGACGCCATCTACGGTAATCTGGCGAACATTTCCTCTAAAGGCGATTGGTTGAGTGACGACTTAGTCGATAGAGCACCAAATTGTGATGATGCGAATGCGTTATGGATTGCTTTCCGGGAGGGCCTATCCCAGCTAGGTGCGATTTACGCACGCACCGACTATGTAAGGGCGATCGGTGGATTCAACGAAAACCTATCGAGTTGGACCGACCGTGATTTTCAGTATCGCCTTTTGCTCGGCGGCGGAAGAGTTTGCTTTGTGCCTGATATCCTAATGTACTGGCGTCATGGCCACTCTGGCCGTCTCTCATCGCATGCCCAAACGGCCTTGGATAGACACAAGCGATATATAGGCGATGCATGGCCTAGATACTTGTGGGACCCAGTTTACATCTCCTATAGAGCGCCGGTGATCGACCTACTTTATCTCCGCGGGTTCACCTGCACGCTTGTCACGTCGAGCTACCGAACCATTCTAACACCAGGCATGCTCAGCCATTTCGAGACGAACAGGTGCATAGCCGACATATCTCCGTTTTCGGATACGGAAAAGGCTGCAGTATTCGATCTTCTTTTTGAAGGTGCCCTTGTTCCATCATCCTGCTAGGCAAGGTTAAATTACTGAATGAATTTTCGGCAAAAATACTCGCAGTAACTGGTGTCGCACAGCGCCGGGGCGGCAAGCTGGTTGAATGTGCCATTCAAAATGTTTCCCAGCGGCATCTTTGAGCTGCATCTGTGCACGGAACCGTCTTTGTCTAATCTTACAAAATCTCGCCCCGCGCGGCAAATTCTGCGCTGAAATCGCATGGGTGTGGTCAATATCTTGGCGTCGGAGAAGATGTCGATCGCCGAGCCTAGAGAATCTTGGTCACCATGGTCGTGCGCAAGGCTGGCATACTCGGACCACAACAGAAAAGCGGCGCGCTGGTGTCTGGTGTAACCGGCCGGGTACTGGATCCCAGAATGCATCCCGTAGAATATTTTTGGAATGGGGACGATCTCAAAATTGCCCAAATGCTCAACGATCGCTTCAAAATCGGCCAGCACGGCTGGCGTGGCGACGACGCTTACCGTTACACGGTGTCCAGAATGTCGAAGCAATTGAACTTTCTGAGCGAACGCCTCGGTGTCGTTCCTTTTGCTCCTCTCTTCAGGATGGAGCGAAGCATTGATCTGCAAAACACGGTTTGGATCGATCGTTGTGGCAAAGTCTCGCACACACGAATGCGACAAATTGGAATTGATTGATAGAAAATGCGTTTGGGAGAGACGTTCACAAAGACTGACAAAGTTTCTATAGATGGTTGGCTCGCCGCCCGTCATATGAAGCAGCCATGTTAGTCCTGTTCGGTTAAATGCTTCACACCAGCCTTCAACAGTAGCGTATTCCCTGAGTTTCTGCGAAAGAAATGCGCTATCAAAGTAGCAGTATTGACATCTGTAATTGCAGGTATCCAAGAGGTGCCAATCGCACTCAATGTCGAATTTGACCATCTGATTTGCCTGATCTGTAAAAATATAGTCGCCATATATACATTCGAGACGTCGGGATTGAAAGTAACGCGACGAAGGCAATATGCACCCGCGCGCACTGCGCACCTCCCCAAGCGTTGCGTCAAAGCCTTCATGCCCTCCACCACACTCTCTCTGCAGACCTGCCAGTAACGCTAAATGATCCCCCACGCCCGAAACCTCCCCCTCCCCGTCATCTCCCTGAGACCGAGCTCGCCGACAATCCGCCGCGCCGCCTGCGGTGTCACGTCCAGCGTTTTCGCCACCATCCCGGCTGACACCAATGGTTTTGCCGTAAGCCCCCGGTGAAGGCCGTCTTGCGAGGTTGAGGCGAACATCGGAAGTCCTAGTGCTAGCACTAGGAGTAGTCATATGACGAAGCATCCGATTGAAGTGATAACGTCTGTCGAGCGCCGGCGGCGGTGGTCTCGGGAGGACAAAGAGCGGCTGGTTGCCGCGTGCCTCGAGCCGGGCGTGGTGCTCTCCGAGATTGCCCGCGCGGCCGGCATCCATGTCAGCCAGCTCTTCCGTTGGCGCAAGGAGCTTTGCCGAGTTGATGAGTCGTCGACACCGACGGCGGGCACATTGGTGCCTGTGATTGTGTCCGAGACCGCACCGACAGCTCAGCCGATGCCCTCGGAGCCACCCGCCCCATCACCTTCTCGCCGGAAGCGCAGCGATGTAACGATTGAGCTGGGTCGGGGCCGTCGTGTCCGGGTGGACAGTGACATCGACACGGACGCATTGGGCCGCATTCTCGATGTTGTACTGGGACGGCGATGATCCCGGTCCCGAGTGGTGTGAAGGTCTGGCTGGCGACCGGTCACACGGACATGCGCAAAGGCTTCCCCGGTCTGTCGCTGATGGTGCAGGAGACGCTGAAGCGCGATCCGATGTGCGGACATCTGTTCGTGTTCCGGGGTCGCGGTGGAGGCCTGATCAAGGTGATCTGGCATGATGGACAAGGAGCCTGTCTGTTCACGAAGAAGCTGGAGCGCGGCCGCTTCATCTGGCCGTTGGCGGCCGACGGCACGGTGGTGATCACACCGGCGCAGCTCGGTTATCTGCTCGAAGGAATAGACTGGCGGATGCCGCAAAAGACCTGGCGGCCAACATCGGCAGGATGAGCAAAAGCACTGGAATAGCGGACTCGAATATGATTCCATCCTGCCATGAGCGACGCGACTGATGAGCTTCCGGACGACCTTGCCAGTGCGCTTGCACTGCTGGCCGAGGAGCGTGCGCGGCGTATCACTGCCGAGGCAGAAGCAGCGACCGCCAAGGCGCAAGCCGCCAGCGCAAAGGCGCTCGTGTCGCATTCCGAAGCGCTGATCGCGCGGTTGAAGCTGGAGATCGAGAAGGTTCGCCGCGAGCTTTACGGCAGCCGGTCAGAACGCAAGGCGCGACTCCTCGAACAGATGGAACTGCAGCTCGAGGAGCTGGAGGCTGACGCTGGCGAAGACGAACTGGCGGCAGAGGCTGCGGCCAAAGCCTCGACCGTGAGGGCTTTCGAGCGCAAGCGCCCATCACGCAAGCCGTTTCCCGAACATCTGCCGCGTGAGCGGGTCGTCCTCGCTGCACCGACGAACTGCCCCTGCTGCGGTTCAGCCAAGCTCTCGAAGCTTGGCGAAGACATCAGCGAGACCCTCGAGGTCATCCCGCGTCAGTGGAAGGTGATCCAAACGGTACGGGAGAAGTTCACCTGTCGCGCATGCGAGAAGATCACCCAGCCACCAGCTCCTTTCCATGTGACGCCGCGGGGCTTTGCCGGGCCGAACCTGTTGGCGATGATCCTGTTTGAGAAGTTCGCCCAGCATCAACCGCTGAACCGACAGAGCGAGCGCTATGCCCGAGAGGGTATCGACCTCAGCCTGTCGACGCTGGCAGATCAGGTCGGCGCTTGCGCCGCCGCGCTGAAGCCACTCCATTCGTTGATCGAAGCACATGTCCTGGCTGCCGAGCGGTTGCATGGTGACGACACCACAGTGCCGATCCTGGCGAAGGGAAAGACCGATACGGGTCGCATCTGGACCTATGTCCGGGATGACCGGCCGTTCGGCGGGCAATCGCCGCCGGCGGCACTCTACTATGCCTCGCGAGACCGGCGGCAGGAGCATCCCGAGCGCCACTTGAAGAACTTCACTGGCATTCTGCAGGCAGATGCCTACGGCGGCTACAATCCGCTGTTCAAGGTAGACCGCGATCCGGGGCCGCTGACGCAGGCGCTCTGCTGGTCGCACGCGAGGCGCAAGTTCTTCGTGCTGGCCGACATCGCCACGAATGCCAAACGCGGCAGCCGCGCCGCACCGATCTCGCCTATGGCGTTGGAAGCCGTCAAACGGATCGATGCCCTGTTCGACATCGAGCGGCAGATCAACGGGCTTGCCGCAGCGGAACGCCTGGAGCGCCGTCGCAAGGACAGCCTGCCGCTTGTCGGCGAACTGCGCTGCTGGCTTCAAACCGAACGGGCAAAACTGTCGCGCAGTTCTCCGGTCGCCGAGCCGATCGACTACATGCTGAAGCGCTGGAACGGCTTCACGTCTTTCCTCGACGACGGCCGGATTTGTCTCACGAACAACGCGGCCGAACGAGCGCTGAGAGGCTTTGCTCTCGGGAGGAAGTCATGGCTCTTCGCCGGATCGGATCGCGGCGCTGATCGTGCTGCCTTCATGGCGACGCTGATCATGAGTGCCAAGCTCAACGACATCGATCCGCAGGCTTGGCTTGCTGACCTCCTGGCCCGCATCGCCGACACGCCAATCAGTAAGCTGGAGCAATTGCTTCCGTGGAATTGGCAGCCGCACGGATTGAAAGCTAAAGCAGCCTAACCTGCGGCCTTCACCGGATGCTTACGTTTTGCCATTACCAACTCAACCAGCTCCGGCAATTTCGAAGACGCCCGGCGCCCTTCCAGCTTTCGCTCGAAGAGGGTGCGCGCCAGCACCAGCCTGTCATGCTCCTTCAATCCGACCTCGGCGGCTGCCAAAAACCCGTGGGCGATGGCCAGCAGCCGGGTTTCGCGGTCGCGATGCCGGCGCCGATCGACCGGAATGGTTTTGAGGCCGAGATTGAGGGCGGCAAGATGCGCGCCTGACGTGATGCCGGCCTGGCGCAGGATCGAAGCGGCCAGCAACCGGCCGAGCCAGGGGGCGTGCTGAAGCACGGACAGCTCGTTCCAGGCATCGAGGGCGATGATTGACTGCAGCGCCGCAGGCAGTTTTTCGGCCTGGCGCACCACGCTGCGCCATTCGTCGAGCCGCGCATCCTCGTCCCAGTCGAAGTCGTAGATCATTGGATCTTTTTCTCGGCCGCCGTCACGGCTGGGCCGTGTTGCATTCTCGATTGCCGCCTCCGATCGGGCCAGAACAGCATCGATGGCGGCGTAGTCGACGCCGGGGAGATTTTCGATGTCGTCGACATCTTCCCCCTCCCCTTCGGGATCTTTCGTGAGCGCCGGCTGAATGACGTCGGCCGTCGTCGCCTCGTCCCCGCCGCCCGACCCGATCTCCGAGGCTTTCCGCAGCGAGCGGATGCCGTCGGCAGAGAGCGCCCAGCCGGGGAGTTGGGCGGCGATCCGCCGGCGGGTGCGCAAGACGTCACGGGCGATTGTCAGCTCGTGGGTGGGTGTGCGAATATCCCGCGTGGCGTCATGCAGGACAAGATCTTCGAGATGGACGAGTTCGCCATCGATCCACAGCGAGGCGCAGGCATCGGCGAAATTCTGGCGCTCGATCCAGCCTTCGCCGACCGGTGAACGGGCGATACGTTCGTCCAGACGCGTGAGCGCTAAACCGGCGTCGAAAGCCGGCCGCATCAGGGCTGTCATGCTGATTTTTGCGAGATCGTAAGCCATTGAAATCATGGTAAATGATTTCTTATAGGAATGCTATATCAATATTACGGTTCCTCACATCGTATGATTATGGGCTCGTGTGCTAACCATCGATAAGTATCCCTTATCGATGGTAGTTGATCTGGAGTCGCAAATCAGCCAGAATCGGGGCAAAGCACGGCCCTGGAGGCCGCCGAAACTCGCGATTTTGGAGCGTCCGTGGCCAAACCCAAAAAATCACTGACCGCCGTCGAGCGCCGTGCCGAAGAGCTCGACACCATCGCCGCCGTGCTGCCGATCGAACGCCGCGACGAGCTGGCCGAGCTGCTCACCGACCACGACGTCGAGACCCTGCGCCATCTCGTCAACCAGGGCATGGGCGACAACACGCTGCGCGCCCTGACCTCGGATCTCACCTATCTCGAAGCCTGGGGGCTGGCCGCCACCAAAAAATCGCTGCCATGGCCGGCGCCCGAGGCGCTTCTGCTCAAATTCGTCGCCCATCATCTCTGGGACCCGCAACACCGCGAGACCGATCAGGATCATGGCATGCCGGCCGCGGTCGACGAAAGCCTCCGGAGCCAGGGTTTTCTCAAATCCGTCGGTCCACACGCGCCGGCGACGGTGCGCCGGCGCCTGGCCAACTGGTCGACGCTGACCAAGTGGCGGGGCCTCGACGGCGCCTTCGCCTCCCCTGCCCTCAAATCAGCCATTCGGCTGGCGATCCGAGCCGCGCCAAGACAACGTCTTCGCAAGAGCGCCAAGGCGGTCACCGGCGACGTCCTGGCAAGACTGCTG
>NZ_JACCEY010000011.1:0-175034 GCF_013591995.1 Rhizobium sp. WYCCWR 11146
ATTTCTAAATAGCTGAAGACGCGCCCAAAATGACACTTCTACTTTGCACACAAACGGACATTCCAACCCTGCCGCCACAATGTATGTGGGGGGGTGGGTTCAAGGATGAAGTGCGACTTGCAATAGATAACAACGGTTTATCCCTGCAAGGAACGAGATATGAAGCGCACCTACTCCCAGATCGATATGGATGAACGCCGCAAGATCGCTCGCTCGCCGTTGGTCGTCATCACTTCTCGCCGAGAAATTCGGGCGGTATCCCTCGACGCGTACACGAAGATCGCTGCGCCTGAAGCGATATATCTTCTCTTATCCGACTATGACGTGCGGTACGAAACGCGATAGATTGGCGGTTATGCGCGAGCGATCCTCGCGGACGGCAAGACCGCAGGCGCGATCACCGACGATCCAGCTGCCGAGCACGGCGAAGCCGCCATCGCTTTCGAAAAGCGGGGCATAGGCCTGGACGATAAAGCCTTCGTCGCCATAATCGCCGGGGGCAGAAATCAATTCCCGGCCATCTCGGAATATCGTGACGTTCTCGCCTTCTCGCGACAGCAGTGGCTTGCGCACATAGTCGCTCAAACTCGAGGCCGCCGGGTCGTCTGCGAAATAGCTAGCCAGCAGGTTGGGATGATTGGGGTGGCGCTGCCAGAGCAGAGGCAAAAGCCCTTTGTTGGAGAGCACGGCCTTCCAGGCGGGCTCAACGAAAACATCGCCCGAGCGCACGAGATCGCGGGCGAAGGGCTCGCGCAGCATGAATTCCCATGGGTACAGCTTGAAGCAGCGGTCGATCACCCGATCCTGGAGGTCGGTGTAACGGCCCTGCGCATCGATGCCGATCTCGCGGATGTCCAGAAGCTCGACGCGGTGGCCGGCCTGCACTGCGCAGTCCATCAGATAGACCGTCGTGCCGCGATCCTCCTCATTGTCGGTTATCGCCGCGAAGTGGAAGATCGGCTCTTTGGAAAATTGCTCGAACGCCTCGACGAGGCTTTCCTGCAAGGAATTATACTGGTCCGCGTCCTTGGGCAGGCTACCCAAAGCCACCTGGTCGGTCAGCCAGTTGAACTGGAAATAGGCTGTCTCGAACACCGAAGTGGGAGTATCGGCGTTATATTCGAGCAACTTGACCGGGCCAGTGCCGTCGTAAGCGAGATCGAACCGGCCGTAGAGGTGCCGGTCGCGGCGCTGCCAGGAGCGCTGGACCACATCGCGCAGGTCCTCCGGAATGGCCAGCCTGTCGAGCGACTCTTCGCTTCCGACGATATCGCCGACCAGATCCATGCACATGTCGTGCAGTTCCTGGCTCGGCCCTTCGATCTGCATCTCGATCTCATCGAGCGTGAACGTATAGGCGGCATCATCGAGCCAATAGGGCTCGCCATACATTTCGTGAAATCCGAAGCCAACGGCGCGCGCCTTGTCAAGCCAATCAGGACGCGCCGGAAGGGTGATGCGCTTCATGTCAGCCGCCGAAACTGAACGACGAACGACCCCCGAAGCCCTGACGGGCGACGGTGCGGGTGTTGACGTTGACCGGCTTGACAGTCTGGCGTGAGGGCGCGATCGAGGTGTCGTTGCCGCCGCCCGAGCGAACAGTCGTTGTCACCGTTTGTCCCGAGCGATTGCGATAAATCGGCGTCGAGCCGTAATAGGAGCCACTCTCCTCCTGGCGCCGGCGATAATTGTAATAGTCGCCGATGTTGTTCAGTGCCGAAGACAGCATGTAGCCTGTCAGGAACGGCACGAAGAAGCTGCCGCCTCCGCCGGTATTGTTGGGGACGGCACTGGCCGACTGTTGCGTGCACTGGCCCGAGCCGTATTCGGCCTCGCAGGCGGCCATGCCGTTGAAACGCGGCGCGGCGGCAAGATGGGCCCGCATGGCATCCTGATAGCCGGCCTGGCAGACCTGCCGGTCCATGCCGGAAGTCACGCATTGGTCGACGGAGGTGAACATTGTCTCGGAAGGAGTCTGATCGCCGCAACCGGACAGCGCCAGGGTCGAGGCAGCGATAGTGCCGAGGGCCAGGAAAGGTCGTTTGTGCCCGCTCTTACGTCTGCGCATCATTCCCTCCCCTCAATAGGTCATGCAGGCGGCGTTGAGAATACCGATGACGAGCGCGATGCCGCCGCCCCATATGCCCGCGGCGATATCGCCGGCAGTGATCTTTTCATGCAGATCCGTCATGGTGAAATTCGCAACATAGTAAGCCAGGATCTGCGCCAGAATGCCGACCACCGCCCATATGATGTAGTCGACGATGCTGACCGAACTGGCTGCGGCCGAAGCCAGAGGCAGGCTGAAACCAACAAGCGCGCCCAAGAATGCCGTGACGGCGGCAAGATTGCCTGCGCGAATGAGTTGGACTTCCTTCTGCGGCGTCAGGAATGTGTAGATCACCGCGAAAACGCCGTAAGCGGCAAGACCAACGGCGAAATAGCCGAGGAAGGCAGGCAGACCCGCCACGTAATCGAGCATTGAAAAAGTCCTCCGTTGAAAATTGACAGGGTCTATCAGACGCGGCGAACATCGGCCGGAGCGAGTCCGTAGCCGATCAGAAATTCCACCGAGCTGCCTGCCTGGCTCTGTCCGAGATCGAGGTCGCGCTCGACATTGATCAAAAGCATTTCGCGCGTCGAGCCAAGCGGGCGATAATACAGCATGCAGGTCTGGTGAATGGAGCGCTGCGCCTCACCGTCGTCGACCTTCTCGACAAACTCCGCCAATGGGGTGCGCTCCGGGCCTTCGCCCCAGAAGCGGCTATAGAGGATGCCATCGGCATCGTAGCTTGGCTGACCGATCAGGCCGTCCGGCCCGGTCCAGCGGTTCCATCCGCCCTGCCCGGCAGGCACGACGCTGTCCCAGGGCTGATAAAAGCTGATGTCGTCGACATCACCCGGCTGGCCCGACGTCGACATCACCTGAATCATCCGATGGTCTTCATCGTAGTAGCGCGACAGAACCGTCGCGGCATCGAGCGAAACCTCACCGTAGGCGGCAATGATGAACGGGCCGCTCCGTGGCAGCGGCATGGCCGGCTGGCCGGCCAAAGCCTCGGCTTCGAGGGAGAGGAAATCGATGTCCAACGCCCCGCCGATGGCGGCGCTCAACGGGCCAAGTTCTTTGGGTAAGGGCCTTTCGTTCTTGTCTCTGCCGAACCAGCCGATCATGATACGTCTCCCATTCGAGCCCAAGCGATGGCAGCGGGATCTAGCCGCATTCCGCTGATGTAGTAAAGGGTCTCGCCGCCCCGCATCAGCGTCTCGTCCTGGCAGTTGAGGTCGGTCATGCCCTGGCTCAGCATGCCCACCAGCGTCACATTATGCTGACGCTTGAGCCTTAAAAACACGTCCCCATAGAGTAGCGGCGTTTGCAAAGGCGGTACCGGCAGCGAAAACGCCGTGTCGGTGGAAGCGGCCGACAGCAGCCGTGCGGCGATTTCCGAAGAGCCCGGATCACGAGCGGAACGCGACAGCAGCTCCTCGGCGAGCGATCCCACCGCCTCGACGCGCGGCCGGCGTTGTTTGACCATCTGTGCCGTGCGGTCGTCGGCGAAATAGGCCACGATATGGGCATTGGGCGCATGGTCTTCAGCAATCAGCACGGCGGCCAGCGTCTCGTCGTCATTTGCACCGCGCGCGATGATCGCGCGCGCCTGGGCCACTCCGGCCCGCACCAGAGCATCGGCATCGGCAAGCCGCTCGGTTCTGATATAGTCGGCGTAATTGCTGGCGGGATTTTCCGGCAGGTCCTTGGCAACCAGAACACTCATCGGCTCGTTGGCCTGCCGTTCGGCATGCAGCAGCCGGAGCGTCTGGTATGTCTGCCCCTCTTGCCAGCCGAGGACGATGATATGGCCGGCGCGTTCGCTGTAATCACCCAATCCGCGCATGCGGTTTCTCCAGATCGTACCGATATTTGTCAACAACTTACCAAGAACAGCGGTGAAGATGGCAATGCCGCCGGGAAGAACGAACAGGACGGCAATGATTCGGCCAGGCCCCGATTTTGGAGAAAGATCGCCATAGCCGACAGTCGTTGCCGTCACCATATAGTAGTAAAGAAAGTCGACCGGATTGCCGACGAGATCGCCTTCGCCGGCCAGCGTGAAGAGCAGGTAAGAAGCGACCAGGTGGATCACGAGGATAACAAAAAGCGCTGACCAGGCCAATTCGCTGAGCGAGAGATATACACGCCGCATCAATGAAGCGATAAATGGCAAGCGATTCGCCCCCGTTCCCAACGCGTACCCTAGCGAAATTTATTTAGCGCACCAGATCTTTAAGTTGCAAACCGATTACCCAAATATTTTGACGTTCCAACCGATGGAGGACTTTTTGGAGACCTGGAACCTCACCACTTTAACGCGCCTGTTCGCCGCCGATCCCGACGCACTGGGCGATGTGGATGTAGCCGTACCCGAACAGGGCGACGTCATATGCGTGACTCTTAAGGAAAAAGGCGATCTCGACGTCTTCGTCGCGGTAAGCGGGGAGCGCGACATCCTTGTCAGCGCTGTTCTGGTGCCTTGCAAGGACGTGTCCAATCGAGAAGCCTTCGAACGTATGGTGCTGAAGACCCATAAGTTCGTGCCGCTCTCCAGCTTCGGCATCACCACGATCGACGGTGAGGAATGGTATGAATTGTTCGGCTCGCTGTCAGCACGCTCGCCGGCCGAGACGGTGGTCGAGGAAGTCGCGATTCTGGCTGCCAATGCCGTCGATGCGGCACATATGATTGAAGAATGGAAAAGCGGGGAGATTGCAGCGTGAGCACCTGGGGAAAGATTTTCACCGCCATTCGCGGCGGCATCAACGAGGCAGCGGAAGCGGCCGCCGACAGCCAGTCCATGCGCATTCTTGACCAGGAAATCCGCGACGCTGAGCAGTCGCTGCGCAGTGCGCGATCCGATCTGGCCGGCATCATGGCGTCCAACAAGAGCGTCATGCGCCGACTTGAAGAAAACCGCGCAAAGGAGACCAAGGATACCGACAGCGCTCGTGCAGCGATCTCCGCGGGCCGCACGGATCTGGCGCAGGGTCTCGCTCAGCGCATTGCCGGTACCCGTGCCGAAGTGCAGCGCGACCAGGAAGAGCTCGACCGGCTGCTGCCCCGCCAGCAGCAGATGCTGCGCACGATCCAGGAGACCGAAGCGCGCATTGCCCAGATGAAGCGTGAGGTGGAGAATGTCAAAGCCAACGAGTCGCTGCTGCGCGCTCAGTCGGCGATCGCCCATAGCCAGTCGGGCATCAATACCCGTCTCGGTAGCGCCGTCGAAAGTCTCGAACGTATCAAGAAGCGCCAGGAAGTCACTGCCGGCCGCATCGAAGCCGGTGCCGAACTGGCGGCGCTGGAAAACGGCAGCGACCTCGATCGTCAACTGCGCGAGGCCGGCATTGGCAGTTCGAGCCATTCGGCCGACGACATTCTTGCACAATTGATGGCACCGAAACATTCGGTCGAGCCCATCTTGCTGCCCGCACCGACTGGCAACAAAGACTGACAATCCCCGGGAACGGCAGCCTCGCCTGCCGTTCCCCCGGCACGCCTGCGGATTGGAGCGACTGCGCGCTTGTTGACGAGCAGCTGGAAGAGAGATTCACCGTTGCTATCTGCGGTTGGATGCCCTTGTCAGAAGGATTCCCCTACCATTTGGCGAGTCCCCGCATGATCCAGGCGAGCATCCCGGTCCGCAACCGAACGCCTCAATGTCACGACGATGCCGGCCGGTATAAGCGAGAGCATGTCGTCGTTTCTTAACTGACGCCGAGGAACTGCTTCAGTTCTGCAGTCTGCGGATTGGCAAAGACTTCCTCCGGCGGGCCTGCTTCGTGGACTCGGCCCTGGTGCATGAAGACGACGCGGTTGCAGACGTCGCGGGCGAACTTCATCTCGTGCGTCACCATCAGGAGCGTCATTCCCTCGGCGGCAAGTTCGCGCACGACGGCCAGAACTTCGGCGACCAGTTCCGGATCGAGCGCGGAGGTAATCTCGTCGCAGAGAAGTGCGGTCGGCTGCATGGCGAGCGCGCGGGCGATGGCGACGCGTTGCTGCTGGCCGCCCGAGAGCTCGTCGGGATAGGCGTCGAACCTGTGGCCGAGCCCTACCCGCTCCAGCATCTTGCGGGCGGTGGCCTCGGCTTCGACTTTCGGGGTCTTCTTGACCACGGTCTGCGACAGCATGACGTTGCCGCCGACGGTCAGGTGCGGGAAGAGGTTGAACTGCTGAAAGATCATGCCGACCTTGAGGCGCAGTGCCTTCAGATGGACTTCGTCATCAAGGAGCTGCGCGCCGGCCACGGAGATGGAGCCGTCGGTGATGGTTTCCAGGCCGTTGATGCAGCGAAGCAGTGTCGATTTGCCCGAACCGCTCTTGCCGATAATGGCGATGACCTCGCCGGCCTCCACATCGAGATTGATGCCCTTCAGCACCTCGGTGGTGCCAAAGCTCTTGCGGACTTCAGTGATTTCGATGAGCGACATTGAGCTTCCTTTCCAGGATCTGGCTGCTTTTCGACAGAGGCCAGCAAAGGGCGAAGTAGATGAGAGCGACGAGCCCGTAGACGGTGAAGGGCTGGAAAGTGGCATTGGTGACGACCGTGCCGGCTTTCGACAATTCGACGAAACCGATGATCGAGGTCAGCGCCGTTCCCTTGACGATTTGCACGGAGAAACCGACCGTCGGCGGTATGGCGACCCTCAGCGCCTGCGGCAGGATGACATAACGCATCTGCTGCAGCCGGCCCATGCCGAGGCTGGCCGAGGCCTCCCATTGACCCCGCGCGACCGCCTCGACGCAGCCTCGCCAGATTTCGGCGAGAAAGGCGGCACTCCACAGGGTGAGGGCCAATCCCGCAGCAAGCCAGGCCGGCACGTCTATCCCGAAGAGGCCGAGGCCGAAAAATGCGATGAAGAGCTGCATCAGCAGCGGCGTGCCCTGGAAGAGCTCGATATAATATTTCGCGACTACCCTGAATGCCTTGCGCTTGCTGATGCGCAGGAACAGCAGCCCCAGTCCCACCGCGCCGCCGCCGATGAACGAGACGAGCGAAAGCAGGATCGTCCAGCGGGTGGCGAGCAGCAGGTTGCGCAGGATGTCCCAGAGTGTGAACTCGATCATCGCGCCGCCCTCCTCGGGAAAATGAACCCGCCGACCACCGCCAGCAGCTGCCGGAGCAGGATCGCCAGCACAAGGTAGATGGCTGTCGAGACGATGTAGGCCTCGAAGGCGCGGAAGGTTCGCGATTGTATGAAGTTTGCGGCAAAGGCCAGATCCTCGGCGGCGATCTGCGACACGACCGATGAGCCGAGCATGACGATCACCACTTGCGACGACAGCGCCGGCCAGATGCGCTGCAGGGATGGCACGAGAACGACATGCCGGAAGGTTTCGAAGCGCGTCATGGCAAGGCTCTCGCCTGCCTCGAACTGGCCCTTCGGGGTTGCCTGGATGCCAGCGCGGACAATCTCGCAGCTATAGGCGCCAAGGTTGACGACCATCGCGAGGTTGGCGGCCGTCAGTTCGGAAAGCTTGAAACCGAGCGACGGCAGACCGAAGAAAATGAAAAAGAGCTGGATCAGGAACGGCGTGTTGCGGATCAATTCGACATAGGTCGCAACAACTGGCTTCAGCCAGGCCGGGCCGAGTGCGCGCACCCAGGCGCAGAAGATGCCGAGCGAAATGCCGAGCACGCCGCCAATGGCGATAAGCTCCAGCGTGATCAGTATGCCCTTGACGATCTCGGGATAATATTCAAGCAGCCAGCCGAATTCGAAATGGTAACTCAAGGAATTGTCCCCTCTTGTGGCGACGGAGCGTCATGTCATCCCGCGCGCGGCGCGGGATGACATCCGTGAGAACCGGGTTCCTTACAGATCCGACGGGAGATCGGCGCCGAGCCACTTCTGCGATATGGCGTTCAGCGATCCATCGGTTTTTGCGGCGGCGACAATGCCGTTCACCTTCTCCAGAAGAGCCGCCTGTTCCTTGTTGAGACCGATGTAGCAGGGCGAATTCTTGATCAGGAACTTCATCTCGGGGCGCTTGGGGGGATTTCTGGCGAGGATCGCAGCGGCCACGACGTTGCCGGTGGCGATGGTGTCGACCTGGCCGGACAGGAAGGCCGAGATGGTGCCATTATTGTCCTCGTAGCGCTTGATCGTCGCGTCGGCCGGCGCGATCTTCGTCAGCTCGAGATCCTCCACGGCGCCGCGCGTGACGCCGATGCTCTTGCCGGCGAGATCTTCCACCTTGGCGATCGAAAGATCGGCCGGTGCGAACACGCCGTTGAAGAAGGGTGCGTAGGCCGTGGTGAAATCGATCACCTTTTCGCGCTCCGCATTCTTGCCGAGGCTTGATATGACCAGATCGACTTTGTTCGTCTGCAGATAGGGAACGCGGTTGGCGCTGGTGACCGGCACGAGTTCGGTCTTGACGCCCAGTTTTTCGGCAATGAGGTTGGCCACATCGATATCGTAGCCCATCGGCGCCATATCGGTGCCGACGCTGCCGAAAGGCGGGAAATCCTGAGGGACGGCGACACGCAGTGTTCCGCGCGTCGTGATGTCGGCGAGAGCATCGGCGTAAGACGCGGAGCCGAAGCCGAAGGTTGCAGCCAGGGTCGCGATTGCGAAGAAGACTCGTCTTGTCAGCATGTTTTAATTGCTCCTTTGAAGTTGTGGTTTTTTGGGTCTGACAGTTGGGAGACCGAGGGCACGGTCTTGGGGGGAAGTGACAGGGAACTGCGCAGTTCCGAGAGCGGATCCGGGCGCGTGGTGAGGTCGAGGCCCATTTCCACTTCGTCCAGATGTTCGATAGAGAGCTCGGCGGCTCTGACGAAATCGCCCGCTTGCATGGCCTCGAAGATGCGGCAATGTCCGTCATGAGACTGTGCTGCATGAAATTCAGACTGATAGAGCATCGAAATGAGGATCGTCCTCGCGGTGAGATCGCGGAGGATATCGACGATGATGGCGTTGCCGCTCAATTCTGCGATGCGGATGTGGAAATCGCCCATCAAATAGATCAGGTGCTGGCGGTCGCCCGCAGCCATTGCGCTTTTTTCCTCGTTCAAATGCGCGTCGAGCGCTTCGCGTCCCTCGCCTGTCAGCACGCGCATGCTGCGCAGCAATCCGGACTCGATGACGCGCCGTGCCTCATAGACCGCGATCGCCTCTTCAGCAGACGGCTCGACAACAAACCAGCCTCGTCTCGGACTGACATGCACGATACCGCGTGTTTCCAAGCGCATCATGGCTTCACGGACGCGGGTTCGAGACACGCTGAAGAGCGTTGCCAGCTGGTTTTCGCTGAGACGCGTCCCAGGCCGAATTTTGGCTGAAAGAATCCCAGAGACGATCGTCTCCTCGATGGTCTTCTGCGTGCTCTCAGATGTGTGGCTATCTTGCATACAAGACAGGAAAGCAAAGCTCGTGCCAAAATCCTGCGTTCAGGATTTCCAAGATGTCTCGGATCCCTCCCCCTGGAATTTGCACGCTGGGAATGCAGACTGAGCGTAAATTGAGCGCGTGCCTGCAACGCCTTGCAAACGCAGACCAGCGTCGAACCACTCACGTGGCGGCTTGTTCTTACTGGCCGAACGACCTTATGCGGTCGAAGCCGCCCAGGGATTGATCACTTCAACACCTGCAGCGTCGAACGCACTTGTATCGCGCGTGGCTACGGCGAACCCTTTTGATGCCGCGATGGCGGCGATATAGCCGTCCGGAGTGGGAAATCCTCTGCCAGCGGCTCGGGCCTTGACCGCGAGATCGGCATAGCGCCGTGCCGCTGTGATGTCGAAAGCCAAAATACGGCTTTCGAAGAGTTCCATCAGACCGTCCAACGCGTCGCAGAGCCTTTCCTTGCGTTTGCCAGCCGGGAGGGCGCCGATTCCAAACATCAGTTCGGCGATCGTGACGCTAGAAAGGAAGAGGGTTTCGGCTGCCTGCTCATCGAGCCAGAATTTCACGGCTTCGTCGGGCGCTGGTTTCATCGCCTCGGAAACGACGTTCGTATCGAGGATAATCATTCAAAGCTCATCGGCTTTGCAGGCAATGTGTCGCGAGCTTGGTCCAGCACGGCAAAGTCCTCATTCGTCAACCCGAGGCGACGGCTCCGTTCGGCGAGCGCGCTGCCAAGACGCAGGCGTGTTTCCGGACGGACGGCAGCCTCGAGGATTTCGCGCATTTCCGCTTCGGCGCTGCGCCCGTGATGAGCCGCACGCACCTTGAGAGCACGGTGCGTCGCGTCGGAGAGGTTTCTGATTGTGACTGCGGGCATGATGGCAACCTGCGGGACATGATAGCGATGCTAGCAATATAATGGATTTGCCATCACATTCAATGTGCGCTTGCCATGCGATCGTAAGCCAACCAGTCGTTAGGGGAGTTGCGCCACCATAACGTGTGATCGGCATGGATTCTCTTTCGTCTAGTTGAAACTCGAGGTCTTGAGGAATTCCGCCAGCCGTTCGGTCTTCGGATGCACGAACATGTCCTTCGGATCGCCCTCCTCGCAGATGACGCCCTGGTTCATAAAGATGACGCGTGACGAAACGTCGTAGGCAAAGCGCATCTCGTGCGTGACGAGCAGCATGGTCATGCCGTCGGCGGCAAGCCCCTTGATGACCTGAAGCACTTCGCCCACCAGTTCCGGGTCGAGCGCGGAAGTCACTTCGTCGAACAGCATCAGCCTCGGCGACATGGCGATGGCGCGGGCGATCGCGACGCGCTGCTGCTGACCGCCGGAAAGCTGTCCGGGATAATGGTTCGAGCGGGCGGAAAGGCCGACACGATCGAGCCATTTTTCCGCGATGGCGCGGGCATCCGGCTTGGCCATTTTCTTCACCTTGACGAGGCCGAGCATGACGTTTTCAGCGGCACTCATATGCGGAAAAAGATTGAACTGCTGAAACGCCATGCCGGTCAACGCGCGTTGGCGTGCAATCTCTTTCTCGCTCTTGCGGCGCCGCGTCGCGCCTTCGGCGCGGTATCCGATCTCCTCGCCGTCGAGGCTGATCGTGCCGCCCTGGAATTCCTCGAGCATGTTGATGCAACGCAGCAAGGTGGTCTTTCCGGAGCCGGACGAGCCGATGATGGAAATAACTTCGCCTTCCTGCACGGCGCAATCGACGCCCTTGAGGACTTCGTGGATGCCGTAAGTCTTGCGCAGACCCTGGATGTCGAGAATGGTCTTGGCCATCGGGGGTGTCTCCTCAGGACGGCAGGGCGGTCTTGCGCTCGACATATTTGCCGAAGTGCTCGATGCCGTAGTTGATGATGAAATAGAGACCACCGGCCAGGAAGTAGAACTGGAGGCTCATGAAATTGCGGGAGATGATCTCCTGCGTGCGCAGGAGAAGCTCGGCGACGCCGATGACGGAGAGCAGCGTCGAGGCCTTCACCATCTCGGCCGCCGTATTCACCCAGGCCGGCAGGCACTGGCGCATGGCCTGCGGCCACAGCACCGAGGTGAAAGTCTGGGTAAAGGTCAGGCCGATCGCCTTGGCCGCTTCGGTCTGGCCCTTCGGGATCGCCTGAAGCGCCCCGCGCACGATTTCGCCGACATGGGAGGAGCAGAAGATGGCAAGGGCAAGCACCCCGGCCGAGAACGGCCCGAGATCGAGGCCGACGGCGGCGGAGACGTAGTAGCTCGCCAGCACCAGCACGAGCACCGGCGTGCCACGGATGATATCCGTATAGGCGCGCACGGCCAGACGCAAAACAACGCCGCCATAGACGAGCGCCAAACCGACGAAAACGCCAAGTATGGAACCCGCGAGGATGGCCAGCAGGGAGATCGACACGGTCACGCCGATGCCGTTCATGATGACGTATCGGGCGATCCAGAGTTGTTCGAGAAAAGTGTGGGACATCAGGGCTTATCTCGGCAGGGCCAGACGGCGCTCGACGAAGCGCATCACGGCGGCGATGAGGAAACAGGTCGCGACATAGAGCGCGGATGTGACCATCCAGGTCTCTATGACGCGGAAGCTCTCGACATTGATCTTGCGGGCGGCAAACGTCAGCTCGGGCACGGCGATAGCGGCGGCGAGCGAGGTGTCCTTGAAGAGTGAGATGATCGTCGAGGACAGCGATGGCAGCACGTTGCGCAGCATCAGTGGAGCGATGATGGAGCTGCGGATCTGCATCCCTGTCAGGCCGATGGCAAGCCCCGCTTCCGTCAACCCTCTTGGAATGGACAGCAGCCCGGCGCGGAACACTTCGGCCAGATAGGCGCCGGAATAAAGCGACAGAACCAGGACGAAGCTTTTTATCTTGTCGAGGCGCAGGCCCATTTGCGGCAGCGCGAAAAAGACGAAAAGCACCAGGACGAGAATCGGCAGGTTGCGAATGACAGTGACATAGATCCGTGCCGGCACGACCGCAAAGCGGCTTTTGGACGTCAGCGCGAAGGCCACCACAAGGCCGATCGCGGCCCCGATCAGGATTGAGATCACCGCAAGGCCGAGGCTGAGCGCGAGCCCGCTCAAAAGAAAATCGAAATTGCGCCAGACGGCAGCGAAATTCAACGTGTAACCCATACGGGCCGCCCTTTCAGACCAGAGCATGATGCCGAAAAGTCTGAGCGGTTTTCGGACAACGTCATGCTCTCACTTTTTAAATGCGGAGCGGGAAACATGTCCCGCTCCGCATGGCTGCTACTTGAACTCGACCGGGAAGCCGATCTGCGGCGGCGTCAGATCTTTGCCGAACCAAGTCTTGAACGACTTGGCGTAAAAGTCGAATTCGACGCCGGTCATGGCTTCGTGCAGGGCGGTGTTGACGAAGTTCAGCCAATCCTGGTCGCCGCGCTTGACGGCGCAGGCGTAGGTCTGCGGGTTCCAGCCGTAGCCGGCATCTTTATAGCGACCCGGATTCTGCGTCATGTACCAGGCGAGCGACGACTGGTCCGTGGCAACTGCATCGGCACGTGCCGATTCCAACGCCTGATAGATCAGGTCGACGGAATCGTACTGGTCGACGGTCGCCTCCGGCAATGCCGCATGCACCATTGCCTCGGCATAGACGTTCTGGAGAACCGAGATGGTAACGGAGGAACCGGCCGCCTTGAGGGCGGCGTAGTCGGCATATTTGCCATCCGCCTTGAGCATCAGGCCGACACCCTCGCGATAATAAGGAATGGTGAAGGCAACCTGCTGGGCGCGCTCGCCGGTAACGGTCATGAACTGGCAGGTGATGTCGACTTTGTCGGTGGTGATGTTCGGGATGCGGGCGTCGGAGGACTGGTTCACATATTCGATCTTTTCAGGATCGCCGAAGAGCGCCTTGGCGATGATGTGGCCCATGTCGACGTCGAATCCCTGAAGCTTGTCGTCGGCGCTCTTGAAGTGCCAAGGCGCATTGGTGCTGCCCGTGCCGAGGACGAGATGGCCGCGGGCCAGCACTTCATCGAGCTTGCTGCCTTCGGCCAGCGCAGGCGTGGACAACAGAGCGGCGACGGCCAGCGATATCACGCCGGTGCGAAAGGAAATGGTCATGGCGTTCCCCTTATGGATGATTCCTATTGTTCCAGTATAATGGACGCATGTCTGTTTTACTGGAACAATGTTATGAAGTGCCATCAAGGATGAATTGTCAATGGGGTCATGCTGAAAAAACGCGCAGTGGCGCGCGTGGCGATTTTTTCGGCAGTGCAGCATTGTTCCGTTGTTTAGAGGCTCAACATCATGCCCTTCCCGCTCAGCGACCTCAGGCCATGCCGAGGGCGAAAGATGCGGTCTTCAGAGCGAGCGCCTTACGCGTTTGCGTTTGCGGTCGCAGCGCGGATCAGTGAACCAGCCGCCTCGCCTGCCGCTTCCATGTAGGTCGGATCGCGGTGCAACAGTACGACGGCGAACGAGCCATCGAGCAGCAGGACGATCTGCCGGGCGAGTTGCGGCGCTTCCGCCTTGATTCCGGCCGCCTCGAACGTCACCCGCAACCAGGCCTCGACCCTCTTCTTGTGTTCAATCCCGACTTTCATGGCTGGATGGCCAGGCATATTGGCGAGTTCCGCAGAGGTGCGCAGGAAACCGCAGCCCTTCCACTTCGGATGGCGGGCCGCGCGGGCGAGATTGCGAAAGATGCCTTGCACCTTATCCGCCGGTTCGCCCGCCGTTTCCGCGTACCAGCGTTTGAACAGAGCGAGGTTGGGCTGGTCGCGCGCCTCCAGATAGGCCCCGATGAGGTCGTCCTTGCTGGCGAAATGGTAGTAAAGGGTCCGTTTCGTGACACCGGCCTCTTCAGCCACCGCATCGACGCTGACGCTCCTGATGCCCTCGTTGTAAAACAGCTTGGCGGCGGCCGAGATGATACGTTCGCGCGTCGGGATTGCGTGTGAGATCATGTCGCCATGTATACCGACTAGTGAATATACACAAGCATCGACCGGCGGCATACTTCTCCTGACGCAGCATAGCGGAAAGGAAAACCGAATGGCCGACACTGTTTTGATCGACAGCCGCGACGGAATCGCCACGCTCACTCTCAATCGCCCGGAAAAGCTCAATGCGCTGAATTACGCCTTGATAGACCGCTTTCTCGCGATCCTCGACGCCATCGAAACCGACAATTCAATCCGGGCGATCATCCTCACCGGCGCAGGCGAGCGGGCATTCTCGGCGGGCGGCGATATCTACGAATTCTCAGAAAGCGTGGCGCAGGGCACCGATGTCGCCATGCGCGATTTCGTCGCGCGCGGACAGCGATTGACTGCGCGGCTGGAAGCCTTCCGAAAACCCATCATCGCCGCCGTCAACGGCCTTGCCTTTGGCGGCGGCTGCGAGATCACCGAGGCTGTGCCCCTCGCCATCGCCAGCGAACGCGC
Organism: Rhizobium sp. WYCCWR 11146; assembly: GCF_013591995.1. Classification (NCBI taxonomy): domain Bacteria; kingdom Pseudomonadati; phylum Pseudomonadota; class Alphaproteobacteria; order Hyphomicrobiales; family Rhizobiaceae; genus Rhizobium; species Rhizobium sp. WYCCWR 11146. Next base: position 14,834 of record NZ_JACCEY010000011.1, read on the forward strand.
CCTGTTCGCCAAGCCCGAGATCAATCTCGCAATGCCGCCGACCTTTGGCGGAACGCAGCGTTTGCCGAGGCTGGCCGGGCGCAAGCGCGCCCTCGAACTGCTGTTGACGGGCGACACATTCTCCCCGCAGCGCGCCCTCGAACTCGGCCTTGTCAACCAGCTTGTCCCGCATGACGATCTCATACCGGCCGCCCACGACCTCGCGCGCCGCATTCTGCGTCATTCGCCGCTGGCGGCGGCGAGCATTCTGACGGCGGTGACGCGCGGCATCAACCAGAGCATTGCGGAGGGGCTGCTGATCGAAGGCGAACAATTCGCCCGGATGGCGCCAACCGCCGATTTGCGCGAAGGGCTCGACGCGTGGATCGAGCGCCGCAAGCCGAACTATCCCGGCTCGTGGTCGCTCGATTGATTGCCGCCAACACTGCCGAGAATGGCTCAGTCAGCGTAATCAGAACTCTTCCCAGTCGGACTTCAGCGCGACGGAGGCCGACCCGCGCTGGATCGATGCGAGGGGCGAATTACGAACGACTTTCAAAGCCGTCGGTGCGGCAGGGTGACGATCCGCCTGCGCAAACGAAGACCTGGATCTCGGCGCATCGTTGAAACGGAACTGCTCAAGAAGCTCGAAGAGCGCCGCAGCCTCTCGGGCGAGACCATGGCTCGCAGCCGTCTGCTCCTCGACCATTGCGGCATTCTGCTGCGTTCCCTGGTCGACGGTGTTGATGGACTGGCTGATCCCGCCGAGCGCAGTCGATTGCTCGCGCGCCGCCTCCACGATCGCTGTGACGTTGGTATTGATTTCGTGAACCTGACTGGCGATTTCCTGGAGCGCTGATCCGGCATTCGTCACGAGGGCGACGCCGTTTGCGACATGGGAACCGGACGCCGTGATCAGGCTCTTTATCTCCTTGGCAGCTTTCGCCGACCGCTGCGCCAGCTCACGGACCTCCTGGGCAACGACCGCAAAGCCCTTGCCGGCCTCCCCTGCTCGTGCCGCCTCTACGCCGGCATTGAGCGCCAAAAGGTTCGTCTGGAAGGCAATCTCATCGATAACACCGATGATATTGGAAATTTCGCGTGACGAGTTTTCGATCTGGTCCATCGCTCCGATTGCGTCACGCACTACCTGGCCGGAATGCTCGGCGTGATTTCTGGCGCGCGCCACGAGTTGACCGGCCTCCTCGGCGCGGCGGCTCGAATCCTTGACCGTCGTCGTGATTTCCTCAAGGGCGGCGGCCGTTTCTTCGACGGATGCCGCTTGCTGCTCGGTACGCTTTGCCAAATCGTCGGCCGCTGTGCGGATTTCGTTGGAACCGGCTGATATCGCCTTGGCATTTTCGGCAACCGTTGCCATTGCGCCCTTCAGCTTCTCCGAGGCACTGTTGAAGTCGGCACGCAGCCTTTCCAGCGAAGGAATGAAAGGCTTCTGGATCATCTGCGACAGGTCGCCGTCCGCAAGATTCGTCAGGCAACGGGCAAGTTGTTCGACATTTTCGACGCGCGCCGTGACATCGGTTGCGAACTTCACGACTTTGAACACTTTGCCGTTCAGGTCGAAAATCGGATTGTAGGAAGCCTGGATATAGACCTTCCGTCCGCCCTTGCCCATGCGCATGAATTCGTCGGCAACCAGCTGGCCGCTCGCAAGTTTCCGCCAGAATTCCTTGTAAGCCTCCGACCTCGAGTAGTCGGCTTCACAGAACATCGAATGATGTTTGCCCTGGATTTCGGCAAGCGAATAGCCAAGGGCGGACAGGAAGTTGTCGTTCGCGGTCAGGATTTCGCCGGCCGGCGTGAATTCGATGATCGCCTGAGCCCGGGACAATGCGTCGATCTTGCCCGAATCCTCGGCAGATTTCAGCTTCTGCGCGGTGATATCCGTTGCAATCTTGATGACCTTGACCGGCTTCCCGCGTCGGAACACGGGATTGTAGGATGCTTCGATCCAAACCTCGCGGCCGCCTTTTCCGAGGCGCTTGTATTGCTGCTGGTCGAATTTCCCGGCTGCGAGCTTCGTCCAGAAAGCCTTGTATTCCGTTGATGATGCATAGGCAGGCTCGACGAACATGCTGTGATGTTTTCCGACGATCTCCCTCAACTCGTAGCCGAGCGCCCTGCAGAAGTTTTCGTTCGCGGTGAGGATCCTGCCCGATAGATCAAACTCGATCATGGCTTGCGAATTCGATAGAGCGGCAAGAGCCGCGACAGCATTTGCACCACGATCAAGAATACTCACGCGCAATCCCCTAGATTTCATTGCTGTTGGTCCAGCCATGTCGCGAATATTCGCTTATGCTTTATTAACGGGGATTTAATTATGAATATAACGTGCAGGATATTTTGTTTTTCAACCAGCGCTGTGTCTATGAGGCACATCCGGGCAAATGCAGCCGACCCCCTGCCCTGCCATGGATAGGGGATGCACCTCCGTCAGGCTCTCCGGGACCGGCGAGCTTGCAGGCCGCTCACCCGCTTTTCAATTGCGCCATCGCAAGCAGCGTATCGGCACTTATCGTCGCCGAGCCGGTCAGGATCGAAAGCGCCGTCGACGTGGTGCCTGTGCCGTTGGCCATGTCATACATGGCGGTGAAGCGTTTGATCAGATCGTCGACTTTGTCAGGATCCGACAGATCCTCGAGGTCGATAAAATTGTCGATCATCTCGGCTTGCTTGTCGACGTCCATGTTCGAGACGTAACTGGACAGGTTGAAGCTCGTCGTAAAAAACTCAAAGAGCGCGCTGTCGCCCAGAATGTCGTAGGCGCTCGAGATCTCCGGCGCCTTGCGCTGGAAATAGAGGGCAAGGCGCACGCCGGTGTTGCTGTCGCCTTGATCATCCTCCAGCGTCAGCCTGACATAGGCGTCGATCGTCTCCAGCACGTCGCCGCGCTGCTGCACCGTTCCGGTGGGCTCCGCTGAAATATTGCCGTCCTGATCGAAATTGAACGCGCCGACGAGTTCGGCGAAACGATTGTCGCCCAGCTTGTTGACATAACTGTCTTCGTCATCGAGGTCGGAAGAAAACATCTTCTCCAACTCGTCCGACGTGACAGCATCAGGATCGAGCCCCTTCGCCTCGAGCGCGAAGGAAACCAAGCGATCGTCGGCCAGAAATTCGCTGGCCGTGGTGATCGTGGCCATCTGCTCGCGAAAATAGGTGATCTCCTCATCCGCCGCATCGGTCGTTTCCGTCAGCTCGTCGCCTTCGAGGTATCGGATCTTGTTCTGCTTGTAATAGGTCGCATAATCGTCGACGACGGATTCCGACATGGCCTGCAGCGGAACGGTCACGTCGCCATTGTCGTCGAAGTTGAAGGCTTTGCGAAAGGCGACGAACCGGTCATCGTCGAGGCTGTTGACATAGCTCTTCGAGTCCGAGGGATCGCTTTCGAGAATTTTCCGGACCTCGTTTCTCGAAACGTTGTCCGGGTCTATGTCATGGGCTCGCAACGCCATTTCCCACAGTTCCGGGAGATCGTCGTTGTCGTCATCGTCGTCGTCATCATTCGACACCAGGAAATCATCGATCGAGGTGACGCTGGCGATGCGCGTCGTATAGTTGTCGACGGCGTCTTCGGTGTCGGTGTTGGCGATCAGCACCTCATAATTTTCATCGAAGGCCGCCGTGGTGGCGGCGGTCTGTTCCGATGTCTGGGCCGTGTCGCCATCGGCAAGAGCGCCGTCTTCATCGAAATTGAAGGCATCGTGCAGTTCGGACAAGCCGATCGCGTCGGCGATATCAGCGCTTTTCAGCGCCGCGGAAATGAAGTTATCGGTCTCGCTATCGGTAAGCCCATAGGCAGTTCTCAGATAGGAAATCAGTTTGTCGTCGCTCATCAACTCATCGACGGAGGTGATGTTGCCGATTTGCGCCGCGAAGTAAGTGTCATAGGCCTCCCCGGTTTCCGAGGAAGCGATCGTCGCGGAGGCTACCGCATAAGCGCTTGTGACCAGCGAGATCTGATCTTCCGACATCACGTCGCCGTCGGTCGAGCCATCCTCGTTGAAGTTGAAGGCCTTCGCCAAGTTGACATAGACCTCGTCGTCGAGCTGGTTGACGAAACTATCGGCATCGTCGAGATCGCTCGTCAAAACACTCTTCAGGAAGCCGGTCGAGGTATATTCGGTGCTGAGGCCGAAAGCCGTCAGCACATAGTTCTTCAGCTTCGAACTCGACAGAAGATCGTCGACCGAGGTGATCGACGAGATATTCTCTTCGAAATAGTCCGTCGCGTCGGCGATGTCGTCCGCCTCGGTGTCGAAGGACCCCTCATAAGCATCGAGCAGATTGTCCCGCTGCACGTCCGATTGCGCCGTCTTCGTCTCGCCGGCGAATTTGAAGGCGGCAGCGAACTCGGCATAACGGGTGTCGCTCAAGCTGTTGGCGAAGCTCGATGAATCGCTGAGGTCGCTCTCCAGCACCTTCTTCATGAAGGCCTTGGCATATGTCATGTCTTCAAGGCCGTAGGCCTTCATGGCATAGGAATAGAGCTTGTAATCGCTCATGAATTCATCGACGGTCGTGACCTTCTCGATGTTTTCCTTGTAATAGGCGCTGTCGCGGGCAACCGTTGCCTGTGAAGCCACGTTCGAGAGGCTGGCGTTCAGATTTCGCGCGACCGTGAGATAGCTTACATAGGTGGAAACCAACGTCTGTCCCTTTCATAGGCACGGCGGTGCCGCGCGAAAGCCGGCCGGCAGTCACGGGCGAACATTTTTCATCTCTGCGGGAATGTCGTCGCCGGTCATGGCGAAGCGCAGCCACCTACATGTGGCCGAATCAACTTAATAGAACTCCATGGTTCTGTAATTAATCCAATGCGGAATTGGAAGCGAAAGTCAAGGGATCGCGTTTTGCCGGACGAAAGCGCGAGGAGCGAATCTGACAGATTGCAACGCGCTTTAGGCCGCGCCGACGCCTGCGGCAAAGATGGCAATGCAGCGGCGAAGATGGGCAAACAGTTGAGCCCGATCGGGCCAGGCCTGAGCCCGCCCTTCCGGCGGACCCATGCCGCCGAGGATCATATCCATCAGCATGCGGGCTCCGCTCGCCGTATCGTCCAGCGTCAATCTGCCTTCCGACCGGCGTTCGCTCAGCCAGTCAGCGAGATGCTGCCGGCTGGCAAGCATGCCTTCGCGCTGCAGGATATCGACAAGTTCGGGAAATTGCGCCGCTTCGCGAAAGACGAGTTGCAGGAAGCCGGTGCGATCCGCATCCTTGTCCTCATCCATATCGATCATGAAAATGCGCTCGAGGCTCGCGGCAATCGAGATATCTTCGGCAGGCCTGGGCAGATCGAGCATCAGGCGTCGATGCGCGCCCACCACGGCAGCAAACAACTCTTCCTTGCTCTGAAACAGCTTATAGAGCGTCTGCTTCGAAACGCCCGCCTCGGAGGCGACGATCGCGGTCGTGCTTCCGGCATAACCGTATTTGACGAAAACGCGGCCGGCGACTTCGACGATATGCGCCCGCTTATCCTCGTCGCTGGAAACTTTCGGCCGGCCCCGTTTGCGCGGCTCGTCCGCAGGTTCGTCGATAATATCCATGACGGTCTAGACCACCCTGCCGAAACGCGTGCCGACGACCTGAGAACGCAGACTACGATTTCTGAGGGGCAATTTTTTCGGTTGTGGCATTAGTGATTTCGATTTAGAGAACTTATCAGTTCTGTAATGCGTTGCATCCTCACCCTCCTAGCGATGGAGCGCTTATGACGACCATTTCCGCTGCAACATCAGTCTCTTCCTATTCCTATAGCAAGTACCCGACATCCGCGTCCGAGGAGATCCTATCCTCTAATACGGTTTCGTCGGCAAAAGCAACCAAAAGCGGGCAGCTCGATGAAGACACGTCCAGCAGCGCCGACAAACTCCTGTCTCAACTGATGACACTGTCGATGAACCGCTTCTCCGATCAGTCGGTATCGGGCGAGGATGAGGATGGCGGCGAAGGCATGGACGTTGCCCAATTGGACAGCGATGGCGACGGCTACGTGAGTAAGGCCGAGTTCGTCGCGGCCCGGCCGTCCGACGTGACGGAGGACCAGGCCAACACGCTTTTCGACAGCTTCGACAGCGAAAGCACCGGCTCGCTATCGGTCGATGCGCTCGCCGAGGCCATGTCCGCTCAGCAGTCGCAACGCTCCGGCGGACCGCCACCTCCGCCCGCCGGTGATGACGATCTTGCATCTCTGCTCTCCGATCTCGATACGAATGGAGACGGCTCCATCAGCAAGGACGAGTTCGTCGCAGGCCGGCCGTCCGATGTGACGGAAGACCAGGCCGGCACGCTGTTCGACAGCTTCGACAGCGAAGGCGCAGGTTCGCTATCGGTCGATGCGCTGACCGAGGCGATGTCGGCCGAGCAGTCGCAACGTTCCGAAGGACCGCCACCGCCGCCGCCCGCAGAAGACGACCAGTCTCAATCCCTGCTCTCCGATCTCGATACGAATGGAGACGGGCTCGTGACATTGGACGAGTTCATGGCGGGCAAGCCCGAGGACGTCACCGAAAGCCAGGCGAGCCAGCTCTTCGATCTGCTCGACACATCCGACACCGGTTCATTGTCCGTTCAGTCCGCGGGCTGACGGCGGATACGGAGCGTCGCCGTTGCCGTTGCTGGAGAAACTGCAATGAGACGATCTGAAAGCGGCCCGGCAGTGGAGCTGGCAGAGCCTTCAGCCGGGCCGCTCCTGAAATGCTGAAACATTGGTGCGCCGCCACAGGCGCACGATACTAGCGCGCGGATGAGCCGAAGCGCCTATCGCCATCACGGGGTCAGTCCAGACAATCAGATCATCGACCGGTGTCGGCCTTGCCCGGCGCCAGCGATGTCGTGCGCCCTCAATCCGGGCCCTGGAAGCCCCTCGTCACATGGCATGTTCCCAAACCTTAAAGGATCGAGCCATGAGCATTTTTGGAAGCATGAAAACCGCCGTCTCCGGCATGAGCGCCCAAGCAAACCGGCTGAGCACGGTTTCCGACAATATCGCAAACGCGAATACCACCGGCTACAAGGCCGTTTCCACGTCCTTTTCGTCGCTGGTCCTGCCGTCTTCCTCGGGCAATTACAATTCGGGCGGCGTTCAGACATCCGTGCGCCAGGCGATTTCCCAACAGGGCGACATTTCCTATACGACTTCGGCCTACGACCTGGCGATCTCGGGAGACGGGTTCTTCATCGTGGAAAGCGCCGACGGCACGCCTGTGCTTACCCGGGCCGGTGACTTCTCGGTCGACAGCGACGGCAATCTCGTCAACGGTGCCGGCTTCACGCTTATGGGATATTCCTATGATTCCGGCGTACCGGCAGTGGTCGTCAACGGCTTCGACGGCTTGGTGCCGGTCAACGTATCCCAATCGGGCTTGAGCGCCGTCGCTTCGAGCAGCGCCTATTTCAGCGGCAACCTGAACTCCGAAGCGACCGTCGTCACGGATACGACGACGCTGCCGAGCGCCAATACGGCAAGCGTCACCGACGACACGCAAAAGATGTCGCTGGTTGCCTATGACAGCCTCGGCGGCACCGTCCAGTACGACTATTACTTCACCAAGACCGGCGTCACGACGGATGCAAGCGGCGCGGTCACCGGCAGCACCTGGGAGGTCGCGGTTTACCGCAATGCCGATGCAGCCACTGGCAGCACGACGTCCTTTCCCTACTCTTCCGATGCCGTGAGCGTTGCAACGCTCTCCTTCGACGCCGATGGCCAGCTGACCTCCGCAACCGACACCGACATCGTCGATCCGGTGACGGCAAAGACGATCACCATGGACTATTCCGACTTCACCCAGCTTGCCTCCGACTTCTCGGCGACGGGCTCGGCAGACGGCCAGGCCGCAAGTGCGGTGAGCTCGGTGTCTATCGGTGCGGATGGCGTGGTGTCGGTCTCCTACGCGAACGGCGCGACAAAGGCTCTCTACCAGATCCCTCTCGCGACGGTCGCCAGCCCCGACAATCTGACGCTGCTCAGCGGCAACGTCTATAGCGCCAACGGATTGTCCGGCGTCACGGTCACCGGCTTCCCGCAGACGAACGGGCTTGGCTCCATCCAGTCCGGCGCTCTCGAAAGCTCGAACGTCGATCTCGCCGGCGAACTGACGGAGATGATCGAGGCGCAGCGCAGCTATACCGCCAATTCCAAGGTGTTTCAGACCGGCTCCGATATCATGGATGTCCTCGTCAATCTGAAACGATAGGGAGGGCGCCGGCATGTCGCTCACCTCCGCCTTGAACAACGTGCAAAGTATTTTCAACAATACGGGCCAGCAAAGCAGCGTCATCTCGACGAATATCGCCAATGTCGGAAATTCCGACTATGTGAGACGGGAGGCGTCGGTGACGACGTCTCTTTCCGGCGCCCAGGTCGTCAGCATCAGCCGGGCGCAGGAAACTGCGCTGCTTGCCCAGTATCTGCAAACGAATGCCAAGGACAGCGCCCAGCAGACGCTGGTGACGGGTCTCGAAAGCCTGAAGTCGCTGGTGGGCGGCAACGACTACGAGACCTCGCCGAGTACCTATCTCACGGCATTCCAGCAGGCGCTCCAGACATTCGGCACGTCGCCGAGCAGCACGACCGCCGCGCAATCGGCCGTGACCGCCGCGCAGGATCTCGCCAATTCGCTAAATACCGCAAGCGACGGCGTCCAGTCGATCAGAGCCGAGGCGGATGCGGAGATTGCCACACAGGTTTCCACCCTGAATACGCTGCTGTCGCAGTTCGAGTCGGCCAACAATGCGGTCAAGCTGGCGACATCGACCGGCACCGATACATCCTCGGCACTCGACGAGCGTGAAAAGCTCCTGAAGCAGATCTCCTCGATCGTCGGCGTCACCTCCACCCTGCGCGACAATAACGATATGGCGCTCTACACCTCGGACGGCACCGTGCTGTTCGAGACCATTCCCCGCACCGTCACCTTCGCGTCGACAGCAACCTACGTTGCAGGAACGGAAGGCAATTCCATCTATATCGACGGCGTTGCGCTCGACGCCGGCGAGGGATCGACGACGAGTGCCTCGGGCAGCCTGCAGGCGCTGCTGCAGCTTCGCGACGAGATCGCCCCGACATTCCAGACCCAACTCGACGAGATCGCCAAATCGCTCGTCCAGATCTTCTCGGAAACAGACGGCAGCACCAGCGCGCCGGGACTTTTCGTCTGGACGACGGCGTCAGGCGCAACCGGGGGAACACCTGCTGCTTCCGACGATACGACAGGGATCGCCTCCACCATCTCGGTCAATCCAGCCGTTGTCACCAGCGAGGGCGGCGATGCGACGAAGCTGCGCGATGGCTCCATCAGCGGGATCACCGATCTCAACACCTCGGGAGACAGCGGCTTCTCGGACAATCTCGACGCCCTGTATGAGGCGCTGACGGAACAGCGCTCGTTCTCTTCCGACGCCGGTCTCTCGACGTCGCAAAGCCTGACGGACTATGCCAGCGCCTCCATCGGCTGGCTCGAGCAATATCGAAGCGACGCCACGTCGGCCTCCGAAACCACAGCGGCCGCCTTGTCGCGCTCCGACGAGGCCTATTCCAACGAAACCGGCGTCAACCTCGACGAGGAACTGACGCTGCTTCTCGACATCGAACAATCCTACAAAGCGGCGACGAAGATCCTGAACGTCATCGACGAGATGTTCCAGTCGCTCCTCGACATAGCGAGCTAGTCATGAAAGCATCTTTTGTCTCATCATCGGCGATGCAGAATGTTTTGCGGCTCACCATCAGCCAGTCCCAAAACAAGCTGCAGCAGGCCTCGACAGAAGCGACCACGGGAACCTACGCCGATATCGGCGTATCCCTCGGCGCCGGCGCTGCAAAGTCGATCAATCTCACCAGCGCCATCGCCCAGGCCGCCTCGTTCAAGACGAGCAATGCCGTCGTCGAATTGCGCATGGACGCGTCGCAAACCGCCCTTTCGAGCCTCAAGGATGCCGGGGACAGCCTGGTCTCGAATTTGACCGCGCTCCAGGCGAGCCAGGATACGACGAGCATCGCCGTTGCCCTGCAGACGGCAAGCGCCACGATTTCGCAGCTGGTCTCGACGGCAAACACGTCAGTCAATGGCGAGTTCCTGTTCGGCGGAACGAACCTCGACAGCCAGCCTCTGACCGATCAATCCTCGGCGGTCTCGGCTACAATCGTTTCGGCTCTGAACGATTATGTAACCGGTCTCGGAAAAGACGTCAGCGAATTGACGGGCGAAGAAATCGGCAGCTTCATCACCGACACGGTCGAGCCGATGTTCTCCGAGAGCGCCTGGACGGACGCTTCCGAAGGCTGGTCGGCCGCTTCCAGCACCGACATGACGAGCCGGATCAGCGGATCGGAAACCATCACCTCGTCGGCCAGCGCCAATTCCGAAGGCATGCGTTATCTCGCGCTCGCCTCCGTCGTCGTCTCTGCCCTCTTCGGCCAGGATCTCAGCTCCGACGCGCAGAGCACCGTCGCATCCAAGGCGATCGCCTATGCGGCGCAGGCGACCTCCGGGATCGTGACGCAGCAAAGCGAACTCGGCCTCGCCCAGGAACGGCTCGAAAAGGCAAATGACGCGCTCGACGCTCAATCCACTCTGCTTCAGGGAAACCTCGTCGATCTCCAGGGCGTGGATACCTATGAGGCCTCGACGCTCGTCAACCAGCTGCAGACGCAATTGGAAACGGCCTACACGCTCGTTTCGAAACTCCAGAGCCTGAGCCTGGTCAACTATCTCTGACGGATTGAAAAATGCGGGAATTCAAGCAGTTGCAGATACCGGCCTTGGCGAAGGAGCCCAACACGACCTGTTCCGAAATCGTGGCGGAGGCGGCCTTCGCGCTTGCCTCCGGCATCATCGATACGATCCCCTTCGTCGGCAGCAAACTCGACGAGCAACAGACGCGGGCATGGCCGCGATCGGGTGTCTTCACGGATGACGGCGTCGAGATGACCGCTACGCCCCCTGAAATATTCGAGCTTTGCGAGTTGCTGGCAGCCCACATCGAGAAAGGCACCTCATTCGACGTTTTCGAGGTTTTCCACAAGATTGCACGCATCGACCGGCTGATCGACTGGCGCCACGGCGCTGTGCTGTCACCCGAGCCCCATCCGGTAACGCATTGACAGAAGACGCAAAATGTCTTCCCAATGGCGGCGCGTTCACGGCCGCGCCGCCAGCAAGCATGGCATAGGCTGGTCTTGCATAGGGCTTGTCCGTTGCGGCAGTCTGGACTTTCCCATAGGGGAGACTGAGGACGATTGCCGAAGGTCTGCCGGCAATGGTCTTTCAGAGACCGAGTGTGTTCTTGATGTCGAAGCCGCGCGCGAAGCTACCCTTCTCCGAAGAGACCTTGCAGTCCATGCTGATCCGCGTGCTTCGCCCGCTGGTCAAGCTCGCACTCGCCTCCGGCTTCAACTTCATCTCGTTTTCGACCGTTCTTCGCCGCCTCTATATCGAGGTCGCAGAGAAGGAATTCGCGCTGCCGAACAAGAACCAGACGGATAGCCGCATCTCGCTTCTGACCGGCATTCACCGCAAGGACGTCAACCGGCTGCGCGGTCAGGTGCTTGCGGCATCCTTCCTGACCACCGGCGTTTCGCAGACGAGCCGCATTCTCGCCAGATGGCTTGCCGATCCGTTTTATTGCGATGCGGAGGATCGGCCGAGTGCCCTGCCCCGCACCTCCAGCGACGGCGGTCCGTCATTCGAGAGCCTGGTGAGTGACATCACCAAGGATGTCCACCCCCGCTCCATCCTGGACGACTGGCTGGATAAAGGCATCGTCGTTCTCGATCAGAACGGCTGGATCCAGCTCGACCTCTCATCGATAGTCCCCAATGCCGGTGACGAAGCCCGTCGGCATTATTTTACCCGCAACCTCCGTGACCATGTGCAGGCGTCGGTCATGAACCTGATGAACGAGCCTCCTCCCAACTTCGAACGCGCGGTCCATTATGACGGGATATCACCTGTTCTGGCCGCCCGGCTCGACGAGATCGCGCGTGCGGAAGGAATGGCGTTGCTCCTGAAGCTCAACAAGATTGCCCATCAGGCCATCAAGGACGACCCCGGCGGCAACAGCCGCTGGATCGCTGGGCTCTATGTCATGACCGAGGAGGGCGAGGCCGATCTTAAGGCAGACGCCGCATCCAAGACGGAGACGGACGAATGACCCCGTCTGCGCTCTCGAGAAGGCAATTTCTGTTGGCCGGAATAGCGCTTCAGGTTCTGGGGCCTAAGATTGCCGCCGCGCAGCCGACAGGCACCAGCGATCATGGCATCGGCGGGTCCGGACATTCCATCCAGGGCGGCGGGGAGAACGAAGATCACGGGATCGGCGGAACGGGCATCGTTGGAACCATCCAGGGTTTTGGAAGCATCATCGTCAACAACATCCACATACCGTTCAGTGCGACGACACCGATCGAAATCGATGGCCGACGCGTTCGTGCGAGCGCGATGAAGGTCGGTCATGTCGCCCGGGTGCTGCTGACGGGCAAGCTTGCCGCCCGCATCACGATCGCCAGCGAAGTCCAGGGCCGCATCGACCGGATAAACAAGACTGGCATGACCGTACTGGGGCAAACGATCGACACGACGGGTGTCGCGACCAAGGGCCTGCGCAAGGGCAAGCGGGTCGCCGTGTTCGGCATCCGCAAACCTGACGGTACGATCATTGCCCGGCGCATCGAGCCCCGCTCCGTTTCCGAAGGCGCCCATGTTCGAGGCATCCCCGTCAAGAGCAGCAATCGCGTCCTGATCGGCGGCCTTTCGCTTGGAAGGACGCATGGATACCTGGCCGGCAAGCAAACGCTCGTGCGTCTCAAGGCCGTCGCCGATCGATTGATCATCACGCGCATTCAGGCTGAACCCCTGGTCCCGGGCTTGAAAAACGGCATCGTCAACGTCGAGACCTTCCGGCCGACGGATAAGGACGGGCCGGGGGCGGGCCCCAGAGGGTCGACGCCTTTCGGCTCGATGCCGCCCTCTCCTGATGGTCATGGCTTCGTCGATATCGGCGTGCGGGACTCAAGCAGAATGACCGGCTTTCCCGACGGGCGCATTCCGGACGACTTCGGTTCGCGACGTCCAGGTGGCCCTTCGGATCGACCGCCGCCCGATCGTTCGCCCTTCGGCAGAGGCGGGCCGGACCGAGATTTTTCCGCTCCGGATAGAGCGGGGCCGCCACCGCAGGACGGCCCGCCGCCTGGGCCGCCGCCACCGGGTCCGGGTCCGGGTCCGGGTCCGCGCTGAAAACGCTGTCGCCGCATGTTGACAAATGGGAAATTTTCCCATTTATTGTTCATGCGAATTCTGCTTCGGGTGATTCCAGGGAGGGTTTGCCGATTGGCTAACGGGTCCGCCCCACACCCGCTAGCCAATCGTTTGATTTTCAATCGTTCTGAGACTGTCAAACCCATGTTCCTGAGTCATCGCAGGAATGGCCCATCCGGTAGGCTGGATGGCGCCATCCGAACCAAACCGTCATCGCCCAAGAGGAATCAGGAATTGTTTTTGCTGGAACGCGAACCGGATATGTCGGTGGAGATGGACGAACCGACCATCGTTGCAACCTGGGAAAACCGCGCTCAAATCATCGAAATCATGAGCAGCGCGCACCAGACGAGCCAACAATTTCAACAGCTTTGGCAGAGCAGCGGCGGAACGGGCCGGCTCAGTCAAGATGATACGGATAAGTTGGTCGAGCTGCTGCGAAAGATCGGCGACCTGAATGAAACTCTCATGCGATTGGCCTGAACGGCGTTTAACGCGCGACAATCGACCCAATCAGAAGCCAACCGCTTGACACTCTCCCGCGGAGCTTCGACACCAGGAGAAAGCACGGCAGGTTGCGAGTGCGTACCCATTCGAGAGCCTGCTCGACAATGTCGGCTATCGAGCGGTTTTCACGGCGGGCAAGCCGGTGAGCAAGATCACGCGCTTTTGCGCTTCGTACGGAAAGCGGAGGTTCAGCCATGCCGATCTCCTTTGCGATGAATGTAATGTCGCCTTGAGCCGTCACGATGGCTGGCGATGGTTTGGCACCAGGGCTTAAACCTATCAACCCAATTTTGGACGGTTGCCCCAGACCTGAAAGAGCTGGCTAAAACCCCGACATCAAAAGAATTAACCATATTTCAGTATTCTTGCCAAATAATGCCGTACGTAGATCAGGCCTCTCGAAGTAGAGAAGCCAAAAGTTATTTGGAGACAGTCTTGGCATTCACCATTGCTCGCAGTCTGGTGGCGTTCGGCGTCGCCGTTTCAGTAGGCCTTTTCATGTCGATCGGATTGCAGCAATCGGCGCTTGAACGGCTGAAAGTCAACGGGCCGGTTTATGAGCAGGTCGTCTACGGCAAGGATTTGATCGCCGATATTCTGCCGCCGCCGCTATTTGTGGTCGAATCCTACATGCTCTCCTTCGAGGCGAGCAAATTTCCCGAACTCACAGATACCAATCTTGCCAAGATCGCCAATCTCAAGGCCGCTTATGACGACCGCCGCGCCTATTGGAAAACCACCCGGCTGCCGCAAACTTTAAAGGACGAGCTTGAAAACGATGTCATCGCCAAGGGCGATGCATTCTGGGGGGTGATGAACCACGAGATCATCCCCGCCTTAAATGCCAAGGATGAAGACAAGGCGCATGGTGCGATCGAACAACTGCGCGTCGCCTTTCATTCGCACCAGGACGCGGTCGAGAAACTCGTTGCCAATTCCGACACCTTCCTGAAGGGCGAGGAGCGCAATGCCGCCTCGGAAATCGTGACCTGGACGATCTATGCGGGTGCTGCAGGCTTCGGATCGTTCGCGCTGCTGCTGGTGGGGCTTTATCTCCTGCGACGCCGGGCGATCGTGCCGCTTGATGGCATGAAGGCCTATATGGGCAATCTTGCCGAAGGCGATTTTTCGACCGAAGTTCCCTATGCCAACCGGTCAGACGAGATCGGCGCCATGTCCAAGGCCGTCGCGGTATTCCGCCGCAACGCACTTGAGCGGCAGGACGCACAGAAGCGTGAGACCGCACTTCGCGATGCGGAATTCGAGCGTGAACGCAGCCAGCTGGCCGAAAAAGCCGCCGAGGAACAGATCCGCGAAGCGGTGATCGATCAGCTGACATATGGACTGGAACAGCTATCGACCGGCAATCTCGATTGCCGGATCAAGACACCCTTCGCCGCTGCCTACGAGACTTTGCGCGCGAAGTTCAACGACAGTATGGACGCGCTTTGCGCTTCGATGGCGGAGATCGCCCAGACCTCCAAACAAGTGGGCAGCTCCTCGGCCGGCATCACCGATGCAGCCGACAGTCTTGCGTCGCGCACGGAACAGCAGGCCGCGATGCTCGAAGAGGCGACAGCCGCGCTCGATGAAATGAATATTAAGGCCAAAGACGCCTCCGACCATGCCGGCAGGGCGACAGGCATGATGGCCGAGACCCGCACCAGCGCCGAACATTCGGCAGCCGTCGTTCGCGAAGCCATCGCCGCCATGGAAAGGATCGAAGGCTCGTCCTCCCAGATTCGCGCCATCGTCAATGTCATCGATGAAATCGCCTTCCAGACCAATCTTCTGGCGCTCAATGCCGGGGTTGAAGCAGCGCGCGCCGGCGAAGCAGGCAAAGGTTTTGCCGTCGTCGCACAAGAAGTGCGTGAACTTGCCATGCGCTCGGCCAACGCCGCCAAGGAGATCAGAGCTCTGATCTCCACCTCCTCCGCCCAGGTCTCCACCGGCGTGGACCTCGTCAACCGCACCGGCAAGGCGCTCCTGGAAATCGAAGGGCAGGTCGAGCAGGTTGCCGGCCTGATCGCCCGCATCGTTTCGGTGTCCTCCGAACAGGTGGTGGCGATCGGCGAGATCAACGCCTCCGTCAACGCGCTCGATCAGGTAACCCAGCGCAACGCAGCCATGGCCGTCGAAACCGCCTCGGCCTGCCGGGCGCTCGGCAGCCAGACGCAAACATTGGAAGGGGTCGTCAGCCGCTTTCAGATCGATGCGGGAGCCAGCGGCTCAAGACCGCGAAAGGCTGCCTGACGCGCCGTCGATCTTCCTACCGCTTCACAGGCGAACCTTATTGGGTTTGCATCGTTTCAAGGCAATGGAAAATCACAATGAGGCGGAGCGATTGCTTGCGCCAAGAGGTCGCTGATGCCAGCCTCCGCCAGCGCGAAACACCTGACGTCCATCGAACTTGAAAGAATTCGGCGCGCGGTCGGCATAGCGCGCCTGATGGATACCGCGGTCAGATTGCCTGTCATCGGCGTGCGTATCGGCGCGGACTCAATTCTCGGCCTCATCCCCGCCGTCGGCGACATTGCCGGATCCCTTATCGGTCTTTTCATCATCGATGAGGCAAGACGCCTCGGTGTTCCCACCCACAAACTCGCCCGCATGGCCGTCAATCTCGGGATCGACGCCGCCGGCGGAACGGTTCCCCTCCTCGGCGATCTCTTCGACGTCTATTTCAAGTCCCATCGTCGAAACGTCGGCATCATTCTCGACCACTTTGGGATCAGCGAAGACGAGTTGAACCGGCGCATCTGACGAAGCCGATCGCTTCGCCGGTTTGGATCACGTCCGAGTGACCTTCCCCGTCAGAAACGCCAAAGCCGCCGCGCCGACGAGGCCCGAGTTCTGATCCAATGCCGCCAGCACTACTTTGACATCCTTGAATGCCGGCATTGCCCATTGCGTGATGTAGGCTTGAATGCCCGGTTGCAGCCGGTCGAACTCGTGGGAAAGCCCGCCTCCCATCACGATGATATCGGGACTGAAGATATGGATCAGGCTTGTGAAGCCGCGACCGAGAATTTCCGCTTCCTCGTCAATCAGTTGATTTGCGAGACGATCGCCATTTCTTGCCGCCGCAAAAACGCTGCGGCTGTCGATGGCGCCGCCATCGCTGCCGATTGTCGTCCCGCTGGATTCCATCGCCCTCATTTGGGCGCGGCGCGCAAAAGCCGTTCCGGATCCGTAGGCCTCGAAACAACCCCCGTTGCCGCAGGGGCAAGGCTCTCCGTTCGGCACGACCGACATGTGCCCGACATGGGCTGCCATGCCCTTTCGGCCGCGCACGACGCGACCATCAGACACAACGCCACCGCCAATGCCGGTGCTCACCGTGACATAGACCAAATTATCGAGCCCCTTCCCGGCTCCGAACTGCCACTCGCCGATGGCAGCGGCAATCGCATCGTTCTCGAGGTCGACCGGAAACGGAAACCGCTTCTGCAACTCCGCCTTCAGCGGAAAGTCGACAAAGCCGGAGAGGGTCGGGATATTCGAGGCGACACCGGCGACCGTATCGAGCGGGCCCGGAGCGGATACGCCGACGCCCACCACCGAGGCAGGGTTCGATGCTGCAAGCAGTCCATCGGTCAGGCCGCAGATTTGGGCGAGCACGCGGTCGGGGCCTGCCAGCGCATCCGTCGGTTCGGCTGCACGGGCAAGAATCCTGCCCTGCTCGTCGACAAGGGCAGCGCGTACCTGCGTCCCACCGAGGTCGATTCCAATGGCAATCTGCTGCATGTGAAAACCATGAGTTAGAGCAATTCCAGGAAAAGTGCGAAGCGGTTTTCCGTCCGGAATTGCGTAAAAACAAAAGGATAGAGCGGTTCTGCGCCTCCGTTAAAAGCTGAACCGCTCTAGAGTGCGCGCAGCCATGCCATCCGCTCGTCGAGCGACGGCGCATTGAAAGCCAGGGAGCCGAGGACGACCGTTTCAGCACCCGACTGGCGCAGAAGAGGCACGGTGTGCTCGCGAATACCGCCGTCGGCGGCAAGCACGATCCGATGCGCCGCACCGCAGCCGGCGATGATCTGCTTGGCCTGCTGAAGCCGAGCGCCGGCCTTCTCGTCGAGGCCCTGTCCCTTCACGCCGATCGCCGTGCCGAGCAGCGTCACAAAGCTCAGCCGGGAAGCGTATTTCTCGACGCGTTCGACAGGGGTATCGACCTTCAGCACCATGCCGGCTGCGACGCCGCGGCGCTCGAGAAGATCGAGAGCCTCAGCGGCGACACTGTCGTTTTCAACATGGAGACTGATCAGATCGCTGCCCGCATCGGCGAACTGCTCGATCTGCGACAGCAGGATACTGTCGGCGACCATCAGGTGAACATGGATCGGGCGCGAGGAAACTTTGCGCACACCGGCAACAAGATCAGGGAAAAACAACATTGCCGGCGCGAAATGGCCATCGGCGACATCGATGTGGAGGATGTCGACGTGAGCATCGACACGCGCCAGATCATCCGCGAGACGCACGAGATCGGCCGACCAGACGGAGAATTCGGCAATCAGACGATCCTTCGGAAGATCAGCGATCCAGGACTTGGAGGGGGTTGTCATTGTTTCAGAGCTCCTTCAGAAAATTGCCCATGGCAAGCCGGAAGTCGGCGACGTATTGCGCACGGCTCTCGGTCTTCGATGTGATCTGCACCAAACGCGCGCCGGCAATCCGCTCGGCAAGAGCATGCGCATGGCCAAGAGGATGAATGCTGTCCCGATCATGGCCGATAACCAGCGTCGGTACGGTGAGATTGCCGACGTCCTCGTCGGTCACATCAGGACCGTCATTGGAAATCCTGGTGAGCAGTTCGGCGGTCACATCCAAAGGCGTGCGGGAGAAAAAGCCGGCAAGCGAGGCCAGATTGTCCGGCGCCTCGGCGGCGAGCCGCACGCCAACCGGCCCGGCCAGGAACGTGGTCTTTGCCTCGCCCAGTGGCAGAGTTTTCAAAAGCCGCCCGACTTCGGCATTGGGTGCCATATTCTCCGGCGCGGATGCCGTCAGCCAAGCCGGCCTTGCGATGATCAGAGCCTTGACAAGATCGGGCCGCTTGACCGCGAGCCGCAAGGCGATCGCAGCACCCATCGAGATGCCGCCGATGACAATCGGCGGCGTAAGGTTCTGCTCGATATAAGCTGCGATATCATCGCAGAAGGTCGCGATCGACAACTGCTCCAGATTGCCGGCCCGGGAATGGCCGTGGCCACGCGCTTCGATCGTAACCCGGCGAAACCCCACTTCGACCGGAAAGACTTCATCGGTCTGCGCCGCGTCTCCGCATAGGCCGTGCTGGAATATGACAGACGCGCCTTCGCCCGCCATATCGACATTGAGAATGGTTCCGTCGCTGGTTTCGAACGGTTCGGCCCGTCTCATCTTCCTGTCCCCGCGGGTTCCCCGTCGAGGTTAGTCTTCAGGAAAGCCGCCGCACCGGCCGCCTCCGAAGCCGAAAGGCCATGCGTGACAAGACTGCCCTCAAAGCCGATCGCCTTGAGACGGCCGAGATAATGCGCGTAGTCGAGGACACCCTTGCCGGCAGTCGCGAAACTACCGTCCGGATTGCGATCTTTCGCATGCGCCATGACGATCCGATCAGCCAGAAGGTCAATGGCGGAAGAGACAATGTTCCGCTGCTCATCGAGCGTCGTGACCTCGAAGAGATTGGCCGGATCGAGCACGATCTTGACGCGGGGGCTCTTCAGCGCCGTGATCAGCCGATACGCCTTCTCAGCCGAGTTGACGACATTGGCAAGCTCGGGCTCGATGCCAAGATCCACATCGTAGCGCTCGGCAATCTCGACGGCCGCCCCCATCGCCTCGAGGAGATCCTGCCAGGCCGCCGGCGTGTCGTTGTCAGCATGGGCCTTCCACTGGTCGATGGGATCGCGTGTGCCGGTGCAGAGCGTAATCAGCGCCGTCGACATGCTGGTGCTGCGCTCGGCCAGAGTCGCCAGGTTGCGAAGGCCGGCCTCGCGCACGGCGGGGTCCGGATGGATCATGTTGAAAGTGCCGGAAACGGCAACGATCTCGACGCCGCTCTCGCGCGCCGCTTCAGCAACCGAGCGGGCCTGGGCTTCCGTAATGATCTCCGGCATCGGGAAAAGGCCCGAGCAGGCCATATTGTATTGTGCGCAGCTGAACCCGGCTGCGGCGACCGCATTGAGAACGGTCAAGGGTTCCGTTCCCTCGAAGGTCTTTGCGAAGATGCCGAGCTTCATCACACGCCACCCGTGACGTCGGCCAGCGCAACCGCCTTGCCGCTTTCGACGGAGCGCGCGACGGCGACCATGGCCCGGACGGATGCCAGGCCATCATCGATGTCGGCGCCTTCCATCACGGCGCCATCCAGAATGGTGCGGGCGAAGCCTTCGATCTGACGGCGGTAGAAATGGCCGTCGGCACCGAGAACGCGATGGGTGGCGCCGTCCGCTTCCCGGAAAATGTCGACCTCGCTGGTCTTGTAGTACCATGGGTTATAGGTCTTGCCCAAAATGCTGCCGTTCTTGCCATAGATCTGGAAGCCTTCG
This sequence comes from Rhizobium sp. WYCCWR 11146, assembly GCF_013591995.1. NCBI lineage: Bacteria > Pseudomonadati > Pseudomonadota > Alphaproteobacteria > Hyphomicrobiales > Rhizobiaceae > Rhizobium > Rhizobium sp. WYCCWR 11146. The sequence goes on from NZ_JACCEY010000011.1 coordinate 35,136, forward strand.
TGCCAATCCATGCGCACCTGAACGGTGAGATCGAGATGGCCGAGCGTGCCGGAGGCAAATTCCACGTCCACGAACCAGCACCAGATACCGGCTCGCTCGGACAGACGAGCGTTGACCGAAACGATGTCGCCGGCGAAATAACGTGCCGTGTCGATCAGATGGCAACCGTGCGCAAGCATATAGTAGCGCCGCAGGTCGGCTTTCGGATTGGCGGAGGGCTTCTTCGCATTGGCGCTGGTGACGATCAGCGGCTGGACCGCATCGGTCATCGGATAGCGGTGCGTGCTGTCGCAATACCATGCTTTGAGAGCGACCATCTCGCCCATTTCATCGCGGATGAAGGATTTGGCAGCTTGGAGCCCCGCGTCGAAACGCTTCATATGCCCGACCTGAAACACCTTTCCCGACGTGTCGACCACAGCCTTCAGTTCGAGGCATTCCTCGATAGTGACACCGACGGGTTTTTCGCACAGGACATGTTTGCCCGCCTGAAGGGCGCGAAGGGAAGCCGGGACGTGAAAAGCGTCGGCGGTCGCGATAATCACGGCATCGAGGTCGGGATCGGCCAGCATCTTGTCGTAATCGTCATAGGTTTTTTCCGCCCCATGGGTGATTGCCATACGTTCGCGGAGATCTTCGGCAACGTCGCAAATCGCATAGAGGTCGGCATTAGCTGCCTTCGTGCAGCTTTCGAAGTGCGCGGCCTGGGCAATCTGGCCCGCTCCCAATACGCCGATGCGGAGACGTCGTTCCTGTTTTGCTGGCATCGATAAGCCCTTTAAGTCGGATACTGAAGATGAACGCTGGTTTCGGCGTTGGGTGGAATGCTTTCAAGACATCAAACGTCGCCGACGGCTTCTGGCCGGGCCGCGACCGGCGCCTGCCGGCTTTCCCTCGTCACGTCACAGCGCCATATGCGTTTGAGGATGGAAAAAGTGCAGTTTCGCCGGGTCGATGGCCAAATCGATCGATTGGCCTGTCTCGACCGCGCTGACGGCTTCGAACCGTGCGACCGCGTTGGCGGCCCCGCTCAGGTCCTCGACGGCATCGGGGTCGCCTGAGTCGATCCGGACCGCGTCGATCTTCAAATGCACGATCAGTTCGGACCCAAGCTCCTCGATCGACTTCACGACAACCGGGATCGTCGGATGGGAGGCTCCAGACGGCAACCGGCTGTCGTAGAGGTCCTCGGGCCTGACCCCAAAGATCACGTCCTTTCCCTCGAAAGCGGATAGACCGGGAGCACGCTCGAAGGCGCCGCCGGACAAGGGAATGGAGAAGCCCGGCAGATGGATCCGTCCACTCGCCAGACGCCCTTCGAAAAGGTTCATCGACGGCGAACCGATAAAGCCGGCGACAAACGCATTGACCGGGCGGTGATACAAAGCCTTGGGCGTATCCACCTGCTGAAGCACGCCGCCCTTCAGCACCGCGACCCGATCGCCCATGGTCAGCGCTTCGGTCTGGTCGTGCGTGACGTAGATCGTCGTCACGCCCAACTGTCTCTGCAGGCTTGCGATCTCTGCCCGCATCTGAACACGCAGCTTCGCATCGAGGTTCGAGAGCGGTTCGTCCATGAGGAATGCCGCGGGCTCGCGGACCATGGCGCGGCCCATCGCAACGCGCTGGCGCTGGCCGCCGGAGAGCTGTGCGGGCTTGTTGCCCAGCAAGGGCTCCAGCTGCAGGATCTTGGCGATCTCGTGCACGCGCTTGCTGCGTTCGGCCTTGTTCTTTCCGGCCAGCTTCATTGAAAAGGCGATGTTGTCAAAGACGGTCATGTGCGGATAAAGCGCATAGCTCTGGAAGACCATGGCAATGTCCCGGTCCTTAGGCGCGAGATCCACGACGTCCTGACCGCCGATGCTCAATGTTCCGCTGCTGATTTCCTCGAGCCCGGCAATCATGCGCAGAGCGGTCGATTTTCCGCATCCGGACGGCCCGACCAGAATCAGAAACTCGCCATCATGGATCGTCAGGCTCAGATCCTTGATCGCATGGTAGCTGTTTCCATAGGTCTTGCAGATTTTGTCGAGTACAACCACAGCCACGTCTCGTCCTCCCGTACCAGTCCGGAGCATATCTTCAGACGGCGCTCCCCACCGTCTCCGATCCTTTTGACAAGAAAGCTCAGGCCTGAGCTTCAAAGTCAACCAAAGAATTGAGGATAGTTCGCCGCAGATTGCCAGCCGTTCCAATATCTATTTGAAAAATATCGATCTTTTACAAGAAATTAAAAATAAACTGCGGAATTATATTTTTTATCGCGCGTAACTTTTGTGATCGAAGTTGCCGCTATTGAGAGATCGCTCAAAGCGATTCAATGCCAAGTCGGCCTTGAGGCTCTGCTCGGGCAGTCGACCGGTGCTGGCACCCATCGCCGCCCGCGCTCATTTTTGGCATCCCGGCATCGGCATCGGCATCGGCACAGGCGCATTCTCCGCCGCCATCCATGCCAGGCACATCAGGTGATCTGGCAGGCCTCGGCGTCCTCCCCGTGCGGTCACGGAAATGGCGGCAGCCGCCGTGGCATAGGCAGTGCAATCAAGCGGGCTCTTACCCCTCGCGAGGGCAAGAGCGTAGGCACCGTGAAAGCAATCACCGGCGCCGGTCGTGTCGACCGCCTGAACCTGGTAGGCTGGCAAATGCCAGCGGATGGCATCGCCTTTCTGGCGGAGGTAGGTCCCTCGCTCGCCATCGGTCAGGACAACCGCGGACCGATCCCCGGACCAGAGTTTGTCCAGGATCATCGTGGGATCACCCTCGCCGGTGTACTCCCGCCCGAAGGCAAGCGGCAGCACCAGATGATCGGCAAAAGCCAGGATCCGGTCGGTCGCGGCGCCCACCGTCCATTCAATATCGGCAATCACGGCCAGACCCAGGGCGCGTGCGCGCGCCACGACACTTTCGGAGTGCGTGGCATAGCCGTCGATCAGCAGTACCGGGGCCTGCATCAGAACGTCGTCGGGCAGCGCATCCGACGTGCCGTGCAGCACATCGTCGTCATAAGCGATGAACCGGTCGCCGTCGGGACCAACCGTGATCACGGAGCGGATCGGCGCGGCATCCGCGTGGCGGGGAGCCAGCGATATGTCGACACCGTCCCGCTCGAGCTCGCTGCCCGCCACGTCGGCCGTTGGCTCATCACCGAGCCAGCCGATGAAGCCGGCCTGCCCGCCGAGCCGGGCGACGGCAACAAGGGCCGTCGCCACGTTGCCGCCATGGTCCGTGGTGCGCTTCGTCACTTTCCCCTTGCCGGCCGTCAGCCCCCGATCGACATAAATGATGTCATCGATTGCCAGAGCGCCGAAGCCCAGAACCTGGAAAGGGCGCGACACGTCTCAAGCACCGGCCGCCGCCAGCGCATCCTCAGGCGCCATCCCGTTGTGAATGACGAACTTGAAGGCGCGCGCGGCCATGGTGGTATCGCCGTGACCCCAAAGATTGCGACCGACGACCGCGCCTTTGGCTCCAGCGCGCAATGCTTCCGAGGTCTGGACGAGCGCTCCGAGCAGCGTATCGGTCTTCGGGCCGCCTGCGATCACGACCGGGATCGGGCAAGTCGCAACGGTCTCGCGGAAGGACTCGAAATCGCCGGTGTAGCCGACCTTGATCACGTCGACGCCGGCCTCGAAGCCGATGCGCACCGCATAGGCAATCTCATCCGGGGTGAACACGATCTTGCCGCCGTCGGAGAAATCGCGGGGATAGACATGGGCAACGACCGGCATTTCGAAGCGGGCGGCGGCGTTGACCGTATCGGTGAGCCAGCGGATATACTCTCCTTCGGTGGCGCCGCGCACGGGAATGGCGACAGCCAGAGCGTCCGCACCATAACGCACCGCGTCTTCCGGGGTCGCGATGAGCTGACGAATACGGTCGTCGGCGGTGAAGCAACCGCCCTGGATGACCAGCGCTGCCTTTCCGGCATATTCCGACCAGAGGTGGCGCGCCGCGCCGGGCTGAATGCTGATGTAGTCGGGGCCTCCCGCCATGACGCGTCTGAGCGCACCCGGCAGGTCGGCAAGCCCGCCCTCACGCACATTGCCATAACCGACAAAATGATCGACGGCGCCGCCGAACAGATGCCCCGACGGGTTCGAGAACAGGCGTGCGAGGCGGACTTTGGTTCCGAGACCCATGGCGATACTTCCTTTGTGATTGCCGGCTTTGCGATTGCTGGCGCCGATGCTGGGGAAACCCTAACTCGAAAACAAACAAATATTCAATATTTCGATTTCTTTCGTTTTTACATGGATGATGAATTTTTGACGTGCATTTTCGTCATCATGCGGCTATTTTTGTAGCAAGAGCCGTAGGATAAGGCGGTGAACTTTCGTTTTTCAAAAGCCATATGATCGCAAAGGGCGACAGGTCGGGATCACATATGCTTGCAGAACAGAGGCGGCAGCAGATCATGCTGGAACTTCAACGGGTCGGCCAGGCACGCACCCGCCAGCTCGCGGAATTCTTCGAGGTATCGGAAGTGACGATCCGCTCCGATCTCGAAATCATGGACGCCAAAAAGCAGTTGATCAAAACGCATGGCGGGGCAATCGCCCTGCCGTCCGACTCTCCGGCAGCGGCCTTCGAGGAACGCATGCAACGCAATTTCGATGCGAAGCGACGCATCGCCCAGATGGCTGCGCGACAGATCATCGATAACCAGTCGATCGTCTTCGACAGCGGTTCGACGCTGTTGCAGGTGGCCATGCAGATGCCACCGGTCAACAACGTCGTGGTTGCGACGACGGCAATGAACATCGCCCAGCATCTGATGTACCGGCCAGGGCTCGACGTGCACATGATCGGCGGCCGCGTGTTTCCCAGCACCGTGAGCACGATCGTACAGGACTCCGACAAGGCGGTCGGCGGGCTCGTCGCCCACCAGGCCTTTGTCGGCGCCCACGCGATCGATCAGGCCTTCGATGTCGTCGATGTCTCCGAGGACGTGGCGCGGACCAAGCGCAACCTGGTTCGCATGGCCCGGCGTGTCGTCCTCGTGGCGGATTCGAGCAAATTTGACATCGGCGCCTCCTCCAAAGCCTTCTCGCTGTCACGCGTCGATCTGATCATCACGGATAGCAACATGCCGCACAGCATCCGTCACCGGTTGGACAAGCTGGGCGTGGAGGTTCGCTACGCGTGATCTGCAGTCCACCTGTCCATTTCAAAAGAGAGCCGGGAGAGGCTTTGGCGCGAGCCGAAGGCCCCGGCCGATGCCGGGGAAAGCGAGATGGGCTAAAATCCCAGACGTCGAAGCGTCTCGCGGTTCGCGCGAACGGCGGCGGAAGGATCGGTTCCGGCATGGTCCGATTCTTCTTCCACCACGATCCAGCCGATAAATTGCGGCGCATTGCGAACGGCCGAAATCACGGCAGGCACGTCGCAGACGCCTTCGCCGAGCATCGCCCAGGTCCCGCCGGCGTCGACATCCTTCAGATGCACGTAACGGATCCGGTCCCGGTGGGCCGCCAGCGTGTCGCCGATCTGCTGGCCGCCACGCAGGATATGGCCGGTATCCGGCACCCAACCCACTTGTGGATCCAAGAGAGCAAACAGCTGATCATAGTCGTTCCGCGTGAACAGCAGCGTGTTGTGGTGCGAGGAAGGATGGACAGCTACAGTGACGCCAGCCGACTGTCCAATCTCGGTCGCACGATTGTAGCACTCGGCCGCAATGGCAAATTTCTCATCGCGTGGACCATCCGAGACAACCGTCGCCGATCCCATCGATACCATCGCACCGGGAAAGTTCGCCGCGAAATCCATCCATCGCCGCGCCGTTTCGAGATCGGAGGCAATCTTTTCCGCCACCGTGAAACCGCTGGCGGAGCCGAAGGCAAAGGAAACCAGCGCCAAGCCGGCATCCGTCAGGGTGCGGGCAAAGTCGGCAGGCTTGAGCGCGTAGTGACCGATCATCGTATCGGTGATTTCGAGACCGGCATATCCGCCATCGGCAATGGCGCGCACCAGATCATCCGGACCGCCGCCCCAACCCGTGCCCAGCATCTCCCAGGTGAATGTTTGGCAGCCGATCTGCGGCTCAGCATTTTTCATATCGCGGTCCTGACCTATTCGTTGATGACAGCCGATACCGAAGCCGGCGGCTTCCCCGCGCGTGCAATCCTCGGGGGCTTCGCCGGCCTTGCCAAACCTCTTCCGCCTGGAGAGGCGGCCGAAGACTGGAACGGCGGTCTCTTCAGCGGGGATTTCTACGCCAGCGTCTTGCCATTACGTACGGTCAAATGTTACCGTGCGTCAATATATTTTATTCCTTGCGCTTAAAATGTAACGCACCCTCAACCCTTCGCACCCGCAACGGCAAAATCAGGTTCTTCGATGACACAGACCAATGGCATGAAACTCAGGATCGGCGTTGTGGGATGCGGCAACATTTCGTTCGCCTATATGCGCAACGCGCCGCTGTTTCGCGGCGTCGAAATCATCGCCTGTGCAGACCTCAACGCAGACGCCGCCAAGCGCCGCGCAGCTGAGTTCGATCTGCGTGCGGCTGACGTCGATAGCCTCATCGACGACAGGAACATCGACCTCATCCTCAATCTGACGATCCCGGCCGCGCATTTTGACGTTTCGATGCGGGCGCTGTCGGCGGGCAAGCATGTCTTCACGGAGAAGCCGCTCGGAGTCACGGCCGCCGAAGGACGCCGGTTGGTGGATGCCGCCGCCGTAAAGGGCCTCATGCTCGGCTCGGCGCCAGACACGTTCCTGGGGGCGGCCGGACGCCATGCCCGGCGGCAGATGGAAGCCGGCGCCATCGGCAAGCCGGTGACCGGGACAGCCTTCATGATGGGGCGCGGCATGGAGCACTGGCATCCGGATCCCAGCTTTTATTACCAGGCCGGCGCCGGCCCGGTCATGGATATGGGGCCTTATTATCTGACGATGATGGTCAATCTGATGGGGCCGATCCGCCGTGTGCAGGCCGTCGCCACAAGCGGGCAGGAAGAGCGGCTCATCACGGCGGAGGGACCGAAGCAGGGCACCACGTTCAAGGTCGGCACGCCGACCAGCGTGCTGTCGTTGCTGGAATTCGATTGCGGTGCCACGGTCACCTTCGGCACCTCCTGGGACGTCTTCCGCCACTCCAATCACCCCATCGAGCTCCACGGGACCGAAGGCTCGCTGCGTCTGCCCGACCCCGACAATTTCGGCGGCTCCGTCGCGCTCTCCAGCCGCGGCGCGCCCTGGCAGGAAACGGATACATCAGGCGAACTCTTTGGCGCCGTCAACTGGCCGATCGCAGCGCCTGATCGCGCCAACTACCGCATGCTGGGCCTTGCCGATCTCGCACGCGCAATCATCGAGGGCCGTGCGCCGCGTGCTTCGGGCGATCTCGCTCTCCATGTGCTCGAAGTCATGGAAGCGATCCTGCGTGCCGGTGAAACCGGTGTCGTGCAGACCATTCCGGGTATTGTCGCGCAGCCAAAAGAATTGCGGGAAGACGAAGCGAGGAGTTTGCTGGCATGACACAACTGGATGAATCCGCCAAACGTGCGCTTGCATGGCCTGGCGATCCGCAAACGCCGGTCGAAAGCTGCACGCCGGCGCTGGCGCGGCAGCAATATCTCGATAGTTTCGCAGACATTCAACGGCCGCTCGAAGACGTAGCCGAGATCCTGGAAAGGCATGCGGGCGCAATCCGGTTGAATATATGGCGCGGCCGCGCTGCGCCGCGCCAGGGCGCGCCGGCCTTGCTTTATCTCCATGGCGGCGGTTTTGTCATCGGCGCGCCGGAAACCCATGAGGATATCTGCCGGACGCTTGCCAATATGGCAGGCGCCGTCGTGGTTTCGCCCGACTATCGCCTAGCCCCGGAACACCCCTTTCCCGCTGCCATTGACGACTGCGCCGCCACACTCGTCTGGATGACGGAGCAGGCGGATGCGCTCGGCATCGATCCCTTGCGAATTCTCGTCGCCGGCGATAGCGCCGGCGGCAATCTGGCCGCCGTCGTCGCCCTGCTGGCACGGGACGGACAGGTGCCGGCTGTCATCGGACAGGTGCTGATCTATCCGGTGACCGACCAGTTGCAGACAAGCGACAGCTTCTCACGGTACGAAGAGGGTTTCGGCCTGACGGCGGCGGCGATGAAATGGTTTCGAGACCACTATCTGCCGGACGCCGCGAGCCGGTCGGACTGGCGAGCCTCGCCACTGAACGTAGCATCGCTGGCGGGCGTGGCGCCGGCCCTGGTGATCCTTGCCGGATACGACGTGTTGTTCGACGAAGGGGCCGCTTATGCCGAGCGGCTCAGTACCGAGGCGAAGGCAACGACCCGGACCTGGCCCGGACAGATCCATGGCTTCGTGTCGAAGAGACGGGCCATTCCGGAGGGGCAAGCGGCCCTCGAAGCCATCGCAACGGCATGGCGCGCCATGGACCCAGCGCTTGCGCGTTGACGCGGAGACCCGTGCCGGCCTCAAGCCGACTCGCGCATGACCAGCGTTGCCTCGAGGATCACCTTGTTCGTCGCAGGGGTGGTCCCATCATCCTCGCTCTCGATATGCGACAGCAAAAGCTCCACGGATTTCGCAGCGATCTCGGGCGCGTTCTGGGCCATGGTCGTCAGCGACGGGCAGGTATATCGGCTAAGCGGGTGATCGTCGTGCCCGGCAATGCGTACGTCGCACGCGTCACTACGGCCGATTTTCAGTCGCGAAGCGAATGCGGCGGCCATCGCGCCGAAAGCGAAGCGGTCATTGGCGCATAGCAGCGTTTTGCCGGGAAGACCGCCTTTGGCAAGAATTCTCTGCATCTGCTCATATCCGAGACGCTCGAATTCCCAGGAAGGCGGTGCGTCGCAATCGATGACGAGCGGGGAATGCCCTTCCCTCGCCATCGTCGCGCGGTAGCCCGCCTGCCGCTCGCCGGCATTTTCGGTCATATGCGGAATTTCCAGGAAGATCGGCGGCTCACCGGACCGGCAGAGATACTGCACAATGGCTGCCATGCTTTGCGCGTTGTCGTTGCCGACATAAGGAAGGTCGGCGTCGGCAGGATTGTCGAAGCAGACGACGGGTATGGCATCCCTCAGCCTTTCCAGAGCGGAACGGCGCGAACCGGCTCCGAGCGGCGCCACGATCGCACCCGCGACCTTCAGCGAGAGCAAGGTCCGAACGGCCTCCGCCTCCAGCTCCGGCCGCGTGTGCGAAGAAATCTGGACAGGCCAGAATCCCTTTTCGCGCAACTCCAGCTCGATCAGCGACACGACCTGCACATAAAAGGGATCCGACATGGTCGGCACCAGAATCCCGATATTCCTGGTCCGCTTGCGATTGAGATGCCGCGCGAAAAGGTTCGGCTCGAAATGCGACTTCTTGAGAGCCGCCTCGATACGCTTGCGGGTCACCTCCTTGATCTGCGAGGGGTCATCGAAATATTTCGACAAGGTCGGACGCGATACGCCGGCGGCAGTCGCGAAGTCGTCCATCGATTTATAATTCTTCTTGGCCATTCAATTCCTTACTGGCGGACGACGACAACTGATCGGGAACGATTTCACTCAACGGCCGATCCTCTGATGCGCCAAATCATGCATTCGGCAATTTGTACAGGATGACCTTCGTATCCTGAATCGTCGAAAGTCACCGCGTAAGCCGGCGTGATCCGTCATTTTTGGTGCGGGCCCTGCCCTCCCTTTCGAAAATCGAAATAATCCCTTCACTGCGACTTGCGCCGTCTGCGCCGCGTGGTTGCAAAAGGTGCTTGTTTCAGCGCCCCAAATTCGAAAATTTGCAGTGAAGACGCCGGGTTCCACGCTTTTCACTTTGTTGGGTAAACTTTCATTTGTTTACGAAAGTAAAGAAAAAATGCGTCACAAGCAACACAAATGCTGCAGAAAAATACTGATGATGTCAATCAATTTTATGATTTTTTATCAATGATTTAACGCAACACGGGCGGTGAATGCCGGCCTCCCATCTTTTCCTGATCGCAGTTCTTCATTGACAGATAGGGGCTTCAGGGAACCTACTTTGCCTACGATCTTGAGGAGGATCGATTAACTGACAATCTTTGGGAGGCACAAATGAATATCAAAAAATTCGGCGTGACGATGCGGGCTGCCGTGGCGGTATGGGCGCTCTGCGCCACATCGGCATTTGCCGACACCACCATCGAGTTCATTCAATGGTGGGAACCCGAAATGCCGTCGGGCGCTCTGCGCGGCATCATGAACGATTTCGAAGCCAAAAATCCCGGCATCAAGGTGACGCTGGTCAGCGGCCCCTATGCCACGACGCGTGACCAGATCGTCGTCGGCGCCGCCTCGGGAACCCTGAGCGACGTGGTGGGCCTGGATGGTGCCTGGGTAAACGGGCTCTCCAAGCAGGGCGCGATCGCCTCCATGGACGAACTGATGGAGAAGGCGAAATACGACAAGAGCCAGATCACCGATATCGTCAAGGTCGATGGCAAGAGCGTGATGTTCCCGCTGGCATCCTTCGTCTACCCCGTCTTCGTGAACCTCGATATCGCCAAGGCCGCCGGCGTCGACAAGCTGCCGGCCACGCGCACGGAATTTGCCGAAGCCGCCAAGAAGATGACCGACGCCTCGAAGAACCAGTACGGCTGGGTCCTGCCGCTATCGCTGCAGTCTCCGAGCGGAATCCAGAACGACGTCATGTCTTGGGTCTGGGCCTCCGGCGCCTCAATGCTGAAGGACGGCAAGCCTGACCTCGAAAATGACGCAGTCGTAGGCACGCTCGACTATATCGCCTCCCTCAACAAGGAAGGCGTAATTTCCCCCGGCATTTTTGCCAAGAAGGAACAGGACAAGGTCGAGGAATTCGTCAATGGCCGCGTCGGCATGATGGTCGACTCCCTCGCCCATGTGAACCTCATCCGCGAGCGTAATCCGAAGCTCAATTTCGGCATCTCCGCTTTGCCGGCCACGGACGGCTACACCGGCAAGCGCGGCATGCCCTATGCCTCCTGGGGCATCGGCATCAGCGAAGGCAGCCAGCACAAGGAAGAAGCCTGGAAGCTCGTCGAATACCTGATGAGCCCTGACGTCAACGGCCGTCTCGTCTCGATTGCCAATGCCTTCCCCGGCAACGTCCATGCCAAGCCGGACTTCGTGGCCTCGGACCCGATCTTCGCGGAAGCCTTCAAAATCTTCCAGAGCGGTTATCCTGCAAACGAATTCGTCGGCCTTCCGGTTGCCGAAGAGCTGATGCGCGACATGAACGTCGAAGTTCAGAAGATGTTCGACGGCGGGCAGTCAGCCAAGGAAGCAGCTGCCAATACCGAGAAGGCTTGGCTGGCGAAGTTCTAAGCACGTCGCTTTCACGGATCACCGGCAGCGCAACCAGGCGCTGCCGGTGCAAGTCGTCAAATTTCGGCAGAATAGAAAGTCACAGCTCATGAATCATTCGGCTACGGCTCTGATCGCTGCGCAAGCCAAAGCGCGAAGAAAAGGATGGCTTCGTTACAGCACCTTGAGGAAGCTGGTGCCGTATTTCTACGTTTCGCCGGCGACCCTGCTGCTTGTCCTGCTGATGCTGTTTCCCATGGTGATGGTCTTCAAATATTCACTGATGGACGGCGCCATCATGAAAAAGGACGCTGCCTTCGCGGGCGTCCAGAATTATATGACCATCTTCGAGAATCCGGTCTTCTGGCAGTCGGTCGTGCAGACGCTTTATTTCACGATCATGAGCGTCATCTTTCACTTCATCATCGGCCTGGCCTTCGCGCTTCTGTTGAACACCAACCGGGTCGATCCGCTCATTCGCAGCATCCTGCGCGTGCTCTTCATCCTGCCCTGGCTGTTCACGGCCGTCATCATCGCCATCATCTGGCGCCTGCTGCTCGACCCGAACGGCGTCGTCAACAGCGTGCTGATGGCGCTCCATATCATCAACTTCAAGGTCGAGTGGTTCTCCTCCACGCGCACCGCCATCCATGCTTTGACCTTCGCAAACATCTGGGCAGGCTATCCGCTCTACATGGTCAGCCTGCTCGCCGGCCTCCAGGGCATTTCGAAGGAGCTTTACGAGGCGGCCGGTATCGATGGCGCCAACGAAATCCAAAAGTTCTGGTACATCACCATTCCGCAGCTGATGCCGATCATCATCAGCATCGCGCTCCTCGATTTCATCTGGACGATGCAGGTTTTTCCACTCGTATGGATGACGACGGGCGGCGGCCCGATCTATTCGACGGAAGTGCTCTCCACCTTCACCTACAAGCTCGCCTTCTCCCAGTATGAATTCTCGCTGGCTTCGGCGAGCGCAATGATCATCCTCATCATCTCGATGAGCGTCACCTACTTCTACATCAAACACCAGCAGCGCAGGTGATCCATGGCAAAGCGTTCCTTCAAGAGCTCCCTATTGCCGACCATCCTGACCTATCTCGGCCTGGCGATCGGCATCGTCTTTTCGGCCTTTCCGATCGTGTGGATGTTTTTCAGTTCGCTGAAGTCGAATACGGAAATCTTCGCCCTTCCGCCGCGGCTGTTGCCGGATGATTTTACGGTGGCCGCCTATCTGACGATCTTCAACGATCCCGTGAAAGTGCGGTTCTTCATCAACAGTTACTTCGTCGCCGGCGTCGTCACCGCCCTGACCCTGATTGTCGCGATCGTAACCGCCTACGGCTTCAGCCGCTACCAGTTCCGTTTCAAGAACACCTTGAACATCTTCATCATCAGCACCCAGACCGTTCCACCGATCACCCTTCTCATCCCCTATTTCGGAATGGTGGTCGCCTTCAGGATCTTCGATACCTATCTGGCGCTGATCCTGACCTACATGGTCTTCACGCTGCCTTACGCCGTCCTGCTGATGACAGGCTATCTCAACACCTTGCCGAAAGAGCTGGACGAGGCCGTCCTGGTCGACGGCGGCTCGAGCTGGACGGCCCTATGGCGCGTCATCGTTCCGGTCTCCATCCCCGGGATCGTCGCCACCGCGGTCTACACCTTCCTGCTGGCGTGGAACGAATTCCTCTTTGCGCTGACGCTGACAAAGTCGATGGACCTCAGAACCGTTCCGATCGGCATCCAGCTTCTAATGGGCCAGCACGCTTTCGAATGGAACGAAATGATGGCGATGAGCGTGCTCGGTTCCCTTCCCCTTCTGGTCCTTTACCTGGTTGCTCAACGCTACTTCCTGGCAGGCATGACCGCCGGCTCAGTCAAAAGCTGATGAGACGTCTCAGAGCCTGCGCCAGCCGCGTTCAAGATTGTTTGGGCAATATCGGCAAAGCCAAGCCCGGCGGGCTGCGAGGAGACCCATTTCGGCGCGTGTTGCAATTGTGAAAGAACCGGGATGATGTTGTTGACCCCGAAGGAGTTGCGGATAAAGCCAAACATCGGTGCATCATTTCGAGAGTCACCGACGAAGGCGGTCACAGCGGCTGTTTCATCGGGATCGACACCAAACATCTCGGTTAAAACGCGCTCGCTCATCGAGCGCTTGTTGTAATCACCGATCCAAGTGTTGATGTGAATGGAGCTGATCGCAACCGTTCCGCCAATGGCTTTTATACTGGATGCGAGATCCTCGACCTCACGCGGGTCGTGACCCTGAATATCGATCGCGACGTCCGCCAGCCGAAAGACCTGGTCGTGGGCAATTCTGAACGCCGCGCCCCTTCGCGAGACCAGCTCTTCGATTGCCTGGAGGTGCTGACGCTGGCGCTCGGTCTGGAGGGCGGCGTCCTCCCAATAGTCGAAGACGACTGCACCGTCCCGACGGGTGACACAATATGCGCCACTTTCGCCGATGACTGCGGCCACCGGCCAGGCACGAACGATATGTTCGCACCAACCGGCGGAGCCGCCCGTAACCGGCACGACGGCAATACCCGCCCGGCTGAGATCCCAGAGAGCTTCGTAGGTTTGTGGCAGAAGCTTGCCTTGGGTGGTCAGGGTATCGTCGATGTCGGTGAACAGGTAGCGCACATCCTGTAACTCACGAGCTGATGGCGCCAGGTTTACGTAGCTCATGTCATGTCCTCGCTGCATGTGACCACGTCCAAGCCGCTCTCGGCGAGGGCATTGATGGCGGCCGCTTCGCCAGGCAGCCGATCGGTGTAAAAACGGGTGAGTTTGCTGAATGGCGCCACACGCACGGAAGCGTTTCGCGTCCACTTGCTGACGTCGGCGGCCAGAATCTGCGTTTGCGAATTCTCAAGGAGGGCATTGGTGATTTGGGCTTCGCTATAGCTGAAGTCCATCAGACCGTTGAGCGGGCTTAAAGCGCCTGCGCCGACGACTGCGTAAGTCGCATAGAATTTTTCGACGAACTTGATCACATCCGTGCCCACCACGTCGCGATCGTCGTGACGCAAAAGACCGCCCGTCAAATGGACCTCGACACTCGGCGCGTCGCAAAGGCTCAAAGCGACGTGGATGTTGTTGGTGATCACCGTCAGACCCTGGTGATCACGCAACGCCTCTGCAACGAACCGAACCGTGCTGCCGATCCCCAGGAACACTGTCGCCTCTGCACCTATATCGGAAGCGACGCGCTTGGCGATCAGCCGCTTGGCCCGCCGATTGAGTTGGGCGCGGGCATTGAGCGAGATGTTGCTGCCCTCGACCGGTAGGTCGACGCCGCCGTGGAAGCGCCGGGCGTGCCCGAGATCGCATAATGCATTGATATCGCGACGGATCGTCTGCGTCGTCAAATCGTACCGGCGCGCCAGCTCCTCGATGTACTGAACACCTTCCGCTTCGATCAGCGCGAGGATCTCACGTTGTCGGCTCGATATGATCCGCTGCCCCATCGCCGCTCCTTACGTGAGGTAGACACTGGGGTCGTCTGTTATCACACCGGTCAAACCAACATCCCAGAAAGATGCGAGCCGCCTGGGATCGTTGCAGGTCCACGCCCGCACCGAGATGCCGCGACGCACGGCCTCCTCGAGAAACCCGATACTCAGTGCCTTGTAGTCGAGATGGATGGTCTTTGCGGGAATCGACCGAAGGACATCCAGCCAATCCGCAGGCAACTTGCTCCACAGCATGGCGAGCTCGTAGCTTGGATCAATCTCGTGCATTCCCTTCAACGCAGCGGCATCAAAGCTCGAGATCATGATCTTGGTGTGCGCCGCCCGCGCCTTCAGATGTTGATCAACGACTTTGACCAGTTGGTCGAGTGACTTGTGATGGGCATGCTGCTTGATCTCGACATTGGCGTTGAGGCCGAGTTCGCCAAGCGCCGAAACAACGCGGGCCAGCGTTGGCAGTGGTTCGCCTTTGAATTTAGGGCTGAACCATGAGCCCGCGTCGATGGCTTCGAGATCCGATGCGGTGAGGTCGGCAAGATTTCCCTTTGACGAGGAACAGCGATCGATAGAAACGTCGTGGATGACGACCGGCGTACCGTCGGCAAGAAGTGCAACGTCGAGTTCGACCCACTCCGCGCCTTGTTCAGCGGCCGCCCGGAAAGCGGCAATGGTATTCTCGGGCGCTATGGCAGAGGCGCCTCGATGCGCCTGAACTTCACTGCGTCTCGGGCCGGATCGCGGCTCTACGGTCGTCATCGTCTCATCACTTTCGTCGTCTTCTGGGTGGGATGGAGAAATAATAAACCGGAGTCAATCGGTGCGTTTTCCGGTATCGCTGTTGAAAGGGTGCATCGCGCCGACACGTGCGAAGACGTCGACATTTGCGTTCTCGGCAAAATCCGGACGCCCCGGTACGGTCAGGACGACCGTCTGCTGGCTCCCACCCAATCGCACATGCAGATGGCTTTCTCCCCCAATTGGCTCGAGCAACTCGACCGTTGCATTGAGACGAACGGAAGGCTCAACCGGCTTGGTGACGAGCAGCGCGTCTGGGCGAAGACCGACCATGTCGGTGCCGGCGGGCAATGCCAGGGCACTTTCGCTGTCGGCTGCCCTGAGGACGTCGATCGGCACAAGATTCATAGGCGGTGAGCCGATGAAGCTGGCGACAAACAAACTCGCCGGGCGATCGTAGACCGCCACGGGCGTGCCGACCTGTTCGACAAGTCCTCCGTTCATGACGACCAGCCGGTCTGCCAGCGTCATCGCTTCAAGCTGGTCATGGGTGACATAGATGCTGGTGGTCTTCAGGCGCCGTTGCAGCCGGCGTATTTCAACGCGCATCTGTACCCGCAATTTGGCATCGAGATTGGACAGAGGCTCATCGAAAAGGAAGGCGGCCGGCTCGCGAACGATGGCGCGCCCCATCGCAACACGCTGGCGTTGCCCGCCGGACAGTTCGCGAGGCTTACGATCCAACATCGGCCCGATTTCGAGGATCTCGGCCGCCTCCGCCACACGGCGGTTGATTTCCGCCCGTTCGGTGCCGCGATTTTTCAAACCATATTCGAGATTTCCGCGCACGGTCATATGCGGATAAAGCGCGTAATTTTGAAAGACCATGGCGATATCGCGGTCGGCGGGCTCTGCCTTGTTGACATCGCGGCCGGCAATCTCGACATGGCCCTCGCTGATGGTTTCCAGCCCGGCAATCATGCGAAGCAAAGTTGACTTGCCACAGCCGGACGGGCCGACGAGCACGATGAGTTCGCCATCCGCAACAGACAGGTTGATGCCTTTGACCGCCGGAACGGCACCATAATTCTTCTTGACGTCGATGATGTTGATCGTTGCCATTTCATTTCTCCGTTTCGACCAGGCCTTTGACAAAAAGGCGTTGCATGGCGACGATGACGAGGACAGGTGGCAGGGCGGCCAGAATGACCGCTGCCATCACGAGGTTCCAGCGCGGCTCGGCATCGGCAACCGCTGCCATGCGCTGGATTCCCATCACGACGGTATAGAAGCTCTGGTCGGTCGTTATGATGAGCGGCCAGAGATACTGGTTCCAGCCGAGCACGAAGAGGATGATGAAGAGCGCCGCGATATTGGTGATCGACAGCGGCAGCAGAATATCGCGGAAGAACTTCATCGGCCCTGCTCCATCGACACGGGCAGCCTCCATCAGTTCGTCAGGGACTGTCAGAAAGAACTGACGAAACAGGAAGGTTGCGGTTGCCGATGCTATCAGCGGAATGATGAGGCCGCCGTAATTGTTCAGCATTCCAAGGTCGGCGACGACCTTATAGGTCGGCACGATGCGCACCTCGACCGGCAACATCAGGGTGATGAAGATCATCCAGAATGCCAAGGTCCGGAACGGAAACCGGAAATAGACGATGGCAAAGGCCGAAAGGATCGAAATGATGATCTTCCCGACGGCGACGCCAACCGCCATGATCAGCGAGTTGATCATCATCGGCCCGATCGGCGGCGCCCCTGAGCTTGTCATCCCGGATGACAGCATCGTCGAATAATTCTCGATGATGTGGCTACCTGGTGTCAGCGGTACGACGCCTGACAAGAAGTCGTTTGGGCCGTGGCTCGATGCGATGAAAGCCACGTAGACCGGAAAGACCACGATCGTGACGCCAATGATGAGGACAAGGTGCGCCAGGAAATTTAGGAAGGGGCGATTTTCAACCATCCTTGGGATTCCTCAATATTGCACGCGGCGTTCGATGAAGCGGAATTGGACCGCGGTCAGCGCGATGACGATCACCATGAGAATGACCGACTGCGCCGCCGACGAACCCAAATTCAGTCCGATGAAGCCGTCGAAATAGACCTTGTAGACAAGGATTTCCGTCGCGCGCGCCGGTCCGCCTTGGGTGGTCGCATGAATGATGCCGAACGTATCGAACATCGCGTAAACGATATTGATGACGATCAGATAGAAGGTCGTCGGTGAGATCAGCGGGAAGACGATCGTCCAGAAACGCTTCATCGGCCCGGCTCCGTCAATGGCCCCGGCTTCCTGAAGCGAGCGCGGGACGGATTGCAGCGCAGCCAAGAAAAACAAGAAGTTATAGGAAATCTGTTTCCACGTCGCCGCGATCACGATCAGAACCATGGCATCATCGGGATTGATCAGATGGTTCCAGTTGATCCCCATCGCTCGCAACATATACGCGACGATACCGATCGACGGATTGAACATGAACCACCAAAGAATGCCGGCGATCGCGGGGGCGACGGCATATGGCCAAATGAGCAAGGTCGAATAAATTCGAGAGGTGCGCAACACACGCATTGCCGCTGCAGCCAGGAGCAGCGCAATTGACGTTGATAGCACCGTCACGAGAATGGCGAAGATGAGCGTGTGGCCAAAGGCATTGATGTAGATCGGATCGGCGAAGAGCCGACGGTAGTTTTCGAACCAGACGAAGCTCGTTTTGAAACCGAAGGCGTCCTGGCGCAGGAAAGATTGCCAGAATGCAGTTGCCGCAGGCCAGAGGAAAAAGACCACCGTCACGAAAATTTGGGGAGCGATGAGCAGGTAAGGCAAAAGCTTGTTGGGAAATACGGTCCGTTTGGTTTGCATGGGCCCTCACACTGACGGATGGGAAACGGGGGCCGGTCTTTCACCAGCCCCCGTCGCGGAGCCCATTAGTTGGCGGACTGGAAATCGCGAAGCTGTTCGTTGCCTCGTGCGACCACGGAATCAACTGCTTCCTTCGCCGTCTTCTTCCCGCCCAGCAAGGCCGCAAACTCATCGTCGATGATGCCACGCACCTGGACGTAGTTGCCGAACCGGATGCCCTTGGAATTGTCGGTGGGTGTCACCCGCGTCAGCTGCTTAATACCGATATCTGCTCCGGGATTCTTCTCGTAATAGCCCTGATCTTGGCCCAGCTTATAGGCAGCCTCGGTTATCGGCAGGTAGCCCGAGAACTGATGCCAATCGGCTTGGACGTCCGGCTTCTGCAGGTAAGTGAAGAACTTCGCGACACCTTTGTATTCCTCTTCCGGGCGACCCTTCAGCGTCCAGAGCGTGGCGCCGCCGATAATCGAGTTGAGCGGCTGCGGAATAACGTCGTCATAGTAGGGAAGCGGCGCAAAACCGACCTTGAAAGCCTTTGCGTTGTTGATGACCCCTGCCCGACCGGCGGACGAGTTCATGTACATCGCGCATTCCTGAGAATAGAACATCGGAGGAGCGTTATCGCCGCCGCCAGGTCCTCCGAATTTGAAGAGCCCCTCGTCCTGCCACTTCTTCAGGTTGCCCCAATGGCGGATCGTGAGATCATTGTTGAAGGTGAATTCTGCGTCCAAGCCGCCAAAACCGTTGGCCTTTGTGGAATACGGCTTATCGTGCAGCGCATTCAGGTTCTCAGTCTGGATCCACGAGATCCAGGCGCTGGTGAAGCCGCATTTGGCTGCGCCGGACTTCATGATCGTCCGCGAAAAGGCTTCAACGTCCGCCCATGTTTTCGGCGGCGTCTCCGGATCAAGCCCCGCCTTCTTGAAGACATCCTTGTTGTAATACATGATCGGCGTCGAGGAATTGAACGGCAAGGACAGAACGTTGCCGCTGGTGTCCGAGTAGTAACCGACGACCGGAGCAATGAATTTGCTCTGGTCCCAGGCCTCTCCTTCGTCCTTCATCAACTGGTAAACGGGATAGACCGCGCCTTGTGCTGCCATCATGGTGCCGGTGCCGACTTCGTAGACCTGCACGATTGCGGGCTGCTGGTTGGCGCGGAACGCAGCAATGGCGCCCGTCAGCGTCTCGTCATAAGTGCCTTTGAAGACCGGGACGATCTCGTAGTCAGATTGAGATGCGTTGAACCCCTTGGCGATCTGTTCAAGCTTCGCGCCATTCTCGCCGCCCATCGCGTGCCACCACTGGATCTTCGTGGCTGCCATTGCCGGAACGGATAACGATAGGCTGGTCAATCCTGCGGACAGGAAAAAAGCGATCTTGTTCATCCTCACTCCCACTTGTTGTCGGTCCGAAGCCTCCCGCTACGAACGTGAGCCCGATGGTAACAGGCGAGTTTCACTTTGCAAGAATGAAATGTTCAAATGAACATTTGATTGCCAGCCGCGACCGACGATCACCCGTGCTGGGTTGGCGCAATGCTGGCGACAGCCTCAGGTTCGAGGTGCGCTGTTCTTAGGTCGGGGATATGGACTAAGCGCCGTATAACTGGCCGCATGGGCTTGGTCGCCTTTGGGTGACAGCGCAAGCGTGAACGCCTCCATGGCGTTCACCGTTAACGGCCGTTGCTGCCCGGATCTTCACAACTCTCCCGTTGTGATCACTTTATCGGCCTTCCGACCTCTTCCAATTGGGACCTCTCATCGCCGCCACCGGCGGGTCCCAATTTTGCAGCACCCTGCAGACTTCGGCTCTGGTGGGCGCGCCGGTGCGACCGCCGAAAACCTGGCATTTGAGCGCCGCCGCCATGGATGACAAGCGCATCGCCTCTTCGATCGGCATGCCTTCGGCGATAGCCAACGCGAAAGCGCCATGGAAGATATCGCCGGCTGCGAGCGTATCGACGGCCCTCACCTTCGGAGCGACAAGATGGACAACTTCGCCGGTTCGGTCATCGAACCAGAAGCAGCCGTTTTCGCCAGCCGTGACGCTGATGAAGGCATGCTCGAACTTTCGCTTGAGAAGGCCGACGACCTTCACCAGCTCGGCTGTTCCGGCAAGCCGTTCGGCCGCCGGCTGCGAGAACACGATGTGGCTGGCGGCCGGTGCAAGCATCTCGATCACGCCATCGCCTGCAACGTCACCATCGAGAATGGCCGGAATGGCCGCGTCTCTGGCTGCCACCAACGTCCGCAGCGCAAGCTTCGGCCACCGGACGTCGACCAGCACCGCATCGAAAGCAGAAATTTCCTGTTTTGTGACCGGCTTGATCGTCTCGTGCAGGCCTGCATCGTAGAAAGGCACGATCAAGCGCTCGCCCTGATCATCGACAAGGATCGTCGAAACGGCCGAGCGGGCGCCTACCACGCGCAGCATGCCGCCCGTGTCTATGCCGCTATCGCTGAGGTCGGCAATGATGCGTTCGCCAGTGGAATCATCGCCGACTGCACCCCAGAGGCTGGCATTGCCGCCCAGCCGGGCGACTGCAAAGGCAGCACTCGATGCCATGCCCTCGGCGACCTGCAGCATATCGTAAGGCAGGATTTTGCCCTGGCCAGTCGGTAGCGAGCGTACACGAAACAGGGTGTCCATAACCGCCGCGCCGACACACAAAACGCGGCGCGCCTGACCGGGAGGCGGGTCGAAGATAGAAATAGAAGAAGTCGTCAAAACCGTAGTCTCACCCGCTCACTTGACGGCGCCGGCCGTCAGGCCCGCTACGATCTGCCGTTGCGCGAACACCGTCAATATCAGCACCGGCAAGGTGACAATCAATGCCGCCGCCGCCAGCGGACCCCAACTGACCTGTTCGAATGAGAGCATGTTGTAGACGGCGACGGGGAGCGTGCGCGTCTCGCGACTGGCGAGCACGATGCCGAAGACGAAGTTGTTCCACGAGAAGATGACCGAGAGGATGAAGGCGACGACAATGCCTGGCCTGGCGATCGGCAAGGCGACCAGCCGGAAAACCTGCCAGGGTGTTGCGCCGTCGATGCTTGCAGCCTCTTCCAGCTCCATCGGCGTCGTCTCGAAATAACCGATCATGATCCACACGACGATCGGCACAGTGACGACGAGATGGATAATGATCTGCGGCAGCAGCGTGCCGAGCAGATTCAGCCACTGGAACAGCAGGAAGAGCGGGATCAGGAAGGAAAGGCCGGGCGTCATGCGCGCGATCATGATGACCAACGCAGACTTCTCAGCCTTCAGGCGCGCGATGCCATATCCGGCCGGTACGCCGATCAGCAGCGCCAGAAGCGTGGCGGCACCGGTCACCAGCACCGAATTCCAGAGATAGAGGAAGAAGTTGTTCTCCTCGAAAACCTTCAGATAGTTCGACCAGGCAAAGCGCTCCGGGATGAAGATCGGCGGATAAGCGCCGTTGTCGATTTCATATTTCAGCGACAGCGAGATCATCCAGAGGAAGAACAGGACGACCGGCGATATCATCACCAGGGCAACAAACAGCAAGCCGATGCGATCGAGCGTCTTGCGCTTCATCAGCGTGCCTCCCCGTCGGACCAGTTCGCGCGCTGCCGCAGCATCATCAGGACGAAGGCGAGCAGGACGATGAGGATGAAAAAGACAACCGCCATCGCAGATCCATAGCCAATATCGTAGTAAGCGAAAGCAGTGTTGTAGAGATAGATGTTGATCGTTTCCGACGCCGTGCCCGGGCCGCCCTGGGTCATGGCGTAAATGATGTCGAAACTTTTCACCGCATCGATGCTGCGGATCATCACGGCAATCATCAGGAATGGCGCGATCATCGGCAGCGTCAGATAGCGAAATTTCTGCCAGACATTGGCTCCGTCGATTTCGGCACTTTCATAGGGCTCGCGTGGAACCGCCGCCAGACCGCCGAGCACAATCAGCATGATAAGCGGCGTCCATTGCCAAGTCTCGACCAGCACCAGCGATGGGATGACGCTGTTCTGATTATAGATCCACTCCTGCGGGCCGATGCCGATGAGGGAGAGAAGATAGTTGAGGACGCCGAGCTGCGGGTGGAACATCATCGTCCAGACGAGGGCGATGGCGACGGGCGTCGCCATCATCGGCATCACGAATATGCCACGCAGAAGGCCGCGCAGCGGAAATTGCGTATCGAAGATCAGCGCGGCGAGCGTCCCTAGGAAAAGGGGCGCCACCACGGAGAGCGTCGTATAGAGCACCGTATGCCACAGCGAGTCCCAGAAGCGCATGTCCACGACCAGGCGGGCATAGTTGTCCAGTCCCGCAAAGACCTGGGACTGGCCAAGCGTCCAGCTGTTGACGCTCATCCAAAGGGTAAACACCCATGGAAAAACGATGACGGCCGCAATGACGATGAGCGCCGGGATGACGAAAGGCCAGTAGTTGGGAGCAAACCGATCCGGTTTGCTCCTTCCTTTCGACGTCTTGGCCACTGCGGCCGTTTCGATGCTTGTCGAGGCCATTATCCCTCGCTTTTCGCCAGGACGGGTTCGAACTGCGCCGTCGCTGCCTTCAGCTCGGTTTCGGGATCGGCGCCGCCGATCATGTTGGTGAGACCGACACCATAGACGTCGCGGAACTCGGTGACCGGAATGATGACCGGCAGCGCGAGCTGCGAGATCTTGCCGGAACCGACAACGGCATCAAGCCAGGCGCCCGGCATCTTGACGCCTTCGCGGACCTTCGCATCCTCGAGGACGGACTGGCGGAAAGGAACGCCGGCGCCGGCCTGCAGCAGACGTGCGCCCATTTCATGCGAAATCGCCCATTGGCAGAAGAGGTAGCCGGCTTCTTTCTTCTGACTTGCCGCGACGACGCCGAGCCCGTCGCCGAAGGTGCCCGCGGCCTGTGCCTTCGGACCTTTCGGCATGATGCCGTAACCGACCTGGCCGACGACGCGCGACTTTTCCGGATTCTCGATCGGCGGCGCAAAACCGACGCCGTCCAGCCACATGCCGATCTTGCCCTGCAGGAAGGCCGACTGCGCCTCGGCCCAGTTGAAGCCGGAGACGCCGGGAGGGGCGGTCTTGGTCATCAGCTTTTGATACAGCTTGGCTGCATCGATCGCTTCTTGCGATGTCGTGCGCAGCTTGCCATCAGGGCCGAGCGGGCTCGAACCATAGCCGAGCAGCAGCGACGTCCAGACCGGCGTATTGGCGTTCTTCAGGCCGCGGGCGACGAAGCCGTAGGTGTTGCTCGAAGGATCGGTGAGCGCTTCCGCAGCACTGGCGAGTTCTTCAAACGTCGTCGGGTAGGCCAGCCCCTTCTTCTCGAACAGCGTCTTGTTCCAGTAGATGATCCAGTAATCGACCGAGAATGGAAGCGAACGCAGAACGCCGTCCGGATCTTTGGCGAAAGTCAGGCCGGCTTCGGCAAAGTCGGTTTCAACCAGAGACGGGTCGGTCAGCGAGGGGTCCTTGAGAAACCCGCCGATATCGGCAAGCCAGCCGCCCTTTTCGAACTGCCGCTTCTGGACATGATAGCTCATGTGCACGACATCGAAGCTCGGCTTGCCGGAGCTCAGCTCGATGGTCGTTTTCTGGCGCTGCTGTTGTTCGGGTGTCGCTTCGGCATTGACCTTGATGCCGGTGAGCTCCTCGAATTCGGACAGGTACTTCAGAAGTATTTCGCTGCGCGGGCTCTTGACCAGGTTGACTTCAAGCGTCGTGCCGGCAAAGCGCTTCCAATCGACGGCAGCCGATGCAAACCGGACGCCGAGCATGCTGCTGGCGCCAAAAGCGGCCGTACCTGCCAGAAAGCCGCGTCTCGTCGGGTTCAAAAACGATGACATGTGATTCCTCCTCCTTTTGCCGGCGATCTCCTCATCCCCGGCTGTTTATTTCCGATTATATCCTGAGCGCACGATCTCTTGCATGATTGATATGTGCGACAAGGCTGTTGACGGAGTCCTCCGCCGATCGTCGTTCGATTGCCTCGAGCACCTTCAGGTGCTCAACCATGACAGGTCCGACGTGACCATCGATGCGAAAACGGTCCTGACTGATCAGGCGCATCTTGATCGAGTTCACCCGGTAAGCGTTCGAGATGATGGTATTTCCCAAAGCATCGATAAAGGCGTCATGCATGCCCCAATCGACAGCTTGCGCGTGTACTTCCAATTCGTGCGATCCATCGCCATTTCGAATGGCGTCGGCGATATCCCGATGCTGCTTCACAAGCCCGGCGACCGTCTCGTCAGACGCGGAGTGGGTGAAAAGCGCGACCGCTTCCTTCTCCAGGAAGACGCGCAGCTGGAACGCCTCGCGAATGAGGTTCAGGTCGATATGCGCGATCTGCAACCCCCGCTGGGGCACCGTCTTGATCAGACCTTCGGCTTCGAGCCTCGGGATGAGTTCGCGGATGGCGCCAAGCGTCAGCCCTGTCAGCTCGACGAGGCGCCGCTGCGAAACGAACTGGCCGGGGCGCACGTCACGCGCAAGAAGATGGCGTGTGAAGCTCTCATACGCCTTTTCCCGCAGTGTCGGCTGCTCGTCCGTTCCGTCCATCGCCTCTCCCAGAAACATCTCCGACCTATGCCGCCTTCGAGCGGAAAAGAGTGTCGAACGCAAGAGCGAGTTGCGCCTGCCCTTCGTCGGATATTGAAACGAGTGGTGGGCGAACCGCAAGCCAGATTTCATCCGACGTCAAGTGAGCGACCATCGCTTTCACGGCAGCGGTCACCGGAAATTTCAACAATTCGGCCACGAAATCCTCTATGCGAGAATCGTCTTTGCCCTCTTCCGCCATCAGCTTGACTTCGCGAGGTACGAAATTCGCCATGCCGGAGATCGCACCCTGGCCGCCAAGCCGCACGCCCTTCGCCAGGTGACGTTCGTCGCCCACCAGGATGACGAGATCGCCATGCGCCTTCAGCAGCTTTTCCGTAAAAGGCCAGTCGCCGGAGGAATCTTTGACGCCCGTAACGACATTGGGAAAGGCGGTTCGTAGCCGGCCGATTAGCAATACACTCAGCGGAACCATGGTGACCGAAGGAATGTTGTAGACGATTATGTCTCGCGCCTTGTCGCCCAGAATAGCGAAAACAGCCGAAAACCACTGGAAGACGCCGTCGTCACTCACGTTCTTGAAATAGGACGGTGGCGCAAGAAGGATATTGCGGGCTCCCTTGGAGAGCGCATGACCGGCCTGCATCGCCGCATCCTCGGCAGCGTCGACCAGCACACCGACGATGATCTGCTTTGCGGCTATCCCACTGTCGAGCATGGAAGCGAGGATACGCTCACGTTCCTGGGTGCCGAGGGAAGAGCCTTCACCCGTCGTCCCGAACAGGGTCACACTCGAGCAGCCGGCCGCGAGGCTGCGCCGTGCCTGCTCGATCATCGCCTCGATCGCGATATCGCCATTGCTGTCGAACGGCGTGGCAAGAGCAACCGAGAGCCCGAATTTTTGTGTCAAATATGCTTCCTCCCAATGAACGGATCAGATGTAGCAAACTAACATGTTAGCTGTAAAGAGGTGATTGCGCACTGCTACAAGAATGTCGAGGCAGTCGCTTTCTCACGATCAACTGGCATGCCTCGCCGTCGGCCCATTCGCCCGCACGAGCGCCATCAGCATCGGGCCGATTGCAAACTCGCCCTTTTCGGTCCTTCGGGTCAGATCTCTGAGATAACCGCCGGGCGAGTTGATGTGCCCTCCCCTTTCCAGGATGCAGGCGATCACGGTGGCGGCGTTTTCCGGCCCCATGCCCGAGCAGGCTTCCTCATAGGCCGAGGGACTGACGCCGAGCATCGAGCGCACGACGACGGCGGCCGACATCAGGTCTCGCCAATTACCGATGGTTCCGCCGAGCCCATAGTCGAGAATACTGGGGCAGGCCTGGAGGACGAGGCCGAGCGGGAAGGATTTCAGGCCTGGTCCGGCGCCCGGATCGGCCGCGCCTCCCGCCCTGTTGTTCATCCCGACGGAAGGCTTTTGCTGTTTCAATCTTCGCTCCTCCAGCGGCCCGGCGTTCGGGTTGTTATCGACCGCTGCCTTTTCGCCCTGCTTCGTTTCGAAGCTTGGTTCAAGTTCATAAATGGAGTCGGGATTTGAATTCTGTTTGTGATGCTCAATTTGAGACTCATTGGCGTCTATTTTTTTTGTTTTTATCCGTCTTTCCAGCATGTTGACGACCTCTGCGCGCAGCATCCCCATCTCGTCGAGCAGCGGTGCCAGGTCTTCGGCGGTCGCCACCCGTGGAATTCGGGCGAGAAGCGTTCGAAACATTGTCGAAATCCCTTCCCAATCACCGGAAACCCTTTCTTCGAGCGCTGTCGTGATCAATTTGGAAATGTCCCGCCGGCACAGCGTCAGGCGTTCCCTGGTCACCCGCAACAGCTCCCGGTCGGCAACCGCCTGAGCAGCCAGGCTTTCGATTTCGACAGCACGCGCCAGAAGCGGTGCGACGCTGAAGCCGAAGGCATCGCCGATAGCCCCTGCCCTGTCGCGGCGCGCATAACGCTTTCCATTCGGGCTGTCCTTGCGCAGGATCAGGCCGGCCTCGACCAGGACGGCAAGATGCCGCCTGAGGGTTGCCGGCGTCATGCCACGAGCGCGCAACGAAAGCTGCGCATTCGACGGGAAGACGATCAGTCCCTTTTCCTCGGAGATTTCGTCGTCAGGGTAGAAGGTCAAAAGCGCGTCGAGCACCGTCAGCGCCCGATCGGTGACGCCAAGCGCCGGCCGCGCTTCGCAGATCGCCCTGAACAGCTTCCATTTGCTGCGTTTCATCCCCGGCTCGATGGTCTCGGCCAGTTGCTGGCTTGCCAGCATGCCAAGCGACATCGGCCGCCGCCCAAAGGGCGTCGTCACATATCCACTCTCCATTCGCCTTCACCTTCGTTCAGGCAAAAGAAATCCATCCACCAATTTGGTGCCTAAGACGCTTGACTGTGATTCGGGGAAATGCGATTCTCGATGTGCTTAAGATCTGAGAAGGGCTTCCACGGCGTCGTCGTTGGGGGCCTTTTTCTTTTGCGCGCTACGCTCCTCTGTCCTTGTTGAACTCCTGGAACAGGCCCTTCAGCCTTTCCTGGACGAATTGATCAAAACCGGGCGCGGTCTTGCCGTCGAAGATAAAGGTCGCACCGGATGCTGTCTTCTTGATCATGACAGGCACGCCACTAACCTGGGCTTTGGCCACCGCCGGCTTCGGCGCAGCCGTCTTCTTCGTTGCCAGAACGAGTGCCCGCTGAAACCGCTCGTCGCTCGAAATTTTGCGCGCGTCGTCCGCGGACAACTCCGCGATGATCTTCTTGACGTCGGCTTTCTCAAGCCGCTCGCCCAGTTCCAACCATCGCCGGCGGCCGATATCAGGTGCTGCACCTATGGCGTTGACGAGATCAAGGGGGACCTGTCGTATGACGATCAGCATTCTCGACAGCGCCGCCTTGTCCACGCCGAGAGCCGCCATGATGACATCGCGGCCAAAGCTGCGTTCCTCGAGCCGCGATGCGAAGAGTGCGCGCTCGATGTAGGAGAGATTGGTTCGAGCGCTGTTTTCCTGTCCCTGGCTGACGACCAGCTGACCGTCGGTGAGATCGCGGACGACCGCACGCACCCTGATGCCAATTTCTCGGGTGGCAGCCAGGCGACGATGGCCGTAGGCGACCTGGTAGCGTCCCCTGCTTTCAGGATGCGGGCGGACAAGGATCGGAACCTGCTGCCCGTGCTCGCGGATCTGCTCGACAAGCTGCGCAAGTTCGGCCGCGTCGATCGCCAATCGATCGCTGACGAAGGAAGCGTCGATCAGTCCGGGATCGAGTTCGACGATGGTCTGGCCACTGGCAAGCTGCCGTTCCAGCTCACTCGCCCGCTCCATTTTCTCGGTAATGTTGCCGAGAGTCTTGGTAATGCCGCCGACCGGCGCGGCACTGCGCTCCTGCGGCACGAATCCGGCGATCGGACGATTGTCGCGCGGTGCGATTGCGTCCACCCTTGCCGGATTCGGAGCGGAAATTTCGATAAGGTTCTTGCGCGCCATCTATCTATTTCCTCCCCCAGGTGGAGCGAATATGCGCCTCGATCTCGCCATTCACGAGGTTGAGGGATTCCAGTGCCCGATCGTAGGTTCCGCGTGTGAATTGCGACCGCTCGACCTCGTAGAGTGTCTGCTTGGTGACGCCGGCATCGGCGACTGCCGTCGACTTCACCATGGCGTTGTGGAGCATTCGATTGCCGAAGATCGCCCGCATGAAGCCGGTCATCTGGCTTTGCGGTCCGTCGTTCGGCTCGAACCGCGTCACGAGATAGCGCATCCAGTCATAGCTAGTACGCCCGCCGGCCTTTTCCACGACCGACATCAGCTCACTCGTCATCGTCAGAAACTGCGACATCGACATGACATCCAGCATCTGCGGGTGGACCGTGATCAAGACCGAGGTTGCCGCGCAGAGCGCCGACATCGTCAGGAACCCCAGTTGCGGCGGGCAGTCGATGACCACGACGTCGTAAAGGCTTTCGATCTCCGTCAGGACCTCGCCGATGCGGGCAAAGAACATCGTCTCCGCCGTACCCGACGCCATCGCCTTCGGCGTCTCGTGCTCGAATTCCATCAGCTCGAGATTGCCCGGAATGAGATGCAGATTGGGCGTGTAGGTGGCACGCACGATGTCGGCGATGGGGCGCGGCTCCTCATATCGGATCGCACCGTAGATCGTTTCGCCCTCTCCGACATCGAATTCCGGCTGATGGCCGAACAAGGCGGACAAGGAGGCTTGCGGATCGAGGTCGACGGCGAGCACGCGGTAGCCCCTGAGCGCCATGAACTGCGCCAGATGGGCCGCGGTGGTGGTCTTGCCCGAGCCGCCCTTGAAATTCATGACGGAGACGATCTGGAGCTTTTCCCCCGGCCTGCGGGCCGGCACATATTTCGGCGTTCCGTTTCGCTCGTCGAGGACCCGGCGAATCCGGTCCATATCGGTTGCACTGTAAAGCCGCCGTCCGTTTGCGAGCGGATCAGGCCCATGGCCGTCGGCGGCCACCTGGCGGAGATAACCTTCGCCGATACCGATGAAGGCCGCAGCTTCCGCCGGCGAAAATGTTCTGATGGTCTTTTGCGAGAGCGGGGGAAAGATTTTTGCCTGATGCTGCTGAAGTTGATAGGATAACTCCTTCGCATCTGTTGCCAGAAGCGACGGGAGATGCTCTTGATCGTCCTGAAGAGCAAGGCTCGGCTGCATGATCTTTTTCCCAAGTAACTGCGCAATTTTGAACGAAAGCGCTTCAGTTGCGCAGTTACTATATGCCTCGATTCGTTACCAATTTACAAATGCTTAACCAAACCGTCCGTTTCAGCGCCATCGCGGCGGCTGGCGACATGAGCCAGATTTCAAGTGATTCGCGCATTGCCGATCACTCGAAGTGACTAACCACGGTGGCTTTCCAGCCGACCGGGAGGTCAACCGCGTCGCCATATAAGCCTAATGTATCAATAGCTTGGGCGCTTTCTCTCTATTTCCCATCGTCCTTCAGGTAGTTGTTGCCGTTGATCACCAGAAGCCCGTCGGAACCTTTGTCCGGTTCGAATATGCTCATGGTCTCGATCTTGCCACTGGCGTCGGTCAGCTCGAGGCGATAGCCGGAAAGCTTGTAGCGTCCGCTTGCGCCCGGTCGGTCGCTTGACGTGGTGACGCCCGATTGCGATCCGCCGATTTCGTTCGTCATCGAAGCGCCCGACCAGCCTGTGCGTTCGAAAGTACCGTTTCGATGAAGCGTCAGCGTATGGCTGGACGCCATCGATCCCGATGAGGTCGCGGTCATGCCGCTCGAGGCGAAGGTGGATACCCATTCGCCGTCGAGCGTCGCACTCTCATCAAATGGCGGCACGGCACGGTAGTCTGCGTCGGCAATCTCCAGGTCTTCGCCTTTTTTCGAGAATGGTTTCGTCTCGATCTCGATCGTGCCGTAGGCAGAGGTGACGCTGCGCATTTCGATCGATCCGGCAGAGGAGAAGAACCCGCCGCCGGCAAGCTTGTAGAGGCCGCAATCGGTCGGGGTGTCCCTGCAATGTTCGGCAATGCTCCGGCCGCCCTTCGGCAGCTCCGTGCTGAACAGGCCCTTCGGATCGAACATGGTGATCGTGCTGTCAGAATAAAAATCCATGCCGCCGAAGACGTTCGGCCGGAGTCCGGTATCGAGATGGGTGAAGACGCCGTCCAGCCCGCCGTCGTCGCTCGCCGGCACGAGATCGAAATCCTTGTCGGAAGGATCAAGCTTCACTGAGCGCACGAGCGTTGTGAAATCGGCCTCGGCGCTACTGCTTCTGTCACCATTCACATTCAGCAGCACGAGCTGTAGATAGGCCTGCTGCTTGTCGCCGGCGATGCCGACGACGATCTGGTTGATGGTCACGTTCTTCTGATGGACGCAGCAGCGTTCTTCCAAACGGATGTCGTGACCGTTCACCGTGACCCCATAATGCTTGATCAGGATATCTTCCTTCGCCATGTCGGGAAGCGTCGCGACGAAGGTCTCCATGCCGGCCTGCAGGGAATTGCGCGCTGCCGGGAGCGGCTTGGTGATCTGGATCAGAGCACTGCCACGTTTGTCGTCCTCCGTTTCCGGAAAATCTTTCTGCAGCATGAAGAGATTGCCCTTGCCGGCTTTCCTCGAGCCGGAAGCGGAATCGGGCAGGGTCACCGTCAGGCCGCCAATGTCAGCGGGCGCCGCCAATGCCTGGGAGTAGGACAGGAGGCAGAAAATGACGAGAACGAAGCCGAAGGCCGATTTGCCCCGGCCGATCCGATCGATATGCGCGTTGCCCATGCGCCCTCTCCTCGCGTTTCGACTACCGCCGACGGGATTTGGAGCTGGGCGCGGCCATTTCAACCCTGAGCTTCATGAAGGTTTATTGAATGCTTCGACACACGCCGTATCAATGAGCTTAGGAAACAGGCGCTATCAGTTTCAATGACGGGAAATAGGACCGATAGCGGCCGACATCGCGGGTCAACAGCGGCAGTTGTTCTACGGCTGCGTGAGCGCCGATGAAGAAATCGGGAAGCACGCCGGTGCGTGACCCACCTGCCTTGCGATATTGCGTGAAGACCTTGCCCGCAAGAAACAGGGCGGCCTTCGGCATCGGCCTCATCTCGAGGCCGGCCTCTTCCAGAAAAGTCTCGGGCGCTTCGATCCTGTCGTACCGAACCGCAAGTTCGGCATAGATGACATCATTGATCAGCAGGGAACCTTCGATGCTCGCCGTCTCGAGCTGGGCTATGGACCAACTCGACCATTTCGGGTCATCGGTCACGAGGTCCAGAAGAACATTGGTGTCGACGAGCGTCACGTTTCGCCACGCGTCAAAGCCATGATGGCGTCGGTATCAAGGCCCTTGCCGGCATGGCCGCGCAGCTTCTCGAAGCGACTGGCCGGCCGCTTCCTGTCAGCGCGCGTCAGAACCACACTGCCGTCGGCAGCGCGATGAAAATCGACCTGGCTGCCGGGAACGATGCCAAGCAGATCCCGGACCCGCTTTGGAATGGTCACCTGCCCTTTCGCGGTAACGGTCGTGGCCATATTGGGCGCCTTTGTAATACTTTCCTATTGAAGAGTATTACCTGCATTGTAAAATTTCAAGCCCAATGCCTTGCTGCAGAAGTCGGTTGCTAAGCGGCCATCGATTGGTAGAGCCAGTCGGAAAGCGTCTGGCGCGCCACGCGCGCACCGGCGCCGGGAACCAGAGCGTCGTCGGTCAGTTCGACGCCGAAATACGACGTGGATCGATCGGTTATCACCTGCCGTTCGTCTTCGTTCGCGGCGAGATAGATCCGGGCGATTTCATCGATGCCGAACTGCTCCGGGCCGCCGATTTCGACGACATCGCCCGAGGGAGCACCGGCTGTCAGTTCCGCCAGGAATGCTGCGACATCCCCGGCTGCGACCGGTCTCATCAAGGCCGATGGCAATCGAAAGACATTGCCTTCGGCCCCGATGTCGATCAATCCGTTTATGAACTCGTAAAATTGCGTGGAGCGGAGGATCGTATAGGGTCGACCTGAAGCCCGGATGAGATTTTCCTGCACCATTTTCGCGCGAAAATAGTCGCTTTCCACGAGGCGCGGCGTGCCAACGACCGAGAGTGCGAGATAGTGTCTGATGCCGGCTTCCGCCGCAGCTGCGAGCAAGTTCTTCGTCGACGCCTTGAAGAAATCGAACGCCGAACTGTCGCCGAACGATGCGGCATTGGTCACGTCTACAACGACTTCGGTTCCCGCCATCGCCACGTCCAGACCCTTGCCGGTAACCGTGTCGACGCCAAGCGACAATGATGCGGCCGCGACGTCGTGGCCCGATCGGCGCAACTTCTCGCTGAGCCGCGTTCCGATGAGACCGCTTGCTCCCACCACCGTGACTTTCATATCGGCATCCTCTGTTGCATGTCGTCTACAATGCCTCACGCCGATCGACAATGACCGGAAAGCCGGACGCCTTCCATCGTTCTTGAGGTCTGGCGCCCTAGCCGAAGGGCATAGCGGTACCAGCCTGACGTCTAGGATGCGCCATCGGGAAAACAGGACAGTCTTCCGATCCGTCGTCCGCCCGAAAATTCCGGCTACGTTCCCGCGCGATGCATGGGTTTCCATGAGTTGCGGTTGTGGTGCGGCGGGATTACGCTTTGTAACATGAGCTCGCCAGCCCCGAAATCGAGAACGACTGCTGCAGGAAATGCTGATGATCCCCCGGTTTTCTCTGTCCGGCAGGAGCAGTTGATGCTGAGCGTCTGGTCGCACCGTCCCCGTTTCCTACATCTGGGGCTTTTCTTCCTCGCCTATGTACTCGCCTGCGGCTTCGCACAGTCGCTGGCAATCGTGCCGGGAACGGGTATTTCCATCTGGCCTCCGGGCGGGCTTTTCGTCGCGACCCTCATCCTCGCCTCCAGGCGCAGCTGGCCATGGTGGATCCTGGCGGGCTGCCTGGCAGAGATGTTCAGCAATTTCCTGTGGTTCTACAGCCCCGTGCCTGCGGCCTTCCTGATTTATGTCGGCAACGCTCTTGGAGCAATGGTCGCGGCATGGCTGGTGAACCGGACCTTGAAGCACCCAGTTCAGTTGGAAACTCTGCAGGAAGTTCTCACATTTGTCATCCTGGCTGCCGGAATTGCACCGATTGTCAGCGCGACCGTGGGAAGTGCCACGCTTGCCTGGTTCGCGATTCAATCGCAATCCTTCGCGACGGCCTGGCCGCTATGGTGGATCGGAGACGCAACCGGTGTCCTCATCGTTTCGCCGCTGGCCTTGGTCCTCTTTCACAGCTGGCGCAGCAAGACGCAGTTCTCGGCCGCGCAATGGGTGGAAGCCTGCGTCCTGGCGCTGATCTTTCTCGGTGTCGCGGCTCTTTCGTTGAGCGGCTACCTTCCTTTCGCCTATATTATCATGCCGCCTCTCCTTTGGGCCGCAGTCCGCTTCGAGTTCAAGGGCGCTGCGGTATCGCTCGCTCTGCTTGCTCTGATCACGGCGGTATTCACGATAACAGGCGCCAGCCAGTTTGCCGGTGATCCCGAATCCCAGAAACACAATCAGATCATGCTGCAGCTGTTTCTGGCCATCTCGGCATTTTCGGCGCTGATTGTCGCCGCCATATCCCGACAGCACCAGCTGGCAGTACTCACATTGCGCCAAAACGTGGAGACGTTGCGCGACCGGGAACGGGAGCTCTCGCAACTCGTGGACATGGTTCCGAGCCATGTCTGGCGTCTGACGCCCGAGGGCGAGCCAACCTTCTTCAATAGGCGGATGGTCGATTTCCTGGGTCTTGACGTGGCGGACTCGGACAGGCCAGGCATGAGCCGGCTGGAGGCGGTCCTGCAGGCCACCGTTCATCCCGATGATACAACTGGGTTCAGGGACGCCCTTCGCCATTGCCTTTCCACCGGCGAGAGCTTCGTTATGCGGTATCGGCTGCGGCGCGCTGACGGTCTCTATCGCTGGATGTCGAGCCGCGCCGAGCCGATGCGCGATCAGGCCGGAAACATCGTCCAGTGGTACGGGCTTTGTCACGATATCGACGATCAGATGCGTGCCGAAGAGGCCATTCGGCGGAGCGAAAGACAGCTTCAGCAGATGATCGACGCCGTGCCGGTCCGCATATGGAGCGTGGAACCGACAGGCGGATCGACCTACTTCAACAAACGTTACCAGGATCATTTCCGTGCCGTCATCGCCAATTTCGACGAGCGGGCCGAACCGCGTATCGACGAGCTGTTGCAGCAGCTGGTTCATCCCGAGGATGCGCCCGATGTGCAGCGCACGCTACGCAATTGTTTCGAAACCGGCGGCGGCTCCGTCATGCGGTTTCGCTGGCTTGAAAAGGATGGTGTCTATCGCTGGGCCGAATGCAGGGTGGAGCCGCGCCGCGATGACGACGGAACGGTCGTGCAATGGTACGGCGTCTCCCTCGATATCGACGAGGAGGTGCGCGCGCTGGAGGCGTTGCGCGACCGCGAACGCGAGCTGTCGCAGCTCGTGGACATGGTCCCGGTCCAGATCAGGCGCCTGACGCCGGAAGGCGAACCGGTCTTCTTCAACAAGCGCCTGATCGACTTTTTCGGTCTCGATGTTGGCGATATGGACAAGCCCGGGATGAGCCGCCTCTCCTCGGTCATTCACACCCTCGTCCATCCCGATGACGCATCGAGGTTACTGGAGACGGTTCATCATTCCCTCGCCAGCGGCGATCCCTTCTCGATAAAATATCGCATGCGCCGCTTCGACGGAGCCTATCGCTGGGTCGATGGCCGAGCCGAGCCGCTACGCGATCAAAGCGGCGCGATCATGCAATGGTATGTCATATCAGTCGACATCGACGATGAGATGCGCGCGCAGGAAGCGCTACGCGACCGCGAGCGGGAGCTTTCCCAACTCGTGGACATGGTTCCGAGCCTGCTCTGGCGGCTCAATCCGGAAGGCGCTCCAACCTTCTTCAACCAGCGCCTGATCGATTTTCTCGGTCTCGACATCGCCGATATGGAAAGGCCCGGCGTCGGCCGGCTAGCGGCGCTCATCGAGGCCGCCGTCCATCCCGACGATGCAGCCAGCCTCGAGCAAGCGCTCAACCATTCCTTCGCCACCGGGGAGCGCTTTTCCAGCCAGTATCGTCTGCGGCGCGCCGATGGCGTCTACCGCTGGGTGAAAGGCAGCGCGGAGCCGCTGCGGGATCAGAGCGGCCGGATCGTCCAATGGTATGGTCTGTCGCATGACATCGACGATCAACTGCGCGTCGAGGAGGCACTGCGGGAGAGAGAACGATCGCTCTGGCAGCTCGTTGAAACGCTGCCGGCAATGATCGATTGCGCAGCACCTGATGGAGAGCCGATCTATCGCAGCCAGCAACTGCGCGACTTCCTCGGTTATAATCTCGAAGAGTTGGATGGAACGGGCAAAACCCGGCTGGACGGCACACTCGATGCCGGTGTTCATCCCGACGATGTGGCAGGGGTCAAAGAAAACTATGCCCATTCATTGTCCACTGGCGAGCCCTATGCGCGCAGGCACCGTCTGCGGCGCCATGATGGTGAATATCGCTGGGTCGAGACGCGTGCGGCACCGATGCGCAATGCTGAAGGCGTCATCGTCCAGTGGAATGTCATCTGCCTTGATATCGACGGTGAGGTTCACGCGGAGGAAGATCTGCGTCGAGCGCGAGAGGGTCTTGCACGGGCGAGCCAGGTGGCGAGCCTGGCCGAGCTTTCAGCCTCCATCGCGCACGAGGTGAACCAGCCGCTTGCGGCCGTCGTGGCCAACTCGCACGCCTGTCAGCGCTGGCTCATGGCCGAGCCGCCGAATATGGAACGGGCACAGAAGACTGTCGAGCGCATCATCCGGGATGCCAACTCGGCGGCGGATGTCGTCAGCCGCATTCGCGCTCTGTTCAAGCAATCCGTAGACAGGAGGATCCCATCGACGCTCTCCGGTATCGTCAACGAAGCGCGCAACCTCATGGCCGACGAAGCCTGGCGTCGTCACGTTCGGATGGAGGTGGAGGCCGACGCCACCCTTCCGCTCATCGCAATCGACCGCGTTCAGATCCAGCAAGTTCTGATCAATCTCATCCGCAACGGCATCGAGGCAATGGACGCCACGACAGGCGACAGGGTCATCGAAATCCGCGTGCGCCAGATCGGGAATATCCTCCAGACCGAGATCAGCGATCGCGGCCAGGGCATCGACTTTCCCGAAAAGATGTTCGAGCCGTTTTTTACGACGAAGGAAAACGGCATGGGCATGGGGCTGGCCATCTGCCGCTCGATCGTCGAACTGCACGGCGGACGATTGTGGGCCGAGAAGAACAATCCGTGCGGAGCAACGTTGATCTTCACATTGCCTATTGAAACGAAGGCGGCGCCATGACGGCCGACGACCATATCGTCTTCATCGTCGACGACGATGAACGTATCCGGGAAGCGCTTGGCGAGCTGCTGGACTCGCACGGCATGCACGCCATCGCCTTCGAATCGGCCTGCGACTACGTGAGAGCGGACAAGCCGGACGTGCCCGCCTGCCTCGTGCTGGATATCGAGCTGCCTGATATCAACGGTCTCGATCTGCAGAGACAGATCGCAGACGGGGATCATCCGCCGATCGTCTTCATCACGGGACACGGCGACATTCCCTCCTCCGTGCGTGCGATCAAGCATGGCGCGGTAGACTTCCTGACCAAGCCGTTCAGCGATGCGGATCTCATGGCGGCAATCCACGCGGCGATTGCTCAGGATCGGGAAAAGAGAGCCGAGCGCGCCGAGATCGACATGCTCAGACAACATTATCTCGACCTGACGCCGCGCGAGCGCGAGGTGCTGCCGCTGGTCGTCAGCGGCCTTCTCAACAAGCAGGCCGCAGCCGAACTGGGGATCAGCGAAGTCACGCTGCAGATCCACAGAAGAAACGTGATGCACAAAATGGCGGCGGCATCACTCGCCGATCTGGTGCGGATCGCGGAGAGATTGGAAATACCGATAACCCACTCACGCCGAGTGGGAGGGAATTGAAACATGAACAAAACAAGACACGTCGTGGCAATTGTCGATGACGATCCAAGGTTGCTTGAATCGATGGGCGACCTTCTGGAATCTGCGGGTTATGTGGCCCGCAGCTTCTCATCAGCGGGCTCGCTGCTCGTCAACGGGCTGTCGGACCTCGACCTGCTCATCACCGATATCGGAATGCCTGGCATCGACGGCTTCGAGCTTCGTGACCTGGTGAGGAAGTCGCGTCCGGAGCTGCCGGTATTCATGATCACGGGCCGCCACGAGATAGCCGATCAGGGACGCGCTCAAGGCGCAAGCGGATTTTTCCGCAAGCCATTCGATGCCCAGGCCCTGCTGACGGCCATTGCCAACGCTTTGCATAAATCGACAGATGGAGGGTGACATGAGAGTTGACCAGCCGTTGCCGCGGAGATCGGCGCCGTTATCATTGCAGCGCAGTTATGAAGAAAATCAGCCGCTTGTCATTATCGTCGATGACGACGCATCGGTCCGCGAGGCGCTGTCAGAGCTGATCCTGTCGGCGGGCTTCCCGTCGACCAGTTTTGCTTCAACCCGCGAACTGCTTGACGCCGATATATTGGATAGCCCCGGCTGCCTGATCCTCGACGTGCGCATGCCAGGCGCAAGCGGTCTTCACCTGCAGAGCCATCTGGCCGAAAACGGCATTTCCAAGCCGATCATCTTCCTGACCGGGCATGGCGACATCCCGATGACCGTCCAGGCGATGAAGGCCGGCGCCGTGGATTTTCTCACCAAACCGGTGCGGGACCAGACGCTGCTCGACGCCGTGACTGCCGGCATTGCGATGGACGCCGAACGGCGAGCCGAAGCGGCGGTCACCAAGCGCAATATCAAGCGCCTGGAGACACTGACGCAGCGCGAGCGCGAGGTCCTGCATGAAGTGGCGCGCGGCCGCCTCAACAAGCAGATCGCCTTCGATCTCGGCATCAGCGAGGTGACGGTCAAGCTGCATCGCAGCAATGTCATGCACAAGATGGAGGCGGCCTCCATCGGCGAACTGATCCGGGCCTGGGAAACACTGCCCGCACAAATGCGCCAGGTCGGCCCGCGCTAGTAGGCGAAGGATGCCGGCCTCGAAGATGATCTGCCGCCGCTGTCCATTTGATGCGCGCCGTATCCGATTTGCGCCGGAAAAGACGATGCGGCGCCGATAATGGGTTTCGGCCCCGCACCCATGCGTTATCTCTAAATTAAAGCTCGGGGATATGACCAGATGCCCGGCTTTGGTTCCCCAAGGAGATCTCGCTTTGAACAATCAATCGTCAGCCGCGCCTTCCCCTGAAACCAACGTCTTCGACAACGAAGCAAACTTCCTGTCGGCCATGGGGAATGCCAAACGGCTTCACATTCTGCATCTGCTGGCCGAAGGAGAAATGTCCGTGAGCGTCCTGGCCGACGAGGTGGGATTGAGCCAATCTTCGACTTCCCAGCATTTGGCAATTCTTCGAGAGCAGGAACTCGTGCAGACCCGAAGGGCTGCCCAGACGATCTACTATTCACTTCAATCCGCCGCGGCCACGGCGATGCTCGATACGCTTGCCGACATCTTCGGATGGCACCCTCGCCCCCCAGTGGAACGCGTCCAAGCCGTAGGCACCTGACGAGACGACGAAGCGTTGCTCTTGCGGCTCATGATTGGAGCATGATCTTGTAGGCAACTCGGGATCGGCGCCGCGGCAACGAAGAGCAGCGCAATGGCGAAGACCGGCGAAAAGGATGACTGCGGCTTGAGCGTAAGCGCCAAGCTGAGGCCGTTCAGGGGCGTCATTCCAGGCCGGGACGCCCGTGGCGCGGGAGCCCCGCGATGCTTCGCCCACATGCCCCCCCGAACGCATCGATCCCTGATGTACGTTTGATGTACGCCTCCTAGACCACGGTGTGATTACGCCTCCATTGCGAATGGAGATAATGAACCACATCAGGAACGGAACAGTCAGGAGGAAGCGGCCATGAGTATGGACGTAACGAACGGCCAGCGCCATGGAGGCGATCATGGACGTATATGAGGCAGTCAAAAGTCGACGGTCGGTGCGCGGATTCAAAGACGAGCCTGTGGAGAGGGACGTGCTTGAGCGTGTGCTGTCCGCCGCAGCTTGGTCGCCGTCAGGATCGAACATCCAGCCGTGGAACACCTACGTGATGACCGGCGCACCGCTGGCAGAGCTCAAAACGTCCGCCGTCGAGCGCGTGGCCCATGGCGACGCCTGGGACAAGCGGCAGTACGAGATGTACCCGGCCGGGCTGAAGCCCCCTTACGGCGAGCGCCGGTCCGCCTTCGGCAAGGAGCGCTACAGCGCGCTCGGCATTGCGCGCGAGGACTGGGAGGCGCGCCAGCGGGCAGCAATCGCCAACTGGAACTGTTTCGGCGCGCCCGCCGCCCTGTTCTGCTACATCGACCGTGACCTGGGCCTACCGCAATGGGCCGACGTCGGCATGTATCTGCAGACCGTCATGCTGCTGCTCCGCGCCGAAGGTCTGCACAGTTGCCCGCAGATGGCGTGGTCGCAGGTTCGCGAGACCGTCGCAGAGGTCCTATCACCCCCGGACGGGCTCATCCTCTTCTGCGGCATGTCGATCGGGTACGAAGATCCCACGGTCAGTTACGCCCGTACGGGCCGCGCCCCGCTCGGCGAGACGGTCACGTTCCTCGGCGATTAGTGACCTGCGAACGAAGGACAAGACACCCCTTCTATGATTCTTGCGTATGATACGTCCCTTATCATGCGAGATATTGGAGAACGCCATGACCACGCATAAAGTAGGCTATCTCATCGGCAGCCTCGCCAAGGGCTCGATCAACCGCAAGCTCGCCAAGGCGTTGGTGCGGCTCGCCCCGCCGGAACTTGAAATGTCGGAGATATCCTTCAAGGACCTGCCGCTCTACAGCTACGACTACGACGCCGACTACCCTCCGGCTGGCAAGGCATTCAAGGCGGCAATCGCGGCCGTCGACGCCGTGCTGTTCGTCACGCCCGAATACAATCGATCCATACCCGGCGGGCTGAAAAACGCCATCGACTGGGCGAGCCGCCCGTATGGCACCAACTCGTTCACACGCAAGCCGTCAGCGGTGATCGGCACGTCGCCGGGCGCGATTGGCACGGCAGTCGCCCAGCAGAATTTGCGCAGTGTGCTCAGTTTCTGCAACTCTCCCCAGATGAATGCCCCGGAAGCCTACATCCAGTTCACACCGGGGCTGATCACCGATGACGGCGAGGTCACCAACGACAAAACCGCCGATTTCCTTCGCACTTACATGCAGGACTTCCATGTCTTCATCGCAAGGGTTCGCTCAGTGCTGCCGAAAGATGCCTAGAACAGGATGATTTTAGGCCGACCGGCCTAAAATTTGAATCCTGTTCTAAATTAAATAGTTAGAGCATGATGTCACCCGAAAACCGCTCACACTTTTCGGCATCATGCTCTAGAAGCGTCGCCCTGCAGGAGCTGGCCGCGCCATCCGGGCGGTCAGCTCCTGTTTTTTAAACGGGCAATGCCCTCAGGCGAAGGCGTAGGAGCCGTCGGGCCGCTTCGGCACGCGTCGCTGCCAATGGATGTAGCCCTCCTCTTCCATCGCCTTCTCGTCCATTTCGACGCCCCAGCCCGGCCGGTCGGGACGCAGTTCCAGATAGCCGTCCTTCGGCAGATAGGGATCGACGACGTAACGGGTTTCTCCCTCCCGCTTCTCGATATCGAGGCCGCCATAGACATAGGCCTGTCCCTTCGGCAGCCGGTATTCGAGGATGCGGAAATTCTGTGCCGCCGCCGAGAAATGAACATTGACCGCCGTCGCAAGCGGGCCCATCGGGTTGTGCGGCGCCACGCCGACGAAGAAGGCTTCGGCGAGTGTGGCGATGCGGCGCATTTCGCTGATGCCGCCGACGACGCAGATGTCGGGCTGGATGAGGTCGGCGCCCTTAACCTGCAGCAGCCGCAGGAACTCGTTTCTGTTATAGAGCGACTCGCCGGTCGCAAGTGTGCAGTTGAGCCCCTGTTTCAGATCGCCCCAGGCCTCGATATTTTCAGGACGTAGCGGCTCCTCGAAAAACAGCGGGTCATAAGGCGCCAGCGCATTGCCGAGCTGGCGAGCGGCGATCGGTTCGAAAATCTTCGCATGGGCATCGAAGGCGATTTCGTATTCGTCATTGACCGTTTCGCGAAGCGAGCGGAAATAATCCGCCGAGGCTTTGACGACATTACCCCAGCGGTTGGAGTGCATGTCGATCCGCCAGGGGCTGAGCTTGAAGGCGGTGAACCCCCATCCCTCCTTCAGGCGATCGAATTCGTCGCGGGCCGCCGGCGCATCCGGCGCGGTATAGACACCGGCATAGACCTTGATGCGGTCGCGCACTTCGCCTCCGAGCAGCTTGTAGACCGGGACATTCACCGCCTTGGCCGCAAGGTCCCACAGGCAGTGATCAAGCGCGGAGATCGCGGCAAGGCCAAGCGCCCCCGGCGGAAAGCGGCTCTGCTGGATCAGCAGATTGACGAGATACTCCACGCGTGTCGGGTCCTGGCCGGAGACAAATCCGTAGAGATAATCGAGCAGCGGCGGCAGCGCCTTGTCGGGGCCGTGATTGTAGCATTCGCCCCAACCCGTCAGCCCGTCATCGGTGTCGAGCGCGACGATCACGCGCGGACGGTCCTTGTCGCGGGTCATGAAAACCCGCATGCGGTCGATCTTCATCTTTCTGTCCTTCTAGCGATTGAAATAGGTGCGGCGCGACTGGCGCGTCTGCACGTAGAGATGCTCGTTGTCGGTTCCGGGATTGTAGGCACCGGCACTTTGCGGCACCGAGACATTGCCGTTGCTGGGGAAGCGCGCCACGAAGGCCTCGTCGATATCGCAGCCAAGTCCCGGGCCATCGGGAACGGCGATCAAGCCGTCGACCTGTTGCGGGTGCGGCACGATCGTCTGGCGGCGGCCGTCCCAGTCGTCGTCGAGCCGCTCAAGGATGAGGGCGTTGGGGATCGCTGCAAGCAGATGCAGAGCCGCATATTCCGCCACCGGCCCGAGCGAACCCGAATGCGGCGCCATCTGGATATGATGGGCTTCGGCCATGGCCGCGATCTTCTTCATCTGGGTGATGCCGCCGGCCCGGCCGGTGTCCGGCTGGATGATGTCGACCAGTTCCTTCTCTATGAGCTCACGCTCGCCGAAGATGGTCGCCGAGCGCTCGCCGGCGGCAAGCGGCACATGTGCTGCGTCGCGGATGCGCCGGTAGCCGTCGATATTCTCCGGCGCAATCGGATCTTCCACCCACATCAATTCATAGGGTTCGAGCGCCCGCACCAGCCGGCAGGCATCCGCAGGCGTCAGCCACGGCGGCCCATGCAGATCGATGGCGATGTCCATGTCGTCACCGACGGCGTCACGCAGCGCAGCAACCTTGCGGACCGGATCGGCGACGCCGCCGCATTTGATCGCCTTTATGCCTCGCGCTTTGATGGCAAGCGCACGCTCGGGCGTATTCGCATGCGAATAGATCGGGATCCGGTCGCGCACCTTGCCGCCGAGCAGCATCCAGACAGGCACGCCGAGCGCCTTGCCCTTGATGTCCCATAGAGCCATGTCGATGCCGGTCATCGCACCGCCTCCGACCGTTCCGAGCATGCCATGGCCCATCATCGCGATATGCATCTTCTGCCATAGCCGTTCGATATGGGCCGGATCTTCGCCAATGAGGAGTGGGGCGAGATCATGGATCGCCGTCTCGACGACGCGCGGCCAGCCTGAGCATTCACCGATGCCGGTGATGCCCTCGTCGGTATCGACCTTCAGAAAGAGCCAGTTTCTGGTGCCGCCGAACTGTTTCGAGACGCCACTACTGGAGCGTTGGTCGGAAGCCCAGTTCGCGGGATCGGGCTGACCGACATGCATGAGAAAAGTGCGGATTCCGGTGATTTTCATCGCTGAAAACTCCCATTCTTCAAAATGTCCGGCGCGACGTAGCGGAAGCGCCGCGATTGATCGCGATCACGCGGATCAGGGCGCGGAATCGCTGATATGAGCGCCTGCGTATAGGCGTGCTCGGGTGTGCGGCAGACCTTCTCCGCGTCGCCGATTTCGACGAGCTGGCCTTTGTACATGACGCCGACACGGTCGCACATGTAGCGGATAACGCCGATGTCATGACTGATGAAGATATAGGCGAGACCGAGTTCGTCCTGCAGGCGCATCAACAGATCAAGCACCTGCGAGCGCACCGAGACGTCGAGCGCCGAGGTCGCCTCATCGGCAACGATGACGCGCGGATTGAGGGTGATGGCGCGGGCAATGCCGATGCGCTGGCGCTGGCCGCCGGAGAATGCGTGCGGGTAGCGTTCGCGTGCCCTCGGGTCCAGGCCAACCTGCTCCATCAGGTGACAAACCCGCTCTTCCAGCGCCCGCCCTTTTGCAACGCCATTGACGAGCAGCGGCTCGCCAATGATCTGTGAGACG
This sequence comes from Rhizobium sp. WYCCWR 11146, assembly GCF_013591995.1. NCBI lineage: Bacteria > Pseudomonadati > Pseudomonadota > Alphaproteobacteria > Hyphomicrobiales > Rhizobiaceae > Rhizobium > Rhizobium sp. WYCCWR 11146. The sequence continues at coordinate 78,990 of NZ_JACCEY010000011.1, forward strand.
GTCATGCGTGGGTTGAGGGAGCCGAAAGGATCCTGAAACACCATCCGCAATTCCCGCCTTGCGGCGGCAAGCGTCTGCCCTTTTGCCGTTGCCAGATCGATGATGTCGCCGTCGGCGCGGCGATAGAGGATTTCGCCGGCAGTCGGATCGATCAGCCGCATGATCGAGCGACCCATCGTCGTCTTGCCGGATCCGCTCTCGCCGACAATGCCGAGCGTCTCGCCCGGCAGAAGCGAAATGGAAACATCGTCCAGCGCTTTCACCTCGCCGAAATCCATCGAGACATTGCGGAGTTCGAGGATCGGTGGCGCCGTCGTGTCGAGCGGCGGGCGCGCCAGCCGGATTTCGGCCTTCGCTTCCAGCTTCAGCACCGAGCCGATCAGCATGCGGGTATAGTCGTCTTTCGGCGCATGAAAGATCTGCTCGACCGGCGCATATTCCTTGGCGACGCCGTTGTGCATGACGAGCACATCGTCGGCGATCTGCGCCACGACACCCATGTCATGCGTAATGAAGAGAACGGCCATGCCCTTGGCCTTCTGCAGCCGGGCGATCAGGTCGAGAATTTCGGCTTGGGTCGTCACGTCGAGGGCCGTGGTCGGCTCGTCGGCGATCAGCAGTTGCGGTTTGCAGGCGAGCGCCATGGCGATCATCGCGCGCTGGCGCATCCCGCCGGAATATTGAAAGGCATATCGGTCCAGCGCTTTTTCCGGTGAGGGAATCTCGACTTGGCTGAGCAGCGATATGGCTTCAGCGCGCGCCTCTGCCTTGCTCATCCGGGTGTGAAGGCGAAGCGCCTCGACGATCTGGTTGCCGACCGTGTGGATCGGCGACAGCGACGACATCGGCTCCTGGAAGATCATGGCGATGTCGCGGCCGCGGATCGCCCGGATCTGACGCCCGCGCGGATTGAGGCTGGTTAGATCGATCGAGCCGCCGTTCTGATCGTTCAATATGATCGATCCGCCGGATATACGGCCAGGCGCATCGACGATCTGCAGGATCGAACGCGCCGTCACCGATTTGCCAGATCCGCTTTCGCCGACGACACAGAGCGTCTTGCCCGGCTCGATCGAGAAAGACAGATCGCTGACGGCGCGAAAGACGCCGGTGCGCAGAGGGAACTCCACCGTCAGATTTTTCACCTGGAGCAGCGGCCTGCCGGCAATAGGAAGGGTATCGGTCATGCCGGCCTCATTTGTTGTAGGGGTCGGCTGCATCGCGCAGGCCGTCGCCGAGAAGGTTGAGCGCCATCACGGCGACCACGACGGCACAGCCCGGCATGAAGAGCCATGGCGCGGTGGCGATCGAGCGAATGTTCTGGGCCTCGCGCAGAAGCACGCCCCAGGAGATGGTCGGCGGCTGCAGACCGAGCCCCAGGAAGGAAAGAGAGGTTTCGGCAAGGATCATTGCCGGCACCGCAAGCGTGATCGACGCGATGATATGGCTGGCAAAGCTCGGCAGCATGTGGCGAAAGATGATGCGTCTTTCGCGAACGCCGTCGAGCCTGGCGGCGGCGACGAATTCCTCGGTGCGCAAGGACAGGAAGCGGCCGCGAACGACGCGGGCGAGCTGCGCCCAGCCGGTCAGCGACAGGATGATCGTGATCATCATATATTGTAGCGTCGCAGGCCAGTCCTGTGGCAGGGCCGCGGCCATCGCCAGCCAGATCGGGATCGTCGGCAGCGACAGCACGAAATCGATCACCCGCTGCAGGAAGAAATCGATGCGGCCGCCGTAATACCCCGAGATGCCGCCGAGCACGATGCCGAGCATCAACGAGAAGAAGACACCGACGAGGCCGATCGACAACGATATCTGCGAGCCCTGCACAGTTCGGCTGAAGACATCGCGTCCAAGCCTGTCGGCGCCGAAGAGAAGCAGCGGCGTCGTCTTGTCGGGCGAGGCGATCAGATGGATGTTGGTCCTGAATAGGCCGAACACGGAATATTCATAGCCGCGCCCGAAGAACTGGACGTCGACACGTTTTGTCGTGTCTTCCTTGTAGATGGCGGCCAGCGTTTCCGGATCGCGGGTGAGCTTCATCGGATAATAATGCGGGCCGAAGGAGAACCCGTTCTCAGTATCGATCAGATGCAATTTCTGCGGCGGGTGAAAGGTCGCCCGCGCATTTTGCAGGTACGGATCGTTGATGGCGAAAAAGCCGGGAAGCAGGGCGACGATATACATCAGCACAGTGACGACAAGCGCCACCATGGCCAGCCGGTGCCGGCGGAAAGCCCACCAGATGAGTTGCCACTGCGATGCAACGGCGGCGCGATCCGGGGGAATGTTTGTAACGGTGATGTCGGCCACGTGGGGCTCCTATTCCAACCGGATGCGGGGATCGACCAGCGCAAGCAGGATATCGCTGATCAGAGAGCCTATCAGCGTCAGCGCGCAGATCAGCAGGACGAAGGCGCCGGCCAGATACATGTCCTGGGCCATCAGCGCCTGCAGCAGCAAAGGTGCGGCCGTCGGCAGATTGAGGACGATCGCGACAACGACCGAGCCGGAAATGAGGTTGGGCAGCAGCCAGGCAATCGTCGAGATGAACGGATTGAGCGCGATCATCAGAGGATATTTCATCAGCAGCCGGAACTCAGAGAGACCCTTTGCCCGGGCCGTTGTGACGTAAGGCTTCGGCAACTCATCGAGCATGTTGGCGCGCATGACGCGGATGAGGCTCGCCGTCGAGGAGACGGCAAGGATGATGACCGGAAGCCAGAGATGCGAGAAGAGGTCGACCATTTTGGCGAAGCTCCAGGACGCGTTCTCGTATTCCGGCGAAAAGAGCCCGCCGACATCCTGCCCGAATTCGACCGCCGCGACATACATCAGCACCAGCGCCAGCAGGAAGGACGGAACGGCCAGGCCGAAGAAAGTGAAGGCGGTGAAGAAATAGTCGCCGATCGAATATTTGCGCACGGCGGAATAGACGCCGATCGGCAGCGCGATCGCCCAGGTGGCGATCAATGTCGACAGGGCCAGAACCAGCGTCAGCGCCATGCGCTCCCAGATCAGGTCCGAGACCGGCTGCTGCCATTCGAAGGAGATGCCGAAATCGCCGCGCGTGAGAATGCCCCACATCCATTTGAAATATTGGACGAGCATCGGGTCGCCGAGGCCGAAGCGCTCGCGCAATTGCGCCGCCGTGTTCTGATCGACGATCTCGTTGGAGGCTGCCAGCGTCGCAATATAGGTCGTGACATAATCGCCCGGCGGCAGCTGGATCAGCACGAAAGCCAGGAAGCTGACGGCAAACAGCGATGGGATCATCCATAGGAAGCGTTTGGCGATAAAGACCAGCATGAGGCGCCTCTTGCATTGAACGCCGCCTTCCGGGCCTTGTCGGCCGTCAGGGCCGGCAAGGCATCTCGGAGGGCGAACTGAAAGAAAGCGCCGTACCTGATGGTACGGCGCTTATGACGAAAATCAGCTCGTGAAGGTGAATTGCTGCGGCATTGCAGGGCCGGGATTGGGCCAGGACCAGCTATCCGGCTCCTTCTCGGGAACATTGCGCAGATTGTTGCGGATGATGCCGAAACCGCCGACGGCAAGGCAAAGGCCGACGGTCTCGAACTCCTCGGCCGCGATGTCGAAGATCTGCTTCATGATCGCGCCGCGCTTGTCGAGATCGGCCGTCGAACGCGCTTCGTCGAAGAGCTTCATGCGCTTCTTCTGGCTTTCCGGCGGTTCTTCGCCGCGTGCACCGTTGGAGGTGTACCAAAGCGTCCACGGAATGGCGTAACGCGAACCCTGCGGATGGAAGGCGAAGAAATCGCGCGGATCGAGCATTGGATCGAGACCGCCAGGACCTGGCCACACCGCCGCGTCATGGGCGTTGTCGTCGCCGCGGGTGTAATAGAGCGCCCGCTCGATCGTGTTGACCTTCATGTCGACACCGATCTGAGCCCAATGCGCCTTGACCAGTTCCAGGGCATCGACGAGGTCGGGATAAAGCGTCGGAATGACGTCGATCGAGAAGAACACCTTCTGGCCGTCAGGCCGGAGGCGGAAACCGTCGCTGCCTTTCTTATAGCCGGCCTCATCGAGCATCGCGCCTGCCTTGTCGGCGTCGAATTCGGTGAATTGGCGCGCGTATTTCTCGTTATACCAGGGATGGGTCGGACGCGGCCCGGCCTGATAGGGCTCACTCTGTCCGAAATAGACGATGTCGATGAGCTCCTGGCGATTGATGCCGATCGACAGCGCTTGCCGGAACGCCTTGTCGGCAAACATCTTGCGCATGGCAGGATCTTTGTGGGTGATGTTGAAATAGATCTGGCACTGTTGCGAGGCCGAAGGCACGAGCGTCAGCAGCCGATAATCGCCCTTTTCCATATTCTTGGACAGCGTCGGCTTGTTGGCGAGAACGCTGATGTGACGTTCCTGGATGTCGATCTTTCCAGAGATGACGTTCAGCATCAGCGATTCGACGTCCTGCGAGATGCCGAAGTTGATCTCATCGATGTAGGGGAGCTGGTTGCCCTCGGTATCGACCTGCCAGAAATAAGGATTGCGGGTCATGACGACGCGCGTCGCGCCGCCGGCATAGGGCTCTTTGACCACCCATGGATCGAGCGTCGGCTTGTCGACATTGCCCCATCGCGACGGGATCTCGATGTCGCCGCAACGGCTGCGGAAGAGCTCCGTCCAGCTGGTGACGCCGGCCTTCTTTGCATCGGCCTCGATATTGGGATTATATTTCGGCAGGAACTGGCTGCAGTAATGCTTCGGGAACAGCGTCGGATGCTGGCCAAGCGGTGTGGCGAGGTTTTCCAGGTAAAGCGCGTTGGCCGCAGCAAAGGTGAACTTCACCGTATAGTCGTCAATCTTCTCGACGGTGACCGGCTTGCCGGCGACGGCAAGCTGCGCCGGTGTCGAGCTGTAGAGCTCGGTGTTCTTGACGCAGTCTTCGATCGCGAAAACGACGTCATCGGCCGTAAAGGGATGACCGTCGGACCAGCGCACGCCTTCGATCAGATGGAACGTGAATTGTGTTGCGTCGTCGCTGACTTCCCAGCGCTCGGCAAGGTTCGGCTGCACGGCGGTAAAATCGAGGTTCCAGCGCACAAGGCTCTGGTTGCCGACCATACGCAGGATGCCGTTATGGTCGGATGAACCGCGAAGGCCGCGGCGCAGCGAACCGCCATAGGTGCCGACCTTCTCGAACGGCGTCACGACCATCGGCTTTTTCGGCAGGCGCTCAGCCAGCGGCGGCAGCTTTCCATCCTTGGCGAGCTGCGCAAGGGCCGGCGCTTCGCCGCCTGCGGCAGACACGCGACCGGCGATAGACAGCGCCGCGACACCAGCCATGCCACCAAGCACGGCGCGGCGGGTGACGCCACGCGACAGTATTTCTTTGGCCATCGAATTCCTCCCTTTTGTGCCGGCGCAGCCTTTGCGCCGGCTGATGCGACGGGCTCCCGACCCGACGCTGACGCCCTCCTCGGCGCTACGATCGAAACCATAGACACGTTCTCAAATGATTACAAGAGTTGACAGATAATTACAAATTTTGTAGCCATGCTGCATTGAAATGCGACGTTGTGCCGCTGAAATACGGCCAGCAGGACGAAAAACGTTGGATCTGTCAGATGCTGTCGCCGCCCTGAACATCATGGCCGGCGACAGCCAAGGTGTGGCCGCTGACCCGGCGCACGCGGCCTTGAGAGAAAAGGACCATGATGACACTCGCCGTCGATGCCGTTTCGAACAGGGGCGCAACGCGCTTCAGCGACATCATCTACGAGAAGATCGTGGGGATGATCGCCGACGGCAACTTTCCGGTGAACGAACGGCTGCCGCCGGAGACGAAGCTCGCCGCTGATTTCGGCGCATCGAGACCCGTCGTGCGCGAAGCGCTCGAACGCTTGAGAGCCGATGGCTTGGTCGTTTCGCGCAAGGGTTCCGGTTCCTATGTCAGACAAAGGCCGGATTCGTCGATGCTGAAAATGGTGCCGGTCGGCTCCTTGGCCGATGTCCAGCGGTTCTTCGAATTCCGCGCCGGTCTCGAAGCCGAGGCGGCGGAGCTTGCAGCGCGAAACTGGCAACCGGTCGACAGGGAGCGGATAACGGCAGCGCTTCTGTCGATCGAGCAATGTTTGCGCAACGGGGAGCTTGGCGCCGAGGAGGACCAGGCTCTGCATGATGCAATTGCCATGGCGACCGGGAACCAGTTCCACATCACCCTGCGCGAGTGGTTCAAGCCGCATTTCGCCATCGGGCATTCCGTTACGCGAAGCTTGAGCTTGAAGCGAACGCCGGAACAGATCCGCAGCGTCCAGGATGAGCATGCGGTGATCGTTGAGGCGATCTTCGCGCACCGGGAAACCGAAGCGCATGATGCGATGAAAAAACACATATTGAATGCTCGTGCCCGCATGTTCCAGGGCGTTTGAGCGATATGGGAGGAGAGACGATGAAACGGGTCGCTATGACGGGTGCTGCCGGACGTGTAGGGACGCTACTGCGCCCGCTTCTTCGGTCGCATGTCGAGCACCTCAGCCTGATCGATCTCCAGGAACCTGACGGGCTTGGCGAAAACGAGAATTTCGTCAAGGCCGACCTTACAAAGCTCGACGAGGCGACGGCTGCGCTGAAGGATATCGATGGCGTCGTCCATCTGGCGGGTATCGCAAGCGGCACGGACATGAATGCCATTCTGCACGCGAACGTGCTTGGAACATACAATCTCTACGAAGCCGCGCGGATCAACAAGGTCCAGCGGGTCGTCTATGCATCGAGCAATCATGCCACGGGCTTTTATCCGCGCGGCCAGCTGGTGTCGCCGCTCGACCCGATGCGCCCCGACAGCCCATACGGACTTTCCAAATGCTGGGGCGAACTTGTGGCGGGGCTCTACTACGACACGTCGGGCATTCGCTCTCTTTCCATCCGCATCGGCAATGCGGGCACCTATCCCAACAGCGAACGATCGGTTGCGATCTGGATCAGCGCGCGAGACCTGGCGCAATTGGTCAGGATCGGCCTTTCGCACCCGTTGATCGCAGCAACAGTGGTCTACGGCGTTTCTGACACCGAGGAGATGTGGTGGGAGAACGATCTGGCGGCACGATTGGGCTACCAGCCACAGGACCGGCCGCGTGATCACGCCCGCATCGAAGAGGGATCCGAGGGGCCGGTCGCGCTGGCGTTCCAGGGTGGCGGGTTCTGTGAGATCAATCACGACGGTACCATCCGCATGCGCGATGCCGAGGGCCTGGCCAAGAGCCTGGAGACGGTCGAATGACTGCGCCTCGGATCATCCGCCCGGACGTCCGTCCGGTGTTCCAGCAGCCGCTGACGGTCGGTGAATCACCGGTATGGGACGAAGAGACCGGCACTTTGTGGTTCGTCGATATTCTGGCGCCGGCACTCGTCCGGCTCTCGGCTTCTGGAAAGATCGACCGCTTCGACATGCCGGCTGCAATCGGCGCCCTCGGGCTTTGCCGCGATCACAGGATCGTCGTGGCGCTTCAGACGGGCGTCCATCTTTTCGATCCCGTCTCAGGAGATTTGGAATTTCTGTGCGATCCGGTCGGACGCGACATCAACTGCCGCCTCAACGATGGAAAGGTCGGTCCCGACAGGCACTTCTGGATCGGCTCGATCAGTGAATCCAAGCCGCAGATCGATGAGGCCGCACTTTTCCGCGTGAGCGCCGACGGCAGCACGCGGACCGTGGCCACGAACCTGACGAGCTCCAACGGCCTTGCCTGGTCGCCGGATGGCCGGCGGATGTATCATTCCGACAGCCGGCAATGCTTCCTGCAGGCATTCGACTTCGATCCTGATACGGGCGACCTCGGCGATGGGCGCCGGCTCCGCAGCTTCACTGAAGACGAGGGTCGGCCGGACGGAGCGACAACCGATCGTGACGGGTTCTACTGGAGTGCCGGCGTTTCCGCCGGTCGCCTCAACCGAATATCGCCCGAAGGCGAAGTCGTCGAAATCTACATTCTGCCGGTCCCCGCACCGACGATGCCGTGTTTCGGAGGGCCGGATCTACGCACCCTCTTCGTCACGAGCCTGTCGACGGATCGCAGCGGACGTTTCGAGACGGGGACGGTGATCGCCTTCGACGTGGATGCAGAGGGCCTGCCGCCCTTCCGCTTCGGGGAGCATCCCGTCGGATGACAACGTGCCGATCACCCTCCGGGTGACGGCGGATTGATGGAAAGATAACGGGGGAGAAAGATGAGCATCGCAACCATGCGCAAGGCGCTTACAGGCGTATCGGGTGTTCCGGTCACCGCCTATGACAGCCAGGGTGAAGTCGAACCCCGGATCACGGCGAAGGTCTATGAGCGGGTGGCGGCAGCGGGTATTCACAACATCGTCGCTGCCGGCAATACCGGGGAATTCTATGCTCTGACGCCGCAGGAGATTAGGATCGTCCACGAGGCGGCGGTTTCAGGCGTTAACGGCAAGGCGCCGGTGACGGCGGCGATCGGCCGGTCGCTGCGCGAGGCGATCGGGATGGCGAAAGATGCGGCGGCGATCGGCGCGTCCGCCGTCATGTCGCATCAACCCGTCGATCCCTTCGCAGCACCTGCAGCCCAGATCGACTATTTCTGCAATCTTGCGGATGCTTCCGCCCTGCCGCTCATCGCCTATGTCAGGGCGGACGGCTTCGCCGTCGCTGATATCGTCCGCCTCGCAAATCACGGCAATATTGCCGGCATCAAATTCGCCACGACCGATCTGATGTTGTTGTCGAGGGCGATCCCGGCGGCGAGCCCCGGCGGCGCGCTGTTCGTCTGCGGCCTGGCGGAGAGCTGGGCGCCGACATTTACGGCAGCGGGTGCGCGCGGCTTCACATCCGGCCTCGTCAATGTCGCGCCGAAGCTCTCGCTTGGGGTCCACGCTGCGCTTGAAAAAGGCGATTTTGCCGCCGCCAGGGCGATCGTCAACAAGCTCGAGCCATTCGAGCGGATGCGAACCAAATTCCGCAATGGTGCGAACGTGACCGTCGTCAAGGAAGCCGTCACCTATTCCGGTCTCGACGTCGGTCCCGTGCGTGTGCCGGGATTGCCGCAGCTCGACCAGCATGACCGCGAGGAGCTTCATCGGCTGCTTCAAGGCTGGGAGGCCGAAGGCGACATTCAAACTCATTCAGACCAGCCGGCCGTAAAGGCGGCCGGCTGATTTCGACACTATCCACAAACAACAGGATTGGGAGGTCTTGAGATGCTGAGACAAGTACTGACAACGATCGCAATTGCCGGCGCCCTGACGACGGCGCAGCCCAGCTTCGCGGCGTCGCCGCCCAACATGCTGGTGATCGGCACCAATCTCACCGGCATAAGGACGCTCGATCCGGCCCAGAACAATGCCCGCACGGTTTCGGAGCTGATCTCGAATCTCTACGACAACCTCGTGCAGTTGTCGCCGGACGATCTTAAAACGCTGAAGCCAATGCTCGCGACGCAATGGAGCGTCTCGGCGGATGGCATGATCATCACGCTGACATTACGCGACGACGCGGTCTTCCAGAGCGGCAACAAGGTGACCGCCGAAGATGCTGCCTGGTCGATCCAGCGCGTCATCAAGATGGGCCAGGTCGGCTCCACGGACATCGCGCTCTGGGGCTTCACACCTGAAAACGTCGAAAAGCTCGTTCGCGCAAAAGACGAACACACGCTCGAGATCGAGCTGCCGCAAGCGGTCAATACCGATCTGGTGCTCTATTCGCTGGCGGGCTCGTCGATCGGCATCGTCGACAAGAAGACGGTGCTGTCGCACGAGGCAAACGGCGATTTCGGCGGCGCCTGGCTTTCCGCCAATTCCGCCGGCAGCGGCCCATTCAGCCTGGCGCAGTGGCGGCCGAACGATGTCGCGATCTTCAATGCGCAGCCGAAATATTGGGACGGCAAGCCGGCCATGGCGCGCGTTGTCGCTCGTCACATCCCTGAATCCGGCAATCTCCGGCTGCAGCTCGAAGCCGGCGACGTCGATGTCGGCCAGTATGTTGCAAGCGGCGACCTCGATGCGCTCGCCACCAAGAAGGACATGGTCATCGAGAATGTCCCGGGTCTCGGCTTCTACTATATCGCCCTCAATCAGAAAGACCCGGATCTGCAGAAGCCAAAGGTTCGCGAGGCCTTCCAGCATGCATTCGACTGGAAAGCGATCTCCGGCAATATCATGCGCCATACGGGCTTTCCCTGGCAGTCGATGATCCCGCGCGGCATGATCGGCGCTCCCGATGAGGCGGCGGTCCGCTACGATTACGATCCCGCCAAGGCCAAGCAGCTGCTGGCGGAAGCCGGATATCCCAATGGCTTGAAGAAGGTGCTCAATCCGTCGGGAGCCCCGACCCTGCCCTTCGCCGAAGCGCTGCAGGCGAGTGCGCGCGCCGCCGGCCTCGATCTCGAGCTCGTGCCCGGCGAGTTCACGCCCGCCTTCCGCGAACGCAAATTCGAAGTGCTGCTCGGCAATTCCGGCGCCCGCTTGCCCGATCCCTTCGCCGTGGCCACGCAATATGCCTTCAACCCCGACAATAGCGACGAGGCCCGCCTCGGCAGCTATTACCTCTGGCGCACGGGCATGAAGGTGGACGAGCTCAACACGCTCATCGACCAATCGATGAAGGAGCGCGACACGGAAAAACGCACCGACATCTTCAAGAAGATGGACGGCATCTATGCCGGCATGGCTTCGCCGCTGGTCATCTTCTTCCAGCGAACCGACCCCTATGTCATGCGCGCCAACGTCAAGGGCTATCACGGGCATACGACATGGTCGACGCGCTGGCATGACGTGACCAAGGAGTAGAACGCCGTGGCGAGCGCCGATATGACATCGAAGGGGGGGAGCAGCCTGCCCTCCCCGGCGGGCGGGTTCGCCGAGGCGGCCCCTCACCCGGCACTGAGCCTGCTGCGGCGCCTGGCGGGACGTGTCGTGGCAGTCGTGACGACGCTGCTCGGCCTGCTCTTCCTGACCTTCTCGATGGGCCGCCTGCTGCCCGCCGACCCGGTGCTCGCCATCACCGGGGCGGAAGTCAGCAAGGAGGTTTACGATCGCGTCTATAACGAGCTGGGTCTTGGGCAGCCGATCTGGATGCAGTTCCTCTCCTACGTCGGCAAGATCGCCACAGGCGATCTCGGCATGTCGGCGACGACGGGCCAGCCGATCCTCACCGATCTCCTGACGATCTTTCCCGCGACGATCGAACTTGCGATAATCGCCATGATCATCGGGGCGATCGTCGGCATTCCCTTAGGGATCACCGCTGCGGTCAGGCGCGGAACCATTATCGACCACATCGCGCGGATCGTCGCCCTTGCCGGCCACTCCATCCCGATCTTCTGGACCGGACTGATGGCGCTCTTCGTCTTTTATGCGAAGCTGAAGCTCGTCGGCGCCTCAGGCCGGATCGATGTCTTCTACGAGGGCCTCGTCACGCCGATGACGGGCTTTCTCCTGATCGACGCGGCGATTCAGGGCCAATGGGACGTGTTTTACAACGCCCTTGGCCACATCATCCTGCCGGCGGCAATCCTCGGCTACTATTCCGTCGCCTATATCAGCCGCATGTCGCGGAGCTTCATGCTGGAGCAACTGAGCCAGGAATACATCATCACCGCGCGGGCCAAGGGGCTCGGCACCCGCAAGGTGGTCTGGCGCCATGCCTTCAAGAACATCCGCGTGCAGCTTCTGACCATCATGGCGCTGACCTTCGGCGGGCTGCTCGAAGGCGCGGTGCTTATCGAGACCGTCTTCGGGTGGCCGGGGCTCGGCCAGTACCTGACCCGGGGGCTGCAGATGAACGACATGAACGTGGTCATGGGTTCGGTGCTGACGATCGGCGCCGTCTTCCTGACGATCAACATCCTGTCGGACTTCCTTTATCGCATTCTTGATCCGAGGACACGGTGAGCCATGACGATCTCCTCTGAGCACGCAGACAGCGTCAACACCGGCGGCCTTCGCAACTGGCTGCTCGCACCGGAGCCCCGAGGCTGGTTCCAGTCATCGGCGCAGCAAATTCATCAGGGCTGGCGGAAATTCAGCCTGCATCCGCTTGGTCTGGCGGGACTGGCCATCATCCTGCTGCTGATCGTGGTGGCGCTGGCCGCACCCGTGCTGACGAGCTATGATCCGATCGTTCAGGACATGGCCGGGCGGCTTGCCGCGCCATCGGCGAGCCATTGGCTCGGCACCGACAATTTCGGCCGCGACGTCTTTTCACGGGTGATCTATGGTGCCCGTACGACGCTCTACATCATCATGCTCGTCACGGTCATTGTCGCCCCGCTCGGCCTGCTGATCGGCACCGTCTCGGGTTATTTCGGCGGCATCGTCGATGAAATCCTGATGCGCGTCACCGATATTTTTCTCTCCTTCCCCGGCCTCGTGCTGGCGCTGGGTTTTGCCGCAGCGCTCGGTCCAGGCATCACCAATGCGATCATCGCGATTTCACTGACGGCCTGGCCGCCGATCGCGCGCCTTGCGCGCGCAGAGACGCTCAGCCTCCGCAAGGCGGATTACATCGCCGCCGTACGCCTGCAGGGCGCGACATCACTCGCGATTATCACTCGCCACATCCTGCCGATGTGCATTCCCTCGGTGATCGTCCGCGTCACCCTCAACATGGCCGGCATCATCATCACTGCCGCCGGTCTCGGCTTCCTCGGCCTCGGCGCTCAGCCGCCATGGCCGGAATGGGGATCGATGGCCGCCAGCGGACGTGAATTCATGCTCGACAGCCCCTGGGTCATCGCAGCACCCGGCATTGCCATTGCGCTCGTCAGCCTCGCCTTCAACCTCGTCGGCGATGCGCTTCGCGATGTTCTCGATCCTCGAGGTTCAGAATGACAGAGCCCTTGATCGATATTCAAAATCTCGAAATCGCCTTTGGCGGCGGACAGGTGCGGGCCGTGCGCGGCGTGAGCTTTTCCCTTGGACAGGAAAAGCTCGGGATCGTCGGCGAATCCGGGTCGGGAAAGTCGACCGTTGGCCGCGCGATCATGAAGCTGCTGCCACCGACGGCCATCGTCAATGCCGGGCGGATGCGCTTTCGCGACGTCGATCTGCTCAAGGCGAACGAAAAAACGATGATGACGATAAGGGGCCGGCGGATCGGCCTGATCCTGCAGGATCCGAAATATTCGCTCAATCCCGTCATGCGAATCGGCGAACAGATCGCCGAGACCTACCGCTTCCATCATCCGAGGACGAGCAGGGCAAAGACCTGGAAGCAGGCGCTCGATATGCTGGAGGCCGTCCAGATCCGCGATCCGGAGCGTGTGGCCCGCCTTTATCCGCACGAAATCTCGGGCGGGATGGGCCAGCGGGCGATGATCGCCATGATGCTGATTGCCGAACCCGAAGTGCTGATCGCAGACGAACCGACGTCAGCGCTCGATGTGACGGTGAGGCTCGAGATCCTGGCCCTGCTCGACGAGCTCGTCCTGCGCCGCAATCTCGGGCTGATCTTCATCAGTCATGATCTCAATCTCATCCGGAATTTCTGCGATCGCGTCCTCATCATGTATGCGGGGCGGGTCGTGGAAGTGCTCGAGGCGCGCGATCTCGACAAGGCCCGACATCCCTATACGCAAGGGTTGCTGGCATCCTTGCCGACGATCGAAGATCCGCCTTCCCGTCTGCCGATCCTGAAACGTGATCCGGCCTGGCTTGAAGAATTCGCATTGGAGCCGCCGCGGTGATTAAAATCGACAATCTTACGGTCCGTTTCGGGCCCGGGCAGCGGCCTGTCGTCCGAGACGTGAGCTTCGCCATCGAAAAAGGAACTGCTTTCGGCCTGGTTGGCGAGTCCGGCTGCGGGAAGTCTACTGTCCTGAGGGCGCTTTCCGGCCTCAACGCCAACTATGACGGCCGGATCGAGCTCCACGGCGAGCCGTTAAGTCAACAGCGCAGCCGACCTTTCTTCCGCCGGGTGCAGATGGTGTTCCAGGACCCCTACGGATCACTTCACCCCCGCAAGACCATTCGCTCGCAGCTGAAGGAACCGTTGCGCAACCAGGGGCTGGATACGAACTCTGTCGACATGAACGCGGTCCTCAGATCGGTCGGCCTCGACCCGGCGCTGAGCTACAGATTTCCGCACCAGCTGTCTGGGGGCCAGCGGCAGCGCGTGGCGATCGCCCGCGCGCTGATGCTGGATCCGGACGTTCTGCTTCTCGACGAACCGACATCGGCGCTCGATGTGTCCGTTCAGGCCGAAATCCTCAATCTCCTCCAGGATCTGCGCACCAATCGCGGTCTGACCTATCTGCTCGTCAGCCATGATCTCGCCGTCGTCTCGCATATGTGCAGCCGCGTCGCCATCATGGAAGCGGGCGAGATCGTCGAACAGGTCGATGTCGGCGCACTCCGAAGAGGTGCGGTCGAACACCCCTACTCGCAACGCCTACTGCGCGCGAGCCGGATGTACGGAAGGGCGTAGCTGTTGTTCGGCACGCCCTGCCTGCTTTTTGACGCCACAAGCTACCGACCGCAATGAGCTTCGATAGCAGAAGTGATCTCCTGCCAATCCTGGAGATGAATTTCGTGGCCACCGCCCTCGAGCCGAATGAGCTTCGCTCCCTTGACGGTTCGTGTCAGCAATTCACCGTGCTCAAAGGGGTAAATCGGATCAGCGGTTCCGTGTATGACAAGGAGGGGCGCGGCAAGTTCACCCAACTTGCCCCTTAAGGCCTGGCCGCCCTTCAGCATGAAATGATTGTTAGCACTGACGAAGTTTTTGGCCCGTTTGACGTCGCGTTCAACAAAGGCGCGCGCCTGCCGTTCGTCGTAAGGGTGCGCCGAACCGGCGATCATCTGGGTATCCTTGAGGAGGAATTCGATCACTTGGGCATTGTCTGTCCAATCGACGTGCTCACCCGTCGCTGCGTGCTCCATGTAGGCGTTTGTGGTGTGGGGTAGAGCACTGGTATCAACGCCCACCGGCGTGGTGGAGATCAGCGTTAGTGTCTTGACGCGCTTCGGATTTGACAGTGCGGCGATCTGGGCGATCGTGCCACCCAACGACATTCCAATCAGATTGGCGCGGTCGATGCCGTAGCCATCAAGTACCCTTATGGCGTCCTCGGCCATGTCGTCCATTGCATAGGGCGGCTCCCCCGGCGGGTAGATCGTCGAGCGGCCGGTGTCTCGATTATCGTAGCGGATGACATAGAACTCGTGATCAGCAAGCTTTTGGCAGAATCCGTCCGGCCACCACAACATTGAAGCCATGGCGCCCATGATGAGCAGGATCGGCTCATGCGCCGGATTGCCGAAAGCCTGAGTGGCAATCTCGACGTCGTCAAACTTGATCATACGTTCAGTCACTTGGCGGCATCCTTTATTGGCTTGGGTGAAGCGGCGAAAGTCGCAGGCCTTCGTATCCGCAGGCTTCCACGCGAACGCCACTCGACGTCCGCATATTCCCCACCCTGTGGCTAAGGCGGGTGGTGTCGCATCGGGCATTTTGAGTATGACGGGGCCTAAAATCCACTTTGGCAGCATCAGGTGATCCAGTCGGATCCAGGTCAAGGTTCCGGGGGGCTGAACATCGCCGGCACTTGGGATCTCCGCATCGCTACTCTGCACCGTCGGGATGACTATGTTTTCATCTCTGCTAATCTCGAACTTCAGGTTTCGGAGCATCTTGTGTCGACATCCCTCAGAAGGTCTCGGTTTTCAGGCCGTGCAGTAGAACTCGATTCGATGGAGTCCGCTTTCCGAGATGTGTCCGGCGGGCGGCAACGTTCCTTTCTTGTCGGGGCAGAAGCAGGCGGCGGCAAAACGCGGCTGGTTGAAGAGTTTGCCAACCGACTGTCCGGCCGCGCCCTGATTTTGAAAGGCGGGTGCATTGAGCAGCGGGAATCGGCATTGCCCTACGCGCCGGTAACGGCTGTTCTGCATGAACTTGTTCAGCTGCGCGGCGCGCCGGCAGTCAAATCCTTTGTCGGCGCCGAGGGTGCGCGAGAACTGGCCTGGCTTCTTCCCGAACTCGGCGAGAGCTCCGAAAGATTTGATGCGGGCATCGCAAGAGCGCGGCTGTTCGAGGTGCTGCGAAAGCTGTTAGAGGAGCTGGCACGGGAGACACCGCTCGTGGTGGTCTTCGAGGACATTCACTGGGCCGACCAGGCAACTTGCGATCTGCTTCGTTTCCTCGCGACACGGCTGAAGAAAATTCGGCTGATGCTGATCGTCACCTATCGACCCGAGGAGACCAGCGCCACCAACGCCCTGCGGACGACCATCGCGGACCTCTCACTTTCCGAGGGTGCCGAGGTGTTGACGCTTCCCCGCCTTCAGCGCGCGGAGGTCGCCGTGCAGCTCGAGGGGCTGCTGGGACGCCCCCCAACACCTGCGCTGATCAACGAGGTCCATGCGCGGTGCTGCGGAATCCCGCTTTTCACGGAGGCACTCATCGATGCGAGCGGAGGCTTGCGCAGAGATTTTCCTGGTTCGCTCAACGACTACCTGCTGAGAGCCGTCAGGGACATGCCGGCGTCGACGGCCGAGCTTTTGAAGGTGATGGCGCTCGGCGGCCCGCATATCACTCATGCGCTTCTTCGCAGCGTCGCGAACAAGGCCGATCTTGAATTAGCGGAATGGCTGCGTCCAGCGATTTTGGCTGGGATCCTGGTGCCTGATCATGATGGATATGCGTTCCGCCACGCACTGATCCACGAAGCGGTGCGGCGTGACCTGATCGCCGGCGAAAAGGTGGCCATCCATCGCGCCTATGCGGACGTGCTCGAACGCGGACCGGTTCCAAGCTACCGAGTTTGGCATTCCGTAGCGCTCGCGCGCCACTGGTACGGCGCCGGCCAAGCCGAGAATTGCCTGCGATGGGCCTGGCAATCCGCCACTGAGGCCGCGGCTACTTTCGCCTATGCAGACCAGATGGAAATGCTGAAGCTCGTGCTGGCAGTATGGCCCGAGGTCGATGATGCGATTGTAGTGATCGGCGCGGATCACTGCAAGGTGTTGGAACTCGCTGCCGATGCGGCCTGCTGGGCAGCGGAGGCGGAACAGGGGTTGGCTTTTGTCGAACGCGCACTCGCCGAAGTGGACGTCGGTCGCGACAAGGAGCAACTGGCAGCACTTCTTCTGCAGCGCGCGGTGATGCGTCAACACGCGCTTATCCCAGGCGAGATCGCCGACCTGGAGCGCGCGCTCGATCATGCGCCCGATTCCACAAGGCTGCGCGCGGACGGACTGGGACAGTTTTCCCGCGCACTGATATTAAGGGGAGAGTTTGATCGCGCCAGCCGCTTGGGCGACGAACTGAAGGACCTGTCTGAAAGGCTCGATGACGAGGAGTACCGGATAGAGGCACTGATCGTCGCCGAGTCTTTGGAGATGGCATCGGGCAGTTACCACATCGATAGCCTCTGGAGCGTCATTGACCGCGCCAGGCAGGCCTCCATCGGACGAGTCGAGGTGCTGGCGGGCGCCGCATTGCTTCGAGCCCTGCTTGAGACCGGAAAATATCCTCAGGTCGCCGAAATCGGACCGGCGATCTTTGCGCGGACGGTCGAGTTCGGCCAGGCGCGCTATATCGGGGCGATAATCGGTTCGCCTTTATGCCGCGCTCTCCTCGCCTTGGGCCGCGTTTCCGAAGCCATTGAGACATGCGAGCGGATGGCGGCATTGGATCCGCTGCCGCTCGGGCTCGTTCATGTTTTCGAATGCCAGGCGGAGATCGCCTTGGTATTGGGGAATTCGGATCGAATTGCCGTTGCGGCGAGATCCTTGCGCAGTCTGCCACCCGGCCCTCAGGTTGCGAGCCGCATGGCGGCCAATCTGTTGAGATTTGACATCGAAAGCCGCGCGCTGGCGGGTGACATGGATCAGTCTGCGACCCTGGCAAGATCCGTCTTGACCCATTGCGAAAAACAAGGACGCGTCTCTTGGCCACTCCTGGCCTCGGCGATGCGCGTTGCCGTTGATACGAACCAGAAAGATGTGGCGCGGCGGTTTGCCGACCTTGCCGCTCGGTCCTCGTGCCGCAATGTGGTGGAGGAAGCCGAGCTGCTGGGCATCCTGGCCGAGATGTCGCGCTCGACGGGTTCCGACCTCGAGGCGTGGGAAGCGGTTGCCAAAAGCTGGGCTGATTTGAGCCGGCCCTTTCGGCAGGCATATGCTCTTATGCAGGCCGGTTGTGCTGCGGTGAATGCCGGCCAGCGCGCGAAGGGTGCGGGCCATTTCCGACGAGGCGCAGACCTTGCCCATTCGACCGGCGCTTCCCTCCTGGGCAATCAGATCGAGACCCTCGCCGAAAAGGCCCGCATTGATCTTGGAAACGGGAAGGAGGGTGGCATGCCGAAGGCACCCCTCGGCCTGACGGATCGGGAATTCGAGGTGCTCCGGCTTCTCGCCGCGGGACAGAGCAATCGCGAGATCGCCGTCCATCTGTTCATTTCCTCGAAAACGGCGAGCGTTCATGTCTCCAACATCTTGAGCAAGCTCTCCGTCCCCAGCCGCGGCGCCGCGGCCGCAATGGCCCACCGGCTCCGGATCGTAGATCCCGCCTGAAGTTCGCTTGTCTGGCTATGCCCTTCCGGTGTCTGTCGTTCGCACGATACAGTCATTGCATTCCTATTTGATTGTCTAGGTATGTTGCCTGATGTGCTTATGCCGGCCTTAGGCCGAGGGTGTTCATATAGCGCGCGCCGAGCGGCGCCCAAATGCGAACATCCGGAGGTCAAATGAACATCTCTTCCGCCACCTTGGCCAACACCCAACGCACGATCGATTCTTATGAAGGTTGTGCCGATGACTATAGTCGCATCGTTGATCAGTTTCCCTGGCCGAGCCTCGAGGCGGCACTGCGTCAGGTCGCCAGCGCCGCCGGCAAGGGCGGCCAGATCCTTGAGATCGGCTCGGGGGCCGGATGGGATGCGGATTTCCTGGAGACACTGGGCGTTTCGGTAAGGCGAACCGATGCGACGCGACGGTTTCTGGAACTGCAGGCGGCGCGCGGCAAGAAGGGCGAGCTCCTCAACGTCATCACCGACGACCTTGACGGCCCCTATGACGCGGTGGTCGCTCTCTGTGTCCTCATTCATGTGCCTCGTGACCAGACCGGCCCGGTTCTCGAAAAGATCGTCGCTGCGCTACGCCCGGGAGGCGTCTTCCTGGTGTCGATGCGCGATGGGGACGGGGAGACAAGCGGCGCCTACCATATGTCCTACTGGCGCCGGGACGATTTCGCGCTGTGCATCAAGGAGGCGGGGCTCGCTCTTGAATGGGACGCACACAGGATCAACCGTGACGGCGATGGGTGGAACACGTTTTACGCTCGCAGACCAGAGTGACGCGGTTTCGTGCCGCTCCGGTCCGCCACCGACCGTGAAGGCTCGGTCAGACAGCGGGGGCCATCTTTCTATTTCCAGCTCGTATAATCGTCGGCGACGCAACCAAACGGCGCGCGATTCTGACCGAACCGCTTCTTCAACTGCTCGCATCCCCACTCGTTCAACGGCGCTGGCATGAGATTGTTGATGTCCATGCCAGGCGATTGGAACGCTGTCGTGGAGGTCGTGACGTACCAAAGCCAGAAGCCGACCACACCCACGACGATCAGAAGCAACACACCGAAGAAAAGCTGCAGCCGCTTCCAGATCGATACCGTCCTTTTTGGTTCTTCAATCAAAATCGGCGCATTCCGATCGCGTTCTTGCTGATACGCGAAAGGTGCAAGAGCTGCGGTGCGCTCATTATCCGTAAGCTCCACGCGCTGAAGACGATCGTCGAGAAGCACCGGCAGGGCCGTATTGCCGTGCCTGACGGCCAGTCCGATCGCCTTGCCATTGGCTTCACCGACGATCAGAGGCTCCTCTCCATTCTTCATGCGCGTGTAAGCCGATCGTCCCGTTTTGTCGTCGGCGATCTTGTCGTTATAGGTGATGGAAAGGACGCCGCGTTTGCGGTCGAATGCGGTGATCTCGACCGGGACAGGGGTCAGCAAGGCAGGCCGAAGCAGTTGGCCCTTGACCCGCCAAATGCGGATAGCGAGAAAAATCATCCCCAGGCCCATGCCGCCAAGCAGAACGGCGAACACAGTAAGCGTGATGATCCGGTTCCAGAGCATGTCCAGACCCAGGCTCATCGTCGCAAGTTCCGGGTGATCGGCTGATATCACCAGACCCGTTTCGTAGTCGCCGGTATGGAAATCGACGAACATGACCTCGACTTCGGTGTCGTAGTCTCGTCCACCGTAGCTGTAGACCAGGCGTGCCTCGCAATCGGTAAAGACTGCCTTGCGTGTCGTGCATCGCCCGTTTTGCACGTCGCCATTTTCAAGCGTCAAAGGGTTCTGGCTGATCTGGAAATCGCGGATTACCCCTGGCGCTTCCGAGACGAATAGAAAGACAGCCAGTGCGAGGATGATGGGCGTTGCCCAGAAGTAAGCATTCGGCGTGGAGATGACGTTGCGCGCCAACGAAAGCGGGCGACCAGGAAGAACAAGTGAAGGCAATGGCGTCGGACCCCTCATATGTGACAGCGCAATGGGCTGGCAAGCTCAGGCAGCGGCCAATGAGGCAGCAATTCAAAGCGCTGCCGCGTCCTTTGCGCAACGCGCGGCGCTATAGCGGAATTGACGTCATTGCGGCCGGCTTGCACAATCTCATTGTGTAAGACCGATCTAAAGCCTGAGGCGGGAGATCGGCAATCCCTTTCAGCGTGCGTGGGCATCATTTGTACGTTGATCTTGTTGAAAACGTCCGCACTGCGTTGAGAACGCGATCGAATCCCTCCCCTACGGAACCAAACCATCGCCGAGCGGTTATATGACACCCCTCCTCCTCGAAGAGCCAAGCGTCATGATGCGGATGTTATGTGGCCCGAAAGTTACTCAGATGATCAAGATCCTCGCCTGCGCCATCGCCGCTGCTACGGCGTCAATGCTCACGGCCGGCGCCGCCCACGCCGACGAATCCGCCTTCCTCAAAACACTGGCGGGAAACTGGAGCGGTAACGGTACGGTGAAAGTGCGGACAAATGCACCCACGATTAAAGTCACTTGCCGTTTCAAGTCGGACGCGAATGCAAGTTCCCTTGCACTCAATGGACGCTGCACCAGTCTCGTCGTTTTTTCCCGTGTCATCAGCGCTAAACTCAAGGCCAGCGGTGACAGCTACACCGGCTCCTATGTGGGCGCGGGCACCGGCACTGCGGGTCTAGGCGGAAAGCGCGCTGGTAATGCCATAAGCCTCGCGATCAAATGGGCGAAAGAGGTCAATGGTGACCGACGTGCGCAGATGACGATTGAAAAAACCGGGGCATCCGGCATGCGCCTCACAACCGTCGACACAGACCCCGCTACAGGTCGATCGGTTGTTACGAGCCGCATTGACCTTCGTCGGAGCTGATATCTTTTTGCGTTCAAAGAGCCTCTAGCGTGC
The DNA here is from genome assembly GCF_013591995.1 of Rhizobium sp. WYCCWR 11146. Lineage (NCBI taxonomy): Bacteria > Pseudomonadati > Pseudomonadota > Alphaproteobacteria > Hyphomicrobiales > Rhizobiaceae > Rhizobium > Rhizobium sp. WYCCWR 11146. Next base: position 100,370 of record NZ_JACCEY010000011.1, read on the forward strand.
TAAAGGGTTGATAGAGAAGCTCCGAAGCTATAGTTTCGCCTTCGCAAATCGTCGAACGATACAAGGAAATAGTTATCTCATGCCGACAGGTACCGTTAAATTCTTCAATGACGACAAGGGCTTCGGCTTCATCACCCCTGAGGGTGGCGGCCAGGACGTTTTTGTTCACGTGTCTGCACTGCAGAGCGGCGGGTCGCTCCGCGAAGGCGACAAGGTCAGCTTCGAAGTTGGACAGGATCGCAAGACTGGGAAATCGAAGGCTGAGAACGTCTCGACCATCTGATCGAAATCGAAGGTGGCCCAGCCTGCGTTGAGCGGGTTGGGCTCATCCTCACGAGTCGTGGGCGCGAATGCCTTCGTACTCTAAAGCGCGTCGCGATCTTTCAGGTTCGCTCTCGCGCTTTAGGTCTTTGTGCTACGCACGTCGTTGTCGCAAAACCGCTGCACGGTTTTGTGCGATATGCTTTAAGCCGAACCGACGGCAATCGAGGTCTGAGCGTGTCGTTTGACGTCAGCACCTTGGAAATTCCGAATATTACGCGTGACGACGCTCACGCCAGCGCAGTCGCGGCAAACTGAGCATTTTGTCTCTGACAAAAGGATGTTCCACGCATTCGCTTTAGACAATGCGAGAGTTCATCACGGCGAAGAACTCATCACACCCCTGATAGAATGCTTTCCGCGGCCTTCTCGGCAATCATGATCACCGGCGAGTTCGTATTGCCCGACACGATCGTCGGCATGATCGAGGCATCAACCACCCGCAGTTTCGCCAGCCCATGCACCCGCAATTGTGGATCGACAACCGCCATCATGTCGCTGCCCATCTTGCAGGTACCGACCGGATGGAAGATCGTCGTGGCGATATCGCCGACGCGACGGATCAGCTCCTCGTCAGTCCGGTATTCCGTGCCCGGGAGCATCTCCTGCGGCAGGTACTTGGCGATGGCACCGGCCTCCATGAGCCGGCGGGCATGTCGGATCGATTTCGTCGCAACCAACCGGTCGCCGACGGTCGAAAGATAATTCGGGCGGATTTCCGGCGCCACGGAAAGGTCCGGGCCGCCAACATGCACCGTCCCCCGGCTTTCCGGCCGCAGATTGCAGACAGAGACGGTGACGGCGGGATATTTGTGCAGCGGCTCGCCGAGCCGGTCGGTGCTCAAGGGCTGCACGTGATATTCGAGATCGGCGGTTGCAACGGCCGGATCGCTCTTGGCAAAGATACCGAGCTGGCTCGGCGCCATCGACAACGGCCCGGACCGGCGCAGCATATATTCAAGCCCCATGCCCGCTCGGGTGAGCAGGTTGTGATAGAGCTGGTTCAGCGTCTTTGCGCCCTCGATGCGGAAGACCGTCCGGATTTGCAGATGGTCCTGCAGGTTTTCGCCGACACCCGGAAGTTCATGGGCGACGTCCAGTCCGGCAGCGGACAACACATCCGGGCGACCGACCCCGGAAAGCTCCAGGATTTTCGGCGAATTGATCGCACCGGCGGACAGGATGACCTCGCGACCGGCGCGAGCCAGATGGTTCTGCCCGTTCAACCGGAACCGCACCCCGGTCACCATCCTGCCGTCAAATTCCAGCCGCTCGGTTTCGGCGCTGGTCAGCACACGAAGATTGGGCCGCTTCATCGCCGGGCGCAGAAAGGCCTTGGTCGTATTCCAGCGCAGGCCGCCGCGCTGGTTGACCTCGAAATAGCCCGAGCCCTCATTATCGCCATCGTTGAAATCGTCGGTCTTCGGGATACCGAGTTCTTCAGCCGCGACGCGAAAGGCATCGAGGATCGGCCAGGAAAGCCGTTGCTTTTCCACCCGCCATTCGCCGCCAGCCCCGTGCATCCGCGACTTGCCACGATAGTTGTCCTCGGATTTCAGGAAATAGGGCAGCACGTCGTCCCAGCCCCAGCCGGAATTGCCAGCCTGCCGCCAGCCGTCGTAATCGGACGCCTGACCGCGCATGTAGATCATGCCGTTGATTGACGAGCAGCCGCCCAGCACTTTTCCACGCGGATAAGGCAGTGACCGGCCGTTGAGGCCGGCTTCCGCCGCCGTCTTCATCATCCAGTCGGTGCGCGGATTGCCCATGCAGTAGAGATAGCCGATCGGCACATGCACCCAATGATAGCGGTCGCTGCCGCCGGCTTCGAGCAGCAGGACGCGGGTTTTCGGATCGGCCGACAGCCTGTTGGCCAGAACGCATCCCGCCGATCCCGCGCCGACGATGATGAAGTCATAGCGTCCCGCATCAATGGCTGCGTCATCCACACGCATATTCACGCCGCCGCCCCCTCTGCCACCGACAGGACCGCCGTCAGACGCCGCCAGAGCGGTGCCATCGCTTCGGCGATATCCTGATAGAGAGCGTAGCGCCGCGCATAATGCGCCTCAAGCGAGACATCCGGGCGATAATGCCGCTCGGTTCGGACCATGGCCGCAGCACCGGCGCCGAAATCCGCGAAAATGCCGACGCCGGTTCCGGCCGCAATCGCCGCCCCCAGTGCACCGGTTTCGCGCGAGCGGGCGACAGTGACGGGTACGCCGAGCACATCGGCAAAGATCTGCGGCCAGATCAGGCTGCGCGAGCCGCCGCCGGAGAGCACCGCTTCGTTGAACACCGCGCCGGCCTTTCGGATCGTCTCGATGTGCTGGCGATGACCGAAGGCGACACCCTCGAGAAGCGCGCGAACGAGATGCCCCTTGGTGTGCCAGCCGGCAATGCCGTAGAAGCCGGCGCGTGCGTGACCGTCCTGCTGGGCGCCATAGAGATAGGGATGATAGAGCGGGTCGTCTGCCGCGGGCTCGATCGCCCCGGCCAGCGCGCAGCAGGCATCGAAGGGCGAAACGCCTTCCGCATGCTCGCCTTCGAAGAACTCCCTCACCAGCCATTCGAGATTGGCAGCCGAGGTGGCGCTGTTCTCCATCGCCATGTAGCGGCTGCGATCGAAGGTCGAGGACATGAAGACCGGCCCGTCGAGGTCGGGACTGTCTATAACGACCTGGTTGATGCTCCATGTGCCGGCAATGATAGAGGCGCTGCCGGTGCGCGAAACGCCCGAGCCGAGCGCCGAGGCGACGACGTCGAACAGCCCGCCGACCACAGGCGTACCGGCGGCGAGCCCGGTTTGCGTCGCGACCTCTTCCGTTACCGTACCGGCAATGTCGGCGCTTTCGATGAGCGGCGGCAAGAGGTCCATGCAATCGCCCAGTCCATAGGCTTCCATCAGTGCCTTGTCGTAGCGGCGCGCGGCAAGATCGAGCAGGCCGGCCCCCGACATGTCGGACACCTCGCTGACGCGGCGGCCTGTCAGACGGTTGACGACGAAATCTTTGGAGAAGAACACCGTGCCGATGCGATTGAACAGTTCCGGCCGGTGACGCTTCAACCAGGCAAGCAATGTCGGCGTCTGGGATGGCCACGGGCGCTGGCGGGCAATGGGATAGGTCCGGTCTCCAACGCCGGCCTCTCGCCATTCGTCGACCAGCCCGGCCGCCCGCGTGTCGAGCGACTGGATGCCGATGAGCGGAGCGCCGTCGCGATCAAGCGCATAGAGACCGTTGCCGTGCCCGGCGCAACCGATTGCGGCGATTTCCTCCGGCTGGATCTTTGCCTTTTCGATGCAGGCGCGAATGACCTGCCGTGCATTCGCCCATAATTCGTCCAGCCCCCGCTCGACATGCCCCGGGCTTGGCATGCGGCTGTGTCCCTCTTCGGACGCAGCCGCGATCTCGTTACCCGCGCGGTCGAAAATCACCGCCTTGATGACGGTGTTTCCGGCGTCGAGCCCCAAAAGATAGTTTCCCATGCAGAACCCCTCCCCAGATTCGAAATCGCTGCTCAGCCCTGCTGGTAGAGCGCAAAGGCCTGTTCGCCGCTCGCATCCTCGTGCACGATCGCCATCAGCCCGCGCACCACGGCACTCGGATTGGCGTGCTGATAGATGTTGCGCCCATAGACCATGCCCATTGCGCCCTGTCGCATCAAGGCAGCGGATTTGTCGAAGACGGCACGAAGATCTTCCTTGCCGCCGCCGCGCACCAGAACCGGGCAACGGGCTGCTTCCACCACTCTGTGGAAATCCTCGGCATTGGTGGTCGGATCCGCCTTGACGATATCCGCCCCCATCTCGCGGGCGAGCCGCGTCAACGTAACGATCTTGTCGGCATCGCCATCGACCATGTAACCGCCCTTTTCGGTGACCGGTTGCATCACCAGCGGCTCGATCATCAGCGGCATGCCATACTTGTCGCAATCGGCCCGCACACGGGAAATGTTCTGCACGCATTGGCGAAACAGGTCCGGCTCGTCCGGCAGCATGAACAGGTTGACGACGACGCAGGCTGCATCCATTTCGATCGCGCCGATCAACGGTTCGGCCTCGTTCTGCAGCACCGCCCACATGTCGCGGTGGCGGATCCGGTTATAGGGATTGCCCATGTCGATGCGCATGACCAGCGACGGCTTGTCCTTGCCGGGCACCTCCTGCAGCAGGTCCGCCTGGCCGTAATTCATCTGGATCGCATCCGGCCCGGCACAAACCAGCGCCTTGACGACGGCCTGAATATCCTCCAGCCCGTTGAGGAAGGACGGTTCGTTGCAGACGCCGTGATCGATCGCCACGTCGAGGCAGCGGCCGCCGCCGAACAGCCGGTTCATCCGGACTTTGCAGTTGTGTCGCATTCTGTGCTCCTTGGTTCGTTCCTTGCCGAAAGCATGTCTTCGTCGACGCCGTGGCGTTCCGTGAGAAGGGTGAGAAAACGATCGCGCTCACGGGCGTGATGCGCGAGCGTCCAGTGCTTTTCCTGCGTCAGCAGGTCGAGTACGGCATCCATCATATCGAGCGAAAGCTCGCCCGAAACGGCCAGCGTCGTGCGCCGCAAAAGCAGGTCGTCGAGATGTTCCACCGCTTCACCGCGGATCAGGAACTGCAATTCGCGCATCGAGTAGCCGTCGTGCGGCAGCAAAGCATCGGGACCCGCCGCGATGAAACCGGCAACCGCCTCGGCATCCGTGCCGTATCGGACAAACAGCTCAGACATGCGCCGGACGGAAAGGCCTTTGCTGGCCGCCGCCTGCGCAAGCCAGACAGGCGCGTTGGCGGGAAATGCCTGCCCGCCGCCGATCGGCCGATCGGTTGTCATAATACGGCGCTGCCTGCCTAGCCTTTCCAGCGCCATGTCGGCCGCCAGTTCCCCGAAGGACCGGAATGTCGTCCACTTGCCGCCGATCATGCACAGAACCGGTGGGCCACCATCCTTCGGCTCTACGACCGTGCAGAAATGATCGCGCGGAATGCGCCCGGTAAAACTGTCGGTGCTGGCCGGCAGCGGCCGCACGCCGGAAAACTGGAAAACGATCTGTTCCGGCCGGATGGCAATATCAGGCAGCACGAAGGCGAGCGACTGCAGGATATAATCCCGCTCGTCCGCCTCGCAGCGCACCGTTTCCGGATCATCGACGCGGATATCGGTGGAACCCACGAGAACCTTGCCGAGATAGGGAAAGAGGATGCAGATCCGCCCGTCCTCGTTCTCATAGTAGATCATGTGATCAGCGAGCGCGTCGCGCAGGTCGGCATTGTCGATGATCAGATGCGAGCCCTTGGTGCCGCCCATCAGCGGTGACGGCCGCGCTTCTGGCGAAAGCAGGGTCTGATTGGCGATGTCGATCCAGCCGCCGGTGGCGTTGACGATCAGCGCCGGTTCGACGGTAACCGACGCGCCGCCGATCTGGTCTTCGACACGATATTGGCCATCCTCTGTCCGACGCAGTTCCGCATAGTTCAGTGCCATCGCCCCAAACTTTGCTGAAAGACCGTCCTGCAGAAGCTCGATGCCCAGCCGCTCCGGGTGGCTGACCCAGGCGTCGAAATAGGTGGCGGAACTCTTGATGTCGGGATTGAGCGCCGGCCACTTGGCAAGCGTCGTGCGCCGGCCGCGAAACTGGTGGCGCGGCATCAATGCCCGCTTGCGCGTCAGGAAATCATAGATGCTCAGGCCCGCCTTGATGGCAACGGCGCCACGCCGGCTCGGGCGGCGGCTGAGGCCCAGGAAGCGGACGATGCCATTGCCAAGGCCGGAAAATATATCGAACACCGGCACCGTCGTCGGCAGCGGCGCGACGTAATGCGGCGCGTTGCGCAGCAGCCGGTCCCGCTCGACCAGGGATTCCTGCACCAGCTTGAATTCGCCGTTTTCAAGATAGCGAAGCCCGCCATGCACCATGCGCGACAGCGCCGAGCTGGCCCCGGAGCAATAGTCGTGTTTCTCGACGAGCAGCACGTTCAGTCCCTGCAGCGACAGCTCGCGAAAGACGCTGATGCCGTTGATGCCGCCGCCGATGACGCAGACGTCCACCTTCGGGCTCTGGCGGAGCCCGTCCAATATCTCTTGCCGTTTCATGATGGCGATCCGCTACCTGTCCATGTCAGTCAGTTTCGCCGCTATGGCCGTATCGATGGCGGCAAGATCGACCGCATCCAGCCGGATGGTCCCGGCCCGTGCATTGTCGAGCGCCTGTGCCGGATTGCGCGCCCCGCAAAGTGCAAAGGTGACGCCCGGCTGCGCCAGCGTCCAGGCAATCACGATCTGGGCGATGCTGGCGCCGTGTTTTTCGGCGATCGGTTGGATGGCGTCGGCCAGCGCCGTCGCCTTCTGGCGGTTGCCGACTGAAAAGCGCGGATTGCCCTTGCGCTGATCGTCGCCGGAAAACACCCGGTCAGGACCGATGGTGCCGGACAGCAATCCTAACGCCAGCGACGAGTAGCTCAGCGTCGCAATGCTGTTGGCCTCGGTCAGCGGCAGAAGCTCCGCCTCGATCTCCCGGTCGATCATGCTGAACCGCTCCTGGATCGCATCGAGACCACCGGCAGCGATATAGGCATTAAGGTCGTCGGGGCTGACATTGCTTGCGCCGATCGCCCGGATCTTGCCCGATATGCGCAGGTCTTCCAGCGCCCGCATCGTTTCCTCAATCGGGGTCGTCGGGTCCTGCCAATGGGTGATGTAGAGGTCGATATAGTCGGTTCCGAGCCGCCTCAGGCTTTCCTCGACCTCATGCAGGATCGCGTCGCGGCCGAGATAACGGTGCACCGGCTTGCCGTCCTGGTCGAAGAAATGACGGCCCTTCTGCGTATGCCAGACAAGGCCGCATTTGGTGGCGATGACAGCCTTGTCGCGTCGCCCGGTCAACGCCCTGCCGACGATCTCCTCGGAACGTCCAAGCCCATAGGCCGGTGCCGTATCGATCAGCGTCACGCCGGCATCGAGCGATGCCTGGATCGCGGCGATGGATTCGGCCTCATCGGTCCCGCCCCACATCCAGCCGCCGATCGCCCAGGTGCCCAGTCCCACCGCCGAAGCGGAAACGCCCGACTTGCCGATCTCACGTGTCAATTGCTGTCCGCTCATGCCCATTTTCCTTCGCCATTCGCCAGTGCCAGCACGCGGGCACCCGTCGCCTCATCGGTCACCAGCGTATCGAGATGATTGCCGCGCAGAACGCTGAGGATCGGCCCTGCCTTGTTCGGCCCGCTCGCCACACCGATCTTGGTGGGGATCGAGGCGAATTCCGGCAGAGTCAGGGACACCAGCGAACGGTTGAGGCTGTAATCGCAGACCTGGCCATGATCATCGAGCAGATGCGCCAGCAATTCGCAGGAGGCGCCGGAGCGCTCGATCGCGGCGCGGTCGGTGCTCGAGGACGGATGCAGGTCGTAATAGCTCGAATCGTCCGAGAGGATCGAGCCGATGCCGACCACCGCCACTTTCGCCTCGCGCGCCCGTTTGAAAACTTCTGCAACGGAACGCATGTTGATCAGCATCGCCCGCTGCTCGGCATCATCGGCAAAGAGGGGCGCATGGATCTGGTAGGAACGCCCCCCAAGCCGGTCAGCCATCAAGGTCGAGACATGGTTGACATCGGTATAGTGTTTACCTTGCACGCAGCCGGTTGCCGGAATGACCTCGACATTGAACCGACGCGGCGGCTGCAGACCGGCCACGACGGCGCTCACCCCTTTGCCGCCGGTGATGCAGATCGTATCGCCGTCGGTGATCTCTTCCAGCAGCAACCTTGCTGCTGCCTCGCCGACGGCTTGAAGCGCCGTCTGCGGATTGTCGGACACTGTCGGCACCACCACGGCGCGGCCGATGCCGCCAAGCGCTTGTAGCCGTTCTTCCATATCGACCAGCGGCTCGACCGGCGACTTGATCTTGATCTCGACCAGGCCGAGCTGGCGGCCGCGCTTGATCAGGCGATTGACGGTGGCGTGCGAGATGCCGAGCTGATCGGCTATCTGCGCCTGTGTCAGTCCCTCGAGGAAATGTAGGACCAGGGCCTGGTGCATCTGCCGGGCGATGACGATTTCCTCGCGCGGCGCATTTGCGGGTTTGAGCTTGGCTATCGGCATATCAGGCAGCCTTCCGCTTGTGCAGGAAATGGTCGATCGAGACGGCGGCAAGCAGAATGCAGCCTTTGATCATGTCTTGCCAATAGACGGACACGTCAAGCAAGATCAACGAGCTTGTTACGACCGACAGCAGGGCAATACCGAGAATAGCCCCAAGGATCGTGCCGGAGCCGCCATTCAGCGACGCACCACCGATCACCGCCGCCGCGATGATGTTGAGCTCCATGCCAACACCAAAGGTCGGGGTCGCGGCGCCGAAGCGGGACATATAGATCACCCCGGCAACGCCGGACAGCGTGGCGCAGAGCACCGTCACCCAGAACTTTACCTGGTTGGTCTTGATACCGGAATAGAGCGCCGCCTTTTCGTTGCTGCCGGTGTAGAACACCTTGCGGAAGGCGGTTGCCCGGCGCAGCAGGAAATCGAACAGCACGACGACCGCAACAAAAATCAGGATCACATAGGGGACGCCATAGAACGTGCCCTGCCCGACCGCCTTGAACGAGGGCGGCAAGGTAAACAGCGACAGTGGCGTGCCCTTGGTGATGATCAGGCAGATACCACGCACGATGACCATCGCCGCAAGCGAGGTGATGAAGTGGTTGAGCCCGACAACCGTGACGAAGAAGCCCATGACACAGCCGATCAGACCGCTGGCAATGATCCCGATCAGGGATGCGCTCCACGGATCGAGCCCCATCAGGAACAGTGAACCCGACAGCACCATCGAGAAGCAGACCACCGAGCCGACCGACAGGTCGATGCCGCCGACGATCAACAGGATGGTCATGCCGACGACGACGATCCCTTCCACCGAAAACGACATCAGCATCGCCCGGAAGTTGCCGAGCGTCAGAAAATGCGGCGAGGCAAAACTCATGACAATGCAGAGCGCCAGGATGATCGCGATCAGTCCCGCCTCGCGCATCGTCCCCAACCGTTTCCAGCCGGGCGCGCGCGCCTGATGTGCCGTTGCCAATGTAGCGTCCGCCATGACCCTGTCTCCTGCCCCTGCTTTTTCCCTACGCGGCATGCTCTGATGCCTTTGAATTGTTGTGGCCGCCGATCCCCGAGGCGAGCCGCATGATCGCTTCCTCCGTCATCGCCTCGCCCTCGACCTCGCCTGCAACGGTGCCTTCGTGGATGACCAGCACCCGGTCGCACAGACCGAGAAGCTCCGGCAGTTCCGACGAGATGACGACGATGCCGATGCCGGAGCGCGCGAGATCGCGCAGCAGCCGGTGGATTTCCGATTTGGCGCCGACATCGATGCCGCGGGTCGGCTCGTCCATCAGGATGACCTTGGGATCGACCGCCAGTTGCTTGGCAATCGCCACCTTCTGCTGGTTTCCCCCCGACAGCGACGAGACCGGCATGTCGATGCCACCCATCCGCACGCCGAGCCGCCGGACCAGGTTGTGGGCACGATCCGCCTCGGCCTTGGAATTCAACAGTCCCAGTGGTCCGGTCAGCGATTTCAAATCGAGAACGGCAATGTTCTGGGCAATGGAAAGATCGAGGAAAATGCCGGAGCCTTTCCGGTCTTCCGACAGATAGACGACGCCCGTCTGCGCGGCCTGCGCATAAGAGCGCGCCCGCAGCCGCTCTCCATGCAGTTGCACCTCGCCGCCGGTTACCGGCCGCAATCCGCAAATACCTTCGGCTATCTCGGTGCGGCCCGAGCCGATCAGCCCGCCGACGCCGAGAATTTCACCCTTGCGCAGGTCAAAGCTCACATTCGTGAAGCGGCTGCCGTCGCCGAGATCGCTGACGCTCAGAATGATCTCGTCGGTCCGCTCCGTCGGCGCCTGCTTTTCCGGATAGAGCTGGGTGATCTCGCGTCCGACCATGCGGCGCACCACATCATCCGGCGTCACGTCCGCCACTTTCTCCGTCGAGACATAACGGCCATCGCGAAACACGGTGACCCGGTCGCACAGGCTGAAGATTTCGGCCATGCGGTGGCTGATATAGATGATCGAAATACCCTGCGCCTTGAGGTCGCGGATGATTCCGAAGAGGATCTGCGTCTCCGATTCCGTCAATGCCGCCGTCGGTTCGTCGAAAATCAGCACCCGACAATCGAGCGTCAGTGCCTTGGCGATCTCGACAAGCTGCTGGCTGGAGATCGACAGGTCGCCGACTTTGCGGCGCACGTCGATCGGCGCCAGACGGTTCATCACGACCTGCGCATCCCGCTCCAGCCGGCCATAATTCATGAAAGGCGAGCGGCGGCGGTTGGTCGCCGCCATGAACATGTTCTCGGCCACCGTCGCATCGGGGCAGAGCGCGATTTCCTGATGCACGAGGCCAAGCCCCAGCGATTGCGCCACGGCCGGCGACGTCACCTTTACCGGCGCGCCATCGACGAGAACGTCGCCCTCGGTCGGCTGCAACACGCCGGCAATGATGTTCATCAGCGTCGATTTGCCCGCGCCGTTTTCGCCGCAAAGCGCATGAACCTCGCCTTTTTCCAAGCTGAAGCTCACCTCCGTCAACGCCTTCACCGCACCGAAGTGCTTGCTGACATTGCGGATTTCCAGAACCGGCACCGACGCCATCATCGTCTCCTCCTCACGCTTGCGGTGGCTGTCCGGAGCTTCGTGCCCCGGACAGCCAGCACAAAGGTCTATTCCTCGATGCCTTTGGTGCCCCGCCGCTTCAGATACTTGTCCCAGTAGAAATCGTCGGCATTGGCTGCCGTGACGATAGACAGGCCGTTGTCGACGAACGGAATGCTCATCGGGTTGAAGCCAACGCGCTTGGCGTCGTTCATCGGGTCGATGAGTTCTGGATGCTTGGCAAGCCACAGGAGCATGAAGCCCATGTAACCCTGCATGCCCTGGTTGGGGTTGATCGAGCCGAACACTTCGCCCGCCTTGATCATGTCGAGGATGTTGGCGTTGACGTCGGCGCACATCACGAGGATCTTGCCGCCGCTTTCCTTGTTGGCCTGCGAAGCGCCGATGGCCGAATTCGCTTCCGGCATGAAGACGGCGCCAATGTTCGGATGTGCCTGCACCAGGCTCATCAGGCCCTGATAGGCCTTGTTCGGGTCCTGGTTGGACGCAGCGCGGCCGACCAGCTTCATATCAGGATATTTTTCCTCCATACGGGCGATGAAGGCGGCGATACGCTTGTCGTGGTTGTCCTGGCCCGGATTTTCCAGAACGGCATATTCACCCTTGCCACCCATCTTTTCGGCAATCGCGTCGGCCGCATAGGTGCCTTCGCGGGTATTGTCCGAGGTGACGAACGAGATGCGCTTGGAGAGCGGCGCATCGGCTGCGAAGGTCACGACCGCCGTGCCCTGGTCGATCGCCCGGTTGATCGGCTCGATGAACGGGTCGGAGTTCATCGGGTGAACGAGAATACCGGCCGGGTTCTGGGCCAGCGCCTGGTCGAAAGTGGCGATCTGCTTGTTGACGTCATATTCCGGCGTGCCGGTATAGGCAGTCTCGCAACCGAGCTGCTGACCGGCCTGCTTGAACATTTCATAGACCGGGAACCAATATTCGACGCCCGATACCATGACGTTCATGACGTATTTTTCACCGGGCTTGCAGCGGAACGGATTTTCCGTGTCCGCGCTGGCCATGCCGGCATAAAGCGTCGATGCGAGAACCGCCAATGCGGTCGTGCTTAGAAATTTGCGCAAGTTTCCTCCTCGAGGCCGAAGCCCCTCCCAAATATCCGGCGGCGCCTCAGCAGCTGCCGATGATCCATTGAAGACCGGAGTTCCTCCTCGAAGTCCGGTATGGGCAGATAATCGCAACGGCAGAGCGCTGTCAATATAATTCATGCTATGAAATATATTTCAACACTATCCACCCGTGTGGCGGTCGATGCCTGCCTGCAAGCGCTCAAAGGTTAATACCGGTCGTCATAGCGACTGGCGATGTCGTCCTGCTCCGCAAACGACCCAGCCGGAGCACTTCCGCTTTCCCCGCGCCATGGAAACGCTTTATCTTTTTTGGTTTTGTGCAATTTCGGGCGCAAGACCGCTGCGCACTTTGCTGGATGCTCTACAGCCGATTGGCGCGCAACAAGGTGTCACGAGACAAATATCCCGCAAGCGTCCCATTCGCGGCTCTAACGTGCAGACCCGGCATCTCACCGGAGAGGATAAGCGCCAAGGCGTCGTGAACCGTGGCGTCAGCGTCGATCTCGGCATCGCCGTTCGACGGTTCCGGCGCGGTCATGATCATCGATACGGCAATCAAGCTCAGCCTTTTTATGGCTCGGTCGGGGCCGAGGAAACTCTCGACGAATTCATTGACGGGACGAGCGAGGATTTCCTGCGGGGTATCATATTGAAGAAGGCGGCCATCCCGCATGATGGCGATGCGATCACCCATCTTGATCGCCTCATCGAGATCATGGGTGACGATGACGACGGTCTTCTTCACCTTCCTGAGAATATCGCGGAATTCGTCCTGAAGCCGAACGCGGGTGATCGGATCGATCGCGCCGAATGGTTCGTCCATCAGCATAATGGCAGGGTCGGCGGCGAGCGCACGCGCGAAACCGACGCGCTGACGCTGCCCGCCCGACAATTCGTGTGGCAGGCGCTGCCGCATGATGGCCGGATCAAGTCCGACGAGATCCAACAGTTCGTCGACCCGGCGATCACTGCGCGCCTTTTCCCAACCGAGAAGCCGCGGCACGGTCGCGACATTGCGCGCGATTGACATATGCGGAAACAGACCGACTTGCTGGATGACATAGCCGATGCTGCGGCGCAGCTCTTTCTGATCGACCCGGGCGATATCTCTGCCATCGACCAGCACACGTCCCGTCGTGGGTGTTTCCAACTGATTGATCATGCGCATGGTCGTGGTCTTGCCGCAGCCTGAAGGGCCGATCAGGGCAACCGTCGTACCGGTCTCGATCAGAAGATCGAGATTGTCGACCGCATGCGAGCCGCTTCCGCCGTAATTCTTCGTAACATGGTCGAGATGAATCATCCTGATATCCGCTTTCGGCCGCTTAGCGCCGTTGAGTGAAGACGCGCTCCAGTGCGCCGAACGCCAGTTCCGCAAAGATCGCGAGCAACGCGATCGGGACCGCTCCGACGAGAAGGCGCGGCATGTTCATGATCGCAATGCCGGCATTAATGAAATCGCCAAGCCCGCCACCGCCGATGAAGGAGGCCAGCGCCGCCCCGCCGATGACCTGGATGGCACTCGTCCTGACGCCTGACAGAATCGACGGAACGGCCAGAGGAAGTTCGATCTCCCACAGCATCTGCCCGCCGCTCATGCCCATTCCATCGGCCGCATCGATCACCGAAGCGTCGATCTCGCGGATGCCGATGATCGTGCTCAACAGCAGTGGCGGCACGGCAAGGACGATGAGGGCGACCACCGACGGCAACAATCCGATGCCGAGAAAGGGCATCGCCGCCGACAGGATCGCAAGGCTCGGTATGGAGCGCAAGGCGCCGGCAATATTGACCACTGCAAAGGCGGCGCGCGGTGCCCGTGCAACGGCAAATCCGAGTGGCACGGCAATGACGAAAGCGATGCCGAGCGATAGGACGCACATCAGAAGATGGCGATTGAAAGCGTTGAAGAAGGTACCGGAGTTGTTGAAGATCCAGCTGAATGCATCGATAACGATCATGCTGCTTTACCTCCACTGCGCCGGCGCAGCAGCTTTTCGAACGATGCAAAGCAGTAGTCGGCAAAGAGCGCCAGAAATGACGTCAGCAGCCCGCCCGCGATGATCTTTTCGGGAAACCGCTGGTCGATCCCTTCGAAAATGATGACGCCGAGCCCGCCGGCATTGATATAGGCGGCAACGGTCGCGATGCCGATGACCGTCACCATGGCAATGCGGATACCGCCGACGATATAGGGCATCGCCAGCGGCAGCTCGACTTCCCAGATCCGGCGCGCGGTGCCGTAGCCCATGCCATCGGCAGCTTCGAGTATGTCACGCGGAATTGCCTGAAACCCCATGCCGATATTGCGGATCAGGATCATCAGCGAGTAGGCGGCAAGACCGGTAATGGCGGGTGCCGCCCCAATCCCCATGACAGGAATGAGAAGCGCAAACAGCGCCAGGCTCGGCACGGCGAACAGGATACCGGTGAAGATGATGATAACCGCAAAGCTCCGCGGCCGCCTTGCCGCCCATATCCCGACGATCAGCGAGATCACCAGGGCAATGCCGACCGAGGAAAAAACGAGATACAGGTGCTCCAACAGCGCTTCGAATAGCCGGTCGAGGTGTTTAGGGACCCATTTCATTGTCGAGACCTCCGCGTCCGGGCGCTCGTTCGCCTGTCTACCATGAGATCCCCAATCTGCGATCGGCGTCGTCGGCTCTCTGCGACAGGACATCGTAGGCCGACGGAGCGACCGACGAAAATCGCCTGAGGCCGAGCCGTTCCAAAGCCGCCGCTCCCTCAGGCGTTTCATGCAACGTCACGAGGCTCCGCTGTAACGCTGTGGCGATGTCTGCGGGTAATGTTTGCGCGGCAACCAACAGCGGCGCGGGAAGCGGATCGGTCGTCGCCAAAATGCGAAGGCCATCGATCGCGTCGCGTTCGTGCATCGACAACAATTGGAAGGCATAAGCGTCGATCGCGCCCGCATCGATCCTGCCATCCTTGAGGGCTGCGACGATGCCTGAGGGATTGAGCAGTGGTCCGACCGTCGTGCTCTGCTTCATCGTGCCCGCAAATCGGCCGGCAAGGTAGGAGCGCGCCGCGTGGTAGCCCGATTGGGAATCGCGCACGGTCCAGCCCCAGCGTGCCGCAGCGAGATCCGCCACCGCGTTCACCGGCCCGGTGGAGGCGACGAGGATGTGGCTGGCATAGAACGGCTGGTCCAAAGACCATGCTTCGCTCGAAACGGGTGCAGCAAGGGCAGCCGGTCGTAAGCCCTCAGGCATGTGCGAAAACGGATAGCCGCACATAAAGACCAGACCCATGTCCGGCCTCGCCCATAGCTCCGACAGCGGCGCCGGTGCTGCATGAGCGATGATCTCGAGCTCGATGCCGGAATGCACGCTGACCAGCGCAAACAATGTATCCCACAGGCCGCGAATGCGCGGACTGAGATTGTACATTCTCGAACAGGCGATTGGCTTGCACATGACCATGGCAACTATGCGAACCGCAGGCGCTGGCCGATATTCATCTCCCTGGCCTTCGCCACCATGGCGGCGCCGAGCGCCACGTCGGTTGTGCTGAGGCCGCGATGCCAGAAGAGGATCGTCTCCTCGTCGCTCTCGCGGCCGGGTTTCATGCCGCAGACGATCTGGCCGATTTCGGCATGCAGGTTCTCGACCGTCACCTTGCCCTCATCGACGTGACGGCGAAGTGCTCCGAACGGCTTGCCGGGGCCGCATTGTCCCCAATCGTCGACGACGACCTTGTCCATGATATCGGTGAGATCGAATTCAAGCGCGCTCATCGTGCCATAGGGCACGACGAAGGCCCCCTTCTTCACCCATTCCGTCTTGAACAGCGGCGCCGGTTCCGGCAGGCGGCTGGCCTCGACCATGATATCGGCGCCCTTGAGGCAATCCTGCCAATTGTCGGTGACGATGATCCTCTTGCCGAGATCCGCCTCAAGACGCTTTGCGAAGGCATCACGGCTTTCCGGGCGGCGCGAATGCACGCGGATTTCATCGAAATCGAAGAGATGGTCGAGAAGCCGGACATTCCAGTAAGAGGTTCCGCGAGCACCGATATGGCCGAGAATCTTGCTGTCCTTGCGGGCGAGATACTTTGCGCCAAGGGCGGTCACGGCGCCGGTGCGCATGTCGGTGATAGCAGTTGCGTCGATGATGGCCTTCGGCACGCCCGTGTTCGGGTCGAACAGGTTGAGAACCGCAAGCTCCGAGGGCAGATCGACCTTGTAGTTGTCGACGAAGTCGCCGACGACTTTGACGCCGGCATAGTTCAGCGCTTTGACATAGCCGCGAAGCACGTTGAAATGGCCTTTGTCGGAGCTCTCCGGCACAAGATGAACACGCGGCTCGATGACGGTTTCGCCCCTGCCCTGCGCATCCAGCGCTTTCGACACCGCATCGAGAATCTCGTCATTCGTCAGCGCCAGCGCCTTGGCATCGAGGGCGTTGAGATAATCGATCCAGATTTCCTGCATTTCCCGCTTCTCCACATTCCTGTCCGGCTGCTGAACGGACGGATTTTCGAACAGTCACCCTAAAGAGATCGCCACGCCAGATCGCGGCCGGATCGATACCCGGCCGCGGGCGTGACAATCATTTCGGCAGCAGGCCGTTTTCCTTGAGGAATTCGACCGCCACGTCCTTGGCTTCCTCGTGATCGGTCTCGACCTTGGCATTGAGGACCCGCATTTTCTCGTTATCGAGATGGGTGCCGACCGCTTCCAGCAGTTCGGCAACCTTCGGATTGGCCTTCAGCACGTCCTGGCGGACAACCGGGGCCACGTAGTAGGGCGGAAACAGACCCTTGTCGTCTGCCAACGGCACGAGGTTCTTCGAGCCGATCTGCCAGTCGGTCGCGGCGCCATTGGCGACGTCAATGTCCTTTTGTTCCAGCGCGTCATAACGAAGGCCAAGCTTGGCAAACTGCTTGAACTCCTTGAACTCGGCGTCGTAGACACGCTTCAGGCCGGGCAGGCCATCGGCGCGGTCCGGAAATTCAGCGCCGCCGCCGAAGACCAGGGTCTTCGAAACCTTGGCGAGGTCCGACAGGCTTTTCAGATTGTTGGCCTGCGCCGTTTCCTGCCGGACCACGATGACATAGCCATTGTTGATGCCGCTCGGCTTCAGCCAGGTGAGGTTGAACTGCTTGGCGTAGAAATCCTTGACCTGCGTGTAGACCTTCTCGGCATCGGTCGACATCTCACCCTTGACGACGGAAGCGAGCGCCGTGCCGGTATATTCCGGATAGAGATCGATCTCGCCGGCCACCAATGCCTGGTGAGCAATCAGCGTGCCGCCGAGATTGATCTTGCGCTCGACGGTGATGCCGGCATTTTCCAAAACGGCGGCATACATTTCGGCGAGGATAAACTGCTCGGTGAAATTCTTGCTGCCGACCTTGATGGTCTCTGCGGATGCAGGCTGGAACATGGCGGCTGCCATGATGCCGGCTGCAAAAATGCCTTTTGTCCAATTTTTCATAGTCATTCCCTCTTGTTGACTTTTCAATGAACGAACCGACGGCATTCCCCGGAATAACCGTCGGCATGACCGGTCGGCGCCCTGCCCTTCTTGCCGGGGCAGTGGCGAACCGGCTTATTGCGGGCCGAGCCCGATCAATGCGGCAATCGTCGCAAAATCCGGCCCTTGCGCGCGATCCTCTTCAAGCGCCGGGACGTGGTTGCGCACGAAAGCATAGGCTTGCGCCGATCCCTTGCCCAATTCGCCCGAGACGCCTCTGAGTTCGACGGCCTGTACCGATGCGATCAGTTCAATGGCGACCAGATAGCGCAGGCGCTCGACGATTGCCTGCGCCTTTGCCAAAACACTCGGAGCCATCGATGCCTGGTCTTCGACGCCATCGGCGACAGGAATGGGCGAAAGCGAAACCGGCATGGCCAGATGGCGGATTTCGGCCTCCATGGCAGAGACGGTCTTTTGCACGGTCGCAAAACCGGTACGGCTCTGGCCCATCGGGGTCAGAAAGCGTGGCAGGTCGGACATAGCAGGCGACATGATCTTCATGATCCGATAGGCGGTGCCTGCCGCACAATGTGCCATCGCCTGCCCCAGCCTTTCCCAGGCGAGCACAAACGCGGTCATGTCAAAATTGCCGTGTGAAAGAATGACGCCTTCGGATGCGATCACAACAGGATTGTCGCTGGAACTGACGAGCTCAATCTCAGTCGCCTGCCTTGCCTCATCGATCGCATGCCTCAACGCGCCCCAGACCTGCGGTGTGCAGCGGTAGCTCAAAGGATCCTGGAGACGCCTTGCTGCATCGGCGGCAAGCAAGGAGCTGCCCGAAAGAAGCTCCATCAGCTGAGCCGCGACGCGGCGCTGCCCAAAGGCCGGTCTTGCAGCCAGAGCGCGGTCGTCGAAGGCACTGACATTAGCCCGGAATGCTTCGAAATTAACGGCAATCGCCTTCAGGGACCAATCGAAGAGCTGCTCGATATCCACAAGCGTCAAGCAGGCGAGGCCGATGGAGAGGCTGTTGGCCACAACAAGCGCATGCCCGTCCTTCGGCGCGAATTCGAGAGGCTTCAGGCCGGCCCTTTCAAGGGCGATGGCGGCCGGCAGCACGTCGCCGCCAAGCTCGATCTCACCGAAGCCGAGAAGCGCCCGGCTCATATGGGCAAGCGGAGCCAAATCCGCCGCACCGATCGAGCCCAGTGAGGGGACGACAGGATGGACACCGGCATTGATGGCGGCAATCAGACCCTGGAAGACTTTCAGCGAAACGCCGGAACCGCCCGCTGCCATGCCGGCGGCCCTGACGGCCATCATCGCCCGCACGGATTCCTGTGCTAGCGGTTGTCCGACACCGACCGCGCGGGCTTGCGGCACACGCATCTGGAACGCCACCAGATCTTCCGTTGCAAGTCGTGTATCGACCCCCGCTCCAAGTCCCGTCGTCAGGCCATAGACCGGCAGATCGCTTTCCGTATAACGGTCGACGACGGCGCGTGCGGCCACAATTCGGGCCTCGACCTCGGCTGATACCTCGATCCTTGCTTGACGACGGGCAATTGCTGCGATGTCCTCGATCGTCGGCGGCGCCGCACTGAAGATGATCGACGGAGAATTGGTAGCGCTCACTGTTTCTCTCCGAGAATGGCGACGGGCCTGGAGGGACCCTTGGTGGACCGTGCTTCCAGCCGATATTGCGCGCCGGGATAGTATAACAGCGCGCAGGTCACGACGGCCTCGCCTGACCAGGTTCTTCGAAAGACGCGCAGGCAAGGGTGATCATTCCTGAGGCCCAGATATTTGCGTATCGTCGTATCCGGTTTGACGGCCTGGACGATATGTTCGAACGCCGTTATCGGCGCCACTTTCGTCAGATATTCGTGCGGCGTCATGCTGCGGAAGTCGGTCGAGAGATAGTCGGGCGCGACCAGGGGATTGACATAGCGTTCCTCGACCTGAATGGGCCGGTCGTTTTCCATGTGCACGATCAGCGAATGCATCACTTCAGCGCCGAGGATGAGTTCGAGCGCATCGGCGACGTTGGCATCCGCCTTCATCAAGCCGGCCGCGACGACAGCTGCCTGATGCTTGTGACCCCGTTCCAGTATTTCGTCGGCTATGTTGCGGATCTGAAGCAGATCGACGTCGAGGTGCTTGGGTGAAACGAAGGTTCCGACCCCGGCGGATCGCTTGAGAACACCCTCGAACATCAACTCCCGCAGCGCCCGGTTCGCCGTCATGCGGCTGACGCCGAATGCCGCCACCAATTCGCTCTCAGAGGATACCCGGTCTCCCGGCTGCAGCTTGCCCTCGGCGATCTCGGCCAGGATCTGCTCCTTGATCCTGATATAATGGCGCGCCTCGCCGGCGGCCGGTTTGACCGCTTTCGTCATGACAACCTCGCCATGCCATTGTCGAGGATGGTCGCGCCGCGAGAAGCAGCGAGGCCTCGGAAGCGAATCTCGGCATCGTTCCGCCACATCTGCACGGTGATCGTTTCGCCTGGAAAGATCGGCGCGCTGAAACGCGCCGCGATGGCGCTCAAGCCGCTGGCCATGCTTGGATCGATAGCAGCGACAATGGCGTAGCCCGCATAACCGAAGCTGCAGAGCCCATGCAGGATCGGCCGGTCAAAGCCACTTTTGCCGGCTTCCTGCGGGTCGACGTGCAGCGGATTGAGATCGCCGTTCAGGCGATAGAGCAGTGCGGCGTTGTCAGGGATGTCGATATTGAATTCAAGGTCCGGCTCTCTGTCCGGGACTTTCGGCAACGGTTCGGGCGCAGATCCCGCCGAGCCGCATCCACCGTCGCCGCGGCACGCATTCGTCTGAACGATGGTCGCGATCGGCTCATCACCGTCCACGGTTGCGATCAAGCGCTCGAAGCTGACGAACATTCCTTTCTCAACGCCGCGGTCGATCACCGACAGGACGCGCGAGCGGGAGATGAGCGGCACATCGAGGGGGACCGGCCGATGGATCGTCAGGCGATGTTCGGAATGCACCAGACGCGCCCAGTCGACGCCTGTGTCCTTCATCCATGGCCCCGGATGCGCCACGATATTGGCAAGGGTCGGCACGGTCACGAGATCGCGTTCATAGACGTAGTTCAATGCTTTTTCGTCGAGCGCGTTGGTGCCGTAGCCAACCGACAGGGCGTAAAGGATGGCATCCCTTGCGGTGACCACATGTGTTGCCTGCGGCACCGGAAAATCGAGGATGGATTGGGCCGATAGCGTCACGAAGCGGCTCCCCCGGATGCTACGGGTTTGCGAACGCCACCGGACAGGCGGATGCCGCCGTCAACGGAAAGCAATTCGCCGGTGACGAAGTCTGCCCCCTGAACAAGCCAGACAATCGCGCCGGCAACGTCTTCCGGTGTCGCAACCCGACCGAGCGGCGCGGTTTCCGAAAATCGCTTGGCAATGGCTCCATAGGCATCCGGCCCGAGCGTGTCGCGCATCCAGCGCGTATCGATGATGCCGGGACAAACCGCGTTCACGCGGATATCGGGACCGCAGGTGCGGGCCAAAGCCAAAGTCAGCGCATTGAGCGCGCCCTTGGAAGCCGTATAGGCAAGCGAGCTGCCGCCACCGGTAAAGGCAACGTTGGATGAGACATTGACGATCGCACCGCCGCCGCTGTCCCGCATCGCAGGCACCGCCGCCCGGCACATCTGATAGGCGCCGATGACGTTGACGCCGAAAACGTTCTGGAAATCTTCGGCCGACAGCGTCTCCAGATCGAAAGGATCGGATTTGACCGTCATTGCGGCATTGTTCACCAAGGCGTCGAGCCGCCCCCATCGATTGACGGCAGTCGCGACCATCCGGCGGCAAGCCGCGTCGTCGGCAACGTCGGCCTGGACGATCTCGACCTCCGCGCCCAGACTGCGGCAGATATCGCCGGTCTCATCGGCCTCTTTTTTGCTGCGGCTGTAGTTGATGACCACCCGGGCGCCGCCCTCGGCGAATTGCTTCACGCATGCAGCCCCGACGCCCGTTGCCGAGCCCGTGACGATGATGGCGGATCCATCGATTTTCATGGGGCAAAGTCCTTCATGGCATGGGTCGAAAACAGGCGCACATCCATCTGCTTCAGCTGGTCCGACACCGCGATGCCCTTCGGCAGGCGGTCGAGAACATGGGCGGCAAGATCGATGCCGGGGGCAAACTCCGTCAGCGTCAAGCATCCGCCGATCACCCGAAAAACCGCCCGCTCAGTAACGACGAGCTGTGACTGTCCCTCCGGCGCAAAGGCCGGGCTCGAACTGATCTGGTCGACAGCCTCGACGATCTTGCAAAGGCGGCCGTCCTGGATGATGTCGAGCCTGCCGTCGGCAACCGCAATTTGCGCGCCGCCAGCCGAAAACGCGCCGAGATAGACAACATGCTTGGCCGTCTGCGAGATATTGGTGAATCCACCGACCCCGACGATGGAATTATTGAAGCGGCTGACATTGACCGCCCCATGCCGATCCACCTCTGCCATGCCGAGGAAGGCGATATCCAGGCCGCCGCCGTCGTAAAAGTCAAACTGCGATGCCTGTGGGACGATGGCAGTCGGATTGACGGCGGCGCCGAAGGACAGCTCCTCGGCCGGCACGCCGCCGATGACGCCGGATTCGATCGTCACCGTATAATCGTCGAATCCCTCTTCGCTGGCGATGCGGCCGATCCCGGCGGCAATGCCGATGCCGAGATTGATCGTCGGGCGGTTCAGCGGCGCCAGTTCCAGGAAGGCACGTCGCTGAATAATCTTATCGACCGACAGCGGCGCCGGCTGCAGGCGGCTCGCCGCCATCCGGACGCGTCCGGTATAGGCGATATTATCCGTCTCGGCGAAACTGATGCCGTGCAGGGCCGGATCCTCGCAGACGACCACATAATCGACCAACGCCGCCGGGATACGAACGTCATTGGGCTGCAGCGAGCCGCGCTCGGCAATCCGCTTGACCTGCACGACGACGATGCCACCGGAGTTTCGGCCCGCCTGCGCCATGGCGAGCACGTCGAGCGGGAAGGCCTCATCCTCGAGGGTGATGTTACCGTCTTCGTCGGCCGTCGTTCCGCGCAAGAGCACGCAGTCGAGCGGCATCGACGGATAAAGCAGCCATTCCTTGCCGCGCAACGACACACGCTCGACAAGCGGACGCAGTGTCGTCGCATTCATGCGGCCGCCGCCATGAAGCGGATCCATAAAAGAGCCAAGCCCGATATGGGTAACCACGCCAGGCTGACCGGCGGCAATCGCCCGATAGAGCTGCGCGATGACGCCCTGCGGCCAGCAATGCGCTTCGATCTTTTCCTCGATCGCAAGCTTTCCAAGGCGCGGCGTTCCGCGCCATCCCCCGGCAATCACGCAGGCGACCAGGCCTTCATAACCGAAGTGCCCCATGCCGCGCGTCTGACGATCGCCCGTGCTGGCAGCAAACAGAAGTGTCAGGTTGCGGGGTTTTCCAGAGGCGAGGAAACGCTCCTCGACAGCGGCCGTGATGGCCTCGGGATGGCAGCATCCTCCAAAACCCGAAGCTGCGACAGTCATCCCGTCTTCGAGCAGATCCGCAGCTTGCTGTGAAGAGATTACCCGCATGACGATCTTTGCTTCCGTCTGACCTGTATATACAGGCTAGCCGCTGATCGTTTGGAAGGCAACCGGAATCTTTGCAAGTATTTTGGGCACATCACCTCGATCAGACGATATTCAGCAGCCCGATCAGGCAAAGCCCTAGAGCCCCCAACGCCAGCAGCGACAGCGCAGCCGCTGCGAGGACACGACCGCCGGTATGAGCGACGGATCTGACATCGACGGAGAGGCCCAAAGCGGCCATGGCGGTGACGGTGAAGGCGGCAGAGACAGTCGCCATCCCGGGCAGCAGCGGCGCCGGGATCGCGTCGAGGGAACGAAGCGTCGCCATGGCTGCAAAACCGAGGATGAACCATGGGAGAACATGGCGGAGATTGACTGGCGAACCGCCAGGACGGCGGCCATGAACTGCGCCGAGCACGAGGATGACGGGTCCGAGCATCATCACGCGGATCAGTTTGACGAGCGTGCCCACCTGGGTGCTGACGGCTCCGGCAGAGGCCGTGGCCGCCAAGACCTGCGGGACGGCATAGGCTGTCACTCCTGCGAAAACGCCATATTGTACAGCGCTGAGACCAAAGAGCAGGTGAAGAAGCGGCAGCGTCAGCACTGCACCGATGCCGAGCAGCGCAGTAAAGGCTATCGACGCCGCGATATCGTCGGGTTTGGCGCCGATCACCGGCGCTGCGGCGGCAATTGCAGAATTGCCGCAGATCGAGTTGCCGCAAGCAACCAACGTCGCCAGGCTGGCCGACAGCCCGAAGAGCCGCCCGATAACAAAGCTGCCGACCAAAGACAGAGCAACCAGAACGGCAATTCCACCGACAAGCGGCAGTCCGGCCTGCCTGATGGCAGCCGTGCTGAGCGAGGCGCCGAGCAACACGACCGCAATCTCGAGCAGTGTCTTGGCGGCGAATTGTATGCCGGGAATGAAGGTCTGCGGCAAGCAGACTGAGGAGCGCACGGCAATGCCGAACAGAATGGCGAGCACGAGGCTCTCGATCCAATGCGCGCCAAAAACCATCATCTGCAGCTGTTCAACGAAATAGGCAGAGAGCGTGACTGCTGCACACAGGACGAGTCCCGGTAGGACGGCAGGAAGCGACAGGGAACGTGAGGCGGAAACGAGCATCGGCAAGACCTTGCGGAGGACTGCAATCTCCCACACTCAATTGTCGACTTCCATTGAATAGTTTAGTATGGTTCATTCGCTAAAATCGAACGATTGAATCAATGACGTTTGAACAGCTTTCCATTTTCGTCGCGGTTGCGGAACGCGAGCATCTGACCAAGGCCGCCTTTGCGATCGGGCTGACGCCATCGGCCGTCAGCTCGGCTATCCGCAATCTCGAGACTTCCTATGGTGTCGAGCTTTTCCATCGCGTCGGACGCCGTATAGAGCTGACATATGAAGGACGGGTGTTTCTGGGGGAGGCTAGAGCGACGCTGGCGCGCGCAAAGGCCGCAGCGCTCGTCCTGTCCGATCTCGGCGGCTTGCAAAAGGGTGAACTGGTCGTTTTTGCGAGCCAGACGATCGCAAGCTACTGGCTGCCGGCGATGCTGATGCGTTTCAAGATCCGCTACCCGGGCATTGACCTGAAGCTGATGATTGGCAATACGACCACGGCGGCGAAAGCGGTTCTCGATGGATTGGCCGAAGTCGGTTTCGTCGAAGGCAGCGTTGATGAGCCGGCGCTGCATGTTCAGCCGCTTGCCGAGGACGAACTCCTTGTCGTCGTCGGTCCGCGCCATCCCTGGGCGCGTGGCAAACCAATTGCACCGGCAGAGCTGGTTTCGGGCACAAAATGGGTCATGCGGGAAAAGGGGTCCGGAACCCGGTCGGCTTTCGAGGCGGCGATTTCCAATCTCGGCATAGTCCCCGCAGATCTGGCTGTCGCGCTTGAGCTGCCGTCGAACGAGGCGGTCATATCGGCAGCAAGAGAGGGCCTCTGCGCGACAGTCGTTTCGGGAGCCGTGGCCGCGCCGCTCTTGACGCAAGGCCTGCTGGTAAAGGCGCGCTTCCCTCTGCCGTCCCGCCAATTTGCGATCCTGCGGCATAAACAAAGGCACTCCAGTCGAGCCTCGCTGGCGCTGGAAACGATTTGCCGCGAGGATAAAGCTGCCGAAGTCCAGAATTGGGATGATTGGGCGCTCTAGACCTGACCGCCACGCTCACTGCCATCGTCAACGGCCATAAGCAGTGCCAGATTGAGGATCTCTTGCCGTGGAATTGCCCCTCAGGATGATACGTGCCTAAAGGCTCCCGTCGGCCCGTAGCGGTCGTCGCCATCATTGAATTCAAGGCGAACTTGCCGAAGCCTCCTCGCTGTAAATTGTGTCAGTTTACGGCCATGTAACTGTAACGTACTTCCTTTTTTTCACGTGGCGCGCAAGATTCACCTCAATCTGGAGGTAACCGCCATGATGAAGAGAATTGCCGCGATCGTCTGTTTGATTTTTCTTGCGATGCCCTCGCTGGCAGAGAATCTTTCGCAGCAGGCACTTCAGAACCGTGCCATCGAGCGCCGCGCGGTTGAGGCCGTGATCTGGGGCATGCCGGCGGTCAATTATGACTTGATGCTCCAGGAGATGCTGACCACAACCAAAGCCGGACAGCACGAGATCGTTTATTGGGGCCGCGCGCTCGACTGGATGAATCAGACGCTCACGCCCAATCCCGACACGATATATTTCATGACCTTCTTCGATACGCATGATGGTCCCATCGTTATCGATGTGCCGGCTGCGGAAGAAGGTTCGCTCAACGGCAATATCGTCACCGCGTGGCAAATGCCGCTCGAAGATGTGGGCCTCCTCGGCGTGGACAAGGGCGCGGGTGGTAAGTTCGTCGTCCTGCCGCCAGGCTTTTTGGGGACCGTTCCGAAGGGCTTTACGCCGCTGCAATCGGACACCTTTGGCGGCTACGCGCTGGTAAGGTCGAACCTAGCCAGCCATAGCAGCGACGATGTCGACAAATCCGTCGCGTATGGCAAGAAGGTTAAGGTTTACCCGCTCTCAAAGGCAGACAACCCGTCACAGACGGTGTTCACCGACGCGCAGGATGTTCTCTTCGACTCCACCATCCGCTTCGATTCGACCTTCTTCGAGCACCTGAACCGTGTCGTGCAGAACGAACCGTGGCTTGCTCGCGACATGGCGATGATCGACACGCTCAAGTCGCTCGGCATCGAGAAAGGCAAACCCTTCAAGCCTGATGCCGAGACCCGGTCTCTGCTGGATGCCGGCGCAGTGGAGGCGAAAGCCTTTCTCGATGCGAAGTATGAAGCGGGATGGGAGCCGTTCTACGAAGGAACGCAATGGCGTCCGGCTGGCGTGCCGGCGCTCGCCAAGGCCGTTTCGAACGGATATGCCGACACGAGCCTTTATCCAACCGATGTCCGCGGCATGATTTATACGCTGGGCTACATCGGTATAAAGCGTCTCGGTGCCGGCCAGTTCTACCTGCTTGCGCCGAAGGATAAGGACGGCGAAAATCTCGATGGTGCGCGAAACTACAAGTTGACGGTACCCGCGAACGCTCCGGTCGACCAATATTGGTCTGTCACCGTCTACGACCGCCAGACGCACGGTCTGGTGAGAAACATGACGCGCGCAAGCAGGGCTTCCAACAATGCCGAGGTCCGGAAAAATCTCGACGGCTCCGTCGACCTGTACTTCGGCCCGACCCCGCCTGCGAGCAAGGAAGCAAACTGGGTGCCGACCGATCCGCTGCGGGAATTCGAACTGATGCTCCGCGCCTACGGCCCGAAGAAGGAGTTCTTCGAAAAGGCGTGGGTGCTGCCGGACGTCGAGAAGGTTGCCGAACAATAAACAGGGGGCGCAAATATCGCGGCGTCGGACGGCGCGCCGTAAAGCGTAAGGAGATGGGTTATGATCAACATGGGCTCGACGAGACGACCGCTGGCGATCTCCGCCATCGCGGCTCTCCTGTTCGCCAACACTGCCGTCGCGCAGGAGTACAAGTTCACGGGCGGCTATCCGACACCGGAAACCGTCGAGAAGGTCTACAACGAACTGGACCTCAACCGTGCGATTCATGCCTATCGCTTTTTCTATCCGACGGTGTCGAGCGCTGCGATCTACGAAGAAATGATCCGCGTTGGGGCAAAGCCCAACCAGACTTTTGGCTTTCTGGAAACCATGCCTAAGCATGTCGGTTTCACGCTTAACTCCGACACGCCCTATGGCGGCATGATACTCGACCTGAAGGATGGCCCACTTGTCATCGAAGTGCCTCCAGGTCCGCTGCTGGGTGCTGCCCTGGATATAAACCAGCGCTGGATCATTGACATGGGCTTGCCGGGCCCGGACGCCGGCAAGGGCGGCAAGCATCTTCTGCTCCCTCCCGGATATGAAGGCGAAGTCCCCGACGGATATTTTGTCGGTCGGGCCACATCCTATCGCGTCATCGCCGGCCTGCGCGCCATCCCTCAGGGGGGCGACGTCAAGGGTGCAGTCGAGCGCCTGAAGACCATCAAGGTGCATCCACTAAATCCCGCTGCCGGCTGGGTCGCCCCCACATGGTACGATCAGACACCCGAACCCCAGAACCAGACACCGACGGCGTGGGAGGCAAGTATAAAATTTTGGGAAGTGCTCCATACCGTCATCGAGAGCGAGCCGCCGTTGGAGGATTCGCGAAGCCAATATGGCGATCTAGCCGCGCTCGGCATCATGAAAGGCCAGCCCTTTGCTCCCGATGAACGTATCAAGGACATTCTGGTACAGGCGGCGAAGATGGCATCGGCACAGATGCGGGTGGAAGCACTCGCAGACCGTAGGCCGGATCGAGTTGTTTGGAATGACCGGCAATGGCAATGGGCGGCCTTGCGCTACGAGAACGGGACTTTCGACGCCAAGGACTACAGGGATAACTACGCCCTCGACAAATGGTTCTATCAGGCCATCGCCACGTCACCTGCCATGTTCCGGCGCGATCCCGCTGCCGGCTCACTCTACTGGCTTGGACTGACGGACAAGGCGGGGGCCTATCTGGACGGCGGCAAGACCTACAAGTTGACGGTCCCGCTACCGGTACCAAACAGACTGTTCTGGTCTATCACCGTTTACGATGCCCAGACGCGCAGTCAGATACAGACCGATCAGGAGAATGCGGCTTTGCGCTCCCTGTTTGAGTTGAAGGACCTACAGGGCGAGACGATCGATCTGTATTTCGGCCCCGAGCGACCGCCTGGCAGCGAAGGCCGTTGGATCAAGACGCTTCCGGGCAAAGGATGGTTCGTCTACTTCCGTATCTACGGTCCGCAGCCACTGGCATTTGACGGCTGGAAGCCAGGCGATTTCGAAACCATCAATTGACGCTGGTTTTCGAAGTTCAAACTCGAACCTGTGCACCTCGCGGCGAACAGGCGAATTGTGCCAGATCGATGGACATCTCACGATGCCTTTTTCATTTAGCTGAAATCTCCCTTTGGCGCGAAGCAGCCGTCCCGTTATGGCAGCAATCCTCGAAATTATCTAAGTATCTTGGTTAAGGTGCGGCGGGGACACCGCTGACCTTATACCGGCGGCTTCATCGCATCATCGATGCGCTTGACATTGGCATTGTTAAGGCAGAAGCCGCACTCGGCCGCGCATGCGCGGCCGTTTTGCGAGGATACGAGAGATGAAGACCAAGACGGCTGCCGCCAACGCCGGAAACCTGATCATGACCGGCGTCGTGCTGATGTTGCTCGGCGATCTGCTCTTTGCGCTGAACGATGCGATGGGCAAGTGGCTGGTCGCGAGCTTTGCCGTCGGCCAGGTGCTGGTGATCCGCTCGGTCGGCGCCTTCATCGTGCTCGGACCAATGATCCTGAGGCAAGGGCCGATGGCCTTGTTCCGCGTCGAGCAGAAGGGCCTGCAGTTCATCCGTGTTTTCATGGCGACCTGCGATGTCGCACTATTCTACGCTGCCGTCGCCTATCTGCCGCTCGCAGACGTCATGACCTTCTATATGGCCGGACCGATCTATATCGCGGCGCTTTCGCATTTCTTTCTCGGAGAGAAGATCGGCTGGCGCCGGTGGCTCGCCGTTCTGATCGGCTTTGCCGGCGTCGTCATCGCGTTGCGTCCGTCCACGGCGATGCTGTCGCTTCCATCGTTCTTCGGTCTTGCCGGCAGCCTTGCCTTTGCGCTGTCGCTGGTGATGAGCCGCTATCTGCGCTCGACCAGCGACACGACGCTGGTGACATGGCAGACGATCGCCGCGCTCGTCACCGGCATCGTCTTGAGCGTCGGCCACTGGCAGCCGGCAACGCTCATCGATTGGTCCGGCATGCTGCTGCTTGGCATCGTCGCCTCCTGTGCGCATCTGCTCATCACCCGCTCGCTGAAGCTCGCACCGGCATCACTGCTCGCGCCGCTGCAATATACGCTGCTGCTCTGGGCGATCGTCCTCGGCTACCTGTTGTTCAACGATGTTCCCGATACGCAGATCATCGTCGGCGCCGCAATCATCGTCGTTGCGGGGCTCTTCATCTTCCATCGGAAGAATCTGAAAGAGTCGGTTCCGACTGAGGCCGTCCCGCCCGACGGTCATTAAACGATCAAAATAGCAGGAACGTCATCTCGCCCTGCTTGCCGGTCGATCACCGTCCGACCGGTAACTGGAAGTTGACGCCGGCGAGGATCTGCCAACGAGGCGCACCCGGTCCGTCGTGCCAGACCGTATATTGAGGCTCGACGAAGGCATTCATCGTCACGCCCTTGTCGAGCTGGAACACTTTGCCGACGCCCGCGCCCATGGGGATGTAGGAGTGGCCATTCTCGAGATTGAAGTTCCACGTCGCCGACGAACGCAGATACCAGCCGTCCGACAGGTTGATGTTGAGGATCGGCTGGATGGTCAAAAGTCTCACATCCTCCCGGTCGTCCACGCCCGCGAAGGACGTCTGATAGGTCGCGAGGGCTCCGAGGAGGCCCCAGCTTTGAGGTGCGACAACGACGCCCGCCGCTCCGATCTGCCATTTGCCGCTTCCAAGGGACTCGTCCGTGGCTGTGGGAACGACGAGCAGCGGACCGGCGCCGAGGGTGACGTCTCCATGCTTCGGCAGGATGAAGAGATCCATCAGTGTGAGGTCCCCGAGCCCCGTGACATATCCGTTTGGAACGTCGGGGGACGTCGCGATCGGGAGTGTAAAGCGAAGAAGCTGCGGCAGCCCGAACATGTCCGACGGGATGAGGCCGCGCAGCAGGAATTGGTTCGCCTCGGGCTCTCCCGGCGTGTCGCTGAAGCTCGGAATATAATAGTCCTGAAGGTTGATGGTGATCTTCGGCGTGAGCGGGTTGTTGGCCTCGTTGACGGCGTCGTGCGCCTCCTGCGCACCGGCGGGGCAAGCCAATGCGAGCAGTAGCGGGAATGCTGGAGCATACGGGCGCACGGAAGCCTCCTCTATCGACCGCAGGCACTTCAGCACGAAACTGTCTTCGGCCGCAGGCTGTAACGGTTACCGTGATCCGGAAGGCGGGCGCTATCGTACGATTGTTACAGTAACATTCTCGATTTTTGCGGTTGACCGGCGCGAGAATGGACCGAGGCGCCTCGCGCTTCATTGCACGCCTCCTGTCCGAAAGGAACGCTTGCTCGCCATGGACACTGTCAGAGATGCCGCCCACCGCGGACTTTTGAAGCTGATGCTGCGGCTGCCGTCGTTGCGTGGCGAGCTTCAGCGCCTCTGGCCGAACGATCCGTCCTTCGAAGCTCTCTGCGAGGCTTATCAAGATGCGACCGCCACGCTGGAACGCCTTGTCCGGCGCCCCGGCGACGGAGAGGACGGGCTCGTCGAAGAGTACCGGGGCGTGTGCCAGGCGCTTGAGTCCGACGTTGTCCTCCGCTGCCGTTCACGCATGGCGCGGACACGGCCGGACCGGCATTCTTAACTTATCGTTCACCATGCAAGGGAACAGGATTGCAACTTTCAGTGACATGACGCATATTCGCGACAGCTTATGGACGGGCGGGCGTGAGGTGCGTAATGGCAGCGAACGGCGTGAGCAGCGGGGGCCAGGCGGTCTGTGAGAGCGAGGCAAGGTCGGAAGCGGAGCGGCTTCTGGCCGACCCACGGCTTCATGTCTCCGATCGCCATAGAGCGTTTCTCAGGTACATCGTCGACGCCGTTTTCGAAGGTCGCGGCGACGCGGTGAAGGCCTATTCCATCGCGATCGACGTCTTCAACCGGCCTCCGTCGTTCGATCCCTCATCCGATCCGATCGTGCGCATAGAGGCGACGCGCCTTCGTGAGACCTTGGCGAAATATTACGAGCAGCTCGGCAACGAGCCTGGCGCGCGCCTGGACATTCCCCGCGGACGATATGTTCCTGTCTTCGTCGAGCGGGAGCAGCCGCCATGCCAAGGCGACGATGTTTCCGATGTCGAAGAGGAGGTCGTCCCGGCAGCCGAAGACGCGACCGCTTCGTTAAGGTCCACCGTCAGCCGAAAGCCTTACGCTGCCCTCGCGCTGGCGGGCCTTGCCGCCATTGCCCTGGCCGGAGGCTACGCCGTCTTCCGCGCCGCGATGCCGGTGCCCTTGGATACACAAAAGCCGTTGGTCTCATTGTCGCTGAATGCGGCGCAGAAGGATACGGTGGCCGGAGAGGCGGTCATGGAAGATCTCGCCGTATCACTTGCGCGATTTGGGACCGTCCGTCTCAAGTCCGATGTCGGGGCGGCGAGGCCGGGCGTCGACCCGGCTGAGCAGACGACGTACGACGTCAGGATGCGCTATGGTGAGGATGCGACATCCGTCTCCCTGTGGTGGCAGGTTTCCGAAGCGTCCACAGGAGAGGCCGTCTGGACCGACCAGGATCGACGCCAAACCGGAACAGGGACGCGAGATGGTGCGATACGTGCGCTCGTCTACGGCGTGTCCCGCAGGATCGCGGGACCGGTCGGCGTCGTCAACACCATGGAGCTGCGGCGCAATCTGCCTGCCTCCACGACCGGCAACATCTGCGTGCTGAGGGGCGAATTCGCCGTCGAACAGCGGCATCTGGCCCCCTTGAAGGCGGCCCGCCCCTGCCTGGAGGCAACGATCGCCGCGGATCCCGCTGACGCCGACGCGATGGCGACACTTGCGCGCGTCTTCATGTGGACCGGTCGCACGACCGGCGACGATAGCTACTTCGGCCGCGGTCTCGACCTCGCGAACCGGGCTGCCACGGTCTCGCCCGCCTCGACAAGGGCGGCGCTCGCCCAGTTGGCGACGCAATACCAGGTCGGCCAGAACGACGCATCGATCGCAGCCGGCCGTCGCGGCGTCGCCCTGAACCCGGAAAATGCCGAACTTCTGGCCAAGCTGTCCATGGCCCTCTTCCTGAGCGGGCATTGGGAAGAGGGTGTCCGCCTTGCACAAGAGGCGACCGACCTTGTCGGCCAGACGATACGTGACGCGAATTTCGTCATGATCCTCGACGCCTACCGCCAAGGGCACTATGCCGAAGCGGTCTTCCTTGCCCGACAGGTCCCGGCAGCCGATACGCCGACGACCGTGTTGAAGCTGGCCGCGATCGCTCGCCTCGGTGACCGGCCGGTGACGGAGCAGGAGATAGCCGCAGCCCGTCAGCAGCATCCCGATCTCGACCGGACAGTCGCAGCCATGTTCTCCGGAGCGCGTTATGACAGCAGTCTCAAAGCTGCCCTTCGAACAGGCATTCTGGAAGCGGGCCTAAAATCGCCCGAACTCGCCAGCAATGGCTCGATGTAACAGTAACATCCTTGTCCGGCAGCCTTCGATGGCTTTCCTTCGATCTGTCCGCAGATTGCGGGTGATGATGTCGAGGGCCGCCACGATGCGCAAGCTGCTTGTCTTCTCAGTCGCCTCCACCTTTCTCGCAGGCGCGACTGTGACGCTGCTGCCTTCGCTGGCCTTCGCCGCCGAGGGCGGCGCCGGTTTTTATCTTCTTGGATCGAAGGGGCCCGCCGCGGCCATCACGCCGCCGCCCGGCGTCTTCTTCTCGAACGATATTTACTTCTACACGGGCGATCTCGGCGGCGGAAAAGTCCTGCCGACCGGCGGACGTCTGGCCGTCGGCGTGGAGGGCAAGGCAGTCATCGAGGTGCCGACCGTGCTCTGGATTCTTCCGGAAGATGTTGCGGGCGGTCACCTCGGGCTGTCGCTGACCGTCCCCGTCGGCTGGAAGAATACGGACGCCGATGTGACATTGGCGGGACCGCGAGGTGGGACAGCGTCCGGATCGATCTCCGATCCGGTCTTCACCGTGGGCGATCCGGTCATTGGCGCCCTGCTTGGCTGGGAGGCCGGGAATTTCCATTGGCAGACCAGCCTTCTGGTCAACGTTCCGATCGGCGACTATCAGGACGGCGAGATATCGAACATCGCCTTCCACCACTGGGGTGCGGACGTCTCGGCCGGCGTGACCTGGCTCGATCCGACGATCGGCCTCGACCTGTCGGCGGTGGTCGGCATGACGTTCAATGCCGAGAACCCCGCCACCGACTACCGCACGGGCAACGAGTTCCATGTCGAATGGGCCGCCGTCCAGCACTTCAACGAGCAGTTCGACGCCGGCCTGATCGGCTACTACTACGACCAGGTGAGCGGCGACAGCGGCGCCGGCGCCTCCGGCGATTTCAAGGGGCGCGTCGCGGCCATAGGCGCGACCATAGGCTGGACGTTCAAAGCGGGCGAAGTGCCGATATCGACCCGTCTCAAGTATTTTCACGAGTTCGCCGCCGAAAACCGCGCCGAGGGAGATGCCGTCTATCTGACGATCTCGATGCCCTTGTCGATCACCAAGCCGATGAACATTGCAGCACAATAAGGATCGACCATGCCCCGGGCGACATCGAGACCGGCGACAGCCTCCATCATGGCAAGTTCGCCGAAAGTCCCGGCATCGTCCAGCTCATCGGCCAGCGTCTGATGACCGGGCAAACGCTGACGGATTCCAACATTTCTCTCGGACAGGGCGTCGCCGCCGTCGTGGGCGGGACAGCGCGCACCGTCGGCACGATCGCAGGCGCTGCAGTTGCAGCACCACTTGTGATCATCGAACAGCCGGCAAGAAAGCGGCAGCCGACAGGAACGGAGCTGGAAGACAGTCTGCACAACGACCGCCAGTCGAAGCCCCTGACGCAATAGCCGGCTTGGGCGGGCGATTGTTACCTCCGGCCGACCTCGAAGTAACAGTTACAAGCTTACCACCTGGCTGGGCCTGAAGCAGTATCCCCGCCAAGTCATCCGATCAAAAAGCAGACCGAAATGTCGAACCGCAAGCAAAAAGGAAACCCGTGATGAGTACGCCCATCTATCGACGACTCCTTGCCGCCACGGCCGCCGTCGCGATGACTATGACCTCGGCCGCGATCGCACCCCCGGTATTCGCACAGCAGGCGGCAACAGCACCGGCCGCAGCCGATACCTCCAAGCCGAATATTCTTGTCATCTTCGGCGACGACATCGGGCAGACAAATATCAGCGCCTACTCCTTCGGTGTCGTCGGATTCAAGACGCCGAACATCGACAGCATCGCCAAATCAGGCATGATGTTCACGGATTACTATGCCGAGAACAGTTGCACGGCGGGCCGCTCGACCTTCATCACCGGCCAGACATGCCTGCGCACCGGTCTCTGCAAGGTTGGCGCACCCGGTGCTCCGGTCGGCCTGCAAGCCGGCGACATCACAATCGCCCAGGCGCTGAAGCCACTTGGCTATGCGACCGGCCAGTTCGGCAAAAACCATCTTGGCGACAGGGACGAATACCTGCCGACGAAGCACGGCTTCGACGAGTTCTTCGGCAATCTCTATCATCTGAACGCCGAAGAGGAACCCGAGGCACCCTATTGGCCGAAGGATGACGCCGAGTTTCTGAAAGCCTATTCGCCGCGCGGCGTCATCAAGGCGTCGGCAGACGGCAAGATAGAGGATAGCGGTCCGCTGACCAAGAAGCGGATGGAGACCATCGATGACGAGACCAGCTCTGCGGCGATGGACTTCATGGACCGTCAGGTGAAGGCGAAAAAGCCGTTCTTTACCTGGATGAACGCGACGCGCATGCACGTCTTTACGCACGTGCGGGAGTCGATGCGGGGCCAGAGCGGCATGGTCGGAAACGAATATGCCGATGGCATGGTCGAGCACGATGAGATGGTCGGAAAGATTTTGAAAAAGCTCGACGAACTCGGGATCGCCGACAACACCATCGTCGTCTACACCACCGACAACGGGCCGAACCAATGGTCTTGGCCGGACGCGGCGACGACGCCGTTCCGCAGCGAGAAGGATACCAATTGGGAGGGGGCGTTCCGCGTCCCGGCCATGGTGAAATGGCCGGGCCACATCCAGCCCGGCCAGGTTTCGAATGGAATGATATCCGGTCTCGACTGGTTCCCGACGCTGCTTGCGGCCGCGGGTGATCCCGACGTGAAAAGCCGCCTTCTGAGTGGCTGGAAGCCGGATGGAAGCGACAACAGCTTCCGCAACCATCTGGATGGCTATAACCAGCTCGACTACCTCACCGGCAAGACCGATAAGAGCGCCCGCAGCGACTTCTACTACTTCGACGACGACGGCGGGTTGGTGGCGACGCGCTACGACGACTGGAAGGTCGTCTTCAAGGAACAACCGGCTCCGGGCGGCTTTGCCGTCTGGCAGACTCCATTCGTCACCTGGCGTATTCCGAAGCTGTTCAACCTGCGGATGGATCCATACGAGCGCGCAGACACCGTTTCGGACCAATATAATGACTGGCTCACCCGCAACGACTATCTGCTCGTGAAAGGTCAGTTGCAGGGCGCTGCCTTCCTCGAAACCTTCGTCAAGTATCCGCCCAGCCAGCGGGTCGCCAGCTTCAACATCGAAGGCGTCCGCGCCGAGGTGGACAAGGCGATTGACCAGTCCTTCAAGGACCGCGGTATCGAGAAGTAGGCAACGCACCAAGGCGCGCAGGCGGCCTGCGCGCCCCTCTCCTTCTCACCGAGGCTCCCATGACGGCTCGCGACGACATCCTCGATCTCGGCACGCGTATCGGCCGGTCGATCATCGGTCAGGAGACCATGGTCGAGCGGCTCCTCCTCGGGCTGCTTGCCAATGGCCATCTGCTGGTCGAGGGACTTCCCGGTCTCGCAAAAACCAGAGCAATCAAGAGCCTGGCAAAGAACCTTGATTCAGAGCTTTCACGCGTTCAGTTCACGCCCGACCTGCTGCCGGCCGACATTACCGGCTCCGAGATCTACTTCAGCGAGGGCGGCAAGGGCGAATTCAGGTTCCAGCAGGGGCCGATTTTCGCCAATCTCATTCTGGCGGACGAGATCAACCGCGCGCCGGCCAAGGTGCAGTCCGCGCTGCTCGAAGCCATGGAGGAACGCCAGGTCACCGTTGGCGGCAAGAGCTATCCCCTGCCGCCGCTCTTCATGGTGATGGCGACCCAAAATCCCATCGAGCAGGAGGGCACCTACCCCCTGCCCGAAGCCCAGCTCGACCGCTTCCTCATGCATGTCGAAGTCGGCTATCCCGACGAGGCGTCGGAGGCAGCCATCATGCGGCTCAACCGCAATGAAGAAAACGAGGCGCATGGCGGCGCGAAGTCGCTGTCGCCGGAAAGGCTGAACCCACGGGCCGTATTCGACGCCCGCAAGGAGATCGGCGCTGTGACCGTTTCCGAACCCGTCGAGAAGTACATGGTGGCGCTCGTCTTCGCCACGCGTTATCCCGACCGCTACGACAAGGATCTCGCGACGCTGCTGCAGGTGGGCGCCAGCCCCCGCGGTGTGATCGGCCTCGACAAGGTTTCGCGATCCTATGCCTGGCTGAAGGGACGCGATTATGTCACCCCTGATGACGTCAAGGCGATCGTCCACGATGTTTTTCGCCACAGGCTGATCCTGTCCTACGAGGCGCATGCGTCGAACACCACGCCGGACAAGGTGATCGACCGCATCGTCGAACTGGTGGCGGTCTCATGAGCCATGCGGGCGTCTATGTTTCGACGGACGAACTGGTCGCGCTCGAAGCGAGAGCCCGAGATCTGAGCTTCGTCCAGAAGGCGCGCAGCCACCAGCAGCTTGCAGGCCGCATGCAATCGGCGATGCGCGGCCGGGGACTGATCTTCGAAGAACTTCGCGACTATCTGCCCGGTGACGACATCCGCTCCATCGACTGGCGCGTCACGGCGCGAACCAGCAGACC
The DNA here is from genome assembly GCF_013591995.1 of Rhizobium sp. WYCCWR 11146. Classification (NCBI taxonomy): domain Bacteria; kingdom Pseudomonadati; phylum Pseudomonadota; class Alphaproteobacteria; order Hyphomicrobiales; family Rhizobiaceae; genus Rhizobium; species Rhizobium sp. WYCCWR 11146. Next base: position 137,655 of record NZ_JACCEY010000011.1, read on the forward strand.
GGTGGTCCGCGTCTACTCCGAGGAAAAGGAGCGGCCCGCGCTGATCATCGTCGACCAGCGGATCAATATGTTCTTCGGCAGCAGGCGATCGATGAAATCGGTAACCGCAGCGGAAGCCGCGATGCTCTGCGCCTGGCGCATACTGGGTTCCGGCGACCGGGTCGGCGGCTTCGTCTTCGGCGAAAGCGCAACGAGCGAGGTCAAACCGCATCGCAGCCGCAATGCGGTGATTACCTTTGCGGAGAAAATCGCACGGCAGAACGCGAGCCTGCGCGCAGACAGCAAGGGCGAACCTGACCCGCAAGCGTTGGACAAGGTTTTGTCGGCGGTCGCAAATATCGCCCACCACGACCATCTCGTGGTCGTCGTCTCCGACTTCGACGGCCATACCGCGACGACACGAGACATCCTGCTGAGGCTCTCCATCCACAACGACGTGATCTGCCTGCTCGTCTACGACCCCTTTCTATTGGACCTGCCGACATCGGGCGACATCGTCGTCAGCGGCGGCGGCCCTCAGGCCGAGCTGGTTCTGCGAACAGCAAGCGTCCGATCGTCGATCGACGCGTTCGCACGCAACCGCGGCCGGGAGTTGAGAGCGTGGCAGCGTCAGCTCGGGCTTCCAATGCTGCCCATATCGGCCGCCGAGGAAACCGCTCCGCAGCTCAGACGTCTGCTGGAGCAGTCTGCGTGGCGGCAACGGAGGCGTTGATGGAGCCGGCAGCAAAGCTTGATCCGATGACGGACATGGCGCTGCGTTCGCTGCACGACATCATGGTTCCGGCGCCGGTCTCATGGTGGCCGCAGACCTGGGGCTGGGCTCTGCTGGCAGCCCTGCTTGCATTCGCCGTTCTCCTGGCGATCTTCCGGCGGATCAGGCGTTACCGCGCCAACGCCTACAGGCGCGAGGCCTTGACCTTGCTGGCAGGGATCTCTGACAGACTTCGACACCCCGCCACGCGCCCCGACGCCATAAAGGATCTCGCAGAAGTTCTGAAGCGCACAGCGCTGGCAGCCTGGCCGCGCGGTGAAGTCGCCTCCCTTTCCGGTAACGGCTGGGTTCGATTTCTCGACGCGCATGACGACGATGGGGCCGGAGACACGCTCGGACGCCTCCTGGACGACTTCGAATATCATGGCGCAGAGATCATCGCGGATCTGCCGTCGAATGTCTGCGGCGATCTCGTCATCGCCGCCCGCAAATGGATCGAGCAACATCATGTATCAGCTTGATCTGCCCTGGCTTCTGCTTGTGCTGCCGTTGCCGGTGCTGGTCTGGTGGCTGCTGCCGGCTCATCGGGAGACGTCCGCCTCTGTCAGACTGCCCTTCTTCTCGCAGGTCGCCGAAGCGGCTGGCGTTCGTCCGACGGAGGGATCGGTGGTGACACGCAGGACATGGCCACAGCTCTTCTGCGAGACCCTGGCCTGGGGCCTGGTGGTGCTCGCCCTCGCACGCCCGCAGTTCGTGGAGCCGCCGATCGAGAAGATCGAGCCGCAGCGCGATATCCTTCTCGCCCTCGACCTGTCGCAGTCGATGGATGCACGAGACTTCCCTGGCGCCGATGGCGCGCCCCTCGCCCGCGTCGAGGCCGTCAGGCAGGTGGTCGCCGACTTCGTCGAGAAAAGACCTGGCGATCGGATTGGCCTCGTCGTCTTCGGAGACGCGCCCTATCCGCTCTCACCCTTCACGATGGATCACCAACTCGTCCGGACGATGATCGCCGACACCGTTCCCGGGATGGCCGGACCGCGGACGTCGTTGGGAGACGCTCTTGGCCTTGCGATCAAGATGTTCGAGAAGATGACGCTGCCTGAGAAGGTGCTCATCGTTCTGACCGATGGCAACGACACGGCCAGCAGGATGCCGCCCCTGAAGGCGGCCGAGATCGCGAAATCGAAGGGCGTGATCGTCCACACCGTCGGCATCGGCGACCCAGCTGCAACGGGCGAGGACAAGCTGGACACGGCGACGCTGCAGAAGATCGCGGCGAGCACCGGCGGTCGCTACTTCTTCGGGGGCGATCAGTCGCAGCTGGCAGCGATCTACGAGGTGCTCGACCAGATCACGCCGGAGGATCAGAAGAACCTGTCCTGGCGGCCGCGGGTCGAGCTGTTCCACTGGCCGCTGCTGGCCGCCGTCGCATTGCTGGCGGCCTATTATCTCGCCTCAGGAACGGCGGCCGCATTCAGGCGGAGGGCGGCGGCATGATCGCGGATTTTCATTTCCTGCGTCCCTGGCTCCTGCTCCTTCTCGTGCTACCAGCCGCAATCCTCTGGCTGGTTTCACGCTCAGGCGACATCCGTGCACAATGGAAGGGCATGATCGCGCCGCATCTGCTCGACCGCCTCGTCGTCGACACTTCAGGGCGCTCACGCATGCGACCGTCCTGGTTGCTGGCCGCCGTCCTCGCCGCCGGGATCGCTGGAGCGGCAGGGCCGACATGGCAGCGCGAGCCGCCGCCCTTCGTCGAGGACACGGCGCCTCTCGTCATCGCCGTCGACCTGTCGCAGACAATGGACGCCATCGACGTGACCCCGTCTAGGCTGGAGCGGGCGAAACTCAAGATCAAGGACGTGATCGAGGCCAGACAGGGCGCGCGCACGGCGATCGTCGCCTATGCCGGCACCGCCCATCTGGTCCTGCCGCCGACCGAGGATGCGGCGCTGCTTGAAAGCTACTCCGAGGCATTGGCGACGCGCATCATGCCGATGCCGGGCAAGGAGACGGCAGCCGCGCTGCGGCTCGGGCAAAGCCTCCTGGACAAAGAAGGTGTCGTCGGAACGATCCTTCTGCTGACCGACGGAGTGGCAGCCGCTGCCGTGCAGACACTCAAGTCGAGCGGCGACGGCGTCGTCATTCTCGGGGTCGGCACTTCGGCGGGCGGGCCGGTCAAGACGCCGGATGGCGGATTTCTCTCGGATGCATCCGGCACACGCCTCTTTCCCAAGCTCGACGTCGCCGGGCTCGAGGCGATCGGCAATGAAACCGGGGCAGATGTCGCGACAATCACGGACGACGACGCTGATGTTCGCTGGATCATGCAGCGTATCCGCAGCAACTTCGCGCAGAAGCAGGAGACGGAGGGTGACCGCTGGCGCGATCTCGGCTGGTGGCTGGTCGTGCCGGTCGCGGTCGCGATGGCCCTGTCGTTCCGCAAGGGCTGGGTGGTACGGATCGCCACGCTGCTGCTCGCTCTGCGGATGCTGTCGCCGGGCAACGCCCATGCGGAGGGACTGATCGATATGTGGCTGACTTCCGATCAGCAGGGCCGCATTGCCTTCGAACGGGGCAACTACGACGAGGCCGCAGACCACTTCGTCGATCCGATGTGGAAGGGCGTCGCTCTCTATCGAGCCGGCAAATTCCAGCAGGCGGTCGATGCCTTTGCCTCCATCGATACGGCAGAGAGCTGGTACGACCAGGGAAATGCTCTTCTCCAGCTATCGAAGTTCGAGCAGGCTGTCGCGGCCTATCAGAAGGCTCTCGATAAACGAAGCGAATGGCCGGAGGCCGAGGCGAACCTCGCCGTCGCACGGCAACTCCTGAAGCAACAGAAGGAAAAGCAGGAAGAACAGCCCGAACAGCCGAGCGAGGATCCCGACAGCTTCCAGTTCGACGAGAAGGGAAAGGAGGGCAAGGAAGGTCAGATTGATATCGCCGAGCAGACTTCGGAGATGTGGATGAAGAACATCAATGTCAGCCCGGCGGACCTGATGGCCCGTAAGTTTTCCCTCGAAGCGAGGAGGCAGTCTCCGTGAGACTTCCAGCCACTCTTCTTTGGGCGTTCATATGCGGACAGGCCATCGCCGCCGAGCCCTTCGGACGCGCCGCCATCGAAGGCGCAGATGGGATTGTCCCCGGCCAGCAGGTCCACGTCGTCGTCGACATTTTCGCGCCGGAATTCTTCACGTCGCCGCCGCAATATCCGCTGTTCGAGGTCCCGGATGCCCTTGTCACGCTTCCCGACGATCGTGCCCAGAACCTCGTCCAGACGATCGCGGACGTCCAATATTCGGGAATACGCAGGAGCTACGTGATCGTCCCGGAAAAGACCGGATCCTTCGTGCTGCCCGAAATCGCGGTCGATCTTGGCTATTCGGCGAACGGAAGCGCGATCAAGGCGCAGCTGCATGTAGCCCTTCCCGCCTTCGAGGTCGTGGCCGCTCCCGACCAGACCGCCAGGCCCTTCGCCGCCCGCGACCTGACGGTAACCCAGTCCTTCGACAGAAGCCCGTCAACCTTGAAGGCCGGCGACGCTGTCGTGCGGACGATCGTCGCCTTTGCCGAGGACACGCAGGCCATGCTGATCCCGCCGGTCGATCTGGGACGGGCAGCCGGGGTCGCGCAATATCTGAAGCCGCCGTCACTGACGGACGGCGTCGAACAGCGCGGGATCGGCCGGAGCGTCGAGACCGGAAGTACCCGGACCGAAACGGTGGTCTACACGGCTTCGGCCGAAGGCAGCTTCCAGGCGCCGGCCGTTTCCTACCAATGGTTCGACCTCGATGCCCATGCCGGAGCGACGGCGACCCTTCCGGCCGTCGATATCGTCGTGGCGAAGGCGGCCTCAACCGAGCGCATCGATCCGAAATTCGATCCCCCTGGCGAAGATCAAGGAAAGAATGCTTGGCAGGTAGTGCTGTTATCATGCGCGGCCGTGCTCGCCTGCTTCGCGGCAATTGTCGCGTGGCAAAAGGGCTCGGCAATCCGCGCATGGGCGGAGCGGCGTCGAATGAGCCGCCGAAACTCTCCACGGAGAAGACTTCGCCGCCTTCGAACCATCATCAGGGTCGGGCCCGATCCGGCAATCTATCGGGCGCTTCAGGATTGGAGCGGAAGTCTCGGATTCCGGTCGGTTTCCGACTGGGCTGAAGCGCAGGGCAATCCCCGGCTTTCGGCACAGGTCACCATTCTCGAGCGGCGCCTTTTCCGGTCGCGCGACATGCAATTGGATCGCGGCAAGTTCGCCGACGCCATCACCTTGGCAGCGACGAACAAGGGACGAGCACGAAAATCCGCTCTGCCCGACCTCAATCCGGTGGCATGACGAACGTGTTGTTACGTCGAGTTAACAGTAACATTCTTTCCTGACAGCGCGCGGGAGCTAAGGTCGGGGACATCGGTTCTGGAGGCCGCGATGGCATTGGCATTCGACAGCGCGACAGAAGCCCGGCGCGAGTCCGAGGGCATGGTGTGGATTCCCGGCAGGACGTTCACGATGGGATCCGACCATCACTATCCGGAGGAGGCCCCGGCCCACCCGGTCAAGGTAGACGGCTTCTGGATGTCGCAGACGCCGGTTACCAACAGGCAATTCAAGCAATTCGTCGAGGCGACCGGATATGTCACCGTCGCGGAGAAAGCTCCCGATCCGAAGCACTATCCCGGTGCGAAGCCTGAGATGCTGAGGGCGGGGTCGCTGGTGTTCACGCAGCCGAAAGCCGTGAACGGCGCCGACATCTCCCAGTGGTGGACATTCAAGTTCGGTGCGAACTGGCGCCGCCCCCTCGGCGGCCTCAGCGATCTGCGCGGCAAGCTCGATCATCCGGTTGTGCACGTCGCCTACGCGGACGCCGCTGCCTATGCGGACTGGGCCAGCCTCGATTTGCCGACGGAGGCCGAATGGGAGCTTGCCGCCCGCGGCGGGCTTGATGACGCTGAATATGCATGGGGCGACGAGTTCGCGCCGGGCGGCGTCCCGATGGCAAACACCTGGAGCGGAACGTTCCCTACCCACGCGACGAAGCCGAAAGGCCAAGAACGCACCTCGGCTGTGCGATCGTTCCCGCCGACTGGCTTCGGCCTTTACGATATGATCGGCAACGTCTGGGAATGGACGAGCGACTACTGGTCGACCCGGCATCCCGAACCGGCGAAACACTCGTGCTGTATTCCGAGCAACCCGCGCGGCAGTGACGCCGAGGCAAGCTACGATCCGCGCCAGCCGGAAATCCGGATAGCGCGGCGGGTGCTGAAGGGCGGCTCCCATCTCTGCGCCCCAAACTACTGCAGACGCTACCGTCCTGCCGCTCGCCACGCCGAACCCGAGGATACTTCCACCAGCCATGTCGGATTCCGCTGCGTCAGGCGCATCGAAGGAGAAGCGAAATGAGAAGGCGTTTGCAGGCCTCCGATACCATGCTCGTATCGTTGCCGCTTGTCGGCGGCGAAGACCACGTCGCTCCCGCAAACCCTATCGCCATCTTCGGAGCAATGCCACTGACGCGCCGTTCAGTTCTGGCCAGTCTCTTTGCCGCTTATTTTTGCGTCTTTGCCGTGCAGCAAGGGTTCGCTCAGTCCGATCCGCTGGCTTCCTGGAATGATACCCCCACCAAGGCGGCCATCATTGATTTTGTCGCCCGTGTCACGACACCCGCCGGTCCCGAGTTCGTGCCTGAGGAAGAGCGCGTGGCGGTATTCGACATGGATGGAACACTCATTCCCGAAAAACCTGTTCCTGCGGCACTCATCCCGATCATCATCGATATCAAGGCCGCGATCACCGCAAAACCGATGCTCGCCGAAAAGCCTGGCATCCAGGCATTCTTACGCGGGGACGAGGCGGCACTCGCTGCTGCCGGCGAACAGGGCCTCAACGAGCTCATCGCGGCGGCAACGGACGGAAAGACCACGGAAGAGTTCTCTGCGGAGGTATTGCCGCTGATGGAGAAGACGCCGGAAAAGAGATTTGGCGTTCCCTACACGCGTGCTGTCTATCAGCCGATGCGTGAACTGCTCGCTTATCTTGAAGCCAACGGGTTCCAGAACTGGATCTGCAGCGGAAGTCCGATCCTGTTCACCCGGGCGGTTTCCGAAGCCATGCTCGGCATTCCGCCGCAGCGTGTCATGGGCAGTACCGCCGGCACTAGGCTTGACGAGCGTGGCGGCAAGACCGTGCTCGTCTTCGATGGCAGCGTCGATCACGTCAATGACCGCGAAGGCAAGCCGCCGACAATCAACCTTGCTCTCGGAATGCGTCCCGTCTTCGTCGCAGGCAATGAAGGTGGCGGTGGCGACATTGCGATGATGCGCTGGTCGAAAGACCGGAAAGGTCCGAGCTTCCAGCTTCTTATAAACCACGACGATGCGGACCGGGAATTCGCCTACGCTGAGCCTGGCGGCTACTCACTCAATGCAGCGAGCAAATATGGATTTCACGTCGTCAGCATGAAACAGGATTGGAAAGTGGTCGTCGCACCATAAAGCGGAATGCCGGGCTGTTCATCTTGGAACAATCTGGACGCTTGCACGCTACTCCCGAGCGTACAAACCTGGGAGATTGCAATGTCCATGACCCTCGAAGACCTATCCTCGCAACTGAAGAAGATCGATTTCTGCATGCTGTCGACAAATGCCGGGTCGGGCCGCATCTCGGCCCGACCGATGAGCAACAACGGCGACGTCGAATATGACGGGGATTCCTGGTTCTTTTCCTATGAGGACAGCAGGAAAATCACGGAGATCGAAGGCATCGACACCGTCTCCCTGACCTTCACGGCGCCTCCCAGCCTCCTCGGCAAGCCCGGGATTTTCATCGTTGTCGAGGGCGTCGCATCGCTGGTACGGGACAAGGCGGCACTCGAAGAACATTGGATCCCCGATCTCGAGCGGTGGTTTCCTGAAGGAGTGGACACCCCAGGGATCGTTCTTATCAAGGTTTCAGCGTCCTCCATCCGGTATTGGGATGGTGAGGAAAACGGCGAGGTCGCCCTGCCTGGCACAACGAGTTAAGCTAGTGGCATAAAAGGGTGCCCTACTCTGCGGACGGCTCCTCCCAGCCGAAGACGCTCCGGCCGCCGAAATCGGCGGATTGGCGAAATTCACCGGCGATGATTTCCTTGAGGTCGGGACCGGTCACGTAGTGTTCCAACTGCCTGGATTGGTCGTCCAGCCGCCGTAACGCCTGCAACTCCTCTTCACGCCCGAGCCTGCCCTTCTGCACCGCCGATTTCATCACGGCGATCGTCTCGTCATAGACCTTGAGCGGAACCGGAAAAGGATGACGGTCCTTGCCGCCATGGGCGATCGAGAAGCGCGCCGGATCGGAAAAGCGGCAGGGCGCGCCATGGACGACTTCCGCCACCATAGCCAGCGCCTTAACCGTGCGGGCGCCAACGCCTGGGACGAGCAGCAGCTCTTCGAAATCCGCCGGCCCGCGGTCGGCAGCGGCAGCGAGATTTCCATGCAAGCGCCGCATGTTGACGTCGCTCTCGCGGACATCGTGATGAGCAGGCATGATCAGGTGCGGCAGCATCGGCTGTTCGGCCAGTTCAGGCGCCGGCGCTTCGGCACGCTGCAAGGCGGCGGCTTCGCGGATGATCCGGTCGGGCCCGAGGGTCGCCAGCAGATCGAGCTAACCGCGCCGCGAGCGTTCGGCGCGCCGGTCGGCAAGATTGATGATCTCGCCCTGGCTCCTTCCCTCGATTGCCGCATGCGGCGAGTCGACGAAGCTCTCCAGCCCTTCGGACAGCCAGTGATAGCGCCGGGCCTGCCGCCTGTCGCCGTTCATGCCCTGCTGCACGACCACCCAATGGCCGTCATCGGCGACGATGAACCCGTGCAGATAAAGATCGAACCCATCCTGAAGGGCGGCGCTGTCGACCTTGGCAATAAGACGGCTCGTGGTCGCGAGCCCCTCCCCGTCGAGACCGACACGCTCGCCGATCGAGACGAGCTCCTGTGGGGTCTTGCGCGAATGCGCGCCGCGGCCGCCGCAGACATGCAGCCCGAGCTCTCCGGCGCGCGGCTTAAGCCCGCGCTTCAGCGCGCCGAGAACGCTGGTGGTGATACCGGAAGAATGCCAGTCCATGCCCATGACCGCGCCGAAGGACTGGAACCAGAAGGGATGCGCGAGCCTCCGCAGGAATTCGTCGCGGCCATAGTGATGGACGATCGCCTCAGTGATCAGCGTCCCCAACCGCGTCATCCGGTCGCCCAGCCAATGCGGTACGCGTCCCCCGTGAAGGGGAAGATCGGCGCTGCCTGCTCGTTGTGACATTTCGCATCCTTGCACTTCGTATCGCCGGCCCTACCAACCCGACCGCCTCATCTGGCGCCGCATGGAACCCAAAAATATTCCAAGCGTTTGCTCTCCCAGTTAGAGGCCGAGGCAATCATGACGACATTCGAAACCATCTTCAATAACCCGAGCTTGCCCCAGACAAAATCACAACGGCCGGGCGCCCGCCAAAAACAGGAGGGCAACGCCTTGTGTCTGGAAGGGAGCGCTGCCAAGGCGGCCTTCCTGATCAACGGCAACAGTTATTTCGCCGAGCTGGCGCGCGCATTGCGGCAGGCGCGGCGCACCATCTGGATCGTCGGGTGGGATTTCAATCCGGACATCCGGTTGGAACCCGATAAGTCCGACGAAACGCTGGCCGACCTGTTGCATGCTCTGGCAGCGGCAAATCCGAAACTCGAAATACGCATCCTCATCTGGGCACTCGGTCCCGTTTATTCCGGCAAGTCCCTGCAGCCGCTGCGGAAGAAGAACTTTCCCAGAAATGCGCAGATCGATCTGCGCTTCGAGCTTCAGCCGACATTGCGCGGCTGCCACCATCAGAAACTCGTCTCTATCGACGATGCCGTTGCCTTCATCGGCGGCATAGACCTGACGTCGCGCCGGTGGGACACCTGGCTCCACCGTGCCAAGGATAAATTGCGACGTGACCCCAAGGGCGTTTCCTATGATCCGCTGCACGACGTTCAGGCAATGGTCACGGGAGACGCTGCCAGGTTGATCGGCGATATCGCCAGGCGGCGCTGGGAAAACGCCACCAGTGAAAGCCACCTGCCGTTGGCCGAAGATGTCCCTTTTTCCTGGCCGGACGATCTCGCCGTTTCGATGAGGGAGATCGCGGTCAGCTTCGCGCTGACGGAGCCGTCGACCGCTTTTCGCTCCGGCATCAGCGACGGCATCGCCATGACATTGGATGTCATCGCCCGGGCGCGGCGGCAGCTTTACATCGAGGCGCAATATCTCGCCTCCTTCCGCGTCGCCGACGCCATTGCCGCGCGGCTGCAGGAGGAGAACGGGCCTGAAGTCGTCATCATCTGCACGCGCAGCTCTCACGGGCTGATCGAAAAGCTTGTCATGGGCGGCAATCGCGACCGGGTCATCCGCCGCCTCAAACGAGCCGATCGCGCCGATCGCCTGCGCGTCTACTATGCCGTCGTGCCCGGGCCAATCGTGCCCGGGCCAGTCACGCCGCAAGAGAGCGGCGACGTGGAGGTGCTCGTCCATTCCAAACTGATCATCGCCGATGACGAGCTGGTCCGCATCGGCTCCTCCAACCTCAACAATCGCTCGGAAGGGATGGATGGCGAATGCGACATGCTGTTCGAGGCCGGCAACAACGAGCATCGCCGCGCGATCGCGGACCTGCGCAATCGCCTGCTTTCGGAATATCTCGGAACCACACCGGAAAGCTTTGCCGCAGCCTTTATGCAAAGCGGCTCGTTGATCGGGGCGGTCGACGCGCTCAATGACGGGCCTCGGGGTTTACGGGAATTCACCGTCGAGCTGTCGGGCAGCATTTCACCGATTTTTGGCACGGCGATCTTCGACCCGGTTCGACCCTTCGCGCCCCTAGACCGACTGGGCTTCGGCGCGCTCGTCCGCCTCCTCATCCGCCCCGCGTGAGGTCCGTCGGAAAACGACCTCGCTGATGACGAGAAGCGTCGTGCCGAGCGCCAGCGGAATGAAGAAATAGGCGCAGCGAAACGCAATCAACGCGCCGATCGACGCCTCCTTCGGCACGACATAGGAGACCGTCGCCTCGAGCACGCCGAGACCTCCCGGAACATGCGTTGCGAGGATCGCCGAATTGGCAAGCACGTAAGCCGTCACCGACCTGAAGAAGGCAACGTCGCCGAAGGCCGAGAGCATCTGGTGCAGGCAGGCGGAGACGAGCATGAAATTGATCGTCCCGACCGCAACCTGTGCGACCGCGATCGAAAATGGCGGCAACTGAAACGACCAGCGCCACAGCCGCAACGTGCCGCGGATGAAAAACGCCAGGCCCACATAGACCGCCGGCACGACCAGCGCCAGCAAACCGAAGATGCGGACGCTGGCAGGATCGATGCGCAGCAGGCGCCCGGCATCGCCGGGATTGACGATCATGGCGATGCCGCCAAGTGTGATCAGCCCGAGCCCCACCGTGACACCACAAAACAGGATGATCTTCGCCACGTCCTCCGCCGTCAGCCCCCAGCGCGAATAGAAACGATAGCGAAAGGCGCCGCTGCTGAGGCCCGCAAAGCCGATATTGTGGCCGAGCGAAAGACTGATGAAGGACACCAGCGCAATCCTGGAATAGGGCAAGGATTTGCCGAGCGAACGGATTGCCAGGAGATCGAAGCAGCTTAGGCACAGATAGGACGCCGCAGCAAAGAGAAGTGCAGTGCAAAAGGTCGAAAGAGGTATGCTGCGAACCGATTGGACGATCTGATCGAGGCTATATTGTTGGAAGATTCGATAGAGGAGAAAGACCGCAAGACAAAGGGCAGCAACGAGCAGTCCATTCCATATCATGCTTTTGAAGCTCATCGATTGTCCTCAGGAGTGCGAGCGCGATGGTTCGATAATCGGGAACGATCAAACGAGTTTTGTGTTCCCTGGAGACCAAGTTCTATGTTCTCCGGGGGAACTTCTATGTTCTCCCCGGGGGGAACGAGCCAGCAGGGCCTATGCCGGATCAATCAATCAAAATCCTGACCTATAATGTGCACAGTTGTATCGGCGGCGACCGGAAGCTCGATCCCGGCCGCATCGCTTCTGTCATCGCCGAGGCTGAGGCTGATATCGTCGCTCTTCAGGAGGTCGATGTCCTCCGGCGCAGGACCGGCGGCGTCGACCAGGCCCATGCTATCGCCTCGCTTTTGAAGATGCAGGCTCATTTCCATCCGGCGCTGTCGATTGCCGAGGAGCAGTATGGCGATGCGATCATCACTTCGCTGCCGACAGGCGCGGTCAAGGTCGGACCATTGCCATCCATCGGCGAACAGCGCGGCGCCATTTCCGTCGAAATAGTGGTCGGCGACAGAAAACTGCTGGTCGTCAACACCCATCTCGGCCTTCGCGGCCGCGAGCGCATCCGGCAGATGACGACATTGCTGAACCCCGGCTGGCTGCGCGGCACGGCGGATGAACCTCTTCCGACCATCCTCTGCGGCGATTTCAACGCCATTCCGTCATCGGCGACTTACCGACTTGCCGCGCGGTCGTTGAAAGACGCCCAGCTCGCAGGCAGCGCCGCGCCGAGAGCGACCTTTCCCTCGCGCTACCCGCTGATGCGCCTCGACCACATCTTCGTCACTGACGATCTCATCGTCAAACAGGCGGCGGTCCTCGAAAACCGCCTGACAAGGATTGCCTCGGACCACCTGCCTCTGCTCGCGGAAATCGGCTTCGCCTGATCCGTCGTCTGACGGCTTTCACCGGGCAAGCTTCCGGTTCATCGCCGCCGCCACCAACGGTAGCGCCGTCGTCGCCACGGCTCCCAGCGGCAAACGCATGATGCCCCTCGTGACGACGAAGGTCGCCGCCATTGCACCTGCCAGCTTGAGCCAAGGCTGATTGCCGAGCTGCGCATGGGCGCTGGCATCGGCCCATCGGACGTTCTCCGTCACGACGGTCGCGGCCTGATGTTGGATCACATGAAGGCGAGCGCGGAGGTTTTCGAGCTCTTCTCGCAGTTCTTGCAGACGGCCTTCCAGGACATGACCTTCGTAGATCGGGAGAGGCTCCTCGACGGTGTCTCCAACGAAAGCATGACCACCGAGCGTCGCAATATATGCCCGATATTCGGCCTCGCTGGCGAAACCCTCACGTCTGATAAGATCAGGGTTGATGCTCGCCTCTTCGAAGGAGGCCTGCGCGGTTTCCACACCGTCGCGCATATCCTTGTTTGTGCCGGTGTCCCCGAGTTCGTCCTTGAACATGATGCGTCTCCAGTTGTTCCTGGCGATAGAACGCTCGACGGCTCAGAAGGATGCATCGGCCTCCGCTCCTGCCTTCATCTTCGCGACGCGCTGAAACGCTCCGGCCGAAAGTCCGCCAGCAGCGGATGGCGGTGTCCGGTGGCGATCTCGTCCGCCAGCAGTTCGCCGGCAATCAGGCCGAGAGTGGCGCCGCTATGGCTGAAAGCGACGAAATAACCCGAGATCGACGGCAGTTCGCCGAAGACGGGCTCGCCGTCGCCTGGGATGGGCTTCGGGCCGACGCCATAATCTTCGATCTCCAGCGCCGGATTGCCCTCGAGAACCCTGGAGGCCTCACGCAGCAGCCCCTCCAACGTCGATTGCCTGACATCATAGCTGCCGTCGGGCCTTACGCTGACCTCTTCCTCGGACCAGGCAGAATCGAGCGCGAAGCCGCCGTTGGGCGTGGGGCGGATGGCGATGCGAGGGGTGTTGAGTACGGCCTTCAGCGGATGGCGGATCGGCTTGGTCCGCACGAGAAGCGCGACAGGTGTTGCGTCCTCGATATGCTGGCCGACCTCGGCCACGATTGCGGGAACGTCGCCGCCGGCAGCAAGCAGCACGGCATCCGCATCCCGGCGCATGCCGTCCGCCGTGATCACGCCACGGGCACGCCCGCCTTCGACATCGACCGTCGCGCGACCCGCGTCCGTGACGATCTCGCCGCACAGCGTGCGGAATTCCTCCGCGAGCCTACCGATCAAGGACGGAAGATCGACCCAGCCCTCCCCGGGGTTGAAGATCGCGCCTTGCCGAGTCACCGCGCTTGCGTCGACACCCGGCGTCGCCGCGGCAATTCTCTCCGGGGCGAACCATTGCGCGTGATAGCCGAGATCGCGCTCATAGTCGAAGATTTCGGCGATCTCGTTGGCGGCGTCGTCCGCATCCCAGGTAACGCCGCCGTCGAATCGCAGCCACGGCGCATCGGGATACCGGACGGCCAGCGTGCGGTAGCGATCTATGCCGGCCAACCGCAGCCGATGATAGGCGTCGGTGCGTTTACGCGCCGAGTTGAGCCAGGCGAGCGAACGGCCGGAGGCGCCGTTGGCGAGCGGGCCGTCATTGATGAGCACGGTGCGGACCCCGAGCCGTGCCAGATGGACAGCGGTCGAGACGCCAAAGATCCCGCCTCCGATGACGACGACCTTCGACGGTTTGATGGAAGCATTCATGTCGATAACCTTGTTTTTCTACTCTTGCTAGATCGAATGAAATCCGGCACGCCCGGCGTGAGGACGACCGGGGCACCATGCGTTGCCTCAGGCGCTTCAGAGAACTTCCGCAAGGAAGCGCTTCAGCCGCTCGCTTCGGGGATTGTCGAAGATCTGCTGCGGGCAGCCGGCCTCAACGATGCGGCCCTCATCCATGAAGACGACCTGATCGGCCACCCTGCGCGCAAATCCCATCTCATGCGTCACCACGGCCATCGTCATGCCCTGGCGCCCGAGAGCGGCCATCAGGTCGAGCACGCCCTTCACCAGTTCGGGATCGAGCGCACTCGTCACTTCGTCGAACAGCATGACCTCCGGATCCATGGCCAGCGCCCGTGCGATGGCGACGCGCTGCTGCTGCCCGCCCGACAGACCTGCCGGCCGATGATCCCTGCGCTCTGCCAAACCGACATCGGCCAGACGTGCCTCGGCAATGCGCCGCGCCTCCTGCCTCGGCATTTTCTTGATCTTCGTCAGCGAAAGCATGACGTTCTCGAGTGCCGTGTGGTCGGGAAACAGGTTGAAGTGTTGGAACACCATGCCCACACGCCGGCGCAGCCTCTCCGGCTTCATCGCCAGGATGCTCTCGCCATCGAGCAGGATGTCGCCGCCTTTCGGTTCGACAAGCCTGTTCATGCAGCGCAGCAGCGTCGATTTGCCCGAGCCGGAAGGACCGATAATGCAGGTGACGGTACCGGCCGCGATGTCGAGATCGACACCCTTCAGCACGTCGAGATCGCCATAGGCCATGGTGAGGTCCCGGATGTTCAGGGCGCCGCCTTTGAAGCGCGGCGTACTCTCCTCGGCCGCCTTGACCGTGGGATGCTTGCCGGCAGCGGCCCGCAGTTCGCTCACCTCGACCAATCCGCTCGCGGCACCCGAGCCGCGGCCTTGTTTTCCGAGCCGCAGTCTCGCATCGATATAATTGACGAAGTGGGTCAGCGGCACGGTGATGACGAGATAGAAAACGCCTGCCAGCAGCAGCGGCGAAAGATTGCCGGTGACGACGGCCTGATCCTGGCCGACACGGAAGATCTCCCGCTCGGAGGCGAGCAATCCAAGGAAGTAGACAAGGCTGGAATCCTTGACGTTTCCGATGAATTGGTTGACCAGCGCCGGTAGAACGCGCCTGATGCCTTGTGGAATGACGATCAGACGCATGCCCTGCCCGTGGCTCATGCTGAGCGCCCGGCAGGCTTCCATCTGGCCGCGTTCGACGCTTTGGATGCCCGACCGGAAGATTTCACCGATATAGGCTCCGGCGATCAGGCTGAGCGCCAGGATGCCGAGCGGAAATGGCGACGGACCGAAGATCTCACGCCCGATCCGGGCAAAACCCTGGCCAATGATCAGGATCGTGACGATCGCCGGTAGCCCGCGGAAAACATCGGTGTAGATGCGTGCCGGCAGCCGCAGCCAGCGGGACTGCGAGATGCCCATCACGGCAAGCGCCATGCCGATGATGACGCCGAGCACGGTCGAGGCAGCGGCGAGGATCAGGGTATTCTTCAAGCCGACGCTGATCATGCTCGGCAGAACTTCCGCCATGGCGTCCCAGTCCAGGAAGCTGCGGCGCAGATTTTCAAGCCAGTTCATTCAGATCCCCATGAATTCTTGCCCGGCGCGGACGCCGCCGTCCGGCAGAGCCTTGGTAAGCCGCCCGCGATGAGCGGGCGGCTTGCGGCGTCACTTCTTGGGAAGATACTGTTCCGGCATCGGCGAGCCGGGGAACCACTTTTCGTAAAGGGTCTTCCAGGTGCCGTCCTGCATCGCATCGTGAAGCGCGCCGTTGAGCGCCGTGCGAAAGGCGTCATTTCCTTTTCGGACCACGAAGCCAGCAGGCGCATCGAAGGACGGGATATTCACGGCAACCTTCAGCGCGGGATAGCGCTCGCCATATTGCTTGGCGGCCTCGTAGTCGAGAAAATGCGCATCGACCGTTCCGTTGTTGAGGGCGGCCACCGCGGAATTGTTGTCGGGAAATTTCACCAGATCGGTTCCCCCGAAATTCTTGGCTGCATAGACCTCCTGCAAGGTCCCCTGCACGACGCCGAGACGCTTGCCCTTGAGGCCATCGGCATCCTTTATACCGGCATCCGGGGTCAGGACGGAGAGATAACCGGCAAGATAGCCGTCGGAAAAGTCGATGGTCTTCTTGCGGGCTTCGGTGGTTCCGATCGCCGCAACGGCAACGTCGAACCTTTCGTTTGCGACCGACGGCAGGAGTGCTGAAAATTCCTGACCCGTGAACGTCACCTTGTCTTTTTGAAAGCCGAGGCGGGAGACGACGTTGAGAAACAGCTCGATATCGAAACCGGTGAACTGGCCGTCCGCCGTGGCAAACGTATAGGGCTTGGAATCGCCCATCGTGCCGACGCTGATAGTCCCGGGCTCGATCAGGTTATAGGGATTGTCGACGGCGGCCGCAGAACTTGCGCCCATCGCAAGAAGGCATGTGACAAGGCCGGCCCGCAACGGGGCCGTGATGGTCGGAAAAAATAGAAAAGGCTTCATCGTCGTTCTCCACTCTGAAAGGAATGCTCTTGTCGGCATTGTCGGTCGCCCTGCCCTGCCGCGCAGTTGCGGTAGAGATTTATGGACAAGATACCGGTCTCTGATATAAAGAGACCGGTCTCACAACATATTTGATATCCGTCAATTGACCGGTCGTCAACAACTCTTGTAGTCCTCGGCCCATGGAAGATTCCGCTCATCCGAAACGTTCAGTCACGGTCGCCGACGTCGCGAAGGCCGCAAAGGTCTCGAAGGCCACGGCCGCCCGCGTTCTCGGCGGCTACGGCGTGGTCAGCGCCAAGATCACAGATCAGGTCATGGCGGCGGCCGCCGCCCTCGAATATCGCCCGAACGAACTCGCCCGCAGCATGAGCACCGGAAGATCCGGCATCATCGGGGTCGTGGTCGGCGACATCGAGAACGCTTTCTTCAGCCTGGCAGTGCGCGGCATTAGCGATGCGGCCCGTCTTGCGGGCTTCAACGTCATCATCGCCAATTCGGGCGAAGAGCTCGATGCGGAAAAATCGGCCGTCGACCTCCTGATCGGCAAACGCGTCGATGGCCTGATCGTCACGCCGGCCCGCTGCGACAGTATCGATCATCTCCACCACGTCCGCCGTGCCGGCGTGCCGCTCGTCCTGTTCGACCGGGCGATCCCCGAACTCGATGTCGACGCCGTGACCGGCGACGACCGGGATGCGGCCATCGCGGCGACCCGGCATCTGATCGGGCAAGGACATCGCCGCCTCGCCTACGTCTCTGCCATGGATGCCGAGGGCGGCGGGCTCACCGATATCGGGCGGATCTCGAATTCCGCCGTGCGTGAACGCGTGGAGGGTTTTGTCAGCGTCCTGACCGAGGCGGGTTTGCCGAACCCTCTTCATTATGTCAGGCTCGGCGCCACGGATCAGCATCAGACGGACGGCGTGATCAAACGCCTGCTCGCCGACAGCGCTGCGCCGACGGCGCTGCTGGCATCGGACAGCCTCGTCGGCTTGCGCATCTTCAAGTCGCTGCAATCGCTCGGCCTGTCGATCCCCAAGGACGTGTCGATGATTTCGTTTCTCGACGCCGATTGGACCAGCGTCACTGTTCCGCCGATCACCATCGTCGACCAGCGCGTCTACGAGATGGGCAAGCTCGCCGGCGAGCGGCTCATCGCCCGTATCGAACGCACCCCTCTTGCCGTCGAACGCCTGCGCGTCAGCACCAGCCTCATCCTGCGCGGCTCCGTCGCGGCGATCGGCCAGTAAAACCTATTGAGTTGGCCATACCCGCATCGCTTGAAGCAGCGAGTAGTACCGCATTGCGATCGCAACTGATGTCCATCGTCGCCGATTTGATATTACATGGGGTTGCTGTTGTCTTTGCCTGACCAACGTTATTTAATACCCAAAAATACTCGCTGTGGGATTTTCAGAAAGATCATGCTCCAGTCAAAAGACGCTTCATCTGAGCTGATAGATTTGATCTATGGAAGTCTATTCGGTGAGTGCAACTGGCAGGATTTTCTGGATCGCGTTGCGCAAACCTCGCCGAATGGAAAGGCTGCCCTCCATTACCACGATCTGGCCTCGCCTGTGGCCCATGTTCCCTACGTATCGGGGTTTTCGAGGAATGAGGTCGACCAGTTCAGCAGCCACTTTGCCGCAGTGAACCCCTGGATTCCGAGATTGAGCTTTGTGCCGGTTGGTCAAGGTGTCTGCGGAGACGAAATCTTTCCACGCGAAGACTTGCTCAAATCGGAATTCTACAATGATTGGCTGAAGGGACAGGCCCAATGCGAGACGAGCATCGGTGTCTCGATCATTCGGGAGGAAACCCGCACCTTCGTGCTATCGACCTGCACGTCGTCAGCCGACACCGATTTCAACAAAGAGGCAGCCGGGCGTTACACGATACTCGCGCCTCATTTGAAAAGAGCTTTCGACTTCATCCGGAAGCGCGATCTACTCGCCCCGGAAAGACAGACGACGCAAACCCTGTTTGATAGCATCGGCGTCGGACTGATCTACGTTTCGGAGCAAGGGCGAGCACGTCAATGGAATAAGAGCGCGGAAGGCTTAATGGAGGCTGGCTTTCCTGTGCAAGTCGCTCCAAGCGGCAAGCTCGAACTTCAATGCGAGAGGTCGACTGCCGTTCTTAATTTCCTGACTTCCAGAAGGGGTATGCAAACAAGGCCGCATACGGCGATTGCAAAAGCGAAGGACAAGGCTAGCTATCGCATCACACTCCTCCGGCTCCAGTCCGATGCGTTCACTGAGTTCTTGGAGGGGCCGACCGTGGCCGTCATTGTCGAGCCGATGGTGGCCACGCCACTCAATGAGCGGCGAGATTTCCTAATGGAAGCCTACAAACTGACTGCGACGGAGATTCGGATCGCATCAAGCATTGCCTCGGGCCATTCTCCAAAGGAGGTGGCCATAGCCGATCACATCAGCTACGAAACAGTCAGAACCCACCTCAGAAACATCTATTCCAAGCTCGGGGTGAACTCCCGGGTTGGTTTGGTTGCGCTGCTCATGCGCTGACCAACGCCTTGAAATTCGTCCCTACCGCCCGCGTGGCCAGCGAGCCTTTGCATATTGCGAACGGGTTCCGAGCGCAAAGACGTGCGACACTCGACATGAATTCCGGCAACCCTTGTCTCATTGCGTTGGAAAACCAGTGCTACGCCGTCTAATCGTAGAGTTCGCCGTGACCAATCTGCTCCCTTGCAGGCAAATCGCTGATTGAGGGATCGTCGGCCGGATCGGGATCTCTCTTGTTGGCATCGCTCAGAAACTGCGCGGCCTTAAGCAGTGCCGCGGTCACCTCCTCGGTGCCCCAGCCGGCTTCATTGGCGGCTGCAATCAGCCTTTCCAAAGCGTCGCGCGCAGCTGCGGTCGCCTCTTCGAAGCGCTGCGCAGGGGATTCGGTCTTCGGTGGTGGAAAGGTCATCGGCGTTCCCTCCATAGGTCTGGCTGTTGGGAGTGAACGCAGCCCAGGGGAAATAGATGCACGACCATGCTGATTAAAACCGATGCCCAGCAGCGCCGTACCGGCAAGGGCCGGCAACGTCTTTCCCCTTAGATGACCGTCTGCAACAGAAACGGAGAGCTCTCCAACGGACGCTGGGCGAGGATCCTCAGCATTGCGGGGCCTTGTATGCCGGAAGTCGTGCAGGAATGGCCGTCGTGATAGACCACCGTCATGATGCGGCTGAGACTATTGTACCTGATCTCTGCGATCGTCCGGGTGTGAACCGGAAAGATGAATTCATGGGGTTGAGATTTCTCCCCCGAGGTTTTCAAGGTCATTGCGATGCCCCAACGAAAAAAGCAATTTTAGCCCCACCGCGCCCTGGTGTGAGCCTAACGGTGCCTATCAAGCACATATTGCTGCGACGGTCGCGTGACATCGGCGTGACACGCAGAATCGACACTGCCAACTCAGGGCGGAATTGGTGGCGCGTCAGTTGCCAAGGCGGCCATCAACCGTCAATGCAATGTCCGACGGATCCCGTGTGCGAGAGTGGCCTGCGGCCAGCATTCGACCGTGCGCGCCAACGATCGAACGGCTTCGTCCACGTTGAAAACCACGTCCCCGAGCCGCTCGATCTCATAATCGAGATCGTAGACCTCGACTTCGTCGAGGTCGTCGCTCTGGAGCAGTCGCCTCATTGCTTCGATAAGGCGCTCAGTCCGCCCAACGATATCAAGAGCGCTGCGTAAGATGATATCGAACATGATTATCCCCTCGCTTCGATAATGAAGCGTCGGCCATAATCGCGATGCTGACAATCCTGAAATCTTGTCAGAGGCGTTCGCGGATCGTGTCGTAGAGATCCCTTAACTCCCGCAGTGCCGGTTGATGCCTACGGCGCGGCAGGGCGGCGCGGCGTCCGGCAAAGGCAAGTGCGCCGGCGACCGCCGCGACGAGCAGCAGCGTTGAGGCCGGGTAGAGCTTCACCGCTGCCTCCGTCTGACGCATGGCTTTCCCGGCATTTCCCTTTGCCGATCGGGCGGCATCGAGGACCTGCTGCTGGAGCGCGCCGATCTGCTGTCGCAGCGCGCCGAGCTCTTCGGCCAGGTTATGATCAGTCTGCCGGGGAACGCCGACCGAGGCCGTATTCGTATCGATGACGGCTTTCGGAACGGGCTCGCCGATCTTGGCTCCCTTGGTGTCGAGGGTCGTCGTCTCAGTGCTCTTGCGGCGCGGCATGATCATTTCTCCTTCCTAGAACTTGATGCCGAAAGGTGTAAGCGGTCTTCAGCCGACATCCTGCTAACTATCTAATGTAGAACAAGATTCAGATTTTTTGGGCCCACCGGGCCTGAAATCATCCTGTTCTAGTCGTCGTCGAGCGAGAAGACGGGCCGGTAGTGACGCGCGGCGATCAGCAAGCTCCGGTCGGGCTGGATGATGTAGATCTCCTCGACCTGGCGTCCCCACTGATCTGTGAAGGTGTGGGGGAAGGAAGAGCCCACGGGTGATTTCGTCAACTTCGTGCGAGGCTGGCCACTATACGTGATGCTGCCGGGAATGGGCGCCAGTCCTGCCGACGAATAACTGCCTGCGCTGGTCGTGCAGCCTGTCAGCACAAGCGCAAATACCAGCACAACTGCTATGCTCCGCTTCATCGATCCCTCCAACTGCCTCGTCTTCACGCGACACCCGCTTTTATCGTCAATGTAACAGGGGACGACAGACATTGTTCCAGAATTTGGCCGGAGACATCAGTGCAGGCGAGACCTCGGCCCGAAACCGGAACGACCGCGCCATCGCGTCGCTCGGTCGGAGCGCAAGCAGTCGTCTATCCCCTCACGTTGACGTTGAATTTTTCAGAGGCCGGTGGCATTAAAAATCCATTCAAAGCGTGGTTGTGCTTCTAAATATGTTCCCACTTCTCAGAGCATGCAGTCGAAGGCGTTTTCTGGCCATGACCTTGGCCTGTAGTGCTGCGCCGGCCCGGCCTGCCAGGTCTGCGTGGAATGGAAAGAATGGAGAGACGGCGACGATGCCAGGAGCAGAAACGACATCTCTCAACGCATACCGTCGCACCGTTTATGAGAATGAACTGGAGGAACCGGAATATTCCTTCGCAGACGACCGATCGGACGGCATTGAAATTCATGCGTTCGGACGCGACTTCGCGCCGGTCGGTACGGACGAAGGTTACGTGCTCCTGACCAACGGCATGAGCGATCGGCGAATGACGCTGCCGACCTCGCACCGGGAAAAGGGCGAAAAGCCCAGAGCCGAACTGATGTGGTACGTGCGTGAGCCGACGCCCGAAATTATCGTCAATCTGCGCTGGCTTGCCGAACTTCCATTCATGGATGCGACCTGGTTCGGTTTCGGCCATCGGGTGCCGATGCCGACCCCACCGGTCGAGGGATGCGATTTCAGGACATTTCTCTTTCTCACGCCGATCATCGAAACTGACCAGCGCATTGCGGCAGCGCTTATGGTCGAGAATGATCCGGTCGAGATCCTCACGGTGAATTTGATTTCCGATGCGGAGTACCGCTTCATCAAGGAGAAGGGACTGAACCCTTTTCTCGACATGCTGGACGAAGAGGATTATCCGCCGATATTCGACCCGAAGCGAAAATCCTACCTATAGCGATCGCACATGCGCATAAGTCCTGGAGCTATCCTTCTTGCTGTCGCGACCATTTTGGGCGCAGCGGTCTTCGCGCGTGCCGACGCTGTGAAACCACCTGATGTTTCCACCGTCGTTCTCTCCCTCTCACCACGGACCGTTCGCTGGGCCACCGTCCACAAACATCCGGAGCCTGCCGATCACGATCTTTACTACCATGTCGAGGTGATCGAGAAGGAGCGAGCTTCGCCGCCATGGCAATTCAAACGGCTTGCCGCACATGTTGTCGTAACGGCGGACGCTTTGGACAGGAGCCGCGTGCGACCAAAAGCCAAGACCTATTTTTACAAGGACATCGAATTCCGGATCGCCTACCGAGCCTGGCGCGCGCAACCTCTCATGCAGCAGGAGGCCGGCGTTTGCCGCACGACAATTCTTGAATGCGTCGACGCCGCAGACAATATGCGGCCATAATAGTCAGAGGACGACCCTACCAACGCGGCGCGTGAACAAAAGGAAGTTCGGCGATGTTAGCAAGACCAGCCGGATATGCCGGGGCCGCAATCGCTGCTCTGTGGGCGGCCCGCCAGATGGGCCGACTTTATTCCTCCACCGAACCGTTCGGTCCCGAGCTCATGAATGTTGCAAGAAATCTCGGCATTTTCATTCTGCCGGCGCTCGTTCTGCTCCTGGCTGGGCCTTTCAGGATGTGGTTCGACAGATTTGCGCCGCTGTACCCCTTAGTGCTCGGAGCCGGCATCCTCAACATCTATATGCAAGACGATGCGCTGGCTGCCGGTCTGCCGATCATCGTGCTCGTCTACCCCTTCCTGGTGGTCTTTGCGCTCGCCTACTTGTTGCGCGGGCGAGTGTCGGAAATGCGCAATTGAATCATGCAGCGCCCCGCGGACGAGCGACTCCCATCTCGGCATTCGAACTTCGAAGGGTTGCAAGAATCGAAGAAATACAATTTTTGTGTAATGGATGAGTCTCAACGCTACCCCTGCTAGAGAAAATATTGCCGCCCCTCACCGGCGGAGGGATATCTATGTTTCTTCAGCCGCAGCGTTCCGGCTGATCCTGACCTCACCGCCCCCAAATTAGCTGACCAGATGAAAGCCGTGAAATCGAGCGGCGCTCTTCGTGGACCGCCTTTTCTGACCTGAGAGCGGGACTCGGCCCGTCTGGAAATTTCGAAATCCTCGCATCTATTTTCTACATAAGGACATCTCCATGAAGCATATGCGTAATCTCCACCTGATGATGGCAAGCACCGCGTTCCTGACGCTGGCCGGCCCGGCGCTTGCCCTTGATGGCACGGACATGATGAAGAAGCTCAATGCCGCAACCAGTGCCGGCGGTACGGTCATCACCTTCGAAAAGGCGGAAGCCGATGGCGACACGGTAACGGCGACCGGTGTCCAGGTGGGATCCTCGAGCCTGCCCGGCGACATTTTGAAGATCGGCGACCTCACCTTCGAGGGCGTCGAGGAAATCGAAGGCGGTGGCTATCACGCCAAGACCGTCTCCTTCCCGGATATCGATATCAGCCAGGAGGAAGGACGTTTTTCCGCAAACGAGATCCAGATCACAGGCCTGACGATTCCCGCCAATGCGACGGGCGATACGCTGAACGACATCCTCCTCTATGAAACCGTCAGCACCGGCCCGATCGCTCTCAACATCAAGGGCAAGGACGTGCTCGCGATCGACAGCATCGAGTCGAACCTCGAACGCCAGGATGGCGGCTTTGCCTATGACGCCAATGTCGCCGGTCTCAAGGCCGACCTGTCGCAGGTCGAGGATTCGAATGCGAAGGAGGCCATCGAGAAACTGGGCCTGACGACGCTCGACGGCACGGTGACGATGAAGGGCATCTGGGAAATCGAAAGCGGCAAGGTCGCTGTCGACGAATATGCTTTCGACTTCAAGAATGTCGGCCGGCTGAATTTCGCCGTCGATTTCTCCGGTTACACGCTGGGCTTCATCAAATCGCTGCAGGAGGCGGTGAAGACTGCCGAGGCCAATCCGAACAAGGAAGAAGCCAACCAGGCCACCGGCCTTGCGATGCTGGGGCTGATGCAGCAGCTGACGATCAACAGCGCCTCGATCCGCTTCGACGATGCCTCGATCACCAAGAAGGCGCTCGATTATGCCGGCTCGCAGCAGGGCGTGACGGGCGACCAGCTGGCGCAATCGCTGAAAGGTCTAGTGCCGATGATGATGGCGCAGCTCAACATGCCCGAGCTGCAAAACCAGGTGGCGGCTGCCGTCAACACTTATCTCGACGGACCGAAAAGCCTGACGATCAGCGCCGCGCCGGAAAAGCCGGTTCCCGTCCCGATGATCATCGGCGCTGCCATGGGCGCACCGAACACCATTCCTTCGGTGCTTGGCGTCAAGGTCACGGCGAACGACTAACTATTCGCAGAGGCGCTTCACGAACGCCGGCTGCCGGAGGCGGGTTTTGCCAACCTGCCTCTGCATCCCTTTTCTGGGAAATCAGAGTAACATCCAAGCCGACGAAAGGTGTCCACCACCTCTAGCCACTCCAGGAGAAGTGCGAAGCGGTTTTCCCGCGAAAGGCTCAAAACTCGTCGCTGCGACGCTTCACGGCGTGCTTCAACGCCACCATATGCCTTCGCCGCTCCAGCATATAATCGGCATATCCGACGCAGATGAACAGCAATGTCGGACCGGCGTAGATGATGATCAGAGCCAATGCGATAAGGATGAATGCGCTGGTCATGGTCTTTTTTCCATCAATATAGTCGCCGCATCCGACGCGGCGAAAGCGGACGGGTCCTCATCTCGGCAATGCCTGTCCCTATTCCTTCAAAATTCGCCGGCTTCCTATTCGTTCCCTGCGCGAAGCGATTTCCATATGCGCGGCAGGCCCTATCGAACGACAATGGTGAAGCGGACGGCTCGCCCGGCCTTAATCACTCCCGCGGCCGTTCCTCCCGCATTGCCGCCGTCACGCTGTTCAGCAGGGGGCTCGACATCAGATCCGCGAGCAAAACCGATAGCTTCGGCTTCCAGTTCGGATAGCTGTTGCTGGTGCCTGGCACATTGGTCGGCCTTTTCTCGTCGGTGAGATCGGCGAGACGGACCGCGGCGAGAAGCGAGGGCGTCCTGGCGATGAAGCGATAGGCGCTGACGGTCAATTCCCTCAGCGTCTCGTCGGTTGCCCGCGCTTGGGAAAGCCTGGCCGGCAGTTCGAGGCCGGCAGCCTTCAGCGCCGCTTTCAGGTTCCTCCGCTCGCGCTTGCGGTCTTCGAGATGTATCTCGGTGAGATCGGGCGGCACGATGCCGTGCTCGCACCGGGCCTGAATGTCGGCGCCGCGCCACCAGCCGGCAAGGGTCTGGTGGTCGTGCGTCGAAATGCAGGCCAAAGCCAGGACGGGATAGACGTCCGCCGGCTTGAAGCCCTTCTCGTCCTGTTCATAGGAAAGGATGCGATAGGAGAGAATGTGGGCCGCCGCCAGATCGTCCTGCAATCCCTTGGGGATCAGTCCCAGGTCTTCTCCGATAACGAGGCAGCGATGCTCGGCGGACACTTCAGCGAGGATCTGCAGAAGCCGATCCGCGGGATAGCGGACATAGGCGCCACCGTCCGGCCTGCTGCCCAATGGCACCAGGAAGAGGCGGCGAAGCGCTGCGGCGTGGTCGATGCGGATGGCGCCTGCATATCGCATGGCAGCGGTCACCATGCGCCGGAATGGCGACATTTCTCCTGCGGCAATCGCGGAAGGCAGATATCCGGCAAGGTGCCAGTCCTGCCCATCCACGGCGAAGGGATCGGGTGGGCTGCCGATGGTGGCCTTGGAGACATAGGTATCCGGCTCGCTCCATGTCGCCGAGCCATCGACCGCCTCCCCGACGGCAAGATCGAGATAGAGCCCGATCCGCAGGCCGGCCTTTCGCGCCCGGTCCGCCGCCTGCATCAGCTGCCGGTGAGCGAGCCATTGCAGCCACATGTGGAAGGCGACATCGTCTGCGTGGCCGCGCTCGAATTCGGCGATCGCAGCGCTGTCGACGCGCTGCAGATCCGACGGCCAACATTGCCAGCCGGCGCCCAACCCGCGCTCGACCATGGAAAACGACAGGCATTCGAAAAGCGCGTGCAGCCGCAGGCTGTCACCGCCTTGCCTGATAAATGCATCGAAATCGGCCGGATCATAGGCCTCGTCGATCACGCTGCGCTGTCGCCAGGCCGGCCAGAGATCGCGCAGGACCCTCAGCTTGATCTGTGCGACGCCGACGTAGTCGACGAGATCGGTTTGGCGAAGGCTTTCCAATTGCCGTTCGAGTTCGAGACTGCAGGCAAAACCCGGCAACCGGTCGACCGCGATATAGAGCGGGTTGAGATGCTGGCGGCTCGACGGCTCGTAGGGACTGCAACGGTCGGGATCGGCGAGAAACGGCGCGTGAAGCGGTGTCAGGCCGATGAAATCGGCGCCCAGCGATCTCGCGAGATCCGCCATATCCGACAGATCCTCGAAATCTCCTATGCCCCAGTTGCGTGCCGAACGGAGCTCGTAGAGCTGCAGGCTTAAGCCCCAGACGCGCGTGCAGGAAAGGAAATCGGGCAGAAATGACCTGGCGATCTTCTTAGCCGCCAGCTTGGACTCCCGCCGCTGCGCGCCGGTCTTGGGATCGGCCGCTCCCGGCAAGTCGATCTTCAGTGCCGAGAGGATCTTGCGCTTGGTCTCGGCTGATATCGCCACCTCCCGATTGTCGGGACTGGGCCTGGTCAGGCTGATGCCGTGCCGGCGGGCGAGCTTGTCGAGCTCAGCAGATTTCATCGTTCGATCGCCTTCCTGTCAGCACGCCGTCA
Organism: Rhizobium sp. WYCCWR 11146; assembly: GCF_013591995.1. Classification (NCBI taxonomy): domain Bacteria; kingdom Pseudomonadati; phylum Pseudomonadota; class Alphaproteobacteria; order Hyphomicrobiales; family Rhizobiaceae; genus Rhizobium; species Rhizobium sp. WYCCWR 11146. The sequence continues at coordinate 164,792 of NZ_JACCEY010000011.1, forward strand.
CGCCTCGCCGATGCTCCAGATCACCGTCCAGGGTGCGAGATCGCCGCCATCGTTGCCGCCGAGACGGAAGATCGTCTCGCCGTCGTCCTGCTGCGAGACGGGCGGCGCCGCCTCGGCGCCGAGGTTGGCGTGCAGCTGAAGACGCCGGTTTTGTGCCAGGGTCCAATCCACCGCGAGCGCGCTTCCCGCCGAGCGATAGACCGCGTTCCCGGCGCCAGCGCCTTTCAGCAAAGGCACGATCCTGCGGTGCCGGAGGTCGAGAAGCGTCCCGTAAAAGCCAAGGACCTCGGAAGAGGCGAGTTTCGACCAGTCCAGCTTGGCGGCGGCGAAGGTTGATGGCGCCGTCGGGTCGAGAAGGTCGTCGGCGTCGAAGCCTGGCAGACGCGAAAGCTCCTCGCGACGGCCTTTCCTGACCTTCTCGTTCAGATCCTCGTCGAAATCGCAGAAGAAGGGGAAAGGCTCTTTGGCACCCCATTCCTCCCCCATGAACAGCATCGGGATCTCGGGCGCCAGCAGGTAGATTGCGGCGACGGCCTTGACGACATCAGCCGGGCTCGAAGCCAGAACCCGATCCCCCAGCGCCCTGTTGCCGATCTGGTCATGGTTCTGGATGAAGGAGATGAAAGCGGTGGGCGGGAGATGGCCGCTGGGCTTGCCGCGGCTTCCGCCGCGATAGGGCATGTGCTCCCCCTGAAAGACGAAACCTTCCGCCAGCGCCCGGCCGAGCTTGCCGGCATCACCAGCGTAATCGGCATAATAGCCGAAGGTTTCGCCGGTGGCAGTGATATGCAGCACATGGTGTACGTCGTCGTTCCACTGGGCGGTGAACAGCCTCACCTCCCCGTTTTCGTCACGCGTCAACAGGTCGCTGTCGTTCTCCTCGTTTTCGACGATCAGATGAACATGCCGGTCGCCGGCCGCGTCCCTGACGCGGCGGGCAAGCGCGTGAAGCAGATGCTCGGCGCTGTCGTCCTTGATGGCGTGGACGGCATCGAAGCGGAAACCGTCGAGCCTGAACTCGGTGATCCAGTAGATGGCGTTCTCGATGATGAACTCGCGGATCATCTCCGATCCGTCGCCGTCGTAATTGATGCCGTTGCCCCAGGGCGTCTTGTGATGGTCGGTAAAGAGCGGCGCATAGGAGGGGATATAGTTCCCGTCGGGGCCGAAGTGATTGTAGACCACGTCCAGGAAAACCGAGATGCCGCGCTGGTGCGCTGCGTCCACCAGCGCCATGAAATCTTCCGGCCGGCCGTAACTGCTGTCCGGAGCATAGGGAAGCACGCCATCATAACCCCAGCTGTAACGGCCGGGAAATTCACTAAGCGGCATCATCTGCAGCGCCGTAACGCCCAGCGCTTGCAAATGGTCGAGCCGCTCGATCGCGGCCTTGAAAGTGCCCTCCGGCGTGAAGCAGCCGATATGCATCTCGTAGATGACCATCTCTTCCCAAGGCCGTCCCGTCCAGTCGCTCGTCTTCCAGCGATAGAAGGAAAGGTCGACCACTTCGCTCGGTCCGTGCACATCCTGCGGCTGAAACCGCGAGGCGGGATCGGGTATTTCGAGACCGTCCGGCAGGACGAAGCGGTAGCGGGTACCGACACCGGCATCCGCGACCGTATAGTGGTGCCAGCCGTTCCCGACCGCCTGCATCGGCCGCGGATCAGCGCCTTCGAGTTTCAGCGACACGCTTTCATGCAGCGGAGCCCAGAGGCGGAATAGAATGCCCTCTTCAGTGAATGCCGGTCCGAACGTCATTTTGGTCAAGGGAAAGCCTTCGATGAAAATGGGATGGGATTTGGGTAACTTTTGCGGGAGCGAAAAGTTTCGTCCGCACGCGGACGCGCGAAAGCGGCCGCTATCACCGGGATAGCCGCGCCGTTCGCCTTGGCATCGTTACGCTTCGACCCTCAGGCCACCGCGACTTTGCCCGAGAGCGCCTGATCCATGGCCGTCTGAAGCTGTTCCTGCGTGAATGGCTTCTTCATCCGCAGCATCCGGCCGAGGCCATGGTCCTCGGAAAACTCGGCATATCCCGAGGCAAGGATGATGGGCAGGCCTGGAAAGGAGGAGCGAAGGTGACGCGCAAGCTCGGCGCCCGTCATGCCCGGCATGGCATGATCGGTGATGACGAGATCGCAATCCTGCCCGTCGGCAAAGAATTCCAAGGCCTGGGAAGCGGAAGACGCCTCTTGCGGCAGGTGCCCGAGATCCTCCAGCATCGCCACGGTCCCGGTCCTGACAAGGGCATCGTCATCAACTACGAGAATGGCAAGCGGCCGCGACGCCGGCTTCAAAGGCTCCGTCGCCGGCAGCTCGACAGGAGGCTGCACCTTGACGAATGCCTCGGCAACGGGCAGCCAAAGCGAAACCGTCGTGCCCTTGCCCCTGACGCTCGATATCTGGATAGAGCCGCCGGATTGCGCCGCCAGGCCATGCACCATCGACAGGCCGAGACCGGTGCCCTTGCCGACCCCCTTGGTGGTGAAAAACGGTTCGGCGGCACGCGAGACCGTTGCCTCGTCCATCCCCTCGCCATCGTCCGACACCGATATCCGGATGTAATTTCCGCCCGCGAGCCCGGCCGGGCGGGCGTCTTCGGCTGCCGCCGCGGCAACCGTCACGGCTCCGCCGCTTTCGAGCGCATCCCGGGCATTGACGAACAGGTTGAGCAGCGCCAGTTCCAACTGGTTGCTGTCGACCAGAAGGGGTGCCAGATCCGCCGGGATGCTTTTGCGGATTTCGATGCGCGGCCCCACCGCCTTGGCGAGAAGATCCTCGACATTTTCGAACAGCCTGAAGAAGTCGACCGCCTGCGGCTTGAGCTCCTGGCGGCGTGCGAAAGCAAGCAGGCGCTGGGTCAGCGCGGTGCCGCGTTCGGCCGCCTGGATCGCGTTCGTCACCAGGCGTTCACTGCGTTCATCGGCCGGAAGCCGCTTCTTCAGAAGGTTCAGGCTGCCGAGAACCGCCATCAGAAGGTTATTGAAGTCGTGGGCCACGCCACCGGTCAGGTGGCCGATCGTGTCGAGCTTCTGCGCCTCGAACAGCTGTGCGAGCGCCTCTTCGCGCTCCCGTGTCCGTTGATCGATCCGGTGCTCGAGCTCTTCGTTGAGCTCCCGCAACTGCGCTGCCGAGGCCTCGAGTTCGGCGGTACGCTGGTGAACGCGGGCCTCCAGCTCGGCGTTCAGGCGTTCGAGCTCCCTCGTCTTCCTGTAGAGATCGGCAAAGACCCGCACCTTGGCTCTCAGCACCTCGGGGACAATCGGGACGGAGACGTAGTCGACCGCGCCCACAGCATAGCCGCGCAGCCGGTCCGGTTCCGCCAGCATCACGGCGGAAACGAAGATGATCGGCGTGTTCTGATAGCGCGGATGCTGCCGGATCATGCTGACGAGCTCGAATCCATCCTGTTCGGGCATGCAGACATCGACGAGGATCACCGCGATTTCAGTGCGCAACAGGTGCTCGAAGGCTTCGCGAGCGGATTGCGCCTTGATGAGGTTTTCCTGGAGTTCTTCGAGAATGACCTCGTAACTGAGGAGTTTTGCCGGTTGGTCGTCGACGAGGAGGATGTTGACGGGGTTCATGGCCAGATCCTCAGCGATGCAGCCACATGCGAAGAGCCGACAGAAGCTGTTCGGTATTGACCGGCTTCGCCAGATAGTCGGACGCGCCCGCTTCCAGGCATTTCTCGCGGTCACCCTTCATCGCCTTTGCCGTCAACGCCAGGATCGGCAGCCGCCGGAACCGGGGCTCCGAACGGATGACCTGCATCGTCTCGTAGCCGTCCATCCCAGGCATCATGATATCCATCAGCACGATGGCGACGGATGGTTCGTTGTTGATGACCTCGATGGCTTCACTGCCGGTCGTCGCGGTCAGGACTTTCATTCCCCGGCGTTCGAGAACACTGCTCAGCGCGAAAATGTTGCGGGCATCGTCGTCGACGAGCAGGACGGTCTCGCCGACCAGATCCTCGTCCGAGCTGTGCAGGTCCTGCAGCGTCGCCTGTTTTGCTGCCGGTAGGTCGGCGACAACCCGGTGCAGGAACAAGGCGGTCTCATCCAGCAGACGCTCGGGCGATTCGACCCCCTTGACCACGACGCTGCGGGCCATGCTGTGCAGCGTCGCATCTTCCTCAGCGGAAAGCTCGCGGCCGGTGAACACGACCACCGGCACCTCGCCGATCTCAGTGTCGTCGCGTATTTGCTCCAGCACTTCGAAGCCGGACATGTCGGGAAGGGAGAGGTCGAGCACCACGCAGTCGGCTGCATTCTGCCGAAGAGCGGCGAGAGCCTCCGATCCGGAGCCGACGCTGGTGATATCGATGTCGTCGTGTCCGAGAAGGGCGGTGACGCTCAAACGCTCGGCCTCGTTGTCTTCCACGAGCAACAGATGCTTGCGGCGCGGCTGCGCATAGGCCTTCAATCGCGACAGCGCCTTGCCGAGACCTTCCGGCGTCGTCGGCTTGCTCATGAAAGCGAAGGCGCCGCGGGTCAGCCCATGCTGGCGATCCTCGTCGAGACTGATGATCTGGACCGGAATGTGCCGCGTCTGCGGATTCTGTTTGAGCTGGCTCAGCACCGTCCAGCCGAGCATGTCGGGCAGAAAGATGTCGAGCGAGATCGCCGCCGGCCTGTAGTCCTGCGCGAGTGCGAGCGCATCGCTGCCGCGCATCGCCACCAAAACCTTGAATCCATTGTCGCGGGCGAGATCCACCAGCACGCGGGCGTAATGCGCATCGTCCTCGACGACGAGCAGCACCGAGTCGCCGGCCACTATCTGATGGCGATCGTCTTCGACATGTTCGATCGGCTTTTCGGCGCGGCGGTTTGCTGCCGCCTCGGCGAATTCCACGACATTTGCCGACGGAACGGTCTTGGGCGCAGCCGCGCCGGCGCCGACATAGGTGAGCGGCAGGTAGAGGACGAAGGTGCTGCCGACACCGGGGGTGCTGCGCAGCTGGATCTCGCCGCCCAAGAGGTTCGCCAATTCGCGGCTGATCGCCAGGCCGAGGCCGGTGCCGCCATATTTGCGGCTCGTCGAAGCATCCGCCTGCTGGAACGCCTCGAAAATGATGCGCTGTTTTTCAGGCGGTATGCCGATGCCGGTATCGACGACTTCGAAGGCGATGACAGACGGCGCGTGCCTCAACGAGGGATGATCAGACGACCAGCCGCTCGTTGCCGACGCGACGCGAAGTGTCACGCCGCCCTGCGCGGTGAACTTGAAGGCATTCGACAGCAAGTTCTTGAGGATCTGCTGCAGTCGCTTCGAATCGGTGATGAGGCTCTTTGCAACATCGGCGCCGACATCGACCGAGAACGACAGGTCCCGGTTTTCGGCCTCGTGCCGGAATGGCCGCGCCATCATCTCGAGCAGGTTGCTGACAAAAATCTCCTCGGCATCGACCGAGACTGTTCCGGACTCGATCTTCGACAGGTCGAGGATATCGCTGATGAGGTTCAACAGATCGGTTCCCGCACCGTGGATCGTCTTTGCGAACTCGACCTGTTTGCCCGAGAGGTTGCCATCCGGATTTTCTCCCAGCTGCTGGCCGAGGATGAGGATCGAATTCAAAGGCGTGCGCAGCTCATGCGACATGTTGGCGAGGAATTCGGATTTGTACTTCGATGTCAGCGCCAGCTCGGTTGCCTTTTCCTCGAGCGCGCGCCGGGCCTGCTCGATTTCCTGGTTTTTCGCCTCGACTTCGACGTTGCGCTCCTCCAGTTGCTGCGCCTTCTGCCCGAGCTGCTCGTTGGTCTGCTGCAGCTCGCGCTGCTGGGTCTGAAGCTCGGCGGCAAGCTGCTGGGACTGCTTGAGCAGGCCTTCGGTCTGCATGGTTGCTTCGATCGAGTTGAGGACGATGCCGATCGATGTCGTCAGCTGGTCAAGGAAGGAGAGCTGCAACTCGGTGAATTCGCCGACGGAGGCTAGCTCGATCACTGCTTTCACCTGTCCCTCGAAATGCACAGGCAGCACGATGGCGCTCCTCGGCAAGGTCGTGAACACGCCGGAGCTTATCGGAACGACATTGTCGGGAAGGTCGGTGACCAGGATGCGGCGGGCGTCGCTGGCGCACTGGCCGACAAGTCCCTGGCCGAATTCGAGCCGCGCCGGGTGCGCCGCCTCGCCCCCTTTCGCGTAGACAGAGAGCAGCGACAAGATCGGCTGCCGCTCGTCGGAATCCACCTGGTAGATGACCCCCTGATGGGCGCCGACCAGAGGCGCCAGCTCCGACAGCAGCATCTTGCCGACCAGCGTCAGGTCGCGCTGCCCCTGCAGCATGTTGGTGAAGCGAGCCAGGTTGGTCTTCAGCCAGTCCTGCTCAGTGTTGCGCTCGGTGGTGAGCCTGAGGTTGTCGATCATCGTGTTGATGTTGTCCTTGAGCTCGGCCACTTCGCCGCGCGCGTCGACCTTGATCGAGCGCGTCAGGTCGCCCTTGGTGACGGCGGTCGCCACCTCGGCAATGGCCCGCACCTGCGTCGTCAGGTTGGCGGCAAGCAGGTTGACGTTGCCGGTCAAGTCCTTCCAGGTTCCCGCAGTACCCGGAACATTCGCTTGACCGCCGAGACGGCCTTCCACGCCCACCTCGCGCGCAACCGTGGTCACCTGATCGGCAAAGGTCGCGAGCGTGTTGGTCATGTTGTTGATGGTCTCGGCAAGGGCGGCCACCTCCCCCTTCGATGCGACGGTGAGATTTTGCTTGAGGTCGCCGTTGGCGACCGCCGTCACCACCTTGACGATGCCGCGGACCTGCTCGGTCAGGTTGGCGGCCATGACGTTGACGGTGTCGGTCAGGTCTTTCCAGGTTCCGGCGACGCCAGGCACCTGCGCCTGGCCGCCGAGCTTGCCCTCGGTGCCGACTTCGCGGGCGACACGCGTCACTTCGCCGGCGAAGGCGTTGAGCTGGTCCACCATCGTATTGATGGTGTTCTTCAGTTCGAGGATTTCCCCCTTCACGTCGACGGTGATCTTGCGCGACAGGTCGCCGCGCGCCACGGCTGTCGTCACTTCGGCGATGTTTCGAACCTGGGTCGTCAGATTGGCGGCGAGCAGGTTGACGTTATCGGTCAGGTCCTTCCAGGTGCCGGCGACGCCGGGAACGACGGCCTGACCGCCGAGCCTGCCATCGGTGCCGACTTCGCGGGCGACACGCGTCACTTCGCCGGCAAAGGAGCGAAGCTGATCGACCATGGTATTCAGCGTATCCTTCAAGAGCAGGATTTCGCCGCGCACGTCGACCGTGATCTTGCGCGACAGGTCGCCATTGGCGATGGCGGTGGCCACCTCGGCGATGTTGCGCACCTGCGCCGTCAAGTTGCCGGCCATGGAGTTGACGCTGTCGGTCAGGTCCTTCCAGGTGCCGGCAACACCGGAGACCTGCGCCTGACCGCCGAGCTTGCCTTCGGTGCCGACTTCGCGGGCGACGCGCGTCACTTCGCCGGCAAAGGCGTTGAGCTGGTCCACCATCGTGTTGATGGTGTTCTTCAGTTCGAGGATTTCCCCCTTCACGTCGACGGTGATCTTGCGCGACAGGTCGCCGCGGGCCACCGCCGTCGTCACTTCGGCGATGTTTCGAACCTGGCCGGTCAGGTTGGAGGCCATGGAATTGACGTTTTCGGTGAGGTCTTTCCAGGTGCCGGCGACACCTGGCACCTGCGCCTGGCCGCCGAGCTTGCCTTCGGTGCCGACTTCGCGGGCGACGCGCGTCACTTCCGAGGCGAAGCGGTTCAACTGATCGACCATGGTGTTCAGCGTTTCCTTGAGCTCGAGGATTTCACCCGAGACCGACACCGTGATCTTCTTCGACAGGTCGCCATTGGCAATCGCAGTCGAGACTTCCGCGATGTTGCGCACCTGCGCCGTCAGATTGCCCGCCATGGAGTTGACGCTGTCGGTCAAATCCTTCCAGGTGCCGGCGACGCCGAGCACGTTCGCCTGGCCGCCGAGCCGCCCTTCCGTGCCGACCTCGCGCGCCACACGCGTCACCTCGCCGGCAAAGCCGTTGAGCTGATCGACCATCGTGTTGATGGTTTCCTTCAGTTCGAGGATTTCGCCCGACACGGTGACGGTGATCTTCTTGGACAGGTCTCCCTGGGCGACGGCGGTCGCGACTTCGGCGATGTTGCGCACCTGCCCGGTCAGGTTGGAAGCCATGGAATTGACGCTGTCGGTCAGGTCCTTCCAGGTGCCGGCAACGCCGCGCACATTGGCCTGGCCGCCGAGCCGGCCCTCCGTGCCCACTTCGCGGGCGACGCGGGTCACTTCCGAAGCGAAGGCATTCAGCTGATCGACCATCGTATTGATGGTTTCCTTCAGTTCGAGGATCTCGCCCTTCACGTCGACGGTGATCTTCTTCGACAGGTCGCCATTGGCAATCGCGGTCGAGACTTCGGCGATATTGCGCACCTGGGCTGTCAGGTTGCCGCCCATCGAGTTGACGTTCTCGGTCAGATCCTTCCAGGTGCCGGCAACACCGCGCACATTGGCCTGGCCGCCGAGCCGTCCCTCCGTGCCCACTTCGCGAGCTACGCGGGTGACTTCTGAAGCGAAGGCATTCAGCTGATCGACCATCGTATTGATGGTCTCCTTCAGCTCGAGGATTTCCCCCGACACCGTCACGGTGATCTTCTTCGACAGGTCGCCATTGGCGATCGCAGTCGAGACCTCGGCGATGTTGCGCACCTGCGCGGTGAGGTTCGAGGCCATGGAATTGACGTTGTCAGTGAGATCCTTCCAGGTGCCGGCGACGCCTGGCACCTGCGCCTGGCCGCCGAGGCGGCCCTCCGTGCCGACTTCACGCGCCACGCGCGTCACCTCGCCGGCAAAGCCGTTCAGCTGGTCGACCATCGTGTTGATGGTCTCCTTCAGCTCGAGGATTTCGCCCGAGACATCGACGGTGATCTTGCGCGACAGGTCGCCGCGCGCCACGGCCGTAGTCACCTGGGCAATGTTGCGCACCTGCGCCGTCAGATTGCCGCACATGGCGTTGACGCTGTCGGTCAGGTCCTTCCAGGTGCCCGCCACCCCGGGCACCAGCGCCTGTCCGCCAAGCTTGCCTTCGGTGCCGACTTCGCGGGCGACGCGCGTCACTTCAGAGGCGAAGGATCTCAGCTGGTCGACCATGGTGTTGATCGCTTCCTTGAGCTGCAGGATCTCACCGCGCACGTCGACGGTGATCTTCTTGGAAAGATCGCCATTCGCAACGGCGATCGTCACTTCGGCGATATTGCGCACTTGCGCCGTCAGGTTCGACGCCATCGAGTTCACGCTTTCGGTGAGATCCTTCCAGACGCCCGTCACCTCCGGCACCTGTGCCTGGCCGCCGAGTTTTCCGTCCGTGCCGACCTCGCGCGCGACGCGCGTCACTTCCGATGTGAAGACGCTCAGCTGCTTGATCATCGTGTTGACGATATCGGCCGAGCGCAGGAACTCGCCTTTGAGCGGCCGCCCGTCGACATCCAGCGGCACGGTCTGCAGGAGATCTCCCTTGGCGACTGCCGTGATCGTGCGCGTGACGGCGGTCGTCGGCCATAGGAGATCGTCGATCAGACCGTTGATCGATCCTTCCATTTCGGACCAGGAGCCGTCCGACAGGCCGAAGCGTACGCGCGTGCTCGTTCGCCCGTCGCGGCCGACCACCTGCCCGACATGCTCGAGCTGCTGGGCCATGCGCTGATTGGCGGCGATGATGTCGTTGAGGGCATCAGCGACCTTGCCGGTGAGACCCGTCAGGTCGGACCGCATCCGCACGGAAAAGTCGCCGCGCCGGACTGCGACAAGGACTTCCAGAAGCGCGCTGGCGTCGTCGAACGCCATCGTTTTGTGGTCATGCCCATTGAGGCTGTCTACCGCAACGCTGTCGCGCGCGAATTCGCTGGATTGGTTGCTCACGAAAATCCCCCTCTTCGACGATCGGTAATTTAGCGCTCAACTCAGAAAATGGTATTGGGCCATCCCGCGTCCATCCTAACATGATTCACCGCTCAAAATGAGCCTGATAGTTGCAGATATCGGAAGTGCTCGCGGGAAACCATCTCGGTGGAACTAGAGCCTTTCCGGGCTAGATTGAAGCATTCTGCCGGAGCAGGTTTTCGTCAGGGCGGAGGCGATTGGCGACGGGCATACCCCTTGGTACGTCCGAGCCGATCGCCTTTGTCCTGGCGGAAAGATGCCCGGCCCTTCGGGTTGGCTGAAACGGGCCGGCTGATCGACCGGCCGGCTTGGCCGTAGAGCCGGG
>NZ_JACCEY010000011.1:175148-194481 GCF_013591995.1 Rhizobium sp. WYCCWR 11146
CGGTTTTTCGTGCGCGGGAACACTTTGCTGCCGGCTGTCGTTTCCGTCCTGACAATGGAGAGCGACATGTCGAACGTCTCAAGGACAGGCAAGGAAGAGATCAACAACGCGACCAGCCCGACCACCTTTGGAAAGTCGGTCGAGAGCCAGGCGCAAATCGATGACGCGGCTGCGCAAGCGTCGCCCGACGCCGGCGGCGAGATGCTCAACATCTACCGGTTGGAGCCGATCGCCGCACCCGACGATCCGAGATGGGACAATTCCCCCGGACACGGTATCGTCGTCGTCGCCGCCAGAACGCCTGGTGACGCAAGGATCGTCGCCGCGGCTCGTGAGCTCGATTTCATGGAAGTGGATGCGGCTCCCGCCGAGGATGTCACGACGGTCAATGCCAGCGCCTTTCGGGACGACAAGCTTTACACCGTCATCGAGATCGACCGGAACAGGCGCGATGTCCCGCGCGGGATTCTCGACGGTACCGTCACCGTCGATACGATCCGGCCGGTTCAATCGGACTGACATAGCAATGCTGCTGCGCAATCGGCGATGCGCCGGAGCGCCATCGTCACAGATCCCCTCGTTTTCTCGGAGCTCTCATGAATACGGCCAACCTCCAGCTCAAGGGCCTGATCATGGCGATGGCGTCGATATGTGATGCGATCGTCGAGAAAGAACTGCTTACCAGCGGGGAACTCAACGCCGCGCTCTCGAAAGCCAAGAAGGCAGTCGAGGAGGACGACGACCATGAGCTGTCGGATGCCAACCGCGCCGCGATCCTGTTCCCCATCCGTGTGCTGCAGCTCGCCGAGGAGGCAGGCAGGAAAGGCGAACGGTTGACGTTTTCGGACTATGCCAAGCTCGTGGCAAAGCTGAGCTGAGCATGTTCGAAGGTTTACGCTGATGCTGTCGACATCGGAGCGAGTTCGCTTCGGGGCCGTCACGGAGGATCGGGCCAGCCCTCGGCGCCGACAATGCCGTCTCTACCGGTTTACGAACCATGCGGCCTTTGGAGCGACGTGCTTTGGGACCATACCGACCGGTCGGCCTGTTTAGACGGCGAACGCGGCTACAGTTTAACGCGCGACGGCACGTTGCCCGGCAGCAAATGCGCTGCAATTTTGCGATAAGTTGATTTGTTTGGTCTTGTTTTCTGCCTGTTTCTGAGGCTATACGGCGGCCGGATATACTCACGCACCGGGGAATTTCTTCGTGACCAGCCTTAAATCGCTTCTGGCCGCCTGCGGCCTCTCCGCCATCATCGGCCTTGCCGCAAATCCGTCTTTGGCCGGTTCGACGACCTACCCGCTGACACTGGAAAACTGCGGCGCGCAGGTGACTTTCCAGAAGGCGCCCGTACGGGCGATCGGCCTTGGCCAGAACAGCGCTGAAATTCTACTGCTGCTCGGCCTTCAGGACAAGATGGCCGGCACAGCCTTCTGGCCGAGCAAGGTCCTGCCGCAGCTCGCAGAAGCCAATGCCAAGGTCAAGCTTCTGACCGTCGAGATGCCGACCTTCGAATCGATCCTTGCCGAAAATCCCGACTTCGTGGCAGCGGCTCTACCGAGCCTGGTCGGGCCGAACAGCAAGGTCGCCAAGCGCGAGGATTTCGACAAGGTCGGCGTCGCGACCTATCTTTCTCCCAGCACCTGCCTCAGCACCAAGGACGTCAAGGATCAGTACGGCAGCCGCGCCGAGCTGTGGAACATGGATCTTCTCTACAAGGAGATCGATGAACTCTCCCAGATCTTCGACGTCGCCGATCGCGGCCAGGCGCTGATCGCCGACTTCAAGGCGCGCGAAGCCAAGCTTCGCTCCAGCGTTTCGAAGGACGGCAAGAACCTTTCCTACGTCTTCTGGTTCTCCAGCCCCAGCCCGTCGGCCGACGCCTATCTCGGCGGCAAGAACAGCGCGTCCGGCTTCATCGCCGATCTGCTCGGCGGACACAACGCGATATCAGCGGAAGCGGAATGGCCGACGCTCGGCTGGGAAGGCATCATCGCCTCCAATCCCGACGTCATCGTCGTCGCCAGTCTCGACCGTAACCGTTGGGAGCTCGATAAGCCGGAGGCCAAGATCAATTTCCTGAACACCGATCCGGCCGTCAGCCAGATCCCTGCCGTCAAGAACAAGGCGATCGTGATCATGGACGGCCAGGCCATGAACCCGACCGTCCGCACGGTCTACGGTGCTGAGCAGGTGGCCGGCCAGCTGAAGGCTCTCGGTCTGTTGAAGTGACGGAAGCGGGCCGTATCTTCCGTCAGCTGGGAGCCGTCCTCGCACTGCTCCTGGCCTCTTTCTGCCTCATCGCGATCGCCATCGGCGTCAGCGTCGGGATCGGCGACCTGCCGATCCCGCTTGCAACCACGTTTTCGGCCGTCACCAACCGGCTGGGATGGACCGCGGTCGAACTGAACCGCATCCATGAGACTGTCATCTGGGATTATCGTCTCAGCCGGGCGCTCGTTGCCGCCTTCTGCGGTGCGGGCCTTGCGCTATCGGGCGCGATCATGCAGTCGCTGCTGCGCAATCCGCTTGCCGAACCCTATGTTCTCGGCATCTCGGCCGGCGCCTCTTCCGGCGCCGTCGCCATCGTGATCCTGGGGATCGGCTCGGGCGCGGTTTCGCTCTCGGCCGGCGCCTTTGCCGGCGCCTTCGCAGCCTTCTTCTTCGTCGCCCTCCTGTCGAACGGCACGCGCGGCGGAGCGGATCGCACCATCCTCGCCGGCGTCGCCGCATCGCAGCTTTTCAATGCCACGACATCCTATATCGTCACCACCTCGGCCAATGCGCAGCAGGCCCGCGACGTCATGTTCTGGCTGCTCGGCAGCTTCGGCGGCGTGCGCTGGCCGGAATTTGCGCTGGTTTCGATCGTCGTTGGGGTCGCCCTTGTCGGCTGCCTGTTTTACGCTCGCGTGCTCGACGCCTTCGCTTTCGGTGACGAGGCGGCATCCTCGCTCGGTGTCAATGTCGGCCGCGCGCGGATGGCGCTCTTTGCGCTGACGGCAATGATGACGGCGACGATCGTCAGCATGGTAGGATCGATCGGCTTCGTCGGCCTCGTCGTGCCGCATGTCGCCCGCTTTGTCGTCGGGCCGCTGCATGTCCGCCTCCTGCCGGCCTGCGCCATAACAGGGGCGATCTTCATGGTGCTCGCCGACATCGCCGCGCGCGCCCTCATTCCGAACCAGATCCTGCCGATCGGCGTCGTCACGGCGCTGGTGGGCGTCCCCTTCTTCTCGATCATCCTCTACCGGTTCCAGCGCGCATCATGAGCATCAAGGCCGACAACCTCATCTGGAAGATTGGCAGGAAGACCATTCTCGATGGCGTTTCCCTGGACGCGCCGCCGGGCAAGATGCTCGGCCTGCTCGGGCCGAACGGCTCGGGCAAGACCTCGCTCCTGCGGCTTCTCGCCGGCCTGAAGCGGCCGCATTCCGGCCGCATCACGCTCGACCGGAGCGACATCGCCACGATCAGCCGCCGCTCGATCGCCCGGCGGATCGCCTTCGTCGAGCAGCACGCCACCACAAATGCCAATCTGCGGGTCGTCGACGTCGTCAAGCTCGGCCGGTTCCCGCACCGGTCGATGTTTTCAGGCTGGACGAAGGCCGACGAAGAGGCGGTCGAAAGTGCGCTCGCGCGCGCCGGCATGGCGGAGAAGCGCGACGATCGCTGGCAGAGCCTGTCGGGCGGCGAAAAGCAGCGCACCCATATCGCAAGGGCGCTCGCTCAATCGCCCCAGGAGTTGATCCTCGACGAGCCGACAAACCATCTCGATATCCAGCATCAGATCGGCCTGATGCGGCTTGTCTCCGGCCTGCCGATCACCAGCATCGTCGCCTTGCACGATCTCAACCATGCCGCCATGTTCTGCGACCAGCTGATCATCATGCAGCAGGGCAGGATCGTTGCCTCCGGCGCACCGCAGGACGTATTGAGCGAAGACCTTCTGCGTGACGTCTTCTCCGTCGAGGCCAGTATCGAAACCTCTCCCTATCATTCGCGCCCGCATATCCATTATCTCAGGTGACGGTGGAACCGTCACCGAGATGATCGTCTACGGTCGTCTCACGTGACGGTAAAACCGCCACCGAATTGACCGTTCCGCGGCGGCGCCGTCAGGGTGACGGCCCCTGCAGAAAAATCGTCGATAGCGGCGGCAGCGTCAGTGACAGCGAGACCGGCCTGCCGTGGGCGGGCACGGGTTCGGTCGACACTGCGCCATTGACCAGGCCCGAGCCGCCATATTCCCGCGCATCCGTCGTCATCCGTTCGATCCACACACCGTCGCTCGGCACGCCGATCCTGTAGCCGTAACGCGGCACCGGCGTGAAGTTCGACATGACCAGCACCGATGAAGCACGATCGGGCGCATAACGGAGCATGCCGAGCACGGAATTGACAGCGTCGTCGGCTGCCGCCCATTCGAAGCCCTCGGGATGAAAGTCTCCGAACTGCAATGCCGGCTCGTCCGCGTAGAGGCCGTTCAGATCCTTCACCAGCCGCTGGATCCCCACATGCTGAGGCCGGTCCAGCACATCCCAGGTCACTGACCCGTCATGGTTCCATTCGCCGGGCTGGGCGACTTCACTTCCCATGAACAGGAGCTTCTTGCCGGGATGGCCCCACATGAAGGCGAGATAGCTGCGCAGGTTGGCGAATTTCTGCCATTCGTCGCCCGGCATCTTCGTCAGCAGCGAGCCCTTTCCATAGACGACCTCGTCATGTGAAATCGGCAGAATGAAGCGTTCGGAATAGGCATAGATCATTCCGAAGGTCATCGTGCCATGGGCATAGCTCCGGTAAATCGGATCCTTCTCGATATAGCTCAGGCTGTCATGCATCCAGCCCATGTTCCATTTGATATCGAACCCCAGCCCCCCTTGCTCTGGCGGCTTCGTCACGCCCGGCCAGGCCGTCGATTCCTCGGCGATCGTCATCGCGTGCGGGCAGCGCTCGTGAATGATGCTGTTCAGGTGCTTGAAGAATTCGACGGCTTCGAGGTTCTCGCGACCGCCATATTGGTTGGGAATCCATTCGCCCTCGTTGCGGCTGTAGTCGCGGTAAAGCATCGAGGCAACGGCGTCGACCCGCAAACCGTCGATATGGTAGCGCTCGAGCCATTCCAGCGCGCTGGCGATCAGGAACCCCTTCACCTCGTTGCGGCCGAGATTGTAGATCAGCGTGTTCCAGTCGCGGTGAAAGCCTTCCCGCGGATCTTCGTGCTCGTAGAGAGCGCTGCCGTCGAAGCGGGCAAGCCCCCAGACGTCTGTGGGAAAATGGGCCGGCACCCAGTCGAGGATGACGCCGAGCCCGGCGCCATGGCACCGGTCGATGAAATAGGCGAAATCCTCAGGCGTCCCATATCGGCCTGTCGGAGCGAATAGACCGAGCGGCTGATAACCCCAGGAGCCGCCGAACGGATGCTCCATGATCGGCAGCAGCTCGATATGGGTGAAGCCCATGTCGGCGACATAGGGAACCAGCCGCTGGCTGAGTTCGACCCAGTCGAGCGACCTGTTGCCGTCCTTTAGATCGCGAAGCCAGGAGCCGGCGTGCACCTCATAGACGGAGAACGCGCCCTCCAGCCTGTCTTGCCGGGACCGGCCCTTCATCCAACCGTCATCAGTCCATCGAAACGGCGTCGACGAGGCGACGATGGAGGCGGTGGACGGAGCGGCCTCACTTGCCCTCGCGACCGGATCGGCCTTCTGCGGCAGGCAGGTCCCCTCAGCATCGACGATCTCGAACTTGTACCTTTCGCCGGGGGCGAGGCGCGGAATAAACAGCTCCCAGACGCCCGCCGACGGTCTCAGCCGCATCGGGTTTCGCCGCCCGTCCCAGGCGTTGAAGTCGCCGACAACCGAGACGCGGCGCGCATTCGGAGCCCAGACGGCGAAACGAACGCCTGATATCCCGTCGATCGACATATCAACCGCGCCGAGCGTGCGGCTCAGACTATAGTGAGTTCCCTCCGATATCAGATGAAGGTCGAGCTCTCCGAGCAGCAGACCGAAACTGTAGGGGTCCTCGGTGATCTGAACTGCATCCGGCCATGTGATCCGCAGCCGGTATCCCGTCCTCGAGGCGGCCGCCGCCGCAAACAGGCCGGACGGGTGGGCGATGCTGAACGGCGCTACCACCCGGCCGCTCGTCGCATCGATGAGATCGACCGCTTCCGCGCCGGGCAGATACACCCGCACGATCGTCATGCCGCCGCTTTGGTGGGGGCCGAGGATCGAAAACGGATCGCCATGGCGCCCCTCGATCAAGGCCCATAGCGCATCCTGTCCCATGCCCGCCAGAAGTTCCGAGCGCTCAACATTCATGCCATGACCCCCGCCAGACGCGAAATGATTTCGGTAAGGCCGGATAGCGGGATCGGAAGCCATTTCGGCCTGTTGCGAGCTTCGTAGGCAATCTCGTAGGCGGCCTTTTCGAGAAGAAACGCATCGAGAACCCTGCGTCTTTGATCGGGTGGCATGTCAAGCTCCTTCGATACGGAGACAGCCTGCGAATAGGCATCCAGAAAGGCCTCCTCGGCATTGCGCCCGAAGCGGGCGATCGCCTCGCGGCGGACCTCGTTCTCGTGTTCGATGACCGCGTCGTTATCGAGCTGGGCGGTGGCCACGAGGTAGCTCAGCGATCTCAAAAGCCCGGCGACATCACGCAGCGGGTTCGTCTTGGCGCGGCGCTCGGTCAGGTTTTTCGCAGGCTCGCCCTCGAAGTCGATGATGACGGCATCACCCTCGCTGACAAGGATCTGGCCAAGATGGAAATCGCCATGCGTGCGTGTCATCAGCGTATGGCGGCAGCTCTCCGCCAGCGTCCCGGCGAGCTCTGCGAGTTCGGAACGCCGCTCGAGAAGCGGCGTTGCGAGCAAGTCGATTACAGGGTCGGCATTCTCGTCGCGTTCATCGAGCTTCGACATGGCATAGGCGAGCTCGCCGGCAACGGCCTTCCTCATCGCCTCGACCTCGCTGTCGCCGGCAACCACCGGGCTGAAGGCCTCGTCCCCGGTCTTCGCAGCGAGCACGACATGCAATTCGCCGAGCCTAAGGCCCACCATCGCGACAAAACTGATCAGCGACCGGAAGACGTCGTCGTCTGGTTGGACCGCCGGATCGTTCAGCACCAGTTCGTCGGCCCCACGGCGCAGATTGTTCAACATCCAGTTCCAGGCGTCGCCCTGGTTGCGGATCGCCCCCTGGACGATGATCAAGGTGGAACGGCGTCCGCTGGAATCGGTATGCGCGACCTCGCCGAGCAGGGGCGCCGTATGGTCATAGCCGGCGCGGGTGAGATAGCGCGTCATCTCGACTTCCGGATGGATGCCCGGGAAGATGTGCCTGATCAGTTTGATCATCGCTACGTCGCCGACGAGCAGCGAGCTGTTGGACTGTTCAGCCGATAGCCAATGCACCGGCAGCTCGCCTGAAATATCGAGACTGTCGAGCTGTTCCGTCCCAAGGAATTCGAGCGTGCCGGTCCGGCCGGTGGTGCGCGAGCGGTCGCGAAGTCCGTGCAGAATGCCGCGCGCCATCGCCTCCACGGCGAATCCATCTGTGAGGAAACCGACGCGTCTACCTTGGCGAATCCTCCCAAGCGCAAGCTGTTGGGCAAGCGCGGAAGGGTGCGCATCGTCCCAGGCGACCGCGAGCGGCAGTTGGTAGGATTCGCTGTGGTTCGGCAGCACGACCTCCAACTCGCCGAGGACGACGCCGTCGGCGAATGGGATTGGTGTCACGGAGATCAGTCGGGCGGCCTGAAGCGCCTGGTCCTTTGCCCCGAACCATCGCCGCCTGGAGAGATAGGCGGGCAGGATTTCGCCGCTCAGGATGCGTGCATGACCCGGTTCATCCACGAGGTCGAGCAGGCTACGCCGGATGACCATCGTCAACAGATCGGGAAGCTGTTCCGGCGGTGCGGTGCGCCACGCCGGCGGGTCGGCATCAGCCGTCAGCTGGAACCAGAAGAAACCGTAGGGCGGCA
The DNA here is from genome assembly GCF_013591995.1 of Rhizobium sp. WYCCWR 11146. NCBI lineage: Bacteria > Pseudomonadati > Pseudomonadota > Alphaproteobacteria > Hyphomicrobiales > Rhizobiaceae > Rhizobium > Rhizobium sp. WYCCWR 11146. The sequence goes on from NZ_JACCEY010000011.1 coordinate 183,141, forward strand.
AGGTCAGGAGATAGGTCAACTGGCCGATCGGCGGAAACGGCGACATGCCGGTCAGTTCAATGGGAACGCGCCCCTCGAAGCTCGACAAGTCGAGTTCGACGGCCTGGGGCAACCTTGAGAGACTTGCAACACAAAGCAAGACCTCGCCTTCATACTCCCTGAGATAGGCAAGGATCTTGCGATTTTCCGGCGAAAGGAACCGCAGCGTGCCACGCCCGAAGGCGGGATGCCTGCCGCGCAACGCCAACATTCTGCGCGTCCAGTTGAGCAGCGAATGCGCGTCTGTGCTCTGCGCCTCGACGTTGACGGCCTCGAACCCGTAGAGCGGGTCGGCGACGGGCGGCAGGACGAGACGGGCCGGATCTGCCCTGGAGAAACCGCCATTGCGGTCCGGAGACCATTGCATCGGCGTCCTCACCCCATCCCTGTCGCCGAGATAGATGTTGTCACCCATGCCGATCTCGTCACCGTAATAGATCACCGGCGTTCCCGGCATCGAAAGAAGAAGCGCGTTCATCAGCTCGATCCGCCGGCGGTCGCGCTCCATCAATGGCGCTAAGCGCCGCCTTATGCCGAGGTTGATGCGGGCACGTTTATCGGATGCATAGGTCTCCCAGAGATAATCCCGCTCGGCGTCGGTCACCATTTCGAGCGTCAGCTCGTCGTGGTTGCGAAGGAAGATCGCCCATTGGCAGTTGTCTGGAATCTCCGGCGTCTGGCGCAGGATATCGGTGATCGGAAACCGATCCTCCTTGGCGATCGCCATATACATGCGCGGCATTAGCGGGAAGTGGAAGGCCATGTGGCATTCGTCGCCCTCTCCGAAATATTCGCGCGTGTCCTCTGGCCATTGATTGGCCTCGGCAAGCAGCATCACGCCGGGATGGGTGGCATCGAGCGCGGCGCGTATGCGTTTGAGGATCGCGTGGGTTTCCGGCAGGTTTTCGTTGATCGTCCCCTCGCGCTCGACGAGGTAAGGGATCGCGTCGAGACGAAAACCGTCGATGCCGGTTTCCAGCCAGAAGCGCATCACCCTCAGCAATTCCTCCATGACAAGGGGACTGTCGAAATTGAGGTCGGGCTGATGGGAATAGAAGCGGTGCCAGTAATAGGCGCCGGCGACCGCGTCCCATGTCCAGTTGGATTTTTCCGTATCGATGAAAATGATGCGCGTTTCCGGAAATTTCTGATCGGTATCCGACCAGACGTAGAAGTCGCGCTCCGGCGATCCCGCCGGCGCCTGGCGGGCGCGCTGGAACCAGGGGTGCTGATCGGAGGTGTGGTTGATGACGAGCTCGATGATGACGCGGATATTGCGCTGGTGGGCGGCGTCGACGAAAGCCCGGAAGTCCTCGACCGTCCCGTAATCGGGGCTGACACTGCCATAGTCGGCGATGTCGTAGCCGTCGTCGCGGCGCGGAGAGGGAAAGAAAGGTAAAAGCCAGATGGCATTGACGCCGAGGGCTGCGATATGATCGAGCTTCTGGTGCAGACCGGCGAAGTCGCCGACCCCGTCGCCATTGGCATCGTAGAACGACTTGATGTGCAGCTGGTAGATAATCGCATCCTTGTACCAGAGCGGCTGCGGTGCGCTATCTGCATTCATCGTGTCCATTCATGCCTCCCTTGAGCGAATACGCCAGATCGCATAGGGCAGGACCTCAGGATTGAACCCGATGCTCTGCCATTTGCCGGCCCACTTGAAACGATGTCCGCCGATCAGATCTTCGGCATCCAGCGTGCCGCCGTCTCCGAGCGACCACTGCCGGAACGGCAGCTCGACGTCGCTTTGTTGGAAATTGAGGGGGTCGAGGCTGATGGCGATCAAAAGGACGTTGTCGCGGGCGCGGCTTGCCTTCTCGAAAAACAGGATATTGTCGTTTCGCGCGTTCAGCAGCGTCAGCCCGAGATGCGAATGCAGCGCGGTGTTTTCGGTCCGGATGCGATTGAGCGTCCTGATTTCGGCAATGATATTGCCCGGCCGGTCGTAGTCCCAGGCGCGGATTTCGTACTTCTCGCTGTCGGCATATTCCTTGCGCTTGGCATCAGGACGCCCCTCGCAAAGTTCGAAACCGTTATAGACGCCCCACAATCCCGAAAGAGTTGCGGCAAGTGCAGCGCGGATCAGGAAGGCCGGGCGCGGCGCGTTCTGAAGGAAATCCGGATTGATATCATGGGTGTTGACGAAGAAATGCGGGCGGAAGAATTCCTTCGGCGCCGTCTCGGTCAGCTCCCGCATATATTGCTCGAGCTCCCATTTGGCATTGCGCCAGGTGAAGTAGGTGTAGGACTGGGAGAAGCCGATCTTTGCCAGCCGGTACATGACCTTCGGCTTGGTGAAGGCTTCCGAGAGGAAGACAACATCGAGATGACGGGCCCTGATATCGCCGATCAGCCATTCCCAGAACGGAAAGGGCTTTGTGTGCGGATTGTCGACGCGAAACAGCTTGACGCCCTGGTCCACCCAAAGCTGCACGACATCCCTGAGCTCCACCCACAGCGAAGGCAGCGCGTCTTTCGTGTAGAAATCGACGTTGACGATGTCCTCGTATTTCTTCGGCGGGTTTTCGGCATATTTGATGGTTCCGTCGGGACGCCAGTCGAACCAGCCGGGATGCTCCTTCAGCCAGGGGTGATCCGGCGACGCCTGGATCGCGAGGTCGAGAGCGATCTCCAGGCCATGCCGGCCTGCCGCCTCGACCAGCCGGCGGAAATCCTCGAACTCGCCGAGCTCGGGATGGATGGCGTCATGGCCACCGTCCTCGGAGCCGATGGCATAGGGGCTTCCGGGGTCGCCGGGCGCGGCTTTCAGGCTGTTGTTGCGGCCTTTCCGGTTGGTCGAACCGATCGGATGAATCGGCGGGAAATAGAGCACGTCGAAGCCCATGTCGCGGATGGCGGGCAGTCGCGGGATGACGTCGTCGAAGGTGCCGTGCCGGTCCGGATCACCGCTCTGCGAGCGCGGGAAGATCTGGTACCAGCTGGCAAAGGCGGCCCCCTTGCGTTCGGCATCGACGGCGCTTGCCGTCGAGCGAAGCCGAAACGGCCGCCTGTCCGCCTTGTTCATCAACTCGGATGTTCCGGCACCGAGCAGGATCGCCATTCGCTCGGCATCCGAGGCGCTTTCGAGATTGGCGAGCAGCGCCCTTAATTCGGCGCGGAGCGTGGCACCTGCATGCATCTCGGCCGAACGGACGAGCTCTATCCCCTCCTGGAGTTCAAGCTTCAGGTCCAGCCTGGCATCGTTCTTCTTGGTCAGTTCGTAGCGGAAAATCGCAAACGGGTTCTTCCATGCCTCGACGGCAAATTCATAGCGTCCGACCCGTTCCAATAGGAATTCGGCGCACCACCGGTCATTCTCGACCAATCGCATCTCCGTCTCGTTCCAGTCCGCCGCATCGAGCGGTCGCCAGAGCAGCACCGCGGCGATCGGGTCGTGGCCGTCGGCGAATATATCCGCCTCCACGGTGAGTATGTCGCCCACCACCCGCTTGACGGGAAAGCGCCCGTCGTCGACCCGCGGCGTGATGTTTTCGACGGCGAGCCGCGGCGATTCTATCGCCTGGGCAACGTCAAGGATCGGCCGCGATGTGATCGGCGCCGGCGCCTTGCCTTCGACCACCAGGGCCTCCCCTGCCCGCAGCCGCAAAGCCGTGCCGTCGGCTGCAGCGGGAAGAAAACCGGAGGCCGCTTCGCGCAGTGCGGTCACTGGAGCGGGCGCACTTTTCCGAAGGTCCCTGTTGAGCAGGATGAACCGCACATTCTCGGCGCTACGAAGGTCTTCCGCCTCAGACTGCAGCAGCGCTGAGACCGGTCCGTTGGCGTTGCGGATGAGCCGAAGCGATGAGGCCGGCGCATGGGGTTTCTTGCCGACCTCGGTGTTCGCAAGGCGAATTTCGGAGGAGATATCGAAAGCGAGGTCATGACGCAGCCCCCGCAAACCCGTTCCATTCCCATGGGTCGGATCGAGCGGCGCGGCTGCGCCATATTCGAAGCCCATCGGAACCATCAGGCCGCCACCGAGCGAGGCGGCAAGGCGCAGCGCCCTTGTGGCGCGCCGTTCAACGATTTCGCGGCTCTCGGTTCCGTGCGCGATCCGCCTGGAGAATGGCGACTCCGGAAAAGCGATCTGCCAGCCAAGCTGCTTCTGGACGCGGTGTTCTTCGATGAACCATCTCTCGTCAAAATCCCACCAGGCCATCGATGAAAAACATCCATCAAAGCCTGTATCCTTGACCGCGACCCTCGCCCCAAAATCAGTGCCGGGGGTCCAGGCGAAGAATTGCGCGTCCGCCTTCTCGCGCACCGCCGCAATCAGCGATTTGAAAACCGCCGGCGCAATGCGATCGATCCCGAGCGTCCGGTAGCCGGAGAGGCCAAGACCGGCCAGTTCTCGCAGCCGCTCTGTCCACTCTTCCAACAACCGGGATCGAAAGTCCGCTTCCATTGCGATCATCGGCTCTGCCGGATCCAACGGCGAGCGTCTCGGGTCGATGGGGCGAAAGCCCGCCTCGGAATTCCGGGCCTTGCCGTCGAGCATCAGGTCCATCATCAAGGCGACGCCGCTCTTGCGGGCAGCCTCCGCCAGGCGTCCCACCCCATCCTCGATTGCGCTTCCGAGCGACAGTTGAGGATCAAGGCGATTCAGATCCTGGGAGGCAAAGATGCTGCGCTCCCCGCCCCGATCGAAGAGAGGTGCCGTCAGCACACGGTCGAAACCGGTGTCCGCCGCATGGTCGAATACCTCGCGCCACGCATCGATACCCTGAAGAAGGAGTGGATTGACATAATAGATCCGGGGTGGGGTGCTCAACACACCCTGGTCTGGAGAGAATGACATCGGCCGCCGCTCGAGTTTGGTTTGAAGGCAAACTTCTGTTGGCCGCGGTTGTTCCACTGAAACTGGCAATTCGCGATGTGCTGACATCGCCGGCCGCACCGGCGCGGGATCGATGGCGCGCGCTCCGTTCGCGCATCAAAGGCGCTTGCTTCCGCAGACGGGCCTTGAAGTTTCGTGCCGTATTTGGATAGTCTTCCGCTCCCGGGAGGGTGACCCATTTGGCTGCTGACGGCGCATCATTGCTTCGATCGATACTCCTTAGCGCCGCCCTGTCGGCTTGCGCGCTGTGCCTCGCCTCCTGGAGCATCGAGACCATCGCTCCACTGAGGACACGCATGGCTTGTTCGAAATCCGCGAGGAGGCCAGGCGCTTCATTTCGCACGAAAACGCCAAGGGGCATCAGCAATGGGACGCGCTGGAGCCCAACATGAAGACGCTGGTTCCCCGATGCGCGGTTCCGCTCGAAACACGGTGGACGCCGAAGAGCTATGGCCGCTCGAAACCGAGCGTGATGGTCATATGTATGGCCGCGGTACCCAACACCGTGATGAGAGGTTGGGATGTACATGTTCCGGTAGAGCGGAAACCAACCGACGGGAAGCCCCGCCGCCGCCCCGCACCGTTCTGAAAGAGCAGGCGCCTGAACGGGACTTGATGTATCCGAATGAATCACTGCGATTGCAATAAAGGCGACCAGACGTGAATCCAGCGGTTGAATTGTGTTCATACCCCGAACTCGATGATCGAATTGTGATCGTCAGGGCGGGGGACGAAGTTGATGCCGTGTTCGTCCGGACCGTGAGGTTCAATGTCCTGATCGACACACTCGGCACGCCCGAACTCTGCATGGCGGCGCTGGACCTCCTCGAGGAACAGACGAACGCTCGTCCGCTGATCGTCATCAATTCGCATATGGATTGGGATCACTTCTGGGGGAATGCCGCCATTGCGGGGCGCGCTCCGATTATCGCCCATGCCGCCGCGCTCGACCGTTTACGCGCCCCCTCCGCACGGGAAGTCCTTAGAGACAAGGCGAGCCAGGAGTCGCGGTTTCGGAACGTCGATCTCATCGGCCCCGATATCACCTTCTCCGGCTCGATGACCCTCAACGGCGGCGATCTGACATTGGAACTCATTCATACGCCGGGACACACGCCCGACCATATCGCCGTATGGATTCCCGAACTTCGCATCTGCCTGGCCGTCGACGCAGTGGAATACCCCATCCCCGAAGTCTGGAGCAAAAATGCAGGCGACCTGCGCTTGATCCGCTCCTCGCTCGAGCGGATACGCGACCTCAAGGCAAGACTGGTCATCCCTGCGCACGGCCGGACCTATTCTCCTTCGGCGGTGGATGACAACCTCGCCTATTTCCAGGCTCTGGCCGATCGCGTCGGCAGTTTGAGCGAGAGCCAGTTGGCCGATCCGCAACTCGGCAGTTCAAGCGGCCTGCGGCTTGAAGACTTCGTCCCCATCCCCGACGCAATGCCTTCCGACGTCGTGGCATTCTATCGGAACTGCCATAAGACAAACCTTGGAGCCACGGTTCAGGCCCATATCGAAAAACTGAATTCGCATAAAGAACGTCTGGAGGCCGGAACGTGAAACTGTTGGAGGGCGGACGAACCGGGCAGATCTGGCAGGACGGCAATACCGTCGTACGGCCTTCCGGCGCGTGGACGCCAACGGTGCACCGGTTCTTGCGCCATCTCAGGAGCAGAGGCTTTCCGGGAGCGCCGGATCCCATTGAGATAACAGGAAACCAGGAAGTCGTCAGTTATGTCACCGGGCGCGTCTGCGAAGACCTGAGCGACCAATTTGTCGGATCCGAGCGCATGCTGCTTTCCGCAGCCAGGCTTCTGCGCGATTTTCACTCGGCATCTCAAGGGTTTCTCGAATCGGATCGCGAGATCCAGACATGGATGCTGCCGCCGCGGGAGCCGTGCGAGATCATATGCCATGGAGATTATGCGCCCTACAACGTCGCTACGGCAGGTCATGCGGCTGTCGGGATCATCGATTTCGATACCGCCCATCCCGCACCGCGCCTATGGGATCTGGCCTATTCGGTTTACCGCTGGGCGCCGCTCTCCGATCCCGCCAATCCGGACGTGAGCTCCGGCCTCGACGAACAGCTGCATCGCGCGGAAATCTTTTGCACGGCATATGGAGCGACGATGGAAGACCGGCTCCAGCTCCCTGAGATGATCTGCCAGCGGCTGCAGGCGCTCGTCGATTTCATGCTGGCAAGTGCGGCCGCTGGAGATGAGACATTCGTGGAGGACGTGGTTGCCGGAGACGCCCGGCTCTATCTCAGCGATATAGACTATGTTCGCAGCCATCGGGATCGGCTGCTGAAGGCCTTGTGCTGACCTATCTTCGCCTGCCCGGATCTTCCGCCTGCCCCCTACATCACATATCTAGACATATCTAAAGCCACTTCTTTCGACGGAAGAAACCGAAGAGGCCTAGGCACAAGGTGACGATGACGCCAAGCACGACGAAATAGCCGTACTGGAATTTCAGCTCCGGCATATCGTTGAAATTCATCCCGTAGATACCGGCGATCGCGGTGGGAACGGCGAGGATTGCCGCCCAGGCGGCGAGCTTGCGGGCGATCGCCGTCTGCTCCGTCTGGCCGATCATCACGCTGGCCTCGAAGGCGAAGGCAAGGACCTCGCGCAGCGCATCGATATCTTCCTGAACCCGGCGCACGTGATCGGTCACATCGCGAAACAGCGACTGGAGTGTGGGATCCATGCCGGGAAGATCGATATGCTCGTACCGCCGACAGACGTCCACGAGCGGCACGACTGCGTTGCGCAGCCGCAGCAGCTTGCGCCGCAACAAGTAAAGCCGCTCGATGTCGGACTTTTCCAGCTGTTCGCGCAGCACCAGATCCTCGAGCTTCTCGACCTCCTCCTGCACGACCTCGATGACAGGCATGTAGTTGTCGACGATGAAATCGAGGATGGAATAGAGAATATAGTTCTCGCCGTGGGCAAGTGCTGCCGGCGTGGCCTCGCATCGCTGCCGCACCGCCAGGTACGAAGACGAGTCCCCGTGGCGGACGGAGACGACATAACCGCGACCGACGAACAAATGTGTTTCGCCGAAGACGATTTCGTCATCCTTCATATGGGCGGTCCGGGCGACGATGAACATCGCGTCGCCATAAATCTCCAGCTTCGGGCGCTGGTGAGGCTGTGCTGCGTCCTCGATCGCCAGGGCATGGAGATTGAACTCGGCCTGAACCTGGTGCAGCAGCACTTCATCCGGCTCGTGCAGGCCAATCCAGACGACGGCATTCTCCCGGCTTCGCCATTCGCCGGCCTCTTCTATCCTGATGTCGCGAATGCGTTGCCCATGCTGATAGACGGCGGCGGCCACGACGCCGGGCCGTTCATACGGAGGCGATGTGGAACCGCTACCTGCTTGCGCCAGAGCACTGTCCAGATCCTTCAGCCGTTCCAAATCCACCTATCCTCTCCATTCCCGCACGGGATCATATATCCGCGGGGCCAATCCCTTCGCCGGTCAGGCGCTCAGCCGATCATAATGCTATTTCGTAAAACATGCATCACCGCGTCGGTGTGGGTACCAGCCGCCTTTATCGTGGCCAGGCGCCCAGGTAGCATCACGTGTCCGTGGAAATATCGTCCCAATCCTGGTCCATGTAGCCAATCAGCCAGTTGAGAGCGTAATGCCGCTCGTAGACCACGCCCTTATCCAATCCGGCTGGAGGCTCCTCTCCCTTCAGCCGCGCGTTCACGGCGGCCCAATCGTAGCGGTAAATGAGGTCGGCGGCGTCCAGGAGCTCTTTCTGCGGACGAAGCTTGGCACGACGCATCAGCCCATCCGTCCCCAGTTCGCGCAGCGTGTTCGCAATGAATGGCACGTCGCAAATATGGTCGGGACGGTCGAGATCGGAGCTGATGCCGAGTGCCCACAACATGACGTCCACGCCCTCGTAGCGCCAGGCCAAGTTCGTCCGATCCTGATCCGTGGGATCGGGATCGTCCATGAACGCCCGTTCCTTCGGGGTGAAAAAACTTGCCGCGTCGAACTGCCGGATGAGAGCCTGACCCATTTCGTGGTCGCCGGTCTCGCCTTTCACGGCGACGATCGCAAGCGCAATCGTGCGCTGAACGACAGCCTTTATATTTCGGCGGGTGCTCTCGCTCTCGGGCTCGATGGTCGGCAGATGATCGATGGTCGGCACACCTTCCGATTGAAGCTGGGCGATAGACCGAGCCTTGCGTGCCCCAGCTTCGTCGGCGGGCTGCGAAACGGCTGCCTGCATCGGAAGGATCAGTGCAAGAAGGGCGGAAAATATGCGCTTCATCATTTCTGGCTCCTGTCATCCCTGACGCCGCATCGATAGGCATTTTCCTGCTTTGGCGGGAGCCCGAGCACGAAGGCGGCGGCGATTTTCCGGAAAACTGGTAAACGGCATTTTTACATATGGAACAAATCGTTAAATTTTTTTCGATACAAAATTCCTTGGCCAACCCGGTATGAAGCCGGCGTTCGATGAGGACCTTCGATGCGTCGTCCAAACATAAAATCGAGCTTGCTATTGATTTTCAGCGGCATAGCTCTTCTTTTTGGTCTTGTCGCCTATCTCGCGGTCGACGGTCTCCGAAAGACGAACGGCTCCACTGAAGAAATTGCGAGCCATTGGCTGCCGAGCGTTCAGGCTTCGCAGGCGATCAATCTCGCCATGACGAATTTGCGCCTCGCCTATCGTGATCACATCATCGCGCAGTCGGATGCGGAAAAGAAAACACGCGAAGACGCCATTAAAGTCGCCGAGGATGCAGTCGGCAAATCGGTGGACGCCTATCTCCTGCTGGCTTCATCCGACCATGAGCGTGAACTGATCAAGACGATCAAGGACAGTGTTGGAAGCTATATCGCCAGCAGCTCGCAGCTGCTCGCCCTTTCCCGCGCCAACAAGACCGAAGAAGCCGGGCAATATCTGGGCGGAGAGATGCGCTCCTATTCGGACAAGCTCAAGGAAGCCACGGCGACCCTGGTCGAATTGGACATCAGCGGCAGCAACAAGGCGGCCGAACTCAGCAAGCAAACATTCGACTCGATAGAATTCTACCTGCTTGCCGCGATCGGCGTTGCTGGATTGCTCGTTCTCGGCGCCGTCGCTTTCGTGCTGACAGGCATCGCCAATCCGATTACCGGCATCACCGCCTCGATGCGGCGACTGGCCGAGGGAGATACAGATTCGGAGATTCCCTTTGCAGACCGCGCCGACGAAATCGGATCGATGGCGGGAGCGGTGGAGATCTTCCGCCAGGCCGCTATCACCAACAAGCGGATGGCACTGGACGCCGAGGAGAATCGCAACAGGGCGGAGGCCGATCGCCTTGCCGCCCAGGAGCAGGCGGAAGCCGACGCCTCGGAGCGCTTGCGCATTGCCACCTCGGGTCTCGCCGCCGGTTTGAAGCGGCTGGCGGCAGGCGACCTCGCCTTCCAGCTCAACGAGACTTTCGCACCAGACTTCGAGGCGCTGCGCCATGACTTCAACCAGTCCATCACACAGCTCGGCGCGACGCTGAGGGCGATATCCGAAAGCATAGGCACGATCGACGAAGGCACGCGGGAAATCTCCTCCGGCGCGAGCGATCTTTCAAAGCGCACGGAGCAGCAGGCGGCTTCTCTCGAAGAGACAGCGGCCGCACTGGAGGAGATCACAGCGAACGTGTCGAACTCCAGCAAACGAACCGAGGAGACGCGCACGGTGGCCACGGAGGCAAATCGCAGCGCCGGGATTTCTGCGGAAGTCGTTTCCCACGCCGAAGAGGCTATGGAACGCATCGAAACCTCGTCGCAGCAGATTTCCAACATCATCAGCGTCATCGACGAAATCGCATTCCAGACCAACCTTCTGGCACTCAATGCCGGCGTGGAAGCAGCAAGAGCGGGCGAGGCCGGCAAGGGTTTCGCAGTCGTCGCCCAGGAAGTCCGCGAACTCGCCCAGCGCTCGGCAAGTGCTGCCAAGGAAATCAAGAGCCTGATCCAGAACTCCTCGAAAGAGGTGGAAGGCGGGGTCAAGCTGGTGCGCGATACCGGCCAGGCCTTGAAGACCATCGGCAGCTTCATCACCCAGATCAATCACCATATGGATTCGATCGCCACCTCTGCGAAAGAGCAGTCCATCGGCCTCAGCGAAGTCAACGTCGCAGTCAACCGGATGGACCAGACCACGCAGCAGAACGCAACCATGGTGCAACAGTCGACCGCGGCATCCAATTCTCTCGCGCATGAAGCCCAGAAGCTTCGCGAACTCATCGCCCAGTTCAGGCTCGACGATGCGGTCAGTCAGTCCTCGGCCCTTCGCTCGACGGCGAGAACGATGGCGCAGCCCGCGGGCCGTGCAGCCGTGCATGCGGTTGCCGCTCGCCGCTGAAACGGGCGGCGACAGGAAACCCCGACATAAAAAGGCGCCCGGCAATTGCCGGGCGCCTTTCATTCGGTCAGGAC
>NZ_JACCEY010000011.1:194579-224104 GCF_013591995.1 Rhizobium sp. WYCCWR 11146
GCCCCGCCGATGGCGACGCCGAAGAACCAGCCGTAGGTTCCCCACCAGTCCGGCAGGATGGTGGTGAAAGTCGGCAGGATCGAGGAAAACAGCGCCCCCACCGCAAATGCGATGAAGGCATTGCCGTGCCATCCGTTCTGGAACCGGAACTCGCCATTCTCATGGTAGAGCGCTTCGACATTCAGCTGGCTCTTCCGGATGAGATAGTAATCCACCATCATGATGCCGAAGATCGGTCCCATCGTCGATCCGATGAAATTGACGAAATGCGCAGCACCCGTCTCCCACGGAGCAAACGGGTAAAGCACGAGAGCGATCAATGCGGCGATATATCCACCGCGTTTGAAGTTGATTTGGCGCGGGAAGACATTGGCGAAGTCGAAGGCCGGCGACACGAAGTTCGCCACGACGTTGATGCCGAGCGTTGCGATCGCGAATGTCAGCGCCGCAAGCAGCGCCAGGAACCAGCTGTCGAATTTCGCCGATATCATTTCGGGATGCAGCAAGACCTCGCCATAGACCGTAAATGCGGCCGTGGTGGTGACGCCTGCAACGAGGCAGAAGGCCAGGAGGTTGATCGGCAGGCCCCAGAGATTGCCTTTCCGCAGCGCCTTCTCGCTCGTCGCGTAACGCGAGAAATCGCAGAAGTTCAGGTAAAGCGCTGCGAAATAGGTGATCCAGGTGGCGGCCACGGCGGCAAGGGCTGCAAAGGAGCCAGGCTCGCCCGGCACGCCGGCATCCTTGGTCTTTTCGATCAACACGTCGCGCGGGATCTCGGAACCGAAGGAGAAGGTGCCTGATTTGACGACCAGATAGACCGCGAGGATCAGCATCATGATCCAGACGGCGGGACCCGCCCAATCCTGGAACTTGCGAACTGTTTCCATCCCGCGCTGAATGATCAGCAGCTGCAGACCCCAGACGATGACGTAGCAGATGAGCTCGAGGGTCGAGTGGCCGAGCATGTGGCTGTTTTGATGAAAGGCAAGCAGGCTGTCGTTGCGGATCAGCAAGGCAACGATCGCGCCGGATGCGGCGGCGGTCTGCGCCCCGTACCAGAAGCAGGCAACCACCGCCCGGACCAGTGCCGGAACATTCGCCCCGAACGTGCCGAAGGAAGCGCGCGCCAGAACCGGAAAGGGGACGCCGGTACGCACGCCGGCATTGCCGACCAGGCTCATCAGGCAGAAGATGACCAGCGATCCGATGCCGATGGCGATGACGAAATTGACGAAGCTGCCACACAGCAGGAACAGGCTCGCCGCCAGATAATAGCCCCACAGGCTGTGGACGTCTGACGTCCAGACGTTAAAGATGCTGAATGCACCCCATTTGCGCTCCTCGGCGGGTGCAAGATCCTCGTTGTACAACGAGGGAGACGGATTTCGTACGCTCATGAATGCCCTCCCATATCCTCGAGGTCAATTTGACCACAGGCAAAAGTCTGCTCTCCATTTGTGCATCTGACAATTTAATAGTCACATTGTACACATCTCTTGGCGATGCCTGAGGATTAGCCATCGCCGCTCTTACCTCAGTCCGGTCATTGCGAGCCGACGACACGCCCGGCCAGACGAAACGGACTTGCGACCGCGGCGCCGGCAGCATCGAAGACATAGGCGCCGACGTCGCCGGCGGTCGACCGCCTGCCGCTTTCGAAGGAGGCAAGCTGCGCTCCGAACTTGGCGAGCGATGCGTAGCGGTCATGCCCCAGCCCGTCGGATGCCTGGATCGACGTGATGTCGATGACCCGAAGCCTCTCCTTCAAGGCAGCCTCCCTGATGACGGGATCGTCAATATCGAGGCGTCCGACGCGCGCCCGCTCTCCCGCTATGAAGCTAGAGGCCACCAGCGCCCGGTCGTCCTTCGAAACGAGAAGAGATATCGGGATCGGCATCCGCCCGATATCCTTCAGCTGGGAGCGGAAAACATCTACGTCAATGTCAGGGGCCGCCAGGATCACCGCCAGTTTGCCGATGACGTCGTCGCGATGCTGCAGTTTGAGCTGGCGCACCGTTTCCATGACCAGGAATCCGCCCATGCTGTGTCCGAAAAGGATGATGCGTTTCACCTTTCCTGAAGCCGAGAGTGACGTGACAAGCGAGTCGAGGTCGCTACGCGAGGAGAGAGCCGCATCGCGGTCGGCGACATAGCCGGCGACGGCTGCGGCCGAAGGCCACGAAAACAGAATCGGAGAGCCCGGAATGTTGGCGTCCGCGGCGATCTGCGCAGTGCGAAACAGCGCCTCCTGATAGCTATAGTTATAGCCATGCACGAAGATGCCGACAGTGCCGTCGGACTGCGTAGAGTGGAGCGCCTCCTCTACGAAGGCGTCCTTTGCAAGCTGCTTGCGCCTGATGACGGCAAATTGGCGTTCGGGATCCGGCCTCGAGGTCGGATAGGTGATCGCGGTGTCCTTCCGGCCGGGAGGGACCGAAAACGCATATTGCTCGTAGGTGAGATTGTCAGCCCAGGTGCTGCCGAACCCGCCGCGTGCGGTGTCGAGGCTCCTGTTCGTCGCAGCGAGCACATTCACCCGGCTTGGGGCGGCGTCATCAGTGTGAAGCGATGCATTCAGATGAGCTGGGTGAACGGGCTGATGGACCGGGTTCAACACATCGGGCGACGGTCTCGTGGCGCAACCGGCGAGCATCGCCAGGCCGATTGCGACCAGCATCGCCTTGGCTCCCATCGGAAACCCGTTCAAACGCTGTTCCGTCATCGAGCTCTCTCCTCGGAGACCAGGATATGCAGCGGCCGCCGCGGCGGCCGCATGCGATGGACGTCAAAGCCCATGCTCATGCCTTTGCCGCGGCTTCGGTCTGAACGCCTTCATCCCTCGGGATCCTGAACCACGCGACGTAGAGCGCAGGCAGAAACAGCAGGGTGAGCGCGGTTCCGACGACGATGCCGCCCATCATGGCGTAGGCCATCGGCCCCCAGAAGATCTCGCGCGAGATCGGGATCAGCGCCAGCGTGGCCGCCGCGGCCGTCAGCATGATCGGCCGCATGCGGTGTTCAGTAGCCTCGACGACCGCCTGCCAGGGCGCCATTCCTTCGCTGCGCAAATGCTCGATCTGAACGACCAGGATGACGGAGTTGCGGATCAGGATGCCGATGAGCGCGAGCACGCCGAGGATCGCGACAAAGCCCATGGGGGCGTTGCTGAGCAGCAGCGCCGCGACGACGCCGATCAGGGCTGTCGGAGCAACGGCGAACACCAGGAAGAGCCGGCTGAAGCTTTGCAGCTGGATCATCAGGATGGTCGCCATCACAAACAGCATCAGCGGAGCCACAGCCGCGATCGGCCCCTGGGCATCGGCGCTGGATTCGACCGCGCCGCCCACTTCCACCTTGTATCCCACCGGAAGGCCTTTCTGGAATTCTTCGACCTTCGGCTTCAACTGGTCGACGATCGTGGCCGGTTGCGTCGGACCAACGACGGCCGCCTTGACCGTTATGGTGGGTTGCCTGTCGCGACGCCAGATGGTCGGCTGTTCGAGCTCGTAGCGGAAATTCGCCACGGCGGAGAGCGGCACGACCTTGCCGTTGGAGGTGGAGAGCTGCAGGTTCTGCAACGTCTGGATGGAATCGCGCTCGGATGCCCTGGCGCGGCCGATGACGTTGACCAGGTAAATGTCGTCTCGAACCTGGGTGGCCGTCGAGCCTTCGACGATGCCGTTAAGCGCGGTAGCGATGTCTTCGGAGGATACGCCGAGCTGGCGCGCCTTGTCCTGCAGGACATCGACCTTCACCACGCGGGACGGCTCGTTCCAATCCAGGACCATGTTCGCCAGAAGCGGGTGCGATCCGATGACGCCGGCAAACTGCTGGGAGAGGTCGCGGACCTTTTGAATATCGGGGCCACTGACCCGGTACTGGACCGGTTTGCCGACCGGCGGACCGATGTCGAGAAGCTTCACGAAGGCGTCGGTGCCGGGAAAGGTTTTCGTCAGATAGTCCTGCAGTTCCGCCCGCACCTTGTCACGCACGTCGAGTCCCTTGGTGACGATGATCGTCTGTCCGAACGACACGTTGGGCGTCTGCACGTCAAAGGACAGGATGAAGCGCGGCGCGCCCTGGCCGACATAGGTCGTCCAATGATCGATATCCTTGTTGTCGGCCAGCATCTCTTTTTCGAATCTCGCCATCTGCCTGTTGGTTTCGGCGATCGAACTGTTGTGAGGGAGGTTCCAGTCGATGATGAGCTCGGGCCTGTCCGAATTGGGGAAGAACTGCTGTTGCACCAGCCCCATGCCGCCGACGGAAAGGCCGAAGACGCCGACCGTCAGAATGATGGTGACCCAGCGCCAACGCATCGCCAGGCCCAGGAGCCAGGAGAAGACGGAGGCGAAGCGGCCCTTCTTCTCATGATGCGATTTCATGGTCTTCGGCAGGATCGTGACGCCGAGAAGCGGCGTGAACAGCACCGCCACCACCCAGGAAACGATCAGCGAAACCGCGATGACCACGAAAAGCGTGAAGGTGAATTCGCCCGCCGCGCTGTCGTTGAGACCGATCGGAATAAAGCCCGCAACCGTGACGAGCGTTCCCGTCAGCATCGGAAAGGCGGTCGACGTGTATACATGGGTGGCCGCCTTTCTGAGATCATCGCCCGCCTCCAGGCGGGCCACCATCATCTCGACGGCGATCATGGCATCGTCGACAAGAAGCCCGAGCGCGATGATCAACGCTCCGAGCGAGATGCGCTGAAGCGAAATGCCGGAATATTCCATCACCACGAAGGTGATCGCCAGGACGAGGGGAATGGAGATCGCCACTACCATGCCGGCGCGAAGACCGAGGCTGATAAAGCTGATGACCAGGACGATGGCGATCGCTTCGAAGAGCGCCCGGGTAAATCCGGACACCGCTTCGTCGACGACGGCCGGCTGATCGGAAACACGGTGGACGTCCACGCCGATCGGAAGGTCAGCGACGACACGTTTCATCTGCGCATCGAGCCCCTCGCCGAACTCCAGAAGATTGGCGCCCTGCTTCATGCCGATCGCAAGCCCGATCGCAGGCTGGCCGTTGAACCGGAACAGCGCCGACGGCGGATCCACGTAGCCGCGTTTGATCGTGGCGACGTCGGTCAGCGGAAAGAAGCGGTCGTTGATCCGAAGATTAATCGATCTCAGACTTTCCTCGGACGTGAATTGTCCACTCACCCGCAATGCGATGCGCTCCGGCCCGGCGTCGACGAAGCCGGACTGCGTGACGGCATTCTGCGCCTGCAGGGTCTGGATGACCGACTGCTGGTCGATCCCGAGTGCTGCGATCTGGCGCGTGGAGAATTCCAGATAGATCGCCTCGTCCTGGGCGCCGACCACATCGACCTTGCCGACGTTGGGCACGGTCAGGACCTCGGAGCGGGCGTTTTCCACGAGATCGCGAAGCTGCCGCTGGGTAAGGCCATCGCTGGTGAAGGCGTAGATGTTTCCGAACACGTCGCCGAAGCGATCGTTGAAGAAGGGACCGACGACGCCGGTCGGGAAATCGCCCTTGATGTCGGCGATCATGTTGCGGATGCGCAGCCAGGTCGGAGCGACATCCTTTGCCTTGGTCGTCGGCAGCAGCTCAACGAAGACGGTCGTCTGGCCGGCAACGGTCTCGCTCTTGGTATAGTCCAGCGATTCCAGTTCCTGGAGCTTCTTCTCGATCCTGTCGGTCACCTGCCGCGTCACCTCTTCGGCGGAGGCGCCGGGCCACTGGGCGGTGATCACCATCGTCTTGATCGTGAAGTTCGGGTCTTCTTCGCGGCCGAGCTTCACGTAGGAGAAGGCGCCTGCGAGAATGAAGACGATCATGAAGTACCAGACGAGCGAACGGTGTTCGAGCGCCCAGTCGGAAAGGTTGAAGGACTTCACTGGCTGATCTCCTGGTCGATCCTGATGGCCTGGCCATCTTCAAGTTTATGCACGCCTGCCACGACGACCCTTTCTCTGGGGGCGAGCCCCTCGGTGACGCGGACGCTGCCGCCGTCTTCGACGTCGCCGTCGATCTTCACGCGGCGACGCGATACCTTCCCGGCAGGCGCATCGACGATCCAGACGCTCGGGCCGTCGCTGCCGACGAGGATTGCCGAGGAAGGCAGAACGATCTGCGGATCGGCGGCAATGGTTGCCGAGGCTGTGATGACCGAGCCGAGCCTGAAGGCTTCGGGCGGATCAGCGAGCGCGATCTTGGTCCTGCTCGTGCGGGTGGAGGTCTCCGCCTCCGGTGCTATTTCGCGCACGATCCCGGACGTGCGGATGGTGGGATCGAGTTGCAGCGTCACCTCGAAGGGCGCGCCGATCTTCAGTTTCTGGGCGGCGGCCTGCGGGACATCGACGACGGCGTCGCGCTTGTCCGGCCGGGCGATGGTCACAACCGTCTGCCCGGCCGACACCACCTGTCCGACTTCGGCCGAGGTCGCCGTCACAACGCCATCGAATTCCGCCCGAAGCTGCGCGTAACCGTGTTGCTCCGTGGCCTTGTCGAGGTTGGCCTGCGCCTTGGCGACGGCGGCCGCCGCCGTCCGCTTTGCCTGCTCAGCCTCTTCGAGCGAGGCTTCGGTGCCGGATCGCGACTCCAACAGCGCACGCTGGCGCTGCTCGGTGGTCACTGCATTCCTGAGCTGGGCGTCGCTGTTCTCGACGTCGGACTGCGCGTTGCGCACGGCAAGCTCCAGCGCCAGCGGATCGATGGCGGCAACGACGTCATCCTTCTTGACGAGATCGCCGACATTGACGTTGCGGGCGATCATCCGCCCGAGAATCCGGAAGCCGAGTTCGGTCTCGATCGTCGGCTCGATCGTGCCGGTCAGGCCCAGGCTCGCGGCGGCCGTCTGCTTGACTGTCATCGACAGCACGGGACGAGGCGCTTCCTCCTTGCTTTCCTCCTGCGGTGCGCAGGAGGAGATCAGGGCCGTGCCCACCATCAGAGCGACTATGTTGAGACGAATACTCACTTGGAAGCTTCCTTGACATAAGACACGATTTCACCCGGCCTGAGGAACTTGGTCCCATCGGCCACCACGACCTCTCCTTCCGACACACCCGCCTTGACGATAAAGCTGCCGGTCTCGTAGCCGGCGACGTCGACCGCTCGGACCGAAACCGCGGACGATGCGGGATCGACGATCCAGACGGCCGGCTTGCCGTCCTTGGATGTCATGGCGGACCAAGGAAGCTGGATGACGTCCTGCGAGACGTAATTGAACCTTCCGACGACGGGAGCACCGAGAGGGATCGGAGCGTCGCTCGATATCGCGACCTTGACCTTGATGGTTCCGGTGGAGGAATCGATCGTCGGCGAAATCTCGCGAACCTTCGCCGCGATCTTCTGCGTCGGGTCAGACAGAAGGGTCACGGTGCCGTCGCCGTCGATCGGGCGCAGGAACGCACTTTCGACCACCTCAAAGACGGCATCCCGGTCGCCGTCATGGGCAAGCGTGAAGACGACCTGGGCGGCCTGCGCCACCTGCCCGACCTCGGCATTGCGGGCGGTGATCATCCCATCGGCGTCCGCCTTCAGCTCCGTGTAAGACAAGGTGTCCTGAGCGGTTTCCAACAGCGCCTGCGCCGACTTCGTCGATGCCTGCGCGGTCAGAAGCGCCTCCTGCGCCTGGTCGAGTGCCGCACGCGTCGTCACCTGCGTTCGAAACAGGCTCTGCTGGCGGTCGTATGCGAGCTGCGCCTGGGTCTGCTGCGCCTCAGCCGACTGAAGATTGGCCGCCGCCACATCCAGGTCGGCCTTCTGTTCTTCCGGATCGATCCGCGCGAGGAGCTGCCCCGCCTTCACGGATTGTCCAACTTCCACCAGCCGCTCGATGATCTTGCCGCTGACGCGGAAGGACAAATCGGTCTGAACCCGCGCCCGCACTTCTCCTGTGACCGCGCCGCCCTGGACTAGCGGCTCAGGCTTAGCGACGATGACGCCGACCTCTCGTGGGGTTGGCCCAGTCGGTCTGCTCTCATCGCTGCATGATCCGAGACCGATGGCGCATACGATCGCTGTGGCGACCAGAATGGTTCTCATAGTTGACCTCTTGCTCTCAACGGCCGTTCCTATATAATTGACTGACGGATTAGTCAATGAAACTTTGTGCCGCAGGGACGAGGGCGTGCGCAACAAGGCAGGCGAGGCAAATGGCAGCTCAGAAGAAGATCACACGCGCGGAACAGAAAGCGCTACGGCCCATCCAGATTCTCGATGCCGCCTTCGAGGAATTCGTGAGAAGCGGTTTCACCGGCACGCGCGTCGAAGACATCGCCGACAGGGTCGGCGTCACCAAGGGTACGGTGTACGTCTACTTCGAGACGAAGGAGAAGCTTTTCGAAGCAATGATCAACCACTTCTCCGTGCCGTTTCAGGAACTGCTGGGGATCACGGAGGGCCTCAGCGGCAGCGCCACCGACCGGCTGATCTCCATTCTCGGCCTGCTCTACGAACAAATCGCCGAGGATCGCACGACCCGCGAGCTGACGCGGCTCGTCATTGCGGAAGGACACCGGTTCCCCGACCTGATCGACCGCCACCACGATCAGTTCATTGAGCCGATCATCACCAAGGTCGACTCTCTCATTCTAGAGGGTGTGGCGTCAGGGGAGTTTCGCGAAGTTCCGGTGGAATTCTCCGATATCGTGGTCGCGCCCATCCTGACGACGACAGTTCTGCGGCTGATATTCGACGACCGACGCGTACCCACTCCCAACAAGGAGGCCTTCCTGCGGGTCTATTTCGACCTGCTGCTCAATGGCCTGCTTGCCAAACCTCACTGATCGTCGAATGACGAAAAATACCGCGCCGGGCACGTAGCTTTTCTCAAGTTTTTATGTGAAAACATCAAGTTAGCTATGCCTTCAAAGGCACGACCTCAATTCGCGACGGAAAAAGTGGAACGCAAAGTCAATCTCAAGGATGTCGCGCGCGATGCAGACGTGTCGCTGAGCACGGCCTCGCACGCGCTCAACGGGACCGCGCCGCTGACGATCGAAGTGCGCGAAAGGGTTCTGGATTCAGCCAAACGCCTGGGTTACCTCGACCGCCGGAGGAAGAAGGCGACGATTGCGGCCTTGCGCGTCCTGCTTCTTGCGATTCCCGACGATGCCGCACCGGAGAGCGATCTCAATCTGGTGAGCTGGACGATCCTCAACGGTCTTCGCAGGGAGTGCGAACGCCGCGGCATCAGGATCGTACCCTTCGTCAGCACCGGCCGGCGTATCGACGGCGCTCAGGTCAGGCAGATCGCGCTGTCGGAACGTGCCGACGGCATCGTGGTCCTGAACGATGATCAGCCGGAACTGATCCGAAGCCTCGCCTCCCCTGATATGCCTGTTGTCATCGTCAACGGAGAAGACCCCGCCATGCTGGTCGATACGGTCACCCCCGAAAACCGCTTCGGAGCGCGGCTCGGCATCGAGCACCTGCTGGCGCTCGGGCATCGCCGCATCCTGCATCTGACCTGGAAGGGCCGCACGACGATCCAGCGCCGATATGACGGCTTTTCCGACGCCTATCTTGCCGCCCAGCTTCCGGTGCCTGACGATATGATCGTCGAGGCCGAGGGATATGAGCCCAGGCACGGCGAGGCTGCCATCAACGCGCTGCTCGACCGCGATCCCACGGTGAAAGGCGCGACCGCCGTCTTCTGCGCGGCCGACAATCTGGCGCTCGGCTGCCTGAAGGCATTGGCCGATCGTGACATACGCGTGCCGGAAGCGATTTCGGTCCTGGGGTTCGACGATATCGTCCCCGGCGAATTCAGCCGTCCACCGCTTTCGACGGTCAGCGTTCCCACAGACAGGCTCGGCGCCGCCGCGCTCGCGCTTATCGAACAGCGGCTGATCGCCAACGATCCGCAGCGGCCGGCCCATCGCCTGGAACTCGGATGCCATCTCGTCCTGCGCGGCAGTATCGCACCGCCGCGCTCCTAGAGCATGACGCCGAAAACCGTTCACACTTTTCGGCGTCCTTCTTTATCGCAAGCGCTCAGCCCGCAGGCGCGTATCGCGCGGGCTTTCTCCAAAGGCGCTGCGGTAGATAATAGAGAACCTGCCGGCATGAGAAAAACCCCACAGCGCGCAGATTTCGCGGACGGATCGCTGATTCATCGGGTCCCGCAATTGATCGCGAGCTGCTTGCAACCTGATCGTGCGCAAGTAACCGCCCGGTGAAGTTCCCCGGAAGGCCCTGAAACCGGTTTGCAGCGCACGAAGCGAAACACCGACACCATCGGCAACCATCGTCATGGTGAGGGGCTCTGCGATATTGGCGTGCATATAGTCGATAGCACGCCGGACATGCCACGGCGCGATCAAACACACTTTCTGTTTTTCCAAATGGTCGGAAAGACGGTGGCGGCCAAAACGGATCACGAGGTTAGCAAGCGTTTCGCTCATCGCCGCCAAGGCCAGAGGTGAAGACAGAAGTGGACCGCCATTGCGCATGCCCTGCACGATCGTCTGCACCAGGCTGCCGATAAGCTGGCCCGACGGCGTTGCGAGATCCACAACCGGCTCAAGGTCAAGTGAGTCGAGGATCGGCATTTCCACCAGTGAAACGAGCATTCGCCTCACAACTTTCCAGTCGAGAAAGAGGGCATCCGAGCAGTGCGGGCCGCCTTGAATGAGACGATCGCCAGCCTCGTGGTTGTTGGCCATGAGGAGACGACCTGGCCCACTTTCAACCACCGTCTTTCCAATGGACAGCCGGAAGGATCCCGAGTGAGGAATGTAAAACGCAAGGTGTTGCGGCGTCTCATCTAGCGTCCGACTTGTCCAGGAACTCTGATAAACCGAATGAAGCACCGTAAATGCCTCACTTGTTCGCAAGTCCGCGGCCCAGGCAAAGGCCCGATCGTTGCTCAACGGCTTCGCGCCAAACACCCCGTAGCCCGCCGAATAGGCGCGAACCATCGACTCGAAGTCAGTGCCTTCATGGGTTGGCGCAAACCCATATACTTCACGCTCGGGAGCGCACACCGTATTTTCGGATCTCAACGATATCTGCAACTCGGTTGTTTCCCTTTCCACACCCCGACCGGCTAACCGCCTCAAGCGCTCCATCTCGTTTGAGATCGCCGCAACGCTGATATCGTGCCGTCCAAACGCTCGGACACGATCCCCTTTGAAAGGCCGTCAGCCTGACTGGCTTGACCAATCTCGATGAGGTAAGCAGTGCCGGCAAAGCGGGGATCGAATTCCTTGTTTGACAGAAGCAGAATGCCCTCCCAATGTGGTTCACACTCACAGTGTAAATCAAAACGAACCGAAAATGAAGTATGATCCGCTAGACCATGTTGCCGCGCATTTTTTGCGAGACACACAACCGATGCGCGTTGCTTCCCGCAACGAGCGCGACCTGTTGCGGCTGATCTGGAAGTCTCCGGGGATCGAACGCTCCGACCTGACAGAGCCGCTCGATCTCACCCAGCAATCGTTGCACAGGATCGTCGCGCGGCTTCATGAGCGAGGAATGCTCGTCTTTTCCCATTCGGAAACCCGACGGCCGGGACCGCCCAGCCCGGAGCTGACCCTTCGCAAAGACTGGTGTTTAACGCTGGGCATCTCCGTGAACGTCGGCTCGATCGGCCTTTGCCTCATGGGTTTCGGCGAACCTTTGGAAAACATGGAAATCCCACAGGCGGGCTCCTCGCTATCCGTTGAAATGGAGCGGATCGACGCGGCGGTCGAAGAACTTCTTGCCCGCCGGGGCGCCAAACGGCGTGACGTCCTCGGCGTCGGCCTGGCCGTCGCCGGCCACCGCATGCTGGAGACGGCATTCAATTGCCCCTTGCCGCTCGCTCATTGGTCGTTGATCGACCTGGCACCCCTGCTTGGAGAGCAACTTGGGCTGCCGGTCTGGGCAGACAATGTCGCCAGGACCGCAGCCTTGGCGGAAGCCATTTTCGGCGTTGGCCGCGATGTCGCAGATTTCGCCTATATCGCCCATCTTCATGGCTATGGCGGCGGCCTGGTTTCCGGAGGCATGCCGTTTCGCGGTAATTTCGGCAACGCCGGCGAATTTTCCGTTCTCTTCGGGCGTCAGGACTACGAGGAACGCCCTGCACTCGGCGTCCTGCTTGAACATCTTCGTGCCAAGGGGCGCATGAACTTGACCCTGAGGGACCTGAAGAACGAGGACCTGATGGACTGGGATGGCGTTGAGGAGTGGGTGGACCGCGTCACGCCGGCCCACAATCGAGCCATCAATGCGATCTGCGCAATATTCGACCCGGCATTGATCGTCCTCGGCGGCGAGCTTCCGCACTCACTGGCGAGAATGCTGATCGAACGGACAGAATTCAACAACCTGCCTCGGCATGGGGTTTTACGCGACGTCCCCAGGCTTGCCGTGGCGCAGATAATCGACGCCCCCGGCGCAATCGGCGCGGCCCTGATCCCGCTCTTCGAAACCGTTTTGTGATATTTGCAGGACGCCGTAGCATTTTGAAATCGACGTCTGGCCGCCCATCAGGTCGCGGAGGCGGCCGGCCTCGGTGGCAAGCGCTACGCTCGCGGCGGCGCATACCGCCCACAAAATGGGCGGCGATTTTGGGAGCCATGCACGAAGACAAAGGCCGAAACACGCCGCATGAACCATGTTCAATGCGACGCGCCTCAGCCGGGAGGAAGACGTGATATCGGTTGTTCGGCGGTTGCGGGGAGGCCTATCTCCACGCCTCGCCGTTTACTTCATGCCCGTTCCGGCGATGCCCGTGGTGATGTACTTCTGCAGGAACAGGAAGACGACGGTGACAGGCAGCAGGCTGAGGAATGTCATCGCCAGGATATAGTGCCACTGCACCGAGAACTCTCCCTGGAATGCATTCAGGCCGACCTGCAGGGTGAAATTCTCGCGGCTGTTGAGGACGATGAGCGGCCAGAGGAAGTCGTTCCATCGCCAGAGCACGGAAAAGATCGCCAGCACCGCGAGAGCTGGCGCCGTCAGCGGCAGGATGATGCGCCAGAAGATGCAGAATTCGCTCGCCGCATCGACGCGCGCCGCCTCTATCAGCTCGTCGGGTATGGTCAGCATATATTGCCGCAGCAGGAAGACGGCGGTCGGAGAGGCGACCGTCGGCAGGATGACGCCCCAGAGGTTATCGGCAAGCCCGACCCCGACGATGACGAGATAGGCCGGCACCATGACGACGGCGAGCGGGATCATCAGCGTCGAAATGATGATGACGAAGACCGTCGTATCCCCTGCAAATTTGTATTTCGACAGGGCGAATGCCGCCATGGCGTTGACGATCAGCGTCAGAAGCGTTGCAACGAAGGTGACGAACACTGAATTCTTGAGGAACGTCAGGAAGTTGAAGCGCGTCAGCGGATCGGTGTAATTCTGCGTGGCGACCGTCAGCTTCTGCACCGGCGTCATCCCCTTGACGTCGACGCTGACGGGTGGTCCGGGATTTTCGGGATCGACCATCTGGGCCTTGAGGCCGATGCGGCGGACCATGGCCATTTCACGCATCTGACCGTCGACGGTGACCTGCCAGAGGCTGAGCGGCTTGTCGAAGCCGGGCACGGTCTGCTCGACGGCGGCCCGAGGAAGCAGCGTCGGCGGAAACCGGGTGATCTCGGCGGCCGGCTTCAGCGAGGAGAGGCCCGCCCACATGACGGGAAGGAGCACGACGAAGGTTCCGCCGATCAGCCAGACCCACGACAATATGTCGGTGATATCGATGCGTCCGGCCCGGCGTGTGCGCGTGAAAAAGCTGATCGGGTTCATCTCAGGACTCCATTCGCTTGCCGATACGCAGCTGTATGAGGGTGAGAACCAGAAGCACCAGCCCCATGAGAACCGATGCGGCGGAAGCCAGTCCGAAGAGGCGAAGATCGCTGCCGAATGCCATCTGGTAGATATATTGGACGATGAAGCTGTTGGCCGTGCCGGGGCCGCCGCCATTGGTCAGAACCCAGGCTTCGTCGAAGATCTGGACGGATTTGATCATCAGAAGGATGAACACGACTAAGAGGTTCGGCGCCAAGAGGGGAAGCGTGATCCTGAACAGCGTGCGGCGTCGCGAGGCGGCATCGATGGAGGCAGCCTCGTAGAGCTCCTTCGGGATGGCCTGGAGGCCGGCCAAGAGGATGAGCGTGTAAAAACCCATGTGAAACCAGACCGATACCGCGACGACGAAGAAGCGCGACCAGCCGACGTCGAGCAGGAAGATCTCAGGGGGAATGCCAATCATCTGGAAGAAGGCGTTCAGCAGCCCGTTGCGATCGAGGAACCATTTCCAGATGAGACCGATGACGACGGGCGACAGCAAGACGGGATAGAAGAACATCGCCCTGAAGAAACCACGCGCGACGATCGCCCGATTGAGGATCAGCGCCGTGATCAGCGCCACCAGCAATGTCGCGACGACATTGAAGGCCACGAACCAGAGCGTGTTCCACACGGCCGTCCAGAACAGCGATTCCTGGCAGGTTCCCGGCTGCAGATAATTGCCGCAGGAAAGCAGCGTGCGGAAATTGTCCAGGCCGACGAAAGGCCGCTCCGACACGAAAAGATTGGTGCCGCCGGTGAAGGCGTAACCGATCGCGATCGCGATCGGAAGGAACGTGAAGATGGCAAACAGAACGAGGTTCGGCGCCAGGAACAGCCATGGCATACGCTTGCGGCCGAAGATGCGCTCGATCACATTTATTGGGGCTTCGACCACTCTCATCGCCGTTTCCCCTGTCTGGGACAGCAATGCACCTGCCTTGAGCGCCGCCATGTTCAGCGCCTCCCCTGTCCGGGCCGCCTGGCAAAAGCCAGGCTGCTTTCGGGATCGAACAGATGAACCCGCCCCGGGGCGGCGTCGATCAGGATGTGATCACCGGGCGCCGGCGCGAAGTGGCCGGCCTCATGAATGATGATCTGCTCGTCATGGCCTGCAAGGTTGCCGTAGACATAGGTCTCGGTGCCGAGGCCCTCGTGATACTGGACGATGAACGGCAGGCCTTGCTCGCTGGAACGTGAAAAATGCGCGGGCCGAATGCCGGCGAGAACGGCCTGTCCGACCGCAATGCCGGCGGGATCGACATCGCTGACGACCTTACCACCATTGCCGACATCGATGACGACACCGCTTTCCTCGATGCCAGCGACCTTGCCCTTGATGATGTTCATACGCGGCGAGCCGAGGAAGCCCGCGACGAAGAGATTGCGCGGGCTGTCGAACAGGTCCAGCGGTGCTCCGACCTGCTCGACCCGCCCGGCGCGCAGCACGACGATCTTGTCGGCCATCGTCATCGCCTCGACCTGGTCATGCGTGACATAGATCATCGTCGTCTTGATCTCGCGGTGGAGCTTGGTGATCTCGGCCCGGGTCTGAACGCGCAGCGCCGCATCGAGATTGGACAGCGGCTCGTCGAAGAGGAAAATGTCAGGTTCG
The DNA here is from genome assembly GCF_013591995.1 of Rhizobium sp. WYCCWR 11146. Lineage (NCBI taxonomy): Bacteria > Pseudomonadati > Pseudomonadota > Alphaproteobacteria > Hyphomicrobiales > Rhizobiaceae > Rhizobium > Rhizobium sp. WYCCWR 11146. The sequence continues at coordinate 209,959 of NZ_JACCEY010000011.1, forward strand.
CGCACGATGGCCCGGCCGATCGCCACGCGCTGGCGCTGGCCGCCCGAAAGCTGCTTCGGACGCCGGTCCAGATAGGGTTCGATCGCCAGCATCCTGGCGGCTTCGGCAATCCGCGCCTCGATCTCGGCGCGTTTGAACTTCAGGTTTTCCAGGCCGAAAGCGAGGTTCTTGCGAACGCTCATATGCGGATAGAGCGCGTAGGACTGGAAGACCATCGCGATCTTGCGCTCGGCCGGCGAGAGCGCGCTGACGTCGCGGGCTCCGATCGCGATTGCGCCCTCCGTGACCTCTTCGAGGCCGGCGATGACACGCAGCAGGGTCGACTTGCCGCATCCCGACGGACCGACGAAGACGACGAACTCGCCGTCCTTGATATCGAGTTCGACGTCATGCAGGACTTTGACCGAGCCATACGACTTGTTGACGTTGGAAAGTTTCAGTTCTGCCATGTCCCACTCCCATCAAGTGCCGCCGTTTCGAAGACGGCGTCGTTTTTGTTCCAGCCTTGCGGCAGCGGTGTCGGCCTCGTGATCCGCACCTCGTTCATCGAGAGCCCGGTGACATCAGCCACGTAGACGGCCGGCATTCCTCCCGGATAGTGCTCAAGACCAATCACCCGCCCGTCCGACCCGCGGGTCCAGGCATTGGCACGGCCGCCGCCATCGGCTGTCGGGGAAAGGTCCGCGTTTGTCGGACGCAGGTCGTAGGACCGCGCCGTGCCGAGTTGCCCAGGCTGCTGATCAATGGCGATGCGCGCCAGCGATGCGTTACTGATGCCGGCCGACGAGGTCGATATGACGGTGATAGCCCCCTCCATCCGCCCGGTGATGTCCTCGACGATGAGATTGTCGATGGCGCCAGCCGCGCGTTCCGTAACACGGTCGACGACATTGACGGTCAGCGCTTCCCCCGAGCCCCAGAAACCATCGGGGGTCTCGCGGCACTCTACCGCAATTCGTGAAAACCTTACGTTCGATATCCGGCCGCCGTCGCGGGAGAATACGCCGAGCGCCCTGTTGGAAGATGAGACGCTGCAATCCTCGAACACGGCATTGGTGACGTCGCCATGCGTTTCCGTGCCGATCTTCAGCGCGCAGCTAAGGCTCTGAACGGAGCATCGACGAACGAGAATGTTTTCGCAACGCCCGATGGCGACACGGTCAGGACCGATGCTCGTCTTCAGGCATATGCCGTCGTCGGCCGTCGATATCCGACAGTCCTCGATGACGGCGCCGCGGCAGGCATCCAGCACGATCCCGTCCGTGTTGGGAAGGCGGCGGTCGTTGTCGATGGTCACGTTCCTGACCGCGACATCGGTGCAGTTGACGAAGTGCAGCGTCCACATCGGCGAGCGGCAGATATGGACGGAGCTGATCTCGACCTCGTCGCAGCCCTCGAAGACGACGACGCGGGGACGAAATTCGGCCGGGATGAAGGTTCCCACCGTCTCGTCGTCTCCCACGATGAAGCTCTCACAACCGGCTTCGATGCGGCCCGCCCCCGTCAGGCTGATCCGCCGTGCATCCTTGGCGACGATCATGCCGCGGTCCGATTTTTCGGCGATCACCGAAACACTCGTATGCGCATAGGCGGCATAGTCCGGAACGGGGCGCAGGATCGCGCCGTCGGCCAGATGAAGGTCGACACCGGATCTAAGCTGGAGTCCGCGGCAGACATGGATGCCGGCCATCAGCTCCACGCGTCCGCCGCCCGAAGCCGATAGGCCGTCGATGGCCGCCTGCAGGCGGACCGTATCGTCACCCTGCGCCGGCTTGATGGCGACACGAGACACAGTGCTCATTGGCGCTCGCCTTTCTCGAGAAAGACTTCCGTGAGGAGCAGCATGGTCAGCGCCTGGCCATAAGGCGTCGGCACGTTCGGAATGCGCCTGTAGAAATCGAGGTCATGGCCCATCGGCGTGCCGTCCGAGACGCCGTGGACGACACCTTCTTCGTCGATCTGCGCCAGCACCGCCGCCAGCGCGCGCTCGGCATAGGCCCTGTCGTCCTTGTCGAGAATGCCGGCATCGATGGCCCGCAACATGCCATAGGCAATGCCTGCCGTGGCCGAGGTTTCCAGCGGCGACGACGGATCGTCGAGAAGCGTCGTGAACATGCCGTCCGGGCGTTGGTATGCTTTCAAGGAGCGCACCTGGCTGACGAGAACGTTCGACAGAAAACGCCGGTCCTTCTCGCCAAGCGTCGGAACGAGATCGAAGAGCTCGGGGATGGCAACGGTGATCCAGGCATTGCCGCGCGCCCAGAAGGCATTGGCGAAATTGTGCCGCCCGTTGAAGGTCCAGCCATGATACCAGAGCCCGCTGACCGGATCGGAGAGATAGCGGGTGTGGATCACGAACTGATAGACGGCCTCGTCGATCCACTCGCTGCGCTCGCAGAGAACGCCGGCGCGGGCGAGAAACAGGCAGGCCATGAACAGTGTATCGTCCCACAATTCGCCCTCGTTGAGGCGCTCCTTGACGACGTGCTGAAAGCCGCCGTCTTCGGTCTTCGGCAATTCCTTGACGAGCCATTCGGCCCAGTCCTCGACAAGCGCGCGAAAATCGGGACGGTCGACATGCTGAACGAGGATTGCAAGCGGCAGCATCGGCGCCGTGCTGTTGATCTGGCGCGGCGGCAGGCCGCGTTCGATCTGGCCGGCATACCAGGCGACGAGTTCCTGCAGCGCTTTCTGATCATTGGTGGAAATGGCGCGGCGCAGGAAGCCGTAAAGACCGACGCCGACTTCCCAGTCCCATTCGTCGAACTGGATTCCGGAGGCGGAATTTCCCGTCACGAGACCTTCCTTGATGCCTCTGAGCCGGCTGAAAGCCGTTGCCACGCGATCGATCGTCGTCAGGAGTGCGGCGTTATCGACAGATGTTGTGTTCATGCGGGAGACCTATGTTTTTACGAGTAAAACGGCCCGTCAGTGCCGGCGCCAGAGGCTGCACTGTCGTGGGTGAGGATCGGGTGCGGCTGATCGTGGGTGAAGGGCCTCGCCTCGCCATCGATCGAAAGACCGTCGGCATAGGAGAGGTCGATCGCCGGGCCGCCCGGCGGCGTCAGAGAGAGACGCCGAAGCCCGGGATCGAAGGAAACCGTCGTCCGGCGCAGGCGTTCGATGAATGCCTTGAAGGCATCGTCGTTGCCGCATCCGACGATACCAGCCCAGCCGCAAAGCTGCCCGTAGGAGCGCGCCTCGCGGCCGGCAGTCGGGCCGTCGGTGATCAGCTCCAGGCCGTTCGACGCCCAGAGGGCAGAAAATCCCCGGCCCGATCGCGCGATGAGCCACTTGTCTTCGATGATGAGATCGTCCAGCCCGTCGCGGCCGATATAGGCGTGCGTCCATGTGTGGCGTGCGTCGCTTGTGTCCTCGATCAGCAGGGCAACGTCGCGATGCTGGGCAACGCGCGGCAGGATGCCGTTGCCGGCCCAATAGGACGGCCTTTGATTGCCCCAGGGATCGTCCTCGCCGGGATGGTTGACCCACAGCCTCGCCATGGGGTGGCCGGCCAGCCGGATGTCGAGGACATGCTGCTGATGCCCCTTCTGGCCGGTCTTGTGATCGACGACCGTCGAAAGCTGCGCCGCCTCATTTTTGAACAGCACGAGTTTTCCGCTCTCGAGGCCCTGGCTGTAACGCGCCTCGACGCTTCTTGCGCGCGAGAGCGCCGCAAGCTCGTTGAGATCGGCAGGCGGCTCGTAGCCGCCGGCGCAGAACATGGTCAATGCCGCCACACCATTGTTCAGCCAGCCGGTCCCGAAGGCGACCTGGGCGAAAGGCGCAAGCTCGGTCAGCGGGCCGGCGCGCAACTCCTTGTCGTAAGCGCGGCCCTGCGATCCGGCCGGAACGCCTGCCAGCGTATGAAGGGCGATCATCCGGAAGATGAGATCGATCTGGGCGCGGGCGCGCGCTGACATCGCCGTCTCGGCCCAGCGCTCCAGCGCCAGCAGGCCGATGAAATCGATGGGGTAATAGGCGGCCGAGTTCCACTCCGCCAACCCATGGGCCTCGACGCTGTCGAACCAGCGGCCGAGCCGCTCGCCGGCAAGTTCCGCCTGCTGCTGCCCGGTCCTGCCCGAGGCCGAAAACACCTCATCGGGCAGAAGAAGTCCGGCCAACAGCTGGCTCGTGTGAAAGCAGAGCACATGGTTCTCGCTCCAGAACCACATCGCGTCGTTACCCGGCTCGTCGACCCAGTAACGGTAGGAGCGAACGGAATGCCGAATGCGATCGACCACGGCATCGGGCATCCGGTCGGCATAGGCGCCGAGCAGCCACAAGAGCGGCACCATGATGAAATCCGAGCAATCCTCCCGCGCATCGATGGAGGCCAGCGTCGCGTCGATGATGCGGTCGAAGCTTTCCTGGTCGTGATGGCCGGTTTCCATCATGGCGATCAGGCGCCCGACGCGGTTTGCGCCGAAGCGGGCGCTGTATTCCAGTGCCTGCCGCTTGCGGGCGGCGAGCGACGTCTCTGATGGCAACGACGAAACGCTGCTCATGAAGGCGGCATCGATGACGCGCGTAACCGAACCCGTGCCGCTGCCGATCGTCATGTGGACGCCGTGATAACCGTCCGCAATGCCGCAGATATCGTCGGCCGTGAGGCTGCTCTGATGGGCCTTGAGCGTCAATCGGGAATGCGCGAGAACGGGCCGCTCGTGGCCATGACCGACGACCTTGAGCTCTACCGGCAGATCGCGTTCGGGCGCAGTGCCGAAGATGATCTCCAGCGGCTGATTGACGAAGACGTCACGAGCCGGACGCACGCCGCGCGCAAGGGCTTCCAGCTCGCGGACCTCATCCTGATCCAGCGATACGGGCAGCAGCACGCAGAGCGGCTCCTCGTCCAGCATCTCGAGCTCGAAGAACCACGTCGTGTCGCGCTCGGCCAAGTCTTCGGTGTAGACGAGGATCTGGTTGTCGCCGGCGTCCAGCGCCAGCCTTATGTCGGTTGCGCTCTCGGTGTTGCGCTTGAAGGGTTCGAAGCGCACCGCCTCCTGTCCGTTGACCCATATGCGAACGCCGCCGCAGGTCTTCAGTCTGAGATTGAGCGCTCGCGCGGTCTCCGTTCTGAACGTGCCCTTCAGCCATCGCCTAAGATGCGTCGGTACGTGCCAGAAGCCGGTGAACTCGACGCGACGGTTCGAGCCGGGAAGATTGAGGCTTTCGGTCGGCCAGGCGGTGTCGGGCAATAGCGGCCGCCCGACCATGGTCGACCAGAAGGCCTTGCGGCAGGGCAGGTCGCCGACATCGACGAAACCGTTGATGAAACGATAGTTTACGCGATCTTCGGCCGGCGCGGGCTCGCCGGGAAAATAGCTGGCGATCAGGCCGGAAACGGCCCATGCCGTGATCGTCTGGCCCATGGCCACACTGTATGCTGGCGCCATCTCGCCCGGCTGCTTGATGCATTCCGTTTTCACAGACCGCCTCCTCCGCAATCCTATGAAAATATTTTCATTAGGTTATTTGTGCGCGCCATTTTTGCAAATTGCTCAAAAACATCGCTATTGCCGCAGAAAATAGCTTGACGGAACGAATGTCAAGTATATGAAATTGATTTATCGATGGCTGAAGCCGCGATTGATGAAAATGTTTTCATGGGAGGATGAAAATGAAAACCTATCTCTCAGGGGCCGTCGCACTGGCGTTGGCAACCGCTTCTTTCGCATGGGCCGGCGCGGCCATGGCGGAAACCAAGACAATCACCTTTCTGTTCACCGACGACGACCAGGCTTACGTCGAGCGGATGGAAGCGCTCAGCAAGGAATTCGAGGCCGCGCATCCCGACGTCAAGGTCAACTTCGTCTCTTCGGGCTATGATGCGGTCGCCAAGCAGCTGCCGGTGCAGCTCGCCGTCGGCGAGGGCCCTGACATCGCCAAGATCACCGACTGGCAACTTGCCCCCTATTACCTCGACATGCGTCCCTACATGAAGGATCCGGATGGCTTCGCCAAGCTACACGGCGACAGCCTGAACACGCTTCGCTTCCCCGGCGTCAACGATCCGCAGTCGATCAACGGCTATATCGCGTCGCAAACCTTCAACCTGCCCTTCGTCAACAAGACGCTGTTCGAACAGGCCGGCGAACCGCTTCCGAAGCCCACCGCCACGCTGAAGGATATCGTCGAAGCCTCGGCGCGCGTCGCCAAGGCGACTGGCGCTCAGATCCCCTTCACGATGGACCGCTCGGGCCACCGCTTTTCCGGCGCGGCATTCTCCTACGGTTCGAACTACGTCAAGGACGGCAAGTTCTTCTTCCCCGACGATGCCGCCAAGCGCTATGTCACGGATCTCTACGGCTGGACGAAGGACGGCTCCTTCCCCAAGGAAATGTGGGGGGCTGCCGGCGGAACCCAGTACAAGAACATGGGTGACGAATTCGTCAACGGCAACGTCGTGACCTATCTCGCCGGCAACTGGATGGTCAATCCGTTCCAGAAGAAGATCGGCGATGCCTTCGACTGGACGGCGATCAGCGCCCCGTGCGGCGATGCCGGCTGCTATGCGATGCCCGGCGGCACCGCGATCGTTGGCTTCAAGCGCACCAAGTCTCCCGAGGCCGTGGCCGCGTTCATCGAGTTCCTCGGCTCTGAAAAGGTCCAGCGTGAAATCGCTGAAAACTACGTCGTCCTGACGGGCGCCGACATCAAGGACCCGCAATACAAGCTCGAGAGCAAGAATGCCAAGGAAGCGATGGCCGTCTTCCTCGGAAGCCGCAATAGCGTGCCGCAGGCAGCCCGGGACCTGGAACGTCTCAAGGGATCCTCCGCCATCTATCAGCTCATCGTCCAGAGGATGAGCCAGCTGATCGTCGGCGAGCTTTCCCTCGACGAGACCTTCAAGGCAATGAATGCCGACGTCGACAAGGTCAACCAGGCGCTCGCCGCCAAGTAACCGGTCACGCGTTGTCCCGCAAAATGCGCGCACGCACCAGCCACGGCCTCGCAACAGGGCCGTGGCTTTTTCGTTTCCTCTCGAACGCTTCGATGCGTTTCGAATTGTCGATGGCCTGGACGTCTGGCCTCGGCGGAGGTCGAACTGTCTCTGCTGCCGATGCGGCTGCTTCATAGCCTAGCGCGCGCACTCAACGGTCAGGCACGACCACGCATATGCGCGGGGACGGCAGCGATTTCCTTCGTGAGTGCAACGAAATTCCTCACGATCGAGAGCTTCAGATCACGCCGGTAAGCGATGCAGAGCGGCAAGGGTGAAAGTTGGCCGGGAGCGAGCGCGCGATAGGCGATGGCCTCCGGATGGAGGACCTGCATGGAGGCTGGAACGATCGTGACGCCGCGACCGCCGGCAACGAGGTTGATCGCTGCGACGATGCGATAGACTTCGTCGACGATCGCAGGCGTCACGCCTGCACGATCGAGGGACTGCAAGATACGCTCGAAGATACCTGGGCCATCGGGTCGCCGGTAAACAACCACATCCTGTCCCTCCAGCATTTTCAGCGTGATCGGACCGAGGCGTTCATCCGCGAGGGGATGAGCAAGAGGGATGGCGACGATCATGTCCTCTTCGGAAAGCACCGTGCTCGCCAGATCCGGAAATCGATTTGCGTCGATGTGCAGCAACGCTGCATCGATACGGCCCTCTTGCAAGGCGAGAATGAGTTCGTAGGTCTCGCTTTCTTCGACGGCGATTTTGACGAGCGGATAGGAAAGACGGAACTGCTGCAGCAGCTTCGGCGCCAGAACATGCAGCGACGCCGAACTCGTAAAGCCGACCGACAGATGGCCGGCCTCGCCTTTGTCGTACCGGCGGACATTCTCGACTGCCTGACCGGCCCGCTTGAGGATGTCGCGGGCGTCGGCAAGGAAAACTGCGCCGGCAGCGTTGAGCACGATCTTCTTGGGATGCCGGTCAAAGAGGGAAAGGCCAAGCTCATATTCAAGATCGCGGATCTGCTGACCAAGCGGCGGCTGCTGGATGTTGAGACGCGCGGCAGCTCGCGAGATGCTCCCCTCTTCTGCGACGGCCACGAAATAGCGGAGGTGTCTTAGTTCCATTGGCATCCAACATAAACTTAAAAGGTTTCATACATGAATTATATAAATATTTTACATACTACAGATGCCGCATTACGACTAGCGCCATCTTGATTGCTAAGGGAGGAAAATCGCATGGCTGGAAGTAAACCGAAAATCGCGATCATTGGTGCCGGCATGGGTGGTCTCGCCGCCGCCACGACCCTTCGCCAGGTCGGCATCGACGTAAATGTCTACGAGCAGGCACCGAAATTTGCCCGCATCGGCGCCGGCATCCAGATGCTGCCGAATTCATCGCGCGTCCTGCGCGGTATCGGCGTTCTCGACAAGCTTCAGAAACTTGCGTTCGAGCCCTATTCTCATCTCAATCGCGTCTGGGATACCGGTGAGATCAAGCGCGAGCTTCCGATGCCGGAAAGCCTTTACGGCGCGCCCTTTCTCTGCATGCACCGGGCCGACCTGCATGAAGCGCTTTATTCCGTACTACCGCCGGAGATCGTTCACCTCGGCAAGAAGCTCGTCGGCCTGGATCAGACGAAGGGCGGCGTGACACTCTCTTTCGCCGACGGCACGAAGGCGGATGCCGATGCGGTGATCGGCGCCGATGGCGTGCATTCGCTCGTTCGCGACATCGTCGTCGGCCCTGACAAACCGATCCACAAGGGCCGGATCGCCTACCGCGCGGTCTTCGACGCAAGCCTGATGAACGGCGGCGAGATCCAGGCGTCCAGAACGAAGTGGTGGGGTGTCGACCGCCATATCGTCATCTACTATACGGCTGCTGATCGCAGCTCGCTCTACTTCGTCACCAGCGTGCCTGAGCCCGCCGACTGGCTGACCTCGGAATCCTGGTCCGCCAAGGGCGACGTGAGGGAATTGCGCGCCGCCTATGAAGGCTTCCATCCGGAAGTGCAGATGGTTTTGAATGCCTGCCCGGACTGCCACAAATGGGCAATCCTCGAACGTGAACCATTGCCGCGCTGGAGCGACGGACGCGTGGCGCTTCTCGGCGACGCCTGCCATCCGATGACACCCTATATGGCACAAGGGGCTGCAACCTCGATCGAGGACGCGGCAGTGCTGGCGCGGTGCCTTGCCGGCGTCGACAATGACGACATCGAAGGCGCGTTCCGCCGCTACGAGGCGAACCGCAAGCCACGCACGTCACGCATCCAGGCGATTTCGAGCGCCAATACCTGGATGTCGGGGGGCAACGAAGACACCTCCTGGCTCTATGGCTACGACGCGTGGAACGTACCGCTCGTGGGCGAAAACGATATGGCGCTTGCCGGGTAAGGGAATGTCGATGTCCAACAGTGCAGCAAATGTGCGCGAGACGGCTTCCGGCGTCGCCTATGCGAGAACGTCCGATGGTATCGGCCTTGCATATAGACGCAGCGGACGGCCCGGTGGGCCGCGTGTCGTTCTGATCCATTCACTGGCGCTCGACGCCAGTGTCTGGGATCGGGTCGTCGGGCGGCTGGAGGATGCGGATATCGTCACGATGGACTGCCGCGGCCATGGCAGGAGCGACAAGCCTGCCGGCCCTTATGATGTCGAGCGGTTCGGCGACGATACCGCCGACCTGATGGGAGAACTCGGGTGGAGTGACGCCGTCGTCGCAGGCTGCTCCATGGGCGGTTGCGTGGCGCAGGCCTTCGCGGCGCGGCACCCCGAGCTGGTGCGCGCCATGCTGCTGATCGACACCACCGCCTGGTATGGTGCCAACGCGCCCACGGAATGGCGCGCCCGGGCGGCAAAGGCTCGCAGCGAAGGGCTGGCATCAATGGCCGAGTTTCAGGCAACGCGCTGGTTCGGCGATCGATTCCGGATGGATCATCCGGCGCAGGTTCAGCATGCCATGTCGGTCTTTACCGCCAACGATATCGATGCCTATGCCGCGACCTGCGCCATGCTCGGCGATGCCGATCTGCGCCGGCATCTGGGAGGTTTCCGGTTTCCCGTTTCGGTGGTCGTCGGCGAGGAGGATTACGCCACCCCCGTCGAGACGGCCCGAGATCTCGCTGCGGCCATTCCGGGCGCATCCCTCACCGTCTTGCCCGCGGCGCGGCATCTGACGCCGATCGAATGCCCCGACCAGATCGCAGATGCGATCCGGTCGCTGTTCAGGCGGTCGACGGCTAACGGCTAACGCCGGCGCTACGAAGGCGCCGGCCATCATCAAGGTGCTGAATCTGGGAGGATAGAATGCACGACAACACAATTACGCTGGCCGCATCCGCGACCGCAGATGGGCTAGAGGCCCACGATCCGACCCCGGCATCCGACAGCGGTCGCGCCGCAGCGCTGACTGCCCGTTTCGAAGCCATTCCCTTTACACCATGGCACCGCCGGGCGCGGATCGTCATGGGGAGTGCCACGTTTCTCGATGCCTTCGATGCCCTTTCGCTAGCATTCGTCCTTCCGATCCTGATCAAGTTATGGGAGCTTTCTCCGGCCCAGATCGGCTGGATGATCGCCGCCAGCTACATCGGCCAATTGCTCGGCGCCCTGCTCTTCAGCCGTCTTGCCGAAAGTTTCGGCCGCGTCCCCATGGCGGCAGCGGCCACAGCGCTGATGTCGGTCATGGGCCTCGCCTGCGCGCTCACCGGCAATTTTCAGATGCTTTTCCTATGCCGCCTGATCCAGGGCATCGGTGTCGGAGGAGAAATGCCGGTTGCGGCCACCTATATCAGCGAACTTTTGCGGGCGAAGGGACGCGGCCGCTATTTCATGCTCTACGAGATGATCTTTCCGGTCGGGCTGATGATCACCGGCCAGGTTGGGACCTTGCTCGTGCCGATCCTCGGATGGACATCGCTGTTCTTCATCGGCGGCATTCCGGGTCTCGTCATCGCCTATCTGCTTTATCGGCTGCCGGAATCGCCGCGCTGGTTGATCGGCCAGCAACGCCTCGACGAAGCGGAAGCGATCATCCGCCAGGCTGAGGCGAGCGCAAGAAAGGCAAAACTCGATTATCAACAGGAGCCGCAATCGGCGCCCGAAGCGTCGGCTGCAGCACCCGCCCCTGCACAGGTCGCCCGGCAACCGAGAAGCCGCTGGAGCGAGCTGCTGTCTCCACGCTTCCGCGTGAGGACGTTGATTGCCTGGGTCCTTTGGGCGAGTTCGTTCTTCGTCGCCAACAGCCTCAACAACTGGATGCCAACACTCTATCACACCGTCTACAAGCTCGAGCTCGGAAGCGCTCTTCGGGCGGCGTCGATGACCAATGTCGCCCAGGTCGCCATCCTTCTGGTTTGCGCTTTTTGCATCGACCGCATCGGTCGAAGAACTTGGGCCATCGTGTCCTTCCTGGTCGGCGCGGCACTGTTGAGCGCCTTGGCTGCAGGTGGTGCAGGCCAGCTCTGGTCGTTGATCGTGCTGGCAACGCTTGCCTATGGCGTCGTCGGGTCGATCAATGCGGTCTTGTACCTGTACACGCCGGAGATCTATCCGACGCGGATGCGCGCCATCGGAACCGGCCTTGCGACGTCATGGCTGCGCATAGCCTCGGCCGTCGGGCCGACCACGGTCGGTTATATGGTGGGGACGCAGGGCATCAATTCGGTGTTCATGATGTTCGCGATCGTCGCCGCCATCGGTGCGGTCGCGGCTATCGGAATGATCGAGACCGGCGGCCGACGGCTGGAAGAAACCTCGTCGTAAGGCCAGCCTCACCAGTCCAGCGGGTGACAATCGAACAATGGGGCAACGATGTCGTGCAAGCCGCCGACATCGTTGCCCTTTATGGTGACATGTGGTTCGGGAGAGGCTATAGGCGTTGTCAGCCTTCGCCGGCTCGCAGGCGCCATGGTCAACTCACACATGCCGGCAACCCGGTTACATCCGGCGACTGTCTACCGTATAGAGGTGCATTTCCATGCCGATGGGCTCCGAGCATCCGCTGCGAAGGGAACTTCACAACGAGCTCCACGCGCGGCCGTCGCTCTACTTCGATGGCGACACGGATGTGTGGCACGTCGCCATCGTCGGAGAAAATGCCCCTCCTCAGATACCAAGTTCCCTGCCGGGATTGGAGGATGTCTCCACGACCCGCGAGGGCAACCACGGCATCGGCCGCATCGGCGACGGCCGGCTGAAGTGGGAGGCTCATACCGAGTTCCTCACCCTGACCTTCGTCGTTCCCGCATCGGCCGAGCCCGGCAGCAATCCGCCGGAAGCGTTTCAGGCCTGCTGCCGCCAGATCGACGGGAAGATCATCGCGGCCGTTCGGGTGCTGGTGCGGGACGAAAAGGACGGGCAGCGTCCGGAAAAACCGAGGCTCGACTATGTCGCCTCTCAGGTCGGCGGCGGCGATGCGGAAGTGCATTCGAACTTCCGGCTGACCGACAGCGGTTTCGTCGAATTTCTGTTCTTCAACCGCAACCTCAATGCCTATCGCACCGGCCGCATGGTCAGGCGTTTCCTGGAGATCGAGACGTACCGGATGATGGCGCTGCTGGCGTTGCCGATGGCACGCGAGACGGTGTCGAAGCTTTCCGTCTTCGACCGGCGCCTCGACCTGCTGATCGCGCATATGCAGAGTGCGGTCAAGGTCGACAAAGCCCTGCTTTCCGAGGTCACCAAGCTCTCGTCGGATGTGCTCAATTTCTCCGCTCTCGCCCGTCACCGCTTCGGCGCGACGAAAGCCTATGCCGAGATCGTCGCAAGCAGATCGTCGGAGCTGCGCGAGGAGCGCGTCGAACAGCGCCAGCGGATCGGCACCTTCATCGACCGGCGCTTTCAACCGGCCGTCCGTGCGGTTCACGCCGCCGAACGCCGCCTCGATGAACTGGCCGAACGTGTGAGCCTGGCCGGCGACCTGCTCAGAACGACCGTGCAGGTTCAGCTCGAAGATCAGAACGCCTCACTGCTGACATCAATGGAAGAGCGGGCGCGCATCCAGGTCCATATCCAGCAGGCGGTCGAAGGCTTCTCCGTCATCGCCATCACCTATTACACCGTTGGCCTCGCAAAGATCTGCCTGGAAAGCATCTCCGAACTGGGCGTCGATCCGCACGTGTCGAAGCTCGCCGTTCTCGGCGCCATCCCGCTCGTGCTTTTCGCCGTCTGGGCGGCAGTTCGTCATGTTCGCAAGAGCATTGCCGGCCACTCTCACGGTCCCGCATCAGAGAGCCACTGAGGCGACGCTGGCCGATGATCGCTCACCGCCGCCCTTTCGAGGCGGCGGCGTTTTCTTGCCTGCTTCGGCAGGACGTCAGGATGCCATCGCTTAGTGGCGATGTTCCGATGCCCGGCCGCTGCCCGTTCTGAACCGCCGCAGCAATTCGGCAAGGCTTTCGGTTTCATGTGTCAAGCTCTGCGCGGCCGCCGTAGTCTCCTCGACCAACTGAACACGATCATCCCGCTTTCCGGATATCGTTTCGACAAACTCGTCGACGGGCACTATTTCTGCAGCTTGCTCCGTGCCGGGGAGCGGCTACCGCAACATTCCTTGAGGCTCTTCCCTGAACCGCAAGGACATGGATCTTTGCTCCTGCGCTGCAGGCGACCGATCAGAGGGAGAATAGCTGCGGTCGGCAAGAATGCGGCGACAAGAGTGATCAACTTGGCTGAAATGCCAGGGACAACGCGGCGACGGCCGGAGTTGAAACCGCTCCAGGCCCGCTCAGCGACATATTCAGCGTCCAGCTTGGGCAATATCTTGAAGAGAGCCGCCCGGTTCGCGCCGGCCTTTTCAAGGAATTCGGTGGATACCGGTCCGGGCGCGACACATGTCACGGTAACGCCAAAGCGGCGCACTTCCTGATGGAGCGCGTCCGAAAAAGAGTGCACGAAACCCTTGCTTGCGTAATACAAAGCCATGTACGGCCCGGGAACCAAACCCGCTATGGAGCCGAGATTGATCACGCCGCCACGTCCGCGCGCCAGCATTCCAGGCAGGAAGCGAAGGGTCATGTCGGTCAGGGCGCGTATATTGAGATCGATGATCCCAAGCTGATCGTTGACGGGGAGTATCGTTGCTGCACCTCGCAGACCATACCCAGCACTGTTGACCAGGACGCCGCAGACCAAATCGTTGGCGGTTAGAAAAGCCTCGAGACGCGCCGACGCATCGGCTGCGAAGAGATCCAGCTCCAGCGTGAACGCCTCGCCGCCGGCCTGCCGTACGTCGGCC
>NZ_JACCEY010000011.1:224155-251945 GCF_013591995.1 Rhizobium sp. WYCCWR 11146
ACAGCGGCGAGGCCTTCAGGCGAACGCGCGACGAGCACGACGACATTGTCTTCACGTGCCGCAATCTTTGCAATTGCTCGTCCAATGCCGCGGGAAGCCCCAACCACGACGACAGCCAAACGAAACTCATCCTGCACTGTCATTTCGACGTCCCTACCGCCGACATGATGGTAGGGGTTCCGCTCTGGGCGAGGCTTTTTACTTCGTCGGCGATCTCGCCGTTCAAGATTCTTTCGAACCGTTCTAACGCCCGAGCGACATTCGCTCCATCCATGACCCTGTGGTCGTAGTGGATGCGGACAGCAACCGATCCATCCTCGCCGATTGGACCGTAGTTGAGAAGTGTGGTCAGTGGGGTGATCGGGTTGAGGGACTCCGCTCCCAGGCCCGAATAGACAGACAATTGGAACGTGCCGAAATAACGCGCACGCTTCCGCCCGATATTGAGCCCGAGCCACATGAGCAGCCACCTCACAGGGGCAGGTGCGCGAGCGAGCTTCAGCGAGCGCCGAAACTCCTTGATCTCCAGAACCGGAAGTGACCTTGCTGCGCGGATCAGCGTCTCCAGCTGGGAAATGGAGCGTTGCTCGGGACCTTTGATGATGCTCAGCAGAACGACCCGCTCTCCGTCATGCTCGCGCTCATGGGCAATGGAGGCCACACTGGCCGGATATTCATAGAGCTGCGGCCTTGGAAACTTGACATAAGCGCGCCGCAATTCGGGAATTTCTTGAGAGAGCAGGGCGTATCCCTTCAAGAAAAGCACAGTCCAGGACGGCCGGGCATCCGGTCCGTCTCTGGCATCGAGGAGCGGCCGAAGGTTCATTTGCCGCTGGACCGTCACGCGTGGCACCCCGATCGAGAATCTCATCAGATCTCCGACAAGTCGTCGCGATGCCGAGAGCTTGATCGTTCGGCCTCTCATCTAGCCACCTCTAGTAAAGATAAGGGATGATGCGCTTGGTCTTCGCCATATACGCTTGGTATTGCGGGCCGAAAACTTCCAACATCATACGTTCTTCCTTGTCCACCCTTAGGAAGAATAGAACGGTGAAGCCGATCAGGCCCGCCATGCCTGCCACCCAGTTCGACAGCAGAAACGCTTGTGAAAGCCCCATCAGAAGGAACGACGTGTACATGGGGTGGCGGACAAGGGAGTACGGGCCAGCGCATATCAATTCGTGCCGCTGGCGGATCTCCAGCGTAATCGACCAGTTTCGTCCTAATTGCTTGTGGGTTCTTCGAAAGACCCACATTGCGGCACAGAAGAGTATTGTCCCGATCACGACGGCCCACAAATGGGCGGTATAGTCGGCCACCTCAGGGATGCCAGTCGCGACGTAAAATCCCGGCACGATCGCAAGCCCGACGAGAGCTGCAGCAAGCCCGATCGCCTCCGAACCGGTACGGCGGTTGCTGACGACCGGCACTCGCTTCGCGCGACGCTCAAATGGGTATCGAATGATGCACCATGCCACAATTCCAAGAACCCAGACCATCTCGCCGACGACGGCTACTGATAAATTCACATCAAGTCACCAGAACCTTTCTATGATCGGCCTTCCGCGATCGCCAACGCCCGCACGCAATCAACCTGTATTCATCTCCCGCAGGGTTGCAATGAATTGTTGCGGCCTTAGCCAAATGCCGGGCGCCTTATAACCCATGTGCCGTGCGATATCCGCCACGAAGGCGTTGCAATTATAAACCGTTGCCTCCCAGAGATGAGTGGTTGCCTGCAGTTTGCGTATATACGCAACTGTGTCGCGATATTCATTATCAGTCAGCATCACACGCCAGCTTGCCGACCTGTACTGCTCTTCCAGGTCACCATCCGTTGCTCCGGTCGAGGCCGGAACGGGTATGAAATGGCCTAATACATAGGGCGCGGCATTGTCAGATGCTGGCGCAAGTCCGGCGACTTCGGGATTGATCATATTTCCGTTCTTATCCGCCCGCCCAAAAACGACGTAGGTGTGGCCGTAGGTCAGCGCATAGCGTGAGCGGAATTCGATGAAATACCGATTTGCTTTGTTTTCAGCCGCATTGGTTGGAGCTACGCCTCTGCCATTCGACGTATAATGCGGTAGAGGCCTTTTGTCTTCTGTCTGGCATGAAGATGCCATGACCGCCAACATGACAACTAGCGACACACCGCCTCTTCCAAGCGCCATCACTATGCTCCATATGCAAGCCCTACAACCGCGAGCCCGAAGTCAGCGGATACGCCACTTTTGCGCCGTGAATCGCGAACGAAGGCAAGCCTGGCGGTTTATGCTGTTAGGAAGAGGAAGGGCCTGCTCGACCCTTCCTCAGAACAAACGCCATATGCTACTTGTAGACTGCTTCTGCCGGCGGTGGGGCCTTCCCCTTGCCCATCGAACCGCAAGCGCTCAGATTGGCCACCGCAAACATCGCGACGATCACAACTAAAATTCTGCTCATCATGAAGTCCTCTCCTCATCATGGGATAGCTTTTCGACGGCTACACCTCAAAGTTTAGCGACAATAGCACTTTAGATAGTGCAGAAATGATGCAACGTGCAACATTCCTACATTAGCAGATACCTATCGATATGACCAACCCTGCGATTTCAAATGGTAAATGGCATCAGATGACGACTACGCGCGTGCCCACAAGAGCACGAGAGTAAAGGTCGACAATGTTCGCATTCGTCAAGCGAACGCACCCGCTTGATACCGCATGGCCTATCGACCAGGGAGCATTCGTTCCATGCAACCGGAACATGGTATCTTGTCCGTCTTGGTAGAGATAAAGGGCCGCTGCGCCGAGAGGGTTGAGCGGCCCTCCCGGTACGCCGTCGGCATATTTCGCCAGCCGGGGCTTGCGCTGAATCATGTCGTCGGTGGGCTTCCACGAAGGCCACTCTGCCTTGCGACCGATGGTGGCCTCGCCCTTGAAACTCAGTCCTTCCTGTCCGACGGCAACACCATAGCGTGTGGCCTGGCCATCCGCCTCCACGAAGTAAAGGTAGCGCCTCCCTGTATCAACGACGATGGTTCCGGGCGGTTCGCTTCCCGTATACGCGACCTCCTGCCGCCGATAGCGGGGATCGACATCCGGATCCATAGCAAATGCGTAGCCCAGCGGCGGCCGATCCTCCAAAGTACATCCTGAAAGCATCAACGCTAGGCTACCCAACATGAGCCCCCGGCGTGTGATATGGTGTTTGTCCATTTCTACCTGCCAAGTAATTTAGTCAGTCCCGGTCAAATCAAAATTGAGACGCTTGTTGAACACCACAACCACCTCTACAGACTATGAGCCTGCCACGCGGATAAATGTCTCAAGCCCCGCAATATCATGCGCATTCGTTCATCCGCGAAGCCTCCTGCATCAACCATCTCCCTCTGATTGAATATTAGCATATCAACAAGGACTGAAACGATGAAGCTTTGCCTGGAAGGAAAAGTCGCGATCGTAACGGGCGCAGGTTCCGGAATTGGCGCCGCCGTTTCTCGACAACTCGCTGATGAGGGTGTTGAGGTTGTGGCTGCCGATATCGATGCGGACGCAGCGTACAAGATTGCCTACGCAATCCGCTCAAATGGGGGCCGTGCCCATGAATTTGTCGTCGATGTCAGCGATAGTGGAGATGTGCAGAAGCTTATCGATTTTACCGTTGAGACATGTGGCGGCTTGGACCTGGCCGTCAATAATGCCGGAATCGATGGGGTTCGCGCAGCGGTCGCAGATTATCCGCTCGACAATTGGCACAGGGTGATGAACGTCAATCTCAACGGCGTTTTCTATTGTATGAAGTCCGAAATTGGCGCGATGCTTAAGCTGGGTGGCGGCGCAATCGTGAATTTGTCTTCCACTCTCGGGTCCGTTGGATTACCCACCGCGGCGGCATACACCGCAGCCAAGCACGGGGTTGTTGGGCTGACGAAAGTCGCTGCGATGGAGTATGCGAGATTGGGTATCCGCATAAATGCCGTCGGTCCCGGCTGGATCGAAACGCCACTTTTGTCAGAGCACCTTGAGGCGGCGAGTACGCGACGCATGGCATCGCTTCAACCAATGGGCAGGCGTGGAAAACCGGAAGAGGTCGCGACGCTTGTGTGTTTCCTCTTGTCCGAGCAGGCCAGTTTCATCACCGGGGGGCACTATTTGGTAGACGGTGCCTATACCGCTCATTGAAGAAAGGGTTTGAGAGGAAGAGGCGATTCCAGACTGTGTCCATTTGCCTGATGACGTGCTGCGGACCTGTCGGCGATCAGTGTTCTCCCCTCGGGTCTCTCCCCTGATCTGTGATCGGCTATCTATGGATGAGCGAAATAAGTTTCTCCACGGAGCCTACTTTGGGGGTTCTCCCGAACAGCAAGGCCGGACATGACGGGCGGGCATCGCCACTGGCGGGACCAGATCAAGGCGCGGATTGTGTTGGAGAGTTTATGGCCGGGCTTGACGATAAATGGTTGTGGAGCGCTATGGACTGACGCCGAACCACCTGTCTTTCTGGCGAACGATGGCGCGGTGTGGCAGGCGCATGTGCGGGCCTCCAACGCCGGTCATCTTCCACGCTATCGTCTGGCACGAGCCGCTAGTGGCAACTTCCATTCAAATCTAATCTCGTTAGTGCTGAAGAGCGAGTGGTCGCATGGTGCGAAATGGTCGGCGGAAATAATTACGCGCGCTCCGCCGGCGCCGATCGTCTGGGCATTGGCAGCAGAGATCGATATCGCCAAGGCGATGGATGCAAGCGTGGCCGTTTTCGTGAATCCCGCTGCGCAGTTCGCCTTCTTCGGCGCAAATCCACCGAACTTGAAGGACATCACACCAAACTTGATGCGATGGACTTAAATCTTGTTCTTATGAATATTAGCGCCCACCGAAGCCGGAGCTGACGGTAATGCCCTTGTAAATCACCCTCTGCAGCACGATGGCCAGGATGACGCCGGGCACCATGGAGATCGTCGCGCCGGCCATGATGTAGTTCCAGGCGGTTCCCTGCTGTGTCTGGAACAGGGTGAGCCCGAGCGGCAGCGTGGCCATTTCGACGCCGCTGGTGGCGATCAGCGGCCAGAGGAAACTCTTCCATTGTGCGATGAAGGTGAATAGCGCCAGCAGGCCGATGGCCGGCATGGCAAGCGGAATGATGACCGTAACCAGGATGCGCAGGCGCGAAGCCCCGTCCATCATCGCCGCCTCGTCGAGATCCTTGGGAATACCGAGGATGAACTGCCGCAGCAGAAAGGTGCCGAAAGAGCTGAAAGCGACCGGCAGGATCATGCCGTGATAGGTGTTGATCCAGCCGAACTTGCTGACGATGAGGAAGAGCGGAATGACCAGCATGACCTGCGGGATCATCAGCGTGGTGAGATAGGTGAGCAGCAGACCCTCCCGGCCGGGAAATTTCAGCCGAGCAAAAGCGTAGGCAGACAGGCAGGAGACCGCAATCACGATCGCCGTAACGCCGCAGGCGACCACGAAGGAATTCAACAGGAAGGTTCCGAACGGCAAGGAAACCACGGCTTCGACGAATGTTCCCCAATGATATTCCTCGGGGAAGATGCGGACCGGCACGGCCATCACCTCGGCATTGGAGCGCACCGCGTTCGACACCATCCAAAAGAACGGGAAGAGGAAAAGCAACGCGATCAGCGAAAGCCCCGTGTAACTGGCCAAGGAGCCGATGCGCCGCAATAGGCGGTGACGATGCTGGGACACGGAATGCGGATGCCGTGAGGTCAGATCAGTCGTCATAATGCACCCATTTGCGCTGCATGTGGAACTGCAGGATGGTGAGCGCCATGATCATGACGAACATCACCCAGGCGAGAGCCGAGGCATAGCCCATCTGGAAATTGGTGAAGCCCTTCTGGTAGATGGCAAAGCCAAGCGTGGCCGTCGCCGAGCCCGGCCCGCCGCGCGTCATCGCAAAGATCTCGTCGAAGATCTGCAGCGAGGTGATGGCCGTCATCACGGTGCCGAAGAAGATGGTCGGCGATATGAGCGGCAGGCGGATGCGCCAGAAGCGCTGCCAGGCATTGGCGCCGTCGATCGTCGCCGCCTCGAGATAATGCTTCGGCACAAGGTCGAGCGCGGCGTTGAACATCACGACGTTGTAGCCGACATTCGCCCACAGGGTGACGAGCACGATCGCCTGCATGGCCCAGCTCGAGCTCAGCAGGAAATTCGGCAAGCCGAGGCCGAGCGCGCGGATGATGGTGTCGGCCAGCCCGTCCGGTGTGAAGATGAGCAGCCACACCACCGACGCCGCGATGGTGGGCGTGAAGGTCGGCAGGAAGAAGATTACCCGGAAGATCGCCTTGCCGCGCTTCAGGCTCGATATCCAGACCGCCAGCGTCAACGAGATGACGAGGTTCAGCGCCAGATACTCGACGGCGAAGAACAGCGTGTTGCGCAATATGGTGTAGAAGGCCGGATCAACGGTGAAGAGCCTGATATAATTCTGAAAGCCGACGAAGGACGGCGTCGAGATCAGCTGCCAGTTGGTAAAGCTGAGCGCCAGCGACGCCACGATCGGCAAGGCCATGAAGACCATGAAGCCGAGGAAGCTCGGCAGCAGGAACAGCATGGCTGTCTGCGTCTCCGGCTTCAGGAAGCGCCGGGGCCGACCGGGCTGCAAGGAAACTTCGGCAACAGCGCTTTGCGACATATCTTCCTCCATGCGCGGCAGGTCCTGCCGCGGGCGGGCGCTAGCGCGTCCTGTCGGACGCGCTCGCTTTATTGCTGCGCGAGGCTCTGGATGGACTCCATCGTCTGCTTGGCATCGGCGCTGCCGGCGAAAGCCGGCGGGAAATACTGGTTGAAGAGGTTTTCCACCGCTGCCCAGTTGTTGGTGATCACGTAGGGCACGGAGTGCGCCAGGGAATAGTCGATGGCCTCGCCGCCATTGGTGATGTCCTTGGCCGCCACCTTGTACCAGGCGGATTGCGCCACCGTGCGCGCCGGCAACGCGCGCCCCCCTTCGGCAAGATAGGTCAGCGCTTCGGGGCTTGTCAGCACCTGAATGGCCTTCCAGGCCGCATCCTTGTTCTTGCTGGACGTGGAAATACCGAAGCCGGAGCCCGCTGTGACGGCCGAGAGTTCGCCTTCGTCGCGCGGCAGGGTGGTGAGGCCGATCTTGAACTTGGCCTGGTCCTTCATGCCGATGATCGACCAGGGGCCGTCGATATACATGGCGACATTGCCCGAGTTGAACCGGCCCTGGACGACATCACCGGGATCCGCGCCACCCGAGGGAACCAACGGCGCGATCTTATCCTTGGCGGCGAAACCGATCACTCTCTCGGCGGCTGCAACCGCGCTCGCACTGGTCAAGTCAAGCTCGCCGGCGTCGTTGACGTATTTATCGCCCCAGGCCGCGGCCAGGACCGAATAGTTGGTCGGAGTGATACCGAAGCCGTACTTGCCGTCCTTCGTCAGCTTCTTGGCGGCATCGGTGAACTCGGCAAGTGTCCAGCCTGGCTTCGGTAGCGGAACGCCGGCGGCTTCGAGCGCGTCCTGGTTATAATAGATGACCCACGGACCAACGTCATAAGGCAGACCGTAAAGCTGCTTGTCGACGGACATGCCGCCGATGATCGAGGGTGTGAAGGCGGCGACGTCGAACTTATCGGCCTCGATCCGGTCATTCAGGGGCTCGAGCAGCGAATAGAAGTTCGGCATGCGCAGTGACTGCATGGAAACGATGTCGGCGAGCTGTCCCGATGCCGCCAGCACCGGCAGCCGCGTCCAGTAGTCGACCCAACCCGTCGTCGTCAGCGTCACCTTGATATCGGGATACTTGGCGGTCACCATCTCTGCCAGGTGCTGCCAACTCTTGGTGTCGGTTTCGGAGCCTGTCCACATCTGCCAGGTCAGGTTGACCTGCTCGGCCGATGCGGCTGTGGCAAAAAGACTGCTGCCGATAGCGGCAAGCAAAAGCGTTTTCTTCAGAACCTTCATGGGTTTCTCCTCCCTCCATGAACGCAAAGGACACGCGAGTGCGATCGAACTCACGCCTTCAGGACGATCTCGATCACCGGCACGGTAACGTCCGGGCGCCGGACCGGCAGTTCGAGCGTGATCATGCCTTCCGGCACCGTCACGCCGATATTGGAATCCACATCTTTGGCATGGCTCAGCCAGTGCACCTCGCTGGCGTCGTGCAGGAACTGCGCATAGGCGATCCTGTCGGCGAGACCTTCGATGTGGATGTGGCGGTAAGGCCAATTGTAAACATGCAGATAAAGGCGGTTGCCGCGCTGGGTATAACGGCAGCCGGCAGGCACCGGATAGCGAGATGGCCCTGCCCCATAGATGGAACGTCCGTTGACGGCCATCCAGTTCTGATAGACCTCGAGCGCGCTGATGGCGCGCGCATCGAGCGTGCCCCGGCCGGTCGGGCCGACATTCATCAGCAGGTTGCCGCCGAGCGCGACGGAATCGATCAGCAACTGGATGATCTGTTCCGGGCTTTTCCAAGTATCTTCGTCGCGGTGATAACCCCAGGAGCCGCTGAAGGTATGGCAGGCTTCCCAGAGCACCCCCTGGCTGGCGATGGCGGGGGCGACCCGCGGCGTATATTGCTCCGGCGTTGTCACGTCAGGCAGGGTGCCGGGCGGCAGATCGAGGCGGTTGTTGACGATGATGCCGGGCTGCAGCTCGCGCACCAGCTCGACCAGCCGCTCGCTCTCCCAATCGGCGCGCCCCTTGCCGGGCAGGCCGCGATATTCGCGCCCGGGATAGCTGAAATCGAACCAGATGATGTCGATGCGGCCGAAGCCGGTCAGAAGCTCGCTCACCTGTTCGCGCATATAGGCCGCGTAGTTGGCGATGTTACGGCCGGCATTCAGGGCCTTGGCGTCGGGATGGTTGCGCAGCGGATGGTGAACGTCGATCGGGAAATCGGGATGGTGCCAGTCAAGCAACGAATAGTAGAAGCCGATCTTCAGCCCTTCGGCGCGGAAGGCTTCGACCAGCGGCGTGAGCAGATCTTTGCCGCAGGGCGTGTTCGGCGCCTTGTAGTCCGTCACCTTGCTGTCCCACAGGCAGAAACCCTCATGATGCTTGGTCGTCACCACGACATATTTCATGCCGGCAAGACGCGCCCGGCGGGCCCACTCCTTGGGATCGTAGAGATCGGGATCGAAATTGTCGAAATAGCGCTGGTAGTGGTCGTCGGTCAGTTCTTCGCGGTTCTTCAACCACTCGTGGCGGGCTCCCAAGGCATAGAGGCCCCAATGGATGAACATGCCCAGGCGATCCTGGCTGAACCAGGCGTGTTTCTCCGCCCCTCCCGATGCCGGATTTTCCGGCTGGCGTTCCGAACTCGTCACAGGTTTCTCCTCCCTGTTTTCCGGCTCAACATCATATCGAACCGGTTCGGTAAATGATCATCTCGCCTGATCCGATGTCTGTCAAGCCGAAATTCGCGATCACCAGATCAGAAAGGCAAGCCCCGCAAAACAACTGATTTGAAGCATAATTGTTGCGCCGACCAATAAAATCGGACATAACAAGGCATTAGAACCGGTTCGACAGACATGACCACGATACGAGACGTAGCGCGCCTTGCGGGGGTTTCCATCTCGACCGTCTCGCTCGCGCTCAACAGCCCGAAGCGGGTCGGCGTCGAGACGCTCGACCGCATCCAGCAGGCGATAAAATCGACCGGTTACCGCATCGACCCGGTGGCCCAGACGCTGGCGCGCGGACGCAGCTCGTTGATCGGTTTCGTTTCGGCCAATCTCGGCAACATGTTCTTCGGCGACATCCGTCGAGAGATCGAGCACCAGGCGCTCGACCACGGTTATTTCGTCCTGATCGCCGACTCCTCCGGCAGGGCCGATCTCGAACGGGCGCTGCTGGAGCGGCTGGAAGCGCAGAAGATCGCCGGAATTGCGCTGGCGGCAAACGGGCACGGCGAGGAGTACGCCACGTTCCTGCGCGACTTCAAAACCCCGATCGTGATGTTCGACCAGAAGGTGGAAGGGGCGGAACGCGATTTTGTCGGTTCCGACAACCCGCTTACCACCACCATCCTGACCGAACATCTGCTGCAGCTCGGCCACAGGCGCATCGGTTTCATCTCCGGGCCGAGCGGCCTGCACACTGCCGACGAGCGCCTGAAGGGTTTCATGAACACGATGGCCGGCGCCGGTGTGGACATCGATCCTTCGCTGGTGGTCGAAGGCGGCTACACCCGGACTGGCGGCCATGCACAGGCGATGCGCCTCTTGACCCGCCGCGACCGGCCGACCGCCATCATCGGCGCCAACAACATGACCGGCCTAGCAGCACTTCAGGTCATGCAGGAGATGGGCTTCCGCTGCCCTGACGACGTGTCGCTGGCGATGGTCGACGACGTGCCCTGGAGCAATGTCATCACGCCTCGCATCACCATGGTGGTGCAGGATGCGCAGAAGCTCGGGGAATTGGCGGCACAACGCCTCCTGGCAAGAATAGCAAGCCCCGAGGGCGCCGCCGCGCCGCCTGAAGATTTCATCCTGACGCCGAGATTCGTACGCGGAGAATCGACCAGGCGGTTGTGAGTGCTTCCACCGGTCCTCACGCATATGCCAAACCGGCGTCGAGAGATGTAAGCGCAGTGCCGGATTTTCTCTCGTCGGCCCTTATCCATTGAAAGGCGGCAAAATTTGTCATACATGTGTGATGAATCGTGAATTTCGCAATGCCGCGCGTTTGAACGGCATTCGAATCAAGGCCGATGCGGGGGTCAAGCGTGGCTATGCAGGTGAAGGATCGCAGCAAAGGCTCCGGGTCGCTGGTCTCACAGGTTGGCGAAAGCCTCCGGCAAGCCATATTGAGCGGCCAGTATTCCGCCGGCGACAAGCTTCCGAGCGAACACGAGCTGACCGAAACGCACAGCGTCAGCCGCACCGTCGTGCGCGAGGCGGTGGCCGCACTTCGCTCCGACGGGCTTGTCGAGGTGCGCCAGGGAGCGGGGATTTTCGTGCTCGGTGCCGATCCCGCGCTCTCCGCGCGGAAAGTCGACAAAGCCCGCGTCGCCTCCGATCTTGAGGTCCTCGAGATCAGAACACCTGTCGAAATCGAGGCGGCGGGCCTAGCGGCCCTGCGCCGCTCGCCGGCACAGGAGGAAGCGATATTCGAATGTCATCGGAAAATCCTCCAATGCATCGAGAGCGATCAATCCATTCGCGATGCGGATCTCGAGCTCCATGCCGCAATCGCCGAAGCCACGAACAATCCGCTGTTCAGGCAGTTCCTGGAATCGCAGGGCTCTGCGATCATCCCGCAGTCGAGGCTCGTCCCGGAATCGAGGACGGCCGAACAGACCGCCTATCGAAAGCTGATCCACAGGGAGCACGAGGCAATCGTCGTCGCCATCTCGGACAGGGACGAGCAGGCCGCCCGCAACGCCATGCGCGACCATCTGGTCGGAAGCCAGGCCAGGTACCGCAACTTGCTGAGGGATCTGCGAAGCTTTACGAGCTGACATCCGATCCGGAATTGCGTGGAAGCGGACTGATTATGTGCGCACGGCCGGCAGGCGCCGGATGTGGCTCGAGGCGCTTGGCGCAAGGCCGCTCCTGAGCGTGGCTATTGGCGCGAATTGTCCGTTATTTGTCCGGCGCGCGCATTTTCCCCTGTCTTCAAATCGCCGAATATGACTTCATGATCAACCTGCATGGAGCAAAAAATGTCCGGCCATGATACTGTCCTTCTCGTTATCGACGCTCAAGAGTCCTTCAGACACCGCGATTACTGGGATGAAAACCTCGCTTCCGCCTATATCGATCGTCAGCAGGCTCTGATCGACGGCGCGCAAGCCGATGGAATACCCATCATCCAGATCTTCCATGTCGATGAAAATGGGCCGTTTTCGGAAGCATCCGGGTTCGTCAGCACACTCGCCCCGCTCAGGATCGCTCCCAAGGCGACGTTCAGGAAGAACCGCCATAGCGCCCTGGTCGGTTCCGGTCTCGACGTGTGGCTGACCGAGAACGGCGTCCGTCGTATCCTCGTCTCCGGCATCCGCACCGAACAGTGCTGCGAGACCACGACCCGCCATGCCTCGGATCTCGGCTATCAAGTCGACTATATCGGCGAAGCGACCCTGACCTTCCCGATGACCGATGCCGCAGGACGCACCTGGAACGCCAAGGAAATCCGGGACCGGACCGAACTGGTCCTGTCGGGCCGTTTCGCTCGGATCGCGACCGTCGAACAGGCCCTGGCTGGGCGCGGAAAGTCGCTCGCCGCATGACGGACGCCGCGCAGCCCTTCGATATTCCGGTCTTCGTCGTCGTGCCGCCGCGCGTGCTGCTGCTCGACGTGGCCGGCCCGATCGAAGTGCTGCGCAAGGCGAACCTCGAACAGCGCACAGTGCGCTTTACCGTCGCCTATATCGGCCCATCGGCGACGGTCGGCAGTTCGATCGGCCTTGCCGTTACGGGAGTCGCCGCATTGCCGGAACGCTTGCCCGATACCGCGCTTGTCATCATTGCCGGCAGCGCCGATGCCCCGATGAAAAACAGCGCCCCAGGGAACGAACAGGAGCGCGCCGACCAAGCTGCCATCGTCGCATGGCTGAAGCGCGCCATTCTTCCGGGAATTCGTCTGGTCTCGATCTGCTCGGGCGCATTGCTCGCTGCCGAGGCAGGCATGCTCGACGGCCGCGATTGCACTACCCACCATGCCTGCATAGAGGATCTGGTGAGACTCGCACCCACCGCGCGCGTCCGGGACAACCGGCTCTATGTCGAGGATGGAGACCGCCTCACGAGCGCCGGCATCACCGCCGGCATAGACCTCATGCTGCATATCGTTGCCGAAGCAGCAGGACATGCCTGCGCGCTCGCGGTGGCGCGATATCTTGTCGTCTATCTCAGGCGCGGCGGCTCGGATCCGCAGCTTTCGCCCTGGCTTGAAGGTCGCAACCATATTCACCCGGTCATTCACCGCGCGCAGGATGCGGTGGTCGCCAACCCCTCTCACGACTGGTCGGTGACGTCGCTTGCGCACCTCAGCGGTGCCAGCCCGCGCAACCTTTCACGGCTGTTCAACGAGCAGACAGGCATGAGCGTTACGGATTTCGTCAACCTTATGCGCGTGGCTCTTGCCCGCGAGATGCTCGCCGGTTCACGGCTGGACATGGAGGCCGTCGCGATGCGCGCCGGCTTTGGCTCGGCGCGGCAGCTCCGCCGCGCCTGGAATCGTCTGAATGACGGCCCGCCGAGCGCGGCGCGGTCGAGGCTGCCCGTCGGTTCATAGACTGCTCGCCGCCGGTCACCAGATCGCGATGACGATCGCGGACATATTGTCTCGCAGATTTCACATTGAAGCGCTTGCCGCGATGGCTTGATGCTGCATGCGCTCGGAAAGAGATCCGTCTGGGCACACATATATGGAAGGGACGGCGCATCTGGCTTAAGAAATGACTACGCGCCCGTTGCTCCCGCGATGAGGGATGCATGGATGGAATTCGACGGGCTGCTTACCCATCCGCGACTGAAAGCTAGTTGAAAGCTTCGACGTCATAGGAAGAGGCAGCATCGTGGAGGAGACACGGGTCAAGGTGGCGAGACGACGATGCTAGCAAACCACAGGAGGAGATTTCCATGCGTTCTTCACGCAGCCTTTTTCACACCGTCGCTTTTTCGACGCTTCTCGCCGCAGCATCTTTCGCGACCAGCGCCGCACATGCGGCCGATAAGATCACCATCATGGTCGGCGGTTATGAAAAGCAGATCTATCTGCCCGCCAAGCTTGCCGAATCGCTCGGATATTTCAAGGACGAGGGTCTCGACGTCGAACTGCTGAACGAAGCTGCCGGCGTCGATGCCGAAAATCAGCTTCTGGCCGGCGCCGTCCAGGGCGTGGTCGGCTTCTACGACCACTGTGTGGACCTGCAGGCCAAAGGCAAATTCGTCGAATCCATCGTCCAGTTCAGCCAGGCGCCGGGCGAAGTCGAGATGGTTTCGAGCAAACATCCTGACATCAAATCGCCGGCCGACTTCAAAGGTAAGACCCTCGGCGTCACCGGTCTCGGCTCGTCCACCAACTTCCTGACCCTCTTCATGGCCTCGAAGGCCGGGCTGAAGCCCGGCGACGTCGTGACGGTTCCGGTCGGCGCCGGCGGCACCTTCATCGCTGCCATGCAACAGGATCAGATCCAGGCCGGCATGACGACCGAGCCGACGATCTCGCGCATGATCAAGACCGGCGAGGCGAGCGTGCTCGTCGATATGCGTACGGTCGAGTCGACCCGTCAGGCGCTCGGCGGCACCTATCCGGCCGCCTCGCTCTACATGGAAGCCTCCTGGGTCGACGCGCACAAGGAAGAGGCACAGAAGCTCGCCAACGCCTTCGTCAAGACGTTGCGCTACATCAACACGCATTCGTCCGCCGAGATCGCGGACAAGATGCCGAAGGACTTCTACGTCGGCGACAAGGACGGCTACATCAAGGCTCTCGACGACGGCAAGGGCATGTTCACACCGGATGGCGTCATGCCGGAAGACGGTCCGAAGACCGTGCTTGCCGTGCTCTCGGAGTTCTCCAAGAACGTCAAGGGCAAGCAGATCGACCTTTCCAAGACCTACACGACGGAATTCGTCAAGAACGTCAAGTAAGGCGTCGCGTCGCTTCCGGTCCCAACCGGAGGCGACCTCCCGATCGATCCATGGGCATTGCGTGCACGCGCCCAAAGCACGCCTCAGGTATCATCATGCAAAATGACAAGAACCAGATCCCGGCGATCGAGCTGATCAATGTCAGCCGCCGCTTCGTCTCGCCGACTGGCAAGTCCCTTACGGCCTTGCGCGATTTCAACATGACGGTCGCCCGCGGAGAGTTCGTCGCCGTCGTCGGCCCCACCGGATGCGGCAAATCGACGACGCTCAATCTTGTGACGGGTCTCGCACGCCCGAGTGCCGGTGAAGTCCGGTTGATGGGCGGTCCGATCACCGGCATTGACCCGCGTGTCGGCTTCGCGTTCCAGACCGACGCACTCTTTCCCTGGAAGAACGTGATCGACAACGTCATGGCCGGTCCGCTGTTTCGGGGCAAGTCGCGCACTGAAGCGGAAAAGAGCGCACGCGACTGGTTGGCCCGTGTCGGCCTTTCGAAGTTTGTCCATCACTATCCCCACCAGCTTTCCGGCGGCATGCGCAAGCGCGTCTCACTGGCACAGACCTTCATCAACGAGCCGGAGATTCTGCTGATGGACGAGCCGTTTTCGGCTCTCGACGTCCAGACCCGCACGGTCATGCATGAAGAGCTCTTGAAGCTGTGGGCGGAGCGAAAGGCCTCGGTGGTGTTCGTCACCCACGATCTGGAAGAGGCCGTCGCGCTTGCCGACAAGGTCTATGTGCTTACCGCCGGCCCCGCGACGGTAAAGTCGGTCTACACGATCGATCTCCCCCGTCCACGCGTCGTGTCGGAAATCCGCTACGAGCAGAACTTCATCGACTATTGCAAGACGATCTGGGAGGACCTCCGCGAGGAAGTGGAGACCAGCTACCGCCGCGCGAGCGAAGCGGCCTGAGGGAGGATATCATGGCACACATCACACTTGAGGCCGGTTCGGCCACCATGTTTCGGCCGGGCACGTCGGACACGGAAATCGAGGCATCGGCGCTGAAGGCAATGCGCCGGCGCAAGACGCTGGTGCGCTTTTGGCAGATCGCCATCCTGGTCTTCGTGATCGGCATGTGGGAGCTGTCCTCAAACATGCAATGGATCGATCCGTTCTTCTATTCGAGCCCGAGCGGCGTCGTTCAGCGCCTCTACGAATGGGCAACCGAAGGCACCACGGAAGGTTCGCTCTGGTATAATCTATGGGTGACGATGGAGGAGGCCTTGATCGGCTTCTTCGCGGGTTCGATCACCGGCGTCTTCGTCGGCATCGGTCTTGGCCGCAACCGCTTCCTGTCGGACATCTTCTCCGTCTATATCAAGGCGATCAACTCGATACCGCGCGTCGTTCTTGCCCCCATCTTCATCATGATCATGGGTCTCGGCCTGCCCTCCAAGGTTGCTCTCGCCTTCATCATGGTGTTCTTCGTCGTCTTTGCAAACGCCTTCCAGGGTGTGCGCGAGGCCGACCGCAATATGATCGCCAATGCCCGCATTCTCGGCGCCTCGGACTGGCAGGTCACCCGCACGGTGGTCATTCCCTCGGCGATGAGCTGGATCTTCGCCAGCCTGCACGTGTCCTTTGGTTTCGCGATCATCGGCGCAATCGTCGGCGAATTCGTCGGCGCCCGCTTTGGGATCGGTCAGCTCATCTCGATCGCCAAGGGTACCTTCGATGCGGCCGGCATGTTCGCGGCAATCCTCCTCGTCATGGTCGTCACGCTTTTTGCCGAATACATCATGACATTGATCGAGAACCGCCTGGCGAAATGGCGGCCGCAGCAGCACCTCGATACCCAGTGATCCAATCGACCTCCTCCCAAGGCAGATCGAACAGAAGGCCGGGCGCCATGCCCGGCCCTCTCTCAATCTTGGAAAGAGCATTAGTGCGCATTCGGGTTTACGTGAGCGGAAGCCGGACCGTCACGACGAGCCCACCGCCTTCCGCATCTTCGAGTGAGACTGAACCTCCAGCGCCTTCGACAACCTCCCGAACGATCGCAAGCCCCAGACCGCTCCCCTCGGCTTCGGTCCCCATGATCCGGTAGAAGCGTTCGAAAACCTGCTCGCGCTCGCCGCTCGGAATACCCGGCCCGTTGTCTTCGACGGTGACCACGGCGTTGCCGTCCGCCTGCCCGACGGCAACGGTCACCCGTCCATTCGGGCGGGTATAGCGGATCGCATTGTCTATGAGGTTGACCAACATCTCGCGCAACATCGTCGCGTCGCCGTCGACAATGACCGGGCGGACGGCTTCCAGGCCGACGTCGATGTTGCGCTTGAGCGCCTCTTCGGCATGCGCTTCCAGGATCTCGCGGGCAGCCTTGCTGAGGTCGGTCGCATCGCTGCGCGGGCGCCGGCTTCCGGGCTCGGCCCGCGACAAGGTGAGGAGCTGGCCGGCAAGACGCGAAATCTGCTTCGTGCTGGTGCGAAGGGCGAAAAGCGCCTCGTCGCGGCGAGCCGCATCGGCTTCGCGGGCCGCCACGCTCGCCTGCGTCGAAATCAGCGCGAGCGGCGTTCTGAGTTGATGCGCGGCATTCGATACAAACCGTCGCTGTGCGGCCATCTGGTTCTGGACGCGCTCCATGTGGTCGTTAAGGGCGTGAACGAGTGGCTGCAGCTCGCTCTGCACCATCTCCGGCGGCAGCGGATCGAGACGGTTGCGCCCGCGCTGGCGCAGGGCGTCCCGCAGTCTCAGCGCAGGCGCCAGGCCCCGCTGAAGGCCGAGGATGGTCACCAGGCTTGCGACGAAGACAAGCACGAACTGCTTCGAAAAGTCTGAGAGCCACAATTGCCTTCGCATCGCGTACTGGCTGTTATGCGTAACGGCGACGGTCACGGAGATCGTGCCGTCATCGGGAAGGCCGACGACGGGATGGTCGAGCATCATGACGCGGACATCGGCACCGCGGAACGCGCGATCCTCACCGGTGTGCTGGACGGCCGGCAACGGCAGGTCGGGAAAGCCGCTGACCAGACTGCCCCACACGGTGATCACCTGATAAGATACCCGGTCGCCGAAGCCCGTATCGAACATCTCCAGCGCGGCAGGCGGCACGTCCACCTGAACATTGCCGCCCTCGTCAACGCGCACGGCTTCGGCAATGACGCGCGCCGACGCCAGAAGTGTTCGATCCGTCACCAGCTTTGCTGTGGCATCAGCCGTCCAGAAGCTGTCGTAAAGATTGAAGCCGATCGCCCCGAAGAGGGTCAGCAGCACCCAGCAGAGCAGCTGCACCCTCAGGCTCTGGCTGAGCCGCGCGATCGTCGCGCCCACCTTTGTGACGAGGCTACTGGACATGTCTGAGGAGATAACCAAGTCCGCGCAACGTGGCAATTTGAACCGAACTGCTCTCGAGCTTCTTTCGCAGCCTGTGGACATAGATTTCGATGGCGCTCGGATCCGCCTCGTCGTCGAAACCGAACACGCTTTCAGAAAGGGCGGATTTCGAGACTGTGTTGCCAAGCTTCATGACAAGTTGCTCAAGCACGGCATATTCGCGCGGCGTCAGTTGCAGCAGCTCGCCTGCGACGAAAAACTGCCGCGTCCCGCCGGAGAAACGCAGGTTGCCGACGGTAATCTCGGATGATGCCCGGTCCTGGCCGCGGCGGACCACTGCACGAATCCTCGCTTCGAGCTCGGCGATTTCGAAGGGTTTGGCGAGATAGTCGTCGGCGCCGCTGTCAAGTCCTGCAACACGGCCATCCAGGCTCGCATTCGCGGTCAGGATGATGACCGGCAGCTTGTTTCCGGACTGCCGCAATCGCTTCAACAGCGTCAATCCGTCAAGCTTGGGTAGCGCCAGGTCGAGGATCATCGCCGAATACTCCGCCACCTTGAGCATATGCTCCGCGTCCTCGCCATCATGGGCAATGTCGATAGCGTATTGCGCCTGTCGCAGGGCTTTCCCCAGCCAGGCCGCCAGATCCTTGTTGTCCTCCACCACAAGCAGTCGCATCCGACCTCCTTAGCATGGGCAGGCGGCCCGGCGGAAGCGTGACACGCTTTCCACAGCTGTTGCTTGGCCTCTATTCCCGACCGAAGCAGAAAGAGATGCTATCGCATACGATCGCCCTAAACGTCGTCACCAAGCGCTCCCGTCGGCGCCTCCGCAATTGTCGTCGACCGCAACCGCGACGTCCCGGTCTCCGGCGCCTCGGTTCCCCAGATTTCGATCTGGGTCAGCGCCGGATAGGGCGAGGCGTCTTCGGCCTTGATCAGACCGTGCAGTTCCACCCATTCGATGATGCAGGGCTCTATGGGAAAGCCCTGGGCGGTGCCCGATTTCACCAGCGGAAAACAGGAGGTCTTACCGTTCGAGAAGGTGATGCTGGCCTCTTCCCACCAGGAATCATGGGGGAAGTCAGCCCGAAGATAGAAAACGATCTCGTCGATCCTGACCGGCCTGCCGAATTCCACCGTCAGTGCTGCTTGCGGATCGCGATTGATGCCCCAGCTCGTATAGGGCCAGAAGCCGTGATCATCGTTGGCCTTTTCGCCGTCGATTGCGTTGCGCGCCGCAAAGACCGCTTCGCCCCGGGTCTCGACATTGGCGCGTGCATGCGGAAACAGAGCCCGATTGGCGTGATCGTCCCAGGGGTTCAGGGCGAGATTGCGCCGGTGAATGATCTCGCCCGGCCGTGTGCTTCGCGCTGAAAGCCGGTGGATATCGCCCCTGAAGGCATTCGGCGAATAGGGCTTGCGCTTGTCACCGAAGGGCACGGCGAGCGAATAGGCGCATTCTTTCATATAGACCAGGCCGGGTTGGATCGCGCCATCAAGGGAAAGGAAGACATGCCCGGGCTCGGAGACCTCCACGATCACGCGATCGCCTTCGCGATAGCTATGGCGATAGACCAGGAACGTCTCGTCCCGGCCTGTGGAACTCGCCAGCACCGCCCCATCGGCATCCACGATCTTCAGCGTCAATTCCATGCTCGCCCTCCCCAGAGTATGATGCCGAAAAGTGTGAGCGATTTTCGGACGACGTCATGCTCTAACTCTTTAATTTAGAACAGGATTCAAATTTTGGGCCGACGCGGCCTAAAATCATCCTGTTCTAGACGATCTGCAATCTCAGCAGCCTGCCGGCAAACGGCACGCGCAGCCGATAGATTTTCTCGGGCCATGCCGATCTCAGCCGGGCGTCGTCCACGCCGATCTCGTCGATTTCGATCTCGCCGGCGCCCTCGACGAAAATGCTGCCGAGGTCGGCCAGGTCGATCCTGTCCGGGCTGACGGTCGGCGCCAGGCATGTCATCAGCGACAGGACCGCCGGCTTGCCGCCGTCATAGGTGTCGACGATCTCGACATGGCGGCCGCGCAGCAGGGAAACGACGCGCCAATAGCTGTGCAACTGCGCTTCGGGGGGATAGGCGTCTGAAATATCGAGCGATATGCGCGCGCTCCCTTCGTCGAACCCGACCTCGACATCGCGCGCGCCAAAAGCTTCGCCAGCCAACTGCATGACGCCTGCAAATGTCGGCAGGTTGTGGAACGCCGACTGCATCGTCCATATCTCGTAGCGCCGCGCCGAAAAGGTTTTTGCGGTATAGGTCTCGACGCCGACATCGATCAGGAACGGACGTCCGTTCTTGTAAAGCGTCACGCTGCCGACATCGTTGTGGTTGTGGCCCTCGCCGTTGTTGCCGCCCTTGACCGCAAGCGAAAACTGCTCGTCGCGGGCGATGAACAGGCCGATGCCGGGATAGAAGATATCGCGCTGGGATGCAGGATGCGGCGGGGCGGCAGCGGGAAGCATCGGGCCGGCCAGCAGCTCCTGCACGCGATACCAGAGGTTCCATTCCCCAGGCAGGTGCGGATTGTCGGAAGCGGCTCTGTCGGACGCAGCGAACTCAGCCAGCATCTCAGAGCCGACCGCCTGTCCGAACAGGTATTCCCTCGCGCTACAGGGGTCGACCACCGCGGAGGAATCCGCGAAGTTGAAATAATAGCGGTCGGCCACATGCATATGGGCGATGTATTCGGCCATGTTGCGGATCTTCGGCTGCTGCCAGACCCCGGCGAACAGGCCGGGCGACACGGCGTCCAGGATGGTCAACGCACCATGAAGGCAGAGCGCGGCGTGGCGGTAATAGAGCACGCCCTCCTCGCAGGCGCCGTCCTCGGCATAGTCCTTCAGGAAGGCGTCGAGGCTGCCGAGCGCCTTTTTGACGACGGCGTGACGCGTGGGCTGATCTGTTTTCAGGGAGAAGACCGTCAACAGGACGTTCTGGCTTATCCATGCCGTCCAGTTGTTCATCCGCTCCTCGCCGCGGCCCATCCACCAGAAATGCCGGCCGAGATAGGGCGAGAGGATTCGGATCTCGATCTCGCGCTCCACGCGTGCCGTAATCTCGGGGCTGATGCCGTCGAGCTCGTCGCGAAACAATGCGACGACGGTGGCAAGCAGGGCGGCTGTTTCGGCGGCGAAGAGATCGACGACAGGCTGCAAATTGTCGGGAAGCGGCAGGCGCGCGCCGCTTCGTTCATAGGCGTTATGCGCCGGAAGCTGCCAGCCGCTCTCCTCCGCAATCAGGAAGATGCCGTCGACGATCTTCGGCAGGAACCGCGCCTTGCCTTCAACGAGTTCGCCGAGCACCAGATTGTTGAGCATCCGGCGCCGCGTGAAATAAAGCTCCTCGAAGCGCGCGCGGTTGCCCGTCGCGGTGTATTCCCGGTAATCCGAAGCCGTAATCAACGGCCAGGCGCGCGCAAGCGTCTCTTCGGCCTCGCCAATGACCAGCTCCCGTACCGCCTGCGGCACGGAGTTCCATCTGGGGCGATCGGAGCCGACCGCCCCAGGCGTGAAATCGCCCAGCACATCCGGCAGGTCCCCTGAAATCTCGCTGAACATGTCTCTCCCCGTACCGGAAAAGCATCGATGGGCGTTTGGTCTGCATGCTCACCTATCATATGTATTTTGCGCTTTCCATAAAATTCGTATGACCTGTTCAGAACTTGTTTGACCAATACCGGATATGTGCTATGTGGTTGCAGAGGAAGAGGAGGCATCGGTGTCCCTATCGAATTCGGTCATCGCGACGGATGGCGCTCCAGCAATCCCAAGCCGAAAAGTCGCGGTCTTGTCCAAGCGGCAGCGCAAGATACGCAGCGCGCTCGTCGCCTATTCCTTCATTGCCCCGAATTTCATCGGCTTTGCCGTCTTCACGCTCGGCCCGATCCTGTTCGCCTTCGTGCTCGCCTTCATGCATTGGGACGGCTCGAATGCGATCACCTTCGCCGGGCTGGATAATTTCTGGCGGCTCTTCGACGACAAGGCCTTCATCGCGGCGTTCTGGAACACGGTGATCTATACTGTCGCCTCCGTGCCGGCGACGCTCATCTGCGCGCTCGGCCTCGCCGTTCTCCTCAACCAGAAGATCGCGGGGCGCGACTTCTTCCGCACGGCGATGTTCTTCCCCTATGTCGCCTCGCTGGTGGCCGTCGCGGTCGTCTGGAACATGATCTTCAATCCCGAGATGGGACCGGTGAACATGATCCTCTACACGCTCGGCCTCGACCCCAAGAACATGCCGCGATGGGCGGCCGATCGCCACTGGGCGATGGTGACGGTGATCCTCTTCGGCATCTGGAAGAACATGGGCTATTACATGGTCATCTATCTGGCCGGCCTGCAGGGCATCAATTCGGAGCTCTATGAGGCCGCCGATCTCGATGGCGCCAATTCCTGGCAGAAGTTCATCCATGTCACCGTGCCGCAGCTCGGACCGACGACCTTCTTCGTGACCGTCATGCTGACGATCCAGTCCTTCAAGGTGTTCGACCAGATCTACATGATCACCCAGGGCGGGCCCGGCACCTCGACGCTCGTCCTCGTCTATCACATCTACAACGAGGCCTTCATTTCCTGGGATCTCGGCTATTCGAGCATGGTCGCCCTGGTGCTGTTTTTCCTCGTGCTCGCCGTCACCGTCTTCCAGTTCCGGCGCCAGAGGGAGGACGGTGAATGAGGGTCGCAGGACGCAAGGTGACCGTCAGATCGGTCGCGATCTACGCCATCGTCATCGCCGTCACGCTCATCATGCTGATGCCCTTCGCCTGGATGCTTTCGGCATCCCTGAAGCTCAGCCGCGACGTCTTCGCCTTCCCGATCGAGTGGATACCGTCCGAGCCGCAATGGCACAACTACGTCGATATCTGGACGAAGATCCCGCTTGCGCTCTTCATCTACAACACGTCGAAGCTGACGATCATCGTTACGCTGCTGCAGCTTCTGACCTCCAGCTTTGCCGCCTACGCCTTCGCCAAGCTGAATTTCCCCTACAAGAACACCCTGTTCCTCGGCTACATCGCCACCATCGCCATGCCCTGGCAGGTCTATATGGTGCCGCAATTCCTGCTGATGCGCGAATTCGGCCTCAACAACACCCATCTGGCGCTGATCTGCCTGCAGGCCTTCACCGCTTTCGGCGTCTTCCTGATGCGGCAGTTCTACATGTCGATCCCGACCGAGCTCTGCGAGGCGGCCCGCATCGACGGCATGAACGAGTACCAGATCTGGGCGCGCATCATGCTGCCGCTGTCCAAGCCCGCGCTCTCGACGCTGACGATCTTCACCTTCGTCACCACCTGGAACGATTTTCTCGGGCCGATGATCTACCTGACCAAAACAGAGCTGAAGACCGTCCAGATCGGCCTGCGCATGTTCATCTCGCAATATTCGGCCGAATACGGGCTTATCATGGCAGCCTCCGTCGTCGCCCTCATTCCGGTTCTCGTCGTCTTCCTCTCTCTCCAGCGCTTCTTCGTCGAAGGCATCGCCTCGACGGGACTGAAGGGTTAAATCCATGAACGCCGTCTCGTCCGTCGCCCCACAGCCGATCACCGACCAGGAGGTCAAAGCCGCGCTCGATCTTGCCGTCGGGCAGATCAGGCGCAACCTCCCCGAGTTCACCCATGCCTCGCAGAACCATTCGAGCGTCGGTAATTTCTATCCCGCCGTGGCGAACGACCAATGGACCGCGGGTTTCTGGCCCGGAGAGCTGTGGCTCGCTTTCGAGCACAGCGGCGAGGCGGTTTTCCGGGATGCCGCCCAGGTCCAGGTCCAGTCGTTCCTGCATCGGATCGTGAACCGCATCGAGACGGACCATCACGACATGGGCTTTCTCTATTCGCCCTCCTGCATCGCCGCCTGGAAGCTCGTTGGAGACAAGGATGGCCGCAGGGCCGCCATCCTGGCCGCCGACCAGTTGATCGAGCGTTTCCAGCCCATCGGCCAGTTCATCCAGGCCTGGGGGCGCAAGGGCAAGGCGGAGGAATACCGCTACATCATCGACTGCCTGCTGAACCTGCCGCTTCTCTACTGGGCGAGCCGCGAAACCGGCGATCCGAAATACCGCGAGATCGCGCTCATTCACGCCCGCACCACACTCGCCAACTCGGTTCGGCCGGACGATTCCACCTATCACACCTTCTATATGGACCCGATCACCGGAGCGCCGGTGCGCGGCGCCACCAAGCAGGGTTACAAAGACGACAGCGCCTGGGCGCGCGGACAGGCCTGGGCAATCTCGGGAATGGCGCTCTCCTATCGCTATGAGCGGATCGAGGAATATCGCCAGACCTTCGACCGGCTGCTCGCCTTCTATCTCAACCGGCTGCCTGCCGACATGGTGCCTTATTGGGATCTCGTCTTTTCGGACGGCGTCGGCGAGCCGCGCGACAGCTCGTCGGCGTCGATCACCGCCTGCGGCCTTCTGGAAATGGCCGATCTCGCCGAGCCGGAACCGGCAGCACGCTATCGCATGCTGGCGCGGCGCATGATGAAGAGCCTTGCGGATCATTATGCGGTCAAGGACCCCACGATCTCCAACGGCCTGGTGCTGCACGCCACCTATTCGAAGAAATCGCCGTTCAACACCTGCCGCGGCGAGGGTGTCGATGAATGCGTCTCCTGGGGAGATTATTATTACATGGAAGCTTTGACGCGCCTTTCGCGCAGCTGGTCTTCCTATTGGTGAATTCAGGAGAACCCGATGGCCAGCATTTCGCTTAAAGAGCTGAACAAAAGCTACGGTGCGCTCACCGTCGTCCACGACATCGACCTCGAGATCGCCGACAAGGAATTCATCATTCTGGTCGGCCCGTCGGGCTGCGGCAAATCGACGACGCTGCGGATGATCGCCGGCCTCGAGGAAATATCGGGCGGAGAGCTCAGGATCGGCGGCGACGTCATGAACGACGTTCCCTCCAAGGATCGGGATATCGCCATGGTCTTCCAGAACTATGCGCTCTATCCGCATATGACCGTCTACAAGAACATGGCTTTCGGCCTGCAGCTCAGGAAGGTATCGCGCGACTTCATCGATACGCAGGTGCAGGATGCCGCCAGGATACTCGACATCTCTCATCTCCTGAACCGCAAGCCGAAGGCGCTTTCGGGCGGGCAGCGCCAGCGCGTCGCGCTCGGCCGCGCCATGGTGCGCAATCCGGCCGTCTTCCTTCTCGACGAGCCGCTTTCCAATCTCGATGCCAAGCTGCGCGGCACAATGCGCTCGGAAATCACCAAGCTGCACAAGCGCCTCAACGCCACCTTCATCTACGTCACTCACGACCAAGTCGAGGCCATGACGATGGCGGACCGGATCGTCGTCATGAAGGACGGGCATATCCAGCAGGTCGACACACCGCAGAACCTCTATGACCGCCCCGTCAACATGTTCGTCGCCGGCTTTATTGGCGCGCCGCAGATGAACATGCTGCCCTCGACCATTCTGCGACGGGGCGATGGCTACGTCGCCGTCTTCGACGGCCGGGAACTGCCGCTGCCTGCCCATTTTGACAAGAGCAGGATCGCCCCCTACGAGGGCCGCGAACTGGTGCTTGGCATCCGTCCGGAGAATTTCCACGAGCTGCCGCCGGCCGACATCGCACCGGAGAACCTGGCGCCGCTCAAGGCGATCGTCGAACTTGCCGAGCCCATGGGCTCGGAAGTGCACCTGAACATGGTGGCGGGCGGGCGCAATCTGATCGCCCGGGTCTCGCCGCGCTACCGGCCCGATATTGGCGAGGAGGCGAGCCTGGTCGCCGATATGACCAATGCGCAGCTGTTCGACAAGGAAACGGAACGCTCGATTCTATACTGAGGCGCCTGCGGGAGATGGCTATGCAGTGGTTGCGGGACATGTG
Organism: Rhizobium sp. WYCCWR 11146; assembly: GCF_013591995.1. Lineage (NCBI taxonomy): Bacteria > Pseudomonadati > Pseudomonadota > Alphaproteobacteria > Hyphomicrobiales > Rhizobiaceae > Rhizobium > Rhizobium sp. WYCCWR 11146. Next base: position 249,904 of record NZ_JACCEY010000011.1, read on the forward strand.
GACGAGGGAGGGACCGGGCATTCCGAAGGATGCGCCGAAGAGGACCGGCCTTGCCTTGTTCGCCGAGATCCTCGTCCGCGAGTGGTGGGAGATGGTCAAGCTGAACATCCTCTTCATCCTGGCCGCCCTCTTCGTCGTGACCCTGCCGGCAGCGCTCGCCGCCATGGCCCGGGTCTCGGTAGCCTTGGTGGAAGATCGCAACACCTATCTTCTCAGGGACTTCACGGAAGCTTTTCTGCGCTACTTCTGGCGCGCCACCGCCTGGGGCCCGGCGTTGGGCGGCGCGCTCGCAATCGGCCTCTATGCGATCGCCACCTATGCCGCAGGCGCACGCGACAATCTGTTGCTCAGCGCACCGCTGACGGTCGCCCTCGTCGCCACCGCCTATGTCGCGGTCCTCGCCTGCCATCTCATCGTTCTCATGGTGATGCGCGATCTGCCGGCTCTTAGGCTGCTGCGCCTCGCCGCGCTCGCCTCCGTCATCCGTCCGCTCCCGGCGCTTGCCGCGCTCGCCTTTGCCGCCAGCCTTTGGCTGGCGCACATCCTCTTCTATCCGGTTTCGGTGTTCATGCCGGCAACCTTCAATTTTTCACTCGGAATGTTCGCCGTCGCGTTCGGCGTCCATCGGGCGGCGGTGACGGTTCTAGACCTGCCAAACGCAACACAGCCGCACCGCGAACCGCATAGACGAGACGCTTCATAAAATAACTGATCCAGAGATGATCCAGGGAAGGAGAACGGGAATGTATTTGGATAAATTCGGGGGGTCGGTGAAACTTGCCGTGGCAGGTTTCACCTTGGCGGCGATGACGGCCGGGGCAGCGTTTGCCCAGGACGCCGTGACGCTCAAATGGGCTTTGTGGGATTGGGACAAGACCGCCTATTACAAACCGCTGATCGAGGCCTATCAGGCCAAGCATCCCAACGTGAAGTTCGAGCCGATGGATCTCGGCTCGCAGGACTACCAGCAGATGATCTCGACGCAGCTGACCGGCGGCTCCAAGGACATCGACATCGTCACCATCAAGGATGTGCCGGGCTACACCAATCTGGTGCGCGCCGGCAACATCGCCGATCTCAGCGGCTTCGTGAAAGATCAGAAAATCGACCCGGCTCCCTATGGCGGCCTGATCGAGGAGCTGACCATCGACGGCAAGGTCTACTCCCTGCCGTTCCGGTCCGACTTCTGGGTCGTCTATTACAACAAGGATATATTCGACAAGGCAGGCGTCGCCTACCCCACCAATGATATGACCTGGGCGCAGTTCGACGAAACCGCCGAGAAGCTTTCGGGCGGCATGGGCACCAACAAGACCTACGGCGCGCTTCTGCATACCTGGCGGTCGACCGTTCAGCTGCCCGCCATCCTCGACGGAAAACACACGCTTGTTGACGGCGATTACGGCTTCCTGAAGCCCTGGTACGAGCGGGCGCTGACCCTGCAGAAGGATGGCGCGATTCCCTCCTATGCTTTCCTGAAGACGTCGAACACACATTATTCGGCGCTCTTCTTCAACGGCACGATCGGCATGCTGCCGATGGGAACCTGGTTCGTCGGCACCCAGATCACCAAGGTGAAATCGGGTGAATCGAAGAGCAAGAACTGGGGCATCGTCAAGTTCCCGCATCCCGACGGTGTGGCAACCGGCACGACCGCTGCGCAGATCTCGGGCCTGGCGGTCAACGCCAATTCCGTTCACAAGGATGCCGCGCTCGATTTCATCAAGTTCGTCACCGGTCCTGAGGGCGCAGCAGTCATCGCGTCGACGGGCACCTTCCCCGCGCTCAAGACGGATGACGTTAGCGCCCAGATCGCGGCAACACCCGGCTTTCCTGAGGATGCGGCCAGCAAGGAGGCGCTGAAGCCGTCGAAAACCTACCTGGAGATGGCGGTCAACCCGAACGCGGCCAAGATAGAGGTCGTGCTCAACCGTGCGCATGACGCGATCATGACCGACAGCACCTCCGTCGATGACGGGCTGAAGGAAATGACCGAAGGCGTGAAGGCGATCAAGTAGGCGTCCAGAAATGTCGACGGGGGG